>CAJMNI010000014.1 GCA_905214735.1 uncultured bacterium | reverse complement strand
TAGCGGTAGATGCCGCTTAGCCTATGAATAATTTTTTAACGAAGTATTGTCAATATACAAATGTAGATAAAAAAAGTGAGATTTCTACACCGGCAGAATAAAAGAACAAGGCCGACGCGTCGATTTCTGTCTCCTCCTGCGTGCTCTTAGTCACAATTTTAGTAATTTGGAGGAATAATTCAAATTCAATAAGATGGACAGGATTCGAACAGTCGCCGGCCTTGATGTCCACAAAGATAGCATATATCTTTGTATTATGGGACATGACGAAGCCATTATTTTTGAGAAGACCTACGGAGTGCTGACTCCCGAACTCCGTCAGATGTGTCAGGACATGGTCGAGCATGGAGTCACGGAGACAGCCATGGAAAGTACGGCAGTCTACTGGGTGCCGGTATGGAACGAGCTTTGCAATTCAATGGAGCTCAAGCTTGTGAATCCATACTTCATAAAGCAACTACCCGGTCGCAAGAGCGATATTAAGGATGCGCAGTGGATAGCCGAATGCCTCCTGAAGAATCTCATCAAAGGTAGTTTCGTGCCCGAGCCAATAGTTCAGGACATGCGCAAGCTGAACCGACGCATCATGGATCTTAACGAAGACATGACCTACAACTGCAACAAGCTCGACGCCGCACTTCAACGATGTGGATTCCGCCTGAGCAACTATGTCTCCACCATCAAATCCAAAAGTTATCAATCTGTGTTGCAGGCAATCATAAATGGCATGACCAATCCGGAAGAACTGGCAAAGATGGTACACGGACGAACCGTCAACAAGCATGGCCGCGATAAGATTAAAGCGGCAGTATCCGGATTATTCTCGGAAACCGACATCACGATATTACGTCAGACAAAGGAATTCATAGACACCATTGAGCGGCAGATTGAGGAATGCCAGAAGGAACTGACAGCATTATGTCAGGAGCATTTCCCCGAGCAGTACAGACGTATTCAGACAATACCCGGAGTCAAGGAACGCGCAGCCACGGCAATAATTGCGGAGACAGGGGTTGACATGAAGATGTTTGCGACAGCGGCTTGCCTTGTGGGATGGTGCGGACTCAAACCGCGAAACGACGTCAGCAACGGACGATACAAAAGCAGGAAGGTGACACACGGGAACAGATACCTCAGACAAATACTGATAGAAATCGCATGGGTCGCTTCAAGAACCCGGAACTGTTTCTTCTCCAACTTCAGCTACCTCCAGACCACTGTCAAGAAAAAGAGTAAAATGAAGATACAGGTAGCCATAGCCCGAAAAATTCTTGTCGCCCTGTGGCATATGCTTTCCAAAGAAGAGGACTTCATCGACATCTATCGCAAGTGTCTTGAAGAACAGAGGCTGATGGAGGAGAAACTCAAATCACTCGAATCGAAAAAGGCCTGACGACCTTTCGGCATACCTTCCGGTGCAATGTAATTAACTTTGTGGTGCATCGTAGCCCGGCTTACAAATTTGCAAATACATCGGAAGGAGTTGCACACCGGCATAAGCTAACCAAGCCTGTAGAGGAAAATAACAATCTTATATCTGAATTCCGCTGTTGCGATGACTGCCAGAACAGGATTTCATGTGCCTTGGTCTCAGTTCTTTTCTGTTTTTGGTGATATTACCTCTCGCGACGAAATATGTTTTAGAGGAAAGTTAGTTCTTTTTTCATTGCCGTCCAAATTTTCAGGCGATTAATCCGTAACCTCGGGCCGGAAGGACTTCTCCGATGCTCTGATAGGGGCGTTCGTAGTTGTAGAACTCGATGTAGTCGCTGATTCCCTGACGCAACTCAACGACAGAGTCGGTGGGATTGATGTAGACGTATTCCTGCTTGACGGTACGCCAGAAGCGCTCTATCCAGATGTTGTCCTTGCAACGGCCCCTGCCGTCCATGCTGATGTGTATGCCGTTCTCTTTCAGGAGATCTTCCCATGCCTTTGTGGTGTATTGCGAGCCTTGATCGGTGTTGATGATCTCGGGCGCTCCGAACTTGCGGATACTTTCCCTGAGCATCTCGTGCACGTTGTCGGCCGAGAGTGTGTTGCTAAGCTTCCAGCCCACGATATAGCGGCTGTAGACGTCGATGATCGCGTAGAGATACATGAAGCCTCCGATCATGTGGATATAGGAGATGTCGGTGCTCCACACCTGGTTGCGATGCGTGATTTCCAGGTCGCGCAGCAGGTAGGGATGCACGTATTTGGCAATTCCTCCTTTCGAGAGGCATTTCCGCGGATATATGGCCATGAGGTTCATCCTGCGCATTAGCCGGCGCACACGCTTTTCGTTGACGGTATAGTTCTTCTCGCGTAGAACCATTGTCATTGTCTTGACGCCCGTGGTCGGATGGTCGAGGTAATACTCGTCTATTATCTCCAGAATCTTCAGATTGAGAGCGGATTCTCCCCTCGGCTTGTAATAAAGGTTACTGCGGTTGAACTTCATGTATTTGCAGAACTTGTTGCGGCTCATGCCTGCGGGGCGCTTCATCTCAAGGTCCGCTATCTCACTTTGAGTCCGGCATCCTCGCAGGCTTTCGCAAAAAAATCGCAGTCGATTGTCAACTGGCCGACTTTCTTGAGAAGGCGGTCTTTCTCGGCAGTCACCTTCTTGAGCTCGCTCTTGCTCTGCGAGTCGTTCCCGAAGGCTCTGTCAGCATTGTTCAGCAGCTCGTTCTTCCATTCTGTGATTTTCGAGGGAGCCACACCATACTTCTTGGCCAGAGACTCCAGCGGTTCGGTTTCCCTGAGTGCTTCCACGGCGACTTTGGCCTTGAATGCAGCTGTAAATTTCGATTGTCTTGCCATTTCGATTTTCTTTGTTTTCACAAATATAACGATTTCTTGTCATACCGCCATCTTTGTGCCTGTCTGAAAATCGGGGAGTATTATAGCGGCATTTGCCGATGAGTTGAAAATTTGTTAAATTCACGGCTGCAATTGATTTTATCGCCGACTATGAACTTACCTACTTTCTCAACTCAAGGCAAATCTCAGGATTGGATATTTTATGCTGTGGCCGGCACTCTTTGCCTGCTTTATATGGTTATGTATACCTTTACGCCCCCTTTGGCAGACGATTTATGGTATCTGGCCAACACCGACATACACGCTGACGTGTGGCACAGATTCATTCAAACCCAGAGAACCGGCCTCGACCACTGGAATATTGACACGGGAAGATTAAGTTGCGTCATTGCCCCCGCTTTTATCTCTTTGTTCCCGAAATTTGTATATGGTTTCGTATCGTCCTTAGCTTCTTTTCTGACACTGTTGTTAGGCTGCCGTCTAACAAGCTGCCGATTGGTGTCACTGCAATCAGCTATCCTGCTTATCGTCGTCAATTTCGTCTTCCCTTGGTTTGAATATATGTATACCATCGTATTCTCGATCAATTACATTTGGCCGATAGCATTGGGGGTCGGATTCGTATGTCTCCTTGTGAAGACGGAAAAAGAAGGACGCATGTCGACCACCGCCAATATCGGATTGCTGGTTTATGGTATCGTTACGGGTTGGTGGCATGAAGGGATGACCGTGCCGATGGCCATCGGAATATTCGTATATTTTTTCGTCATGAAGAAATTGCCGGGATATTCTTCCAGGTTTCTGATTTCCGGACTGATTTTAGGCATATTGTGCATAATGTGCATGCCGGCCCTGTGGGCGATGACCGGAAACAGAGGAAGTTTCCTGGTGAAATCCACCTGGTATGAGACTTTGATAAACATTGTGGCATTCAACTGCATGTTTTATATCTACCTGGTGCTGCTTATAATCTGGGCTCTCAAACGCAAAACCAGAAAGAAACTGTTTGGTAATAGACGAAACATCGCCATTGCCTGGGGAACATTAGCGTGCGGGCTGATCGGCACTCTGATCTTCATCAAATATTTCAACGGAGCTCGTACGGGGGCATTCAATCAGATAATGAGCACATTGACCATTATGTATTATATGGGTCAGCTTAAAAATGTCAGGCAGCGGCATACCATTCTCTTTTGCGTGGCCGGAATGATATCAATTTTCAATGTGGCATGGGCTATCGACGTTCAGCTGAAATTGAATAAGGAAATCGAGGATGTAAGAGAGCAGGCTGCCAATCCTCTTAATCCGGGTGTAGCGTTTTACGACCAGACTCCTATCCGGATCGGTCCGGATTTTCTCAAACCGACATATATGGTGCTCAACACAAAATTTGGCCTCAGAGAAATCACTCTCCTACCAAAGGCATTACAAGATTTTTCCGAGAAAAAAGCAGCGAGATGCAGCGACGACAGCCTGCTCATTTTCAAGAACAATCTCGTGTATCTGCATCCCGCACCTAAGGATCGTTTTGATGTAATGCTCACAACCGGAGACAACAAGGAAACTCTATCCAGAGTGCAATACCGTCAGTTTAAGACCTCGGACGGTGCTGACGTCACCTATCTTGAACTGAATATCAACACTTTTTATAAAGGAGTCGTAATTAAAGACGCCCGCATCGTGAGATAATTCGAGAAAGAGCCAATGCCTGAATGGCGGTTAAAGCTTTGCGTCAATCCTTGGGGAGGCGGCTGCCGGCGGAGTGGCGGGCGAGGTAGTCGAGGAAGGTTGACTTGTAGCTGTCGCCGACCGGAATGTAGGTGTCGGCGTCCATCACCACTCGCGATTTCTCTATGCGTTCCACCTGATCCATGTTGACGATATACGACCTGTGGATCTGCAGGAAATTCGGAGAGAGTTTCTCCCTTATCGCCGCGAAACTGCTCAGCGTGATCAACGGTTTGGTCTGCCCGGCAAGATAGATCTGGAGATATTCGCCATATCCCTTCACATAGCGGATGTCGCTGAGACTCACACGCAAATATTTATAGTCGACTTTCACAAAGAGCGAAGAATCGCGATCAGGTCTGACAGCCCGTTCCGATTCCCCGCTATGACTGCGTGCCCGCCAATTCTCAAGCACCTTGTTGGCCGCCCGCTGGAAATCGGCAAAACCATACGGCTTAAGAAGATAGTCCACGGCTGAAAGCCTGTAACTGTCGACCGCATATTGAGGATGAGCGGTGATAAAGACCACCATCGGCGCGTTGGCCAACGTCTCGACAAACTGCATTCCGTCGAGATCGGGCATGCTGATGTCGGTGAATATCACGTCGGCATTCCCCTCGTTGATAAACGCCGCAGCCTCAACTGCGCTGGAAAACTCTCCCACAAGCTTGAGAAACGGCACTTTCGCCACATAACTTTTCAACTTTTCGAGCGCGATCGGTTCGTCGTCGATTATTACAGTGCGGATTTCCATGATTTATTTCTGTTTGGGAATTGTTAGACTTACTCTATACAACTTGTTCTCCTCCCCTTCCTCGCTCTCCTCACCCTCCGTCAGAGTGAAGGAATCACCATATATGAGCTGGAGCCGCTTCGATGCGTTCTGCAATCCTATGCCGTGACTATCTCCTGACTTATCGGCTTTGCTATCGGCGGCAACCGTGTTCTCGCAATCAAATGTCACCTTGTCACCGCCAATCGAGATTTTCACCGAAACGCGCGACACCGCCTGATAACTTATCCCATGCTTGAACGCATTTTCGATATATACAAGATAAAGCAGCGGAGCCACCATGATACTCCCCGACTCGGCAGCGGAGGGGAATTCGGCCTCAATCTTCACTTTGCTCTCCGGATACCTCTGACGCATGATCTGAAGATAGTCGCGAAGGAACTCTATTTCCCGGCTAAGGGGTATCTTCGGCTTCGAACTCTCATAAAGCATATAGCGCATAAGTTTCGACATGCGGAGCACCATGTCCTGCGCCTTTTCCGGATCAATCTCAATCATGCCGTGGATGTTGTTGAGCATGTTCATGTAGAAATGTGGATTGATCTGGTCTTTTAGATATGTCAGTTGGCTCTCGGCATTAGCCCGGCTCAGCCGCTGGCGTTCAAGGCGATATCGATAGTTCTGGAAAATCAGGGCCGTGGCGATGTTCATTCCGACCACAAGGAGGTCGTAGACGAAATCGAGAAAAAGAGGCATCGCTCCGAGCGGGCGGTGGAACCGGTGCGGACGCGGGCCACGCGCCCCCTCCGGCGGAGGTCCGATTTTGGCAAGAAACTCCATAAACTGCTCATACTGGTAAAGCCACACGAGGAATATGGCCGCAACCGCAGCTATAAAATAGAGCGCGAACCTTCCCCTCAGAAGCAGGCGGGGAATGAGGATGCAGTTGTTGACGATAAACAGCGCCACAAAAGGGACGAGAGCCACCAAAGCCCGCACCGCCATTCCCCACTCGAAAAGAGGCTGCTCGCCGCTGACGCTCCGCGCCCGGATGACGTTCAGGAGATAGAACGCCGCCACGAGGCCCCACATCACAACATAACACACCGACTCAGCATGTCGCCGCGTGTCGCTGAGGGGTGTTTTTATCTGTTCTGCTGTCATAGCTTATGTTTTCTTCTGCAAATATAGCCATTTGAACGCCTCTTTCAAACCCGTCGGCATCAAAAATCAACGAATCCCATCAAACATTTCACTAACTTTTGCGTTTTTATAATGAATGCATGAATAATCATGTATCCGGCAACAGCCGGAGAATTATTAAAACTTATAACCCTTATGAAACTATTTAAAGGACTGGCTTACACACTGGGCATTGCCGCAGCGTTGTCAGCTTTCACCGCCTGCGACGACGATGACGACATCAAAGTAGACGATGATTTCAAATCGGCCCTTGAACAAGTAGAACCCGATCTCACCAACGTGAAATGGGAAAAGAAAGGTCAATGGAAAGTGGCCGAAGGCTACAAAGACAGATATGACGTTGACGTCTGGTTTGACCAGAACACCCGCTGGGTGATGACCGAAACCGACTATAACACCGACATCACCGCAGTCGAACCCGCCGTAAAGACCGCCATCGAAAAGAGCAAATATGCCACCTACGTGGTTGACGACGTGGAATATTACAAGCGTCCCGACATGAACTTCTATGAAGTCGAGATGGAGCTAAAAGGTCAGAAAGACGCCTACCTCTATATCAAAGACAACGGCGAAATGCTTCTCGAGACCACCAACGACATCGACGTGCGTCCCGACACCACATTCTGACCCCGGAAACAGTATCATATCATCCCGCCGCATCCCCGCGGCGGGATTTTTTTTGTCATTTCCCCTCTTTTTGCTATATTTACAATCTCTTTCCTCGCCAATCATCCCAACCATGAACGAAATCGTAAGCATATCCCCCTATTCGGAGCGCACCGCCCGGGTAAGGATCTATAATCCGGAAGTGGCCGTGAAATGCCTCCCCGGGCATTTCGTGATCATCAAATTCAAGAAGGAGGGTGAACGAATCCCATTCTCCATAATCAACTCCGATTCCGACAACGGCATTATCGACGTGATCATCCACCGCGCCGACGGCCTGGAGGAAATTCTCTCCATGCTCAAGCCCGGCGAGGCTCTCCCCGACCTGCTCGGGCCCCTCGGCCGACCGGCCCGAATCATGGAAAACCAGAAGATTCTCTTCTTCGGCGACGGTTCGGGTGTGGTCTCCCTGCTCCCGCTGATCAAGGCCAACCATGCCCGTGGATGCCGCTGCGTGGCCGTGCTCTCAGAGGAATCTTCGCGCACTCAGTGCCTGCTCGGTGAAATCGAGTCAGAATGCGAAAAGGTGTTCCCCGTCACCGACGCCGAACTTGTCGGGGTCGTGGAGAAATGCCTCCACGACTACGACATCGACCGCGTGATCATGGCCGGCCCCACGCTGATGATGAAACGAGTGGCCGCCGAAACAAAACGCCTCGGAATCCCCGCCGACTGCGTGCTCAATATGCTCATGATCGACGGAATCGGAATTTGCGGAATATGCCGGGTGATGGTCAACGGCGAGAGAAAACAGACCTGCACCGACGGCCCGATCTTCAACGCCCACGAGGTCGATTTCGACCAGATGTTCAACCGCCAAAGACTTTTTGTATGAATACCGACCGCGATAAAGAATGGCGGGTCAGACTCCGCGCCAAACTCACTCCGAAACAGCGCACGGCTATTCCGCGCGTGAAGATGCCCGAACTCGACGCCGCCTACCGCGTGACCAACCAGAAGGAGGTGGCCGAAGGCCTGAGCTACGAACAGGCTGTGCTCGAGGCCTCGCGATGCCTCGACTGCCCCGACCCGGGCTGCATCAAGGGATGTCCGGTCCATAACGACATACCCGGCTTCATCAAAAACATCGAACGCCGCGATTTCCCCGGCGCGATGACCGTGCTCAACCGCACCACGGTGCTTCCCGCCGTCTGCGGCCGCGTATGCCCCCAGGAAAAACAATGCGAGGCAGGCTGCATTTACAATAAAATGGGGAAGAAGCCGGTGGCGATCGGCAATCTGGAGCGCTTCGTGGCCGACTTCGAACGCAACATTTCCGACTATCAGAGTCCTCATGGCGAGGATGAGAAGGAGGAACCGGCTCCGCAGCCTTTCTTCCCCTTCAAGGTGGCTGTGGTCGGTTCAGGTCCTTCCGGCCTGGCTTTCGCCGGCGACATGTGCATGAGAGGCTTCCGCGTCACGGTCTTCGAGGCCCTCAGCCAGTTTGGCGGCGTGCTTAAATATGGCATTCCCCCCTTCTGCCTTCCAAACTACATCGTGGACCACGAGATCAAGAAGCTCCGCAAAATGGGCGTGGAGTTCGTGAAAGACTGCTTTATCGGCCACACTCTCACCTACGACGACCTGCGCCGGCGGGGCTACAAGGGGATCTATCTCGCCACCGGAGCGGGGAAACCACGCTTCATGAACATTCCCGGCGAGAATCTGCCCGGCGTTATGACCGCCAACGAATATCTGATGCGCGAGAATCTGCTTGGGCCGAAGATCTTCGGCAACACCAATGTGGAGCTTCGCGGCAAGACGGTGGCTGTGATCGGCGGTGGCAACACCGCCATCGACGCCGTGAGGGCGGCCGTGAGGATGGGAGCAGAAAAGTCGATGATCGTTTATCGCCGCGGACTGGAGGAGATGCCGGCCCGTCTCGACGAGATCCGCCATGCCCGCGAAGAGGGTGTGGAGTTCCTGACGCTCTGCACTCCTACCGAATATCATGCCGACGAGCGCGGCTATCTCCGCTCGATGACCGTTCAGAAAATGGAACTTGGCGAGCCCGACGAGTCGGGACGCCGCTCTCCGCGCCCGATTCCCGGCGCTCTGGAGGAGATCGACGTCGACCTCGTGGTGATCAGCGTGGGATATTTTCCCAACACACCCGACGTGCCGGTCGGCGTGCAGCTCTCGCGTAAAGGTGAAATCATGGTGCTCGACGATTCGCAGAAGTCGAATTCGTCGATGGTCTACGCAGGCGGCGACATTGTGCGCGGCCCCTCGACCGTGATTCTCGCCATGGGCGACGGCCGACGGGCGGCTGCTTCTATGGCCAACGCTTTCGACGAGGCCATGAGCAGGATTGAAATCTGATCAGAAACCGTTGCGGTTGTCGATCCAGAGCTGACGCTCGAGATCATCCCAGCGCAGAAGGATGGCGCCGAAATAATCGTTTGTAAAGCCGTTGAGCAATTCGACGGCTTTTACTGTATCTCCGGCGCTGACCAACGCCTTGTATTCCTCCTCGATCATCGGAAGCTCCCTTGCCCCTTTGGCGGAGAAATAGGCGCGGAGAGGCTCGATTTTGCCGCGAGATTTTCCCCAGCGCACTGTCGCCAGACGGTTGGGCTTGCGGAAATGCCAAAGGGCTGCGTCGTCGCGCTGCATCTTCTGCCCGCACACGTCGAGCAGTCGCGGCATCTCCGTGGCGCCGGCCATCACCGGAAAGCGAGGCGAAAGACCCGGATTG
This sequence comes from uncultured bacterium, assembly GCA_905214735.1. Taxonomy (GTDB): domain Bacteria; phylum Bacteroidota; class Bacteroidia; order Bacteroidales; family Muribaculaceae; genus Lepagella. The sequence goes on along the minus strand of CAJMNI010000014.1, from coordinate 42,367 downwards.
TCAAGAAGCACCCACGCCACGCAACCGATCTCGTCGGGAAGCCAGTCGCGGCACTGTATGATCGTGGAATAAGACGACCAGGGAACGCTCACTGTGCGGATGTTGCGCATCGTGGTGTCGCCCAAAGCTTCGAAAAGGGCGAATTCGTCGGGGCGCATCCAGGGATTGGCGCAGGGGGAGACAATGCTGTCGGCTGCCTCCGGATTTTTCTTCTTCTCGGGATTGGGCACGCGCAGACGGGCCGAGAGGTTGAGTGGCGTCCCTTCGTAATATGATCCGAAAAGTTCGCTGATGCGGTTGACGCTCACCGCCGAGTCGGGACGGAAGCTCACCGGCAGCTCCTCCATATCGGCGCTGAATCCGGCCGACGGAGCGAGCTGCTGCATGATATAAAGTTCGCGGACGCTATAGTTTTTCTTCTCCTTGAGATAGTTGCCTCCGCTATAGGCTTTCCAGAAACTGAAGGGTTCCTTGCCGTCCCATAGCTTCATCTTGCGTGCAACATCCTTCACATTTTCCGACCACATGAAATTCTCGTGATCATTGAAGTCGATTTCGCCGATGCGGCTCACGTTGGCGGAAACAGCCACCTCCCCTTCGGGAATGCGCTGCGCCGCCCAGACGCCTCCGATCTTTTTCGGGCCCTCTCCCTGAACTTCGAAGATCCATGCCTCTTTCGGGTCGGCGATCGTGAGGCATTCTCCGCCGTCGCCATATCCATATTTCTTGATAAGCTCGCCCATGAGCGCAATGGCTTCGCGAGCAGTGCGGCATCGCTGGAGAGCCACCCGCTGAAGTTCTTCGATCATGAACATTCCCTGCTTGTTGACCATTGTGTCGCGGCCAGAGTAAGTGGTCTCTCCTATCGCGAGCTGATGCTCGTTGAACGCCGGATAAGCCGTGTCGAAGAATTTATACGTGTGGCGAGCCTGCGGAATCCGGCCGGCAACAGTGACGCCATCCATCGAGCCGGGATATTCCGTGTGGAGACGCCCTTTGAAAATGTTCATCACGGTGTCGCGGGGATAGTCGGCGGCCGGTTCCATACGCATCCAGGTGCGATAATTTCCGTCGCAGATATGGCTGGTGATCACCGAACCGTCGGCCGAAGCCTTCTTGGTGACGAGGATGCTCGTGCAACCGTCGGAGTAGTTGCTGAACAAGGTGAGCGCGATAACCACCATCGCCGCCGAAAGAAGTGTGCTTTTGAGCCTCATAATGCAATATATTGTCTTTTAGATTGATTTTAACTGTTTAGAGCCGGAATCATTTTGAAAAGTTGCGGAACGCAAACGGAAGTGCTGTGTATAGAGCAGTGTGCCAGTATTCCCAGTCGTGGCCGCCGTCGCGCACTCGCATCTCGCAGGGAATTCCCTGGCGTCGCATTGCCCGGTAGAAGTCGAGGTTGCAGTTGAGAAGGAAGTCATCATCGCCGCAGTCGACAAACCATTTCACGCTACGGAGCGCAGCCTTGCGGGCATCATCGGCCTCTTCTACGAATTTGACGCAGTCGTGATCGACAACAGATTTATTGAATTTCCGAATAAGCCCCTGAGGATCATTGTTATCGCCGTTTCTGTCGCCGGGAAGCGACATAAGGGCGCTCATGGCGTAAGCTGAACCGAACATGTCGGGATGACGCTGGGCGTAGACAGTGGTTCCGCCGCCACCCATCGAGAGACCTGCCAGAGCGCGGTGCGTGCGGTCGCCTTTTATACGGTATCGTTTTTCGACCTCAGGCATAAGTTCGGTGAAAAAGAACTGTTCATAATTCCAGCCGGGGATATCGAAATAGCCGTTAGGTTGTCGCGACGGATCTTGGCCACCGGCATCCGGCATCACGATAACCATCTCGCCGATTTCGTGCGAGCCTATCAGGCGGTCGTAAACACTCTTCAGATTTCCCTGTACAGTCCAGTCATCGTTTACGCCATACATGCCATGGAGAAGATAAAGCACCGGGTATTCGCGCCGGGAGTCGGTGTCGAAAGATTCGGGAAGGAGCACGGTATAGGCGCGTTTTGCGCCAAGCACCTTGCTATCGATAGTATCGGTAACGATTTTGGAATTGCCGTTAGCAGCCAAACAGCCGAGAGTGCAAGCGACTGCCATAGCGGCAGCAAGCAGAAACTTTTTCATGATTTAGATTTATTTGATAAAGCACATAAGACAAAGACCCATCAGACAAAGCCGACACAATCCATATCCATCCAACAAAGCCGACAAGATCCATATCCATCCAACAAAGATAATGCATTTTGCCGAAACAACCGCACCTCCCCCCAAAAAAATAACGCCGCCGACACCCCCAACCAGCCCCGAAGCAGCCTGACCGTTGACCTCTGTCCTCTGACTTCCGACCTCTGACTTCTGGACTCTGTCTTCCGACCTCTAAACTCTGACCTCTGCCCTTTGACCTCCGACCTATGCTGCCGGCTTCCAGCCCCGAAGCGGGCTGCATTTCGGACCCCCCGGGTTAGCGAGGACGGGCGTAGTCCGGCCGAGTCAACCCGGGGGTCGCCAATCAATCAGCATGAACCCCGAAGCGGGTTCCCCTACCAACATATTTAGCCATAATAAGAATAGATGCTTTTCCTTCCAAGGAAAGATTTTGCCGCATTTCTTTTCCTTAGAAAGAAAAAATCTTAGATCCTTTCTGTTGGAATAACCGCCGGAAAGTATTAACTTCGCGCTAACTTCGCGCTAAATAAAAGAGTATGTCTGAATCAGATACTTTCGAAAAATTCTCATCTATCTTTTCCGGCCTCCGCCCCCTGAAGCAGTCAGGCGCAGACAGAAAACAGGGAGAACCGGTGTTCCGGCTCACCGTCAAGGATGGCGAGCCGTTTCTCTCTTTTACAGGGAAGGATGACTCCGAATCGCAATTGACTCCCCGCGAGCGCAAACTCTGCGACGAACTCCGACGGGTGGCCCATGGCGACAATCCCTTTGAAGCGGAAATATGGAAAAATGATAAGCCGAAAGCTTCAATTTGGGAGAATCCCTATCTTATCTATCTCATGGCATCTGTGGCCGTTGAGACTTCCCGCCGAAGCCTTCTGACATTTCCGGAAAACAGCGAACCGCTAACTTTGCGCCTCAATATCGTTGCCGACAATTAGAAGGCGGATATATCCTTACGGCTCAATGTCGACGGAAAAGAAATATCCGACATACTCCTTCTTGACGACTCCCATGCGGTTTGCGATTCGACAGTCTACGAAATAAAATCTGTCGGCCCCAATTACCGTCACCTTGACGCACTCACAGGAAGCGTGGACCGCCCGGGTCTCGACGCTTTCCTCACCCTCGCACTAACCTACATGGAGAATGTCATTCCGGTCTGCAACGGTATGACAGCAAAGAAATTATCGGCTCCGGAGCATCTTGTCCCGACACTTTATCTCGAAAAAGTTGCCGCCGACAAGGCGCTATATCTTCGCACCGGAGTCACTCTCGAATCGCTTGGCAACACACTTCCTCCCGGCGTCGAACCAACCCGCACCGCCCATGTCGACGAAGATAGAGGCATCACGATCCGCGACGTGGCCGGCTGCGACATCGAGCAGCGAACGCAAAAACTCGAGCAGCTGATCCTCTCCAGCGCCCCCGACCGCAGTTCGAAAAAAGAAATCTATCGCGAAGGAAACTTCTTTATCATCCCCGAATCGGTGGCCGGTCCATTCCTGCTCACCAAACTCCCGCAGGTGCTCGAAGATTTTCATCTTGCGGGAAGCGAAAAACTGAAGGAATATAAGGTTGTGGCAGTCAATCCCAAGCTCAATTTCAAGTTCTCGTCGGGCATTGATTTCCTTGAAGGGGAAGGCGACATAACGATCGGAGAGGAACATTTCTCAATAGCCGACCTTCTCGGACAGTTCGCGAAGAAGAGATACGTCAGTCTCGGCGACGGCAACCGCGGAATCATCGAAGAGAAATATATCAACCGTCTGCAGCGCCTTTTCCGTCGACGTGACAAAGAGGGCCGCATCAAGGTCAGCCTCTTCGACCTCCCCGAAGTGGAAGAGCTTATTCAGAATAAGGTCACCGGAGTTTTCGCCGCTCGATCACGCTCGATTCTCGAAGGCTTCAACAAGCTCGCCACCAAACGGAAACCCCGCTATAAGGTCAACGCCACCCTGCGCCCCTACCAGATAGAGGGAGTGAAATGGCTCAAATATCTATACGACAACAAACTCGGAGGCTGCCTTGCCGACGACATGGGCCTCGGAAAGACCCTGCAGACCATCGCCCTCCTCTCTATGATATATCCCGGTTGCGACAGCCCGTCGCTTATCGTCATGCCGCAAAGCCTCCTTTTCAACTGGGAGAGGGAACTCGACAGGTTTTGCCCGGCCATCACACATGCCACCTACTATGGCCCCGACCGAAATCTCGACGAAGCGTTGAAAGCCAACGTGGTGCTCACCACTTACGCCCTGGTCAGAAACGACATAATGAAGCTAAAAGACCGGAACTTCCACTGCATAGTGCTCGACGAATCGCAAAACATCAAGAACCTCGCCTCGCAGACCACAATGGCGGTGCAGATGCTTTCAGGCGAACACCGCCTGGCTCTCAGCGGCACGCCGATGGAAAACAATCTCACCGAGCTCTACTCGCTGTTCCGCTTTCTCAACCCCACGATGTTCGGAAGCGCCGAGGATTTCAATTCATCCTATACGCTTCCTATCCAAAAATATGGCGACAAAGATGCGTCGCGAAGCCTGCGCCGGAAGATATTCCCCTTTATCCTGCGGAGGCTGAAGAGAGATGTGCTCGCCGACCTTCCGGAGCGTATCGACAAGACCATCTACGTGGAAATGAGCGACAGGCAACGGCGCGTATACGATGAACGCAGGCTCAGCTATCGCCGGCAGATCGAGGAATCGATAGCCCGCGATGGCGTCAACAAGTCGCAGTTTCTCATGCTGCAGGCTCTCAGCGAGCTCCGGCGCCTGGCCTCTGTGCCTGAAAGCCTGGTCGGGAACGGAGTCGGCGCGCCGAAGATCGACCAACTGGTTGAATCGCTGGCGGAAGCCGTGGAATTCGGCCACAAGTCGGTGGTTTTCTTCAACTTCCTGGCCGGGCTGGAGACCACAATGTCGCGGCTTGAGCAGATGGGCATAGGATATGAGACGATGACCGGTCCGACATCTGCGGCGGCAAGGAAGAAGATCGTGGGGCGTTTCCAGTCTGATCCCGACTGCAAGGTGCTGCTGATGACTCTCAAGGTCGGAGGGGTCGGGCTCAACCTTACGGCGGCCGACACAGTCTATATTTTTGAGCCATGGTGGAACAAGGCGGCCGAGGAACAGGCCGTCAACCGACTTCACCGCATAGGGCAGAAATCGACCGTAACGGCGCTCTCGCTGATAACCGTAGGCACTATCGAGGAAAAGATCCTGCAGCTGCAGGAGCAGAAGAGCGAACTCTTCAACGAGCTGATCAGCGCCGACACAGCCACATCGAAACATCTGTCGGAGACAGATATTGAATTTATTTTGTCATAAACGATTTAGTCATAAAGGAAGGAAAGTATATGGATCAATTGTTTGATGTTCCCGACGACCGCCGCAACATTTTTCTTTATTTGCCCGCAGTCAGCCCTAAAGACTACAGGCTTCCCGACCTCATGAGAGTCTCCAAAGATGATCTCTACGCCCTCATCTCCCCTTTGAGGGAACTGCTTCGTAAATGCAATCTGACTTTTTCCAAGGCGTCCGATGAGGGAATCGTGAAACTGATGCGCAATTTTATCGAAAACGGAAAACTCCTTAAGGAGAATATCGCATATATTTATCTCTCCTTCACGTCGTTTATCGCCAACGTATATTCTGTTGCACAGGCCTCAGACACGTTGTTGCAATGTTGGAAGAAGATAATCACCTCTCCCGATGTATACTCGAAAGAATTGGGAAAAATTCTTGGAAGGAGAATCGCTGTTGGTCGTCCGAATACATGGGGATCGTCGGTTTTTATCGAGTGCATTTTCTATCCGCTGAAGATTAAGGAGATAACTTATGAATCAGGATACTCCAGCTGGGAAAGGACGGCATTCTATAATTTCTCCTTGTCGGCCGAAAGCCGACAACAGCTTGCCGAGATGTTTCTCGACAAATCGGAGGTTGAGCCGCAATTGGCGGAATCTCTTCCCGAAAACGACAATTTCACGGTCGGCTTCGAACCTCGCCTCTTTTCAGATCTCGCCTATCTTTCGGCGATGGGAAAGACCGGCTCTCCGTTGAGTTCTGCGAGAGGCACAGTTTCAGGCTCGCGTCTGAAATCAATCAAGAAAGATCTCGATTCGGCAGAGATACCGTCATGCTGTGAAAAGTATCCGATTGACAGAGTGGAGATGCTGACTTACGCATTTTTCACTCTGGGCGAAAATGAAAAGGATCTGACAACTCTCGCCGATCCCGGATATTTTGCCAAAATGGTTTTAAAAAGTGTGGCCAATCGCATAACAGGCCCGCAATTCGAACTGTTTCTTCCGGCGTTCAAGGGTTTTGCGAAAACCTGGACCGAATCGTCAAACGCCCGCTTTTTGACAGAGATCGCGGAAGAGCTGATCGCTCCGGGCGCCGACGCATGGATGTCGCTCTCCAATCTCAAGATGCGCTATCTCTGCTCGACGGTGTTGAGAATGAAAGTTTACTCCTACACGTATATGACGCTGTTTGACGCCGGCTCAAAAAACAACAGCACGCTTAAGCGACGCGACGACACTCTTAGCGTCTATGAGCGCCGGTCGCAAAACATCCGATGGTTTGATGAGGTAGACTTCCCCTTTCTGCTTCATTGGATAAAATTTTTATGCGCTGTCGGAATAGTGGAAATAGCCTTTTCCTCAAAATGCGAAAAAAACGACCTCCTCGAAGGAATGCGCTATGTGAGGCTTACGCCGCTCGGACGATATGCCTTTGGCATTGATTCCGAATATGAGAAATCGGAAGCCGACGATGTTTGCTCATTCGAGTTCGATGACGCCAACTGCATAGTTACATTGCTGAGCGACAGTTGCCCCTATTCCTTTTTCCTGCGACAAATCTCTCTCCCCATAGGCACACGCAGATTCAAAATCACTCCGGAAAGCCTTCTTAAAGGGTGCGATGGCAAAGGAGCATTTGCCGAGCGAAAGGCCAACCTGCAGAAAATACTGGATATCGACAAGACATCGGCTCTCAAATCTGTGGTGGAAGAGGCCGACAGGCGCACGAAATGTGTGGAGAAGGTCTCCGGAGGCTATAAGATATTCAAAGTCGACGGCAGTCTGCCCGGGTTTACCGAGATGCTTCTCGCCGACAAAGAGATCAGAAAAAACAGCATAGTGGGAGAAAAGTCGACTATATTCATCAAGACAACGTTTCTGCCCCGCTTCAAGGAGATATGCGCGAAAAGAGGCTACCTCGCCGACGTCTGATACAATTTTATGGGGACATAAAATGTTACTTTACCGCATTTTTATAGGGATTCCGGCGTTTGCGGGCGATTTTATAGCCGCTCAGCAGGCACCAGAAGGCTATCGCGCCGACGAGGGTGATATAAAACCAGGTGGCGGCGTTGCCGAAGAAAATACGGCCGTTATGCACCTCGAGAGCCACATTCCATAGCGACATAGGCAGCGTGGAGAGCCTCTCGGGCTGCGGCAGCCGGCATCCGTCGTCGTAAAGCACTATCTCCCCTTTCGGGCCGAAATCCCGGGTATATCCGGCCACGGCCAACTTGCCGAATGGTGGCCCAGCCTTCCGGGCCACAGGTTCGCCGGTGACGTAATCAGTCACCACTCCCCTATTCATGTCCCATAAAGAGGCGCCGCTGAAGGAGCCCACCAACCAACGGCCATCGTCGAGCCGTTGCCACACATTCAGCCCCATCACACTCACGGGCGGCTGCTGATCCATCTTGCGCGGAACGCCATCGAGAGATTCCGCCTCGAAAAATCCGGCAGAAGTAGAGAAAAGCCAACTCCCCGACTCGGGATCGCGCCGGATCATCCGCAGTTTGTCGTTCCAGGGATTGGGGGAATCGAGAGCCGTGCCCGGCACCACCTCCACGTGCGTCTTCGCAAGCGGTATGAGCACCGGCGGACGCAGACTCCATCCCGTGATCACCACTAACATTGTCAGAACAACCGTCGCCACGCCCACCCGCCGGTGAACGTGAATATTCTCCTTAAGCCTGAGGCCATAGCGCTTCGCCGTAGCGATATCTACACCCCGACGCCTGATCTGTTTCGGAATGAGCCATATCATCATACCCGTGACGCAAAGCAGGATAAGAATTCCGGCAATGATATCGACAATTATCACGCCGACGATGCCGAAAAGTTGCCCGCTATGCAACATCCATACCGTGCGGAAGGCCGTGGTGCCTCCGATATCGGCATTCGACGGCGCAGCAGGGGTTATCTTGCGCCAGCTGCGCCATGGATATGCCGAAACATAAAGATGCGACCTCCCCATCACTATCAGCGAATCCCCCTCGCAGAGAAGGTCGGAGAACGTCTCCTCTCCGGCGTCAGGAATCTCGATTCTTCGCCATGCTTCCCCGGCAGAATCCCGTCGGTAAAGACCGGTTGTGGCCAATGCCAGCGCACGTCCTCGGTTCGAGGAGGCCATAGCCCTTATGTTGCGGAGATCGGGCGCAGCGGGCAACCCGTCGTTGAAATCAGCCACCTCTTTCATCGCCGAGTCGGCGACCCACACCCCGCCGTTGCCATATACCGCCACTCTGTCGGGAGCGAAAGGAAGCCTCAGAGTGCCGCGCATCAGTCCGCCGTTCCAGTCATGGTGACGGTAGAAGGGAGGAAGCAGGCTCCGGCTCACGCTTAAACCGGAAAACGCCTCCCGGTGATTGAGCACAACCCCCGAAAGGCAGAAGAGCACCATGAAAAAGACGACGGCGAGCGACGACCATTTGTGCTGGCGTTTCCAGTTTATCTTCATTGTTTTGAAAGAGCCGGTCTCTACTTTTAAAACTTCAATCCATTAGACACCATCCTATTTCTTCACGGCCTTATAGACAGTGAATCCGCCAAGGCCAAGGAAGAGCGCAGCAAGCACCGACATCGCGCCGACATGCTCCGTCGGTTCGAGCCATATCTCCTTGAGTATGCCGATATGGCCGAGGATCTCCACAAACGTCCAGAGGGTCATCACCGTGGCGATAGCCATGCGGATGTTGGCGCCCCAGGAGGGGATGCGGAGCTGTCGGAGAAAGATGAACACCGACCCCACGAGACACCCCACTCCGATTGCGATCGTCACCGGATGGGTGTCGCCGAGGAAATGAGTGTCGTAGCAGAACATCAGCAGCACATAGCTCACCCAGAGCATCATGTTGAGTTCCATGAAAGTCACGATCGACGTGTGGCGGGTCATCGGACGCACAACTATGATGTCGCGCCGGCCGCCAAACAGGCGCCGCTGGCACCAGTTGAAGAAGTTGCAGCCCGACCTGATGCTGAAGAGATAGATCAGAAGCACCATCATCATCATGCCGAAAGTGGCCGGCATGATCAGATATTCCGGCTGCGTCACGTTCCCTTTCACCGGATCGACGAGCGGCTGCATGCCATATCTGTCGGCGTAATACTGGAAGAGAAATTCCACCCAGCCGGTCCAGAAAAGCAGACCGCCGAAGAGGCCGCAGAGAGTCTGGCGCAGGTCGCCTCTGACAAACACGCCGGCTATCGTGATCAGCAGTCCGGCGAGTCCGAGCAGGAAGGCGCAGACATGAAGCGGACCGGGAGCCATGAGATGCTCCATGAGGATCATCGCGGCGTGCCCCAGGGGCATGATGAAAAGCACGAGAAAAAAGGAGGCAAGAGCTTTGCCCGGATATTTCTTGGTTGCCATAATCGGTAAGCCAGTATATTTTTTATGTTTCAGAATTTTCTTAATGGAAGTCGAAACTGACTCCGGCCAGGAAACTGGCGCCGTCGGTCAGCGGACAATTGAGATAATAATAGTCAGGCTTGTAGTTGAAAAGGTTGTCGACGGCAAGCGTGAGCTTCACATATTTGCCAAACTGCTGCACAACCTGGAGTTTCCAGAGCGTATAAGCGGGATAATCCACGGTGACGGTTCCCTTAGAGATATCATAATAGTCGCGATATTCCACATTTTTCACTCCTGAGAGGGCGCGGCCGTTGAGCGAGGCGTTGAGCATATACTGCCGTGAGAAACGCTTCTCCCAGCCGACGAAAGCCGTCAGCGTGTGCTTGCGCGCCGGAATATACTGGTTGTTGACGCTGTTGCCGTCGGCGTCTATGGCAAGATGCTCGTCGGTATAGGCATAGGCTATCCGGGCCGACAGCCCGTTGTTCCAGCGGGCCTGCACCGCCGCCTCGCCGCCCCACACGCTGTAATGCCGCAGGTTGACATAGTCGAGATAGAGCTGCGTGTCGTCGTCGGGACGGTAATATGGGACTCCGGTGGAGATGCGGTTGTGGATATCGTTGTAATATCCTGAAAGTGTGAAGTTGAAAGCTCCGTGGGTATAGTCGGCCGAAAGCGTGAAGTTGTGGCTGCTTTCAGGCTTCAGTGCCGGATTGCCGTTTACGATCCAGATGCCAGCCATGTCAAACTGGTAATATTTCTCCTTGAGAGTCGGGGCGCGGAAGCCCATGCCGTAACCAAAGCGGATGTTGACATCGAAGCGGGGAGTGAACCTCACCGACACCTTCGGAGTGACCCTCGACATCTTTCCGTCGGAGAAATAGTCGTAGCGAAGGGCGCCGACGAGCTCCCATTTGTCGGAGGGACTCCAGTCATATTGGGCGAAGGCGTCGAAGTTATACTGTGAGCGGCAGGGATCGGCGAGCTTGCGGTTGCGCATGAAATCGCGCATGAAGTCGGCTCCGGCCGTGAGCACGTCGCCGCTCGCAAACGTATGGTTGTAGAGGGCGCGGACGCTGTTCTGCACGTTGCTGTAGCCGCGCACGTCGAGATGGCTCAGCCTGTAATAATCCGATTTGTCGTATTGGTCGAAGGCATAGCTCACGCTCAGCGCGTCGGCCGCGGTGATGTCCCAGTCGGCGGAGAGTCCGGCGGAGTAGTCGCGGTAGCGTTCGGGAACATCTTCGGTGCGGGTCATCTGCCGGTAGAAGAATCCGGCGCGCCCCGTGATTCGCAGGCTCTCGATCGGAGTTACGGTGAGACGGTCGCTGAAGTTCCACACGCGGTTTCCATAGATCGTCGAAACAACGCGGGTCACGGGATTCGGCTTGCTGTGAACGTCGTAGTTGTCGATCGAGCTGTAATTGCCCGAAAGCACGTTTTTCACATATTTGCCTCCGAGCGTCAGGGAGAGATTGTAGCGCTGGTCGTTGTGCTTTCCGATGCGGGCTCCGCCGGTGACGCGCCATTTTTCGGCGGCGCGGCGGGTGATGACGTTGATCACTCCTCCCCCGGCGTTGCTGCCGTAGAGGGCGCTCGACGCACCCTTCACGATCTCGATGCGCTCCACATTATCCATATTGAGGCGCGAGAAGTCGACATCGTCCATCGTTTCTCCGGCGAGGCGTTCGCCGTCGAGAAGGAAGAGCACGCTCTGTCCCCCCTGGCCGTTGAAATTGAGATGCACCTGCTGGTTCATGGCATAGGTGAATTCCAGGCCCGGCATCTCCTGCTGCAGAAGGTCGCGGATGTCGGTGGCGTCGGAGTTCTCGATATCTTTCCGGGTGATGAGCCGCGTCTGCACCGGAGTGTCTTTCAGCAGCTTGGGCACCCTCGTGGCCGTGACCACCACTTCGTCGAGGTCGAATCTCGACCCGGCCAAAGTGTCGGGAGCCTCCTCTCCGGCGGCCGTTGCCATCGGAGCGATCAGCGAGGAGAGAAGAAGCAGTGCGGAAGTTGCCATGTCAGAGCGGATACTTGTAATTTATGGTGAGACAACATTTCTTTCCGGTGGAGTTCATATAGTTCTGAAGCTGAAGCGCTCCCATCGAGCCGTCGGCCAACTTGACGACATAGACGGTCGGATTGTGGGTGAAGGCCGGAGGCATCGGCGGGATATTGATTGTCAGCCAGCCGGACAGCACTTCGTTGACGGCAATTCCCTGGTTTCCGATCAGTCCGAGGAGCATCTTATCCTGAATTGTCCAGACGTCGCGCTCGTTCCATTGGTCGGCCTTGAAATCGAGGCTTTCGTAATAGGCCGGATTGGAGGGGAGACGGTCGATGCTCGTGAACTCCGTGGCGGCCGCCGATCCGCCGTTGGTGCGCACGTTGTTGCGATGAACGGCTATCGACCAGTTCTTCGGCTCGGGCTGGGCTTCGGTGGCATAACTCTCGCGGAACTCGTATTTGCTGATCCCTTCGCCGAAAACGTCATACCAATAAGTGTAGATGCCCGGCTGCTCCGGCACTGCCGTGTCGGCCGTTTTCTCAAGAGGAATGTCGAGCGTCACCCAGGCTCCCGAAGGGTTGTAATCGGGATCGGAAGCCGCCCCTTCGGCCACCTCTTTCAGATCAATGTAATGCCATTTGGTCCAGTCGGAGGCGTCGATATAAAGCTGGCCCGACGCGGTGACGGCAGACTCTTCTTTCGGCTCGTCGTAGACGCCTTCAAACATGCCGTTGCACGCCGTGAACAGCAGAGCCGGCCACAGCATGCAAAGACAGATTATTAAGGGATTGCTTCGTTTAGACATATTTATATTTGTTCCTTCGGAAGTCTTTTATTTCGTTCCTTCAAAAGTCGCGGTGATGGGGAAAGGCATCGCTCCGAGCTTGAAGGGATTGGTGACTTTGATTCCGTTTTCACTCTTTTCGACAAGGATCGTGCTGGTCGCGCCGAGATCATAATCCTTATCCATTGTGGTCTGCCCGCCGCTCACAGCCGTGAAATGCTGCTGCAGGCCAAGTTGGCTGTAGTCGAGGTAGTAGCCCCCTTTCGATTCGTCGTAGGGGATGTTGGGGATCGTGACCGCGCCGAGCGTGAGGTCGCCCATCACTGTGCCGGCAAGGCTGTAGGAGGGCCAGCGGAAATTGATCGTGCCGTCGGAGTTCTCCTCGATTGTGGCCGTCAGATGGGCGGTGTAGGTGTAGATTCCTCCGACATTGACACTGTTGGTGCCGGCATACTCTCCGGCTATTGTCGAAGGCTCGTCTTCTGTGACAAACGTCATCTCCTTGATGTTGTCGACCGGGACAGTCTGGAATGTTCCGTCGTTGAGTCCGATTTTGAGCACTTCTGTCTGCGCGTTTGCGAATGCTGTCGATGCGAGTGCGATTGCGGCTATGTAAAACTTTTTCATTATCTTTTGAATTGTCAGTTTTTTCATTTCACAACTTTTTATGCGCCTTCCTTGTAGGTCATATACATATCGGGCGTTTTCGTTTTCCGGTTGCAAAATTAGCTCCGGCAGCAGCTTTTGTCAATACTCAAAAAAGATGAAGATGCCTCCCGCCACGCCGCTTTCCGGGGCCTCGGAGAGCTCGTTTACGGCGTTCTGAAATGCAACTTATTTCACCGGCATTCACTATTTATAGGTAATCAATTCGCAATGCGCATTTTACTCCCCGAGGTCACTCTCCGGGGCTCTCAGTGAAGATGGCCGCGATGTCGGATTCGGTTGTCGACCAGGACGTAACGAATCTCACTGCCGACTCCTTCTCCCCCCTCGGCCCCCAGTATTCAAACGATACCCGCTTGGCCAGACTATCGACAACGCAGTTGGGGAGGATGAAGAATTGCTGGTTGGTGGGTGAATCGATAAGCAGCCTGTAGCCTCTGGAGCGGAATTCAGTCTTCAGTCTCTGCGCTAAGGCAACGGCGTGGCGTCCGATGCGGGTGTAGAGGGAATCGGTGAAGAGGGCGTCGAACTGCACGCCGAGCAACCGTCCTTTGGCCAGAAGCGCTCCGCGGCTTTTCACGTGGGTGAAGAAGCCTTCGAGTAGCTTGCCTTCGCGCGCCACTACCGCCTCGCCGAAGAGAGCGCCGCATTTGGTGCCCCCGATATAGAAGATGTCGCAGAGGGAGGCTATGTCGGCAATGGTGAGGTCGGCCGAGGCCGCCAGACCGTAGGCGAGGCGCGCCCCGTCGATATAGAGCGGTATCGAGGCCTCGCGGCAGACAGACGAAAGGTCCTCCAGTTCACGGCGCGTATAGAGCGTGCCGACTTCCGTGGGGAAGGAGATATAGACCATTGCAGGAGCCGACATGTGGCGCCAGGTGTCGTCGGCATAGAAGCCGGCGATATACTCTTTCAGCTCGGCGGCGTCGAGTTTGCCGTCGTGCTGCGGGAGCGCGATGACTTTATGGCCGCTCGCCTCGATGGCTCCGGCTTCGTGGACATTGATATGCGCCGTCTCGCAGCATACCACTCCTTCGCCCCTGCGGATCAGCCAGTCGATCACCACGGAGTTGGTCTGAGTGCCACCTTCCAGAAAGAAGACATCCCCGTCGGGGCATTTGCAGGCCTCGAGTATTTTGTGGCGCGCTTCGGCCGTATACTCGTCATAACCGTAGCCGGGAGTGGGCACATCGTTGGTCTCCACCAGCCGGCGCATCACGTCGGGATGCGCTCCGGTCTGATAATCGCAATCAAAATATACCATTATTTCGCTATAGCATCTGTTAATAATAATAGCGCGTTCCCTATAAAAATCCCGGAAACGCCCTATAAAAAGCAAAATTAATAAAAATCTTCCATAGATTATTAGAATTCGCCCCAATCATGGACAATCATGGGCAATCAAGGGCATATTCATACTTCCCGACTAAGAACGAGATAGAAAGGCTCCGCCTCCCCCAATAACTATCCGACGCTCAGGTTCAGCTGATTCTTGACGAGCGCCCAATATTCTCCCTCATGCGCGATTAATTGTTCGTGGTTTCCCTGCTCGAGAATCTCTCCATCCTTCACGAATATGATGTTGTCGGCATTCATCACCGTGCTCAGCCTGTGGGCCGCAACGATTATCGTTTTTCCCTTTCCAAGCTTCTGGATACGTTCGGTGATTTTCCGATTTCACCATCGTGATTCCAGATTTCGTCGCGGTTTTTCGTGTTTGCCATAGTAATATCTTGTTTAAATAAGTTCGGTGGATTTACAGAGAATAAACTCTCTGTGACTTTAAGCGGAATCTCGCATTCAGCTATCAAATCAACAAGCGCCGCGCCCGATAGGATTGCCCCCGCCGCCAAAAAACGACCAACGGCAAAAAGTCCGTCGGTCAGTTATCTTGTGTCATTCGGGAGGGAAACAGTCGCAAATTTCCTGATCGTTATTGTCGGAGCCAGGCAGATATCCAAACGAGGCGAGAGTGTCGTTTAACGTCTTCTGGATTATGGCGCGCCACGGCTGTGAGATTCCGGTCTGACTGGCAGGCAACCTGCGTTTTATTAATCGGTCAGGAAAGGCGGAAAAGGAGCGAGATCAGAACGATTATTAATATCAGCAGCAGGGATATTGCCATTATCAGAGAGAGGACTGTAAGGAGAAAACCTGAATAGACCTTGAACTTTCTGAAACCACCCTCTACCGGGCACGCCCTGCAGATCCCCATGAAGCCTAAGATAGCGATAAGGAAGGATGTGGCCAGATCGGTCAAGGTGTAAAAGCCGACGTTGAGGAAGTGGTCGAGTATTTCGACGGGAATAAGAAGAATGTCGACGATGCTTCCCAACGCCATGACATAAAGGGCGGCGATCAGCATCTCCCCCATGTTATAACGGGAAATGCCATATTTCCGGAATGCGATTTTTGCTGCGACGATGGCCGGAAAAACGGCTAATATGGCAAGAATCACCGGATTTTCGAAAACCCATTCGAAAATCACACCGATCATTGGGTCGGATTCCGACTCGGCGGCTATTCGTGGTTTTTCGGGAGTTATTCCACCCATAGAGAGGAAAGAATCAGCCACAGAGGCGATGAGGGCGAAGGCGATAATCATCACCACAGGATTGGTATACCCGATCCGGTGCCCTTTTAAATAATCACGGATAAAGATAAGGGGCGATTTCAGCAGCCTCTTGGTTGTCCGGATCAGGCCGCCGTCGACTTTTGACATCGACGAGGCAGTCAGTTTGGAAAAGGATGCGATCGTGATGCGTTCGGTGTCCATGCTCTGACCGCAGTCAGGGCAAAAGGCACTGTCGCATTCTCTGCCGCAATTCAGACACTTTTTCATTAATCTTCTATATGGGCTTTATTCCGATTCTCTTATGAAACGGCTGATTCGTTCGTTTACGATGCGCAGACAACTACGCTTCATCTTATCAGGCAGGTAGCTCCGGCCAATCATACTTTCCGCCTTTTGCGGAAGGCTCATGAATTCATCAAGAATTTTGTCCATTCGGTTTCTTATCAAACCGATCCTGACACCGAATCTTTCAAAATCAAGGCGACCAGGATGACCGGTTCGATCCATTACATCGCTCTTCACAACACCCGGCGCAAGACCGCCATCAAGGCCAAAGTCATCTCCGTCTACATGCAAGCAGGTGTTGAGCAGATCGTAGGCCGGTGCAAGACGATAGTCTGCGCCATCGGCTATAAGTGAAAAATTTTTAAGATGGGCATCCCCGTTGGCATAGATATAATTGAATATTACCAGCTTATAAAAATGTTCCAAATTAATTATCCATGCCGCGACATTCAGTTTTAATGCTTTGGCTATATCCTCGTAGCTACCGTTATATTTAAATTGCAAGCCTGAAGTTTGCTCATTTTTGCCTATTAGAGAGGCGAAATCCTCCATCGGAAGTTTTTTACCGTCGGGCATTATATCAAAACGGCGTGTAATAAATACAGGTTGACCGGCCGGAGTGAAGCATAAACCGTTGGCCGCTGTATTGATCCCGTAGACTTGCGAGGCTATCTGCATGGTAAGATGCTCATTGACAGGAATAAATTTGCGGTCACGCAGAGATTTGTCCCACGGAGCCGGCTTCAGAATATGAGTGGAACGTTCATCACTTCGCGCAATCCGGATCTTGCCGTCTTCAATAATAGCCGGAAACTTCTCCTGAACTCCCGACACAGAAATTCGGTGGATTGCCTCCGCAATCTCACCAACGCTCCTAAACTCGTCAATATCAAAGTCAAGGATCGGACTAACTGTCAGGCCGTCAAAAAGTGATTTTGCGGCTTCCGGACAGTAGGTTGTAAAACCCTCATTGAGAGAAGAGGGACAATTTCTTATTTCAATCATTCTTGATACTTCTTACGTTTACGGCTCCGATGAAGTCTTGATCGGCCATGGCCACAAGCAGACCGAACAGATCCTCTTCATCAATTCTGAGCGACCGGCAAATTATACGACGGTTGGCTCCTTCCGGGAGCATGTTGGCAAAGAAAGGGAAAAGATGTTGCGCCTCATACGGTTCTGACCGTTTGGGCAAATTTACGGAAACACGAGGAAATGATGAGTTAAGATATTTTTCATTATACTTAAACGTGTAACCGTATCCCGGATGCTCCTCCGTCAGAATGCCTGCCTCCACATCATTGAAATATACTGCTACCTGCCTCATGTCAAATCTCAATTCTTAACCGATAATCAATCTTCATGCCAAGCACTTCAAGTATTTTCTTTACTGTGCTTATAGAGGGATTGCCCTTTCCTCGCTCGATATCCTTGACCGTGGCAAGCCCAACTTGCGCCAATTCGGCAAGATCCTGCTGCGTGATCTCAAGCTTCGCCCGCCTTTGCTTCATAATATCCTTAAGCTCCATATCCTTAAACTCCATGTTAAACTGCATAGTCTGAAATAATAAACTTTTGTGCAAAAATATAGTAAAAAATCGACATTTCCAAACCGATTGTACAATATATCATACTTTAGGTTCTTTTGTCAGACATGGGCTTTTCGCTCAAGCGGCCTGAAATCTAAATCCGAAACTTGACTAAAGTAAGGGTTGACCAGCTTGAGTTCCATTGAATCGCAAAACTCGTTCCATACCGGAACCCAATATACTGCGGTACTTTCCATCGCTGCTTCGGTAACTCCTCGTGCTACCATATCACTGCACATCTGACGGAGGTCCGGAGTCAGAACTCCATAGGTCTTTTCAAAGATAATGGCCTCGACATGCCCCATAATACAAAGATAAATGCTATCTTTGTGGACATCAAAGCCGGCGACTGTTCGATTCCTGTTCATATTGTAATATTTTGTTTTCTCCAAATATAGTAAAATTGTGACTTAGAGCACGTAGGAGGGGACGGGAATCAAGGCGCCAGCCTTGATTTTTATTCTGCCGGTGTAAAAATCTCACGATTTTTATCTAAATTTGCAATAAACAACTCCGAGTTATGGAACATGGAAGATTTAACCACAAGCATCTTGGCCGTTTTTTGGAGTCTTTCTCTATAAAGTGGCTTATGATTGTGGTTGCCATTTATGTGGGTATGGACTATGCGCAGGCCATGCCACAGAATATAGACAAGCTTATAGAAATATATGAAACCAAGGGTTGTCGTGTAGATGATGCCAATAAGATATTTGATTTCCTAAACAAGGAGGAAATAACCGATTCGAAGATTGTGTTTGCCGAGAATACTCCTAAAGATTCTCTGCGGCAACAATTATGGTTTTGGGTGGCTGAATGGTACTATGATGTGCAGGATTATCCCACGGCTAAGAAGTATGCCTTGAAGGCTCTCCCATTGTTCAAATATCCCAATATGGGCAGGTCCGATTGCCTGAATTTGCTGAGTGTTATCCATGTAAGGCTTGGCGAGTTTGCTCCCGCTGCGTCTTATGCCAAGCAGTGCGTTGACATCGATATGAAGCTCGGAGACCCTGATAGAATTTCTTCAGGGCTGAACACTCTTGCGGGTACATATATGGCTGCTAATCAAGTCAAGGAGGCCGAGAAGTTTATTCTTCAAGGACTTGAATATGCCGACAAGGCCAATAATACATCTCGCAAAGCCATACTTTTGGGAATGGCTTCGGAGGTATATCACAAACTCGGTAAAAACAAAAAGTCGCTTGACTATGCTCGTGATGCGTATGAGCTTGATTCAATCAACGGACGCAAGCCCAAAATGGCGATGCGTCTTTCTCAGATGGCATCGGCTTTGGCCGGACTTCAACGATATGATGAAGCCGAAGCTGCCTATCTGCGTGCAATTGCCATGCTGAAAGAAGTGGGCAATATTCATTCCGTCGGAATTGATCTCAACCAATTGGGATTTGTTTATATCGAGCAAAATAGGACTCGTGAGGCCATAGACTGCTTCAAGGAGGCTTCCGGTATTTTTTCCAAGATGGGCGATCTATATAATGATGTGTGCTCGCACAAAGGATTGTACGAAAGCTACTGGTCTTTGAGCCCCGATTCGGCCAAAATCGCGCTCAATCATTACAACGCATTAAAGGACTCATTGTATCATCAAGCATCTGCCGAAGCTTTGGCCAGATATTATGCCGAATTCGGGCGGGACATGTTGCAAGATGAGATACGACAGACCAATAAAGCGAGGATGCGTGATATAATTATAGGGATAATCATATTTATAGTCATTGCATCCATCGCCGCCTTCGTTATACGTGCAAGATATTTGCGCCATCGTCGTCGGGTACTCGGATACATAAAAAAAGTGGGGGAACTCGAGCGAAAATGTGATGAGGCAGAGAAAAATCTTGCCGATAGCCGGCCGGACAACTCCTGTGAGGAAAAAGCTTCTGAAATAGATGATGACGAAGGTCGGGCATTTCTCGCGCAGTTGTTCGAAGTGGTCGATACGGCCCTTGACAACAAAGATTATGGCGTTGCAAAGATTGCCTCCATGATGAATATGACCGAAAGGACTTTCAGGCGACGCCTTAAAGAGGTAACCCAGCAATCGCCCAAGATGTTCATTTCCGCCATCCAGATGGAACGCTGTGCCAAGCTGCTCTTGGAGAATCCCAATAAGACCATCGGAGAGATAGCCAATCTTTGTGGCTTTGAGGAAGCCAGCGGATTCTCCCATGCTTTCAAGCGGGTCTATGGATGTTCGCCGACATCCTACCGAGAACAGGCCAAGCAATAACCTCAATCATAAAGATTTTATCCAATCCCTTCAGTCTCAGACCGGAGGGATATTTTTTGTCTGATTTCGTCATGGTTTTGTCGCCTTTTTACACGTCGAAAGGATAGCCTCCAATCTACTTTTGCCATTTTAAAATGACGGCCAATACTCACTTTGTCTGATTATTACATGAGATTGGCAGACTTTTACATGCGATGTTGGGCAATGCGGGCCTACTTTTGCATCTTGAAGAGATACTATCTCTTTCTAACGCAATCATCACACATCATGCAATGATACTCCGTGAACTGAAAATAGCACTCCTGCTTGCGACAACCCTGATACTCGGCTGCCCAAACAGTTATGCCCAATCAGAAATCACATGGCCGGGAGGTACGGTATTTGACTTTGGCATGATCAAAGAAGCTGACGGCGATGTCTGCCATAGGTTCACTTTCCGCAATACGGGCAAAGAGCCGTTTGTGGTTCTCGGTGCCACAGGGAAGTGCGGTTGCACCAACGCCTCCTATTCAAAGAAGGAGATAGCACCGGGAGACACAGCCTCAGTTGTCGTGAAATTCAATCCGACAGGGCGCTCCGGAACTTTCAAACAACGGGTTACCGTGTTGCTGAGTAGCCCGTCGCGCCACAACACCTTATTTATAAAAGGTGTGATAGAACCAAACGATTCAACTATAAACATTAATAATCTAAACCTCAACCAATGAGAAAGACGATCTTACTCACAATCATGCTATTGCTCGGCGTCCTCGGGATGCAGGCAAAGCTGACGAAATGGCCTGAGCATACAACAAAGTCGTTCCCCTACGACGCAGTTGTCTATGCAACCCTTGTAACCTCAGATGGTGAACCGGTAGTCATGCATGACTCTTTTATCGGCGCAATTATCGGGGAAGAAACACGTGCGTTCACCACGGGCACCTCTAATACGGATAATGACGGTGTAGAGAAGATGATTTACACAATCCGAATCCCTGTCGGAGCTGACGACGCAAACAAAACTGTGAAATTTGCCATCGGAAACCAGGGAGCAATGAGTTTCGAAATGGCACAGACCATCACCGTCAGTGGTGGTGACCAGACATTCGGAATGCCCTCCAAACCAATCGAGTTTGTCTACAATCCCCTGACCGGCATCACTATCAAGGATGATCTGAAAGAAATTACCGTTCAGAAAGGAGAAACAATCAATGACTATCTTAAGGCACTTGTGGTGTTGAATCCGGCAAATGCCAACGTAGATGCCGACGATATCGATTTTTATCCGGCAAACTCGGATGTTGTAGAGAGTACAGCAGAAGGCGAACTTAAGGCCATAGCTGTAGGTAGCTGCGAAGTAAACATCTCCTACAGTGGGCCCCGCTACACCGGCACTGTAGTAACAGTCAAGGTAATCGATAAAGTTCCCGACAAGAGCATTTTCGAGGTTCTACAGAACCCCCTGACCATCACCCTCTCCCAACCAGAACTCCTTAAGAAGGATATTTATATGCAGCTTGCCGACAACGTCATTGTCGGCGACAACGCTTATGCGCTTTACGGCGATACCTTCAATGCCGATAATCTTAACTTTGAAGAGGGGAGCAATGTGGCCGAGAAGATCCTTTCAGTTGAATACTATACCGGTGCTGCAGCCTTCCAGGTATTGGCCAAGAAATACGGCTCAACTCAAGTGAAATGGACCTATACTGTCAAATCTGCAGGCTTTGACGCTGACGGCTCGTTCAATCCGGAAAAAGAATACAGCCATTCTTTCGGCTTCAACCTCAACATCCAGGCTGCACTCAGCGCCATTATTGCCAATGGTTTTGTGATGGGGCTCGACGATGAAGCCACCATAAAGATTGAAACTGAACCTGCCGGTATCCTCCTTGATGAAAGCAAGTTGACATGGGATATCCCCATGGTAGGCAGCAACTCACAAACCCCCATGATCATACTTGGCGAACGCATCGCAGGAACTAACGAATGGAAATTCGAACCCCAAGCCCTCAACAAGGACAAGGCTATCACAGTAACATACGACAAAGACTATATTGACACCCTCAAGATACAGATTCTTCAGCACGTTGAACTTGTCGAGGGATGGAACTGGATGTCGCTATATTCCGACCAACTTTACGAGGACCAGATCAAAACCTATTTTTCCAACGCGCATGAAATTCGCTCTCAGTATGAGCTTCTTTACAATGATCCCGACTATGGCTTCTTTGGCTCTTTGGGATATATTAACTGTGGCAGCACATATAAAGTCAATGTAAAGGAAGGCCAGAGTGTAGACTTTTACGCTCCCGAAATCCAATATTACACCGGAGACGCTGCCGATGCAAAGGCAGAATATATTAGTTCGGGCTGGCAGTGGAAAAGCTTCCCCTATTGCTTCCGTCATTATGTGGCAGAAGTGTTAGGCAAAGCGTCACTTCCCAATGGTTCCCGGATTATCTCCAAGGACGGCTTTACCGAATGCTATGAAGGTAAGTGGGCCGGAACTCTCGAAACAATCGTTCCCGGAGAAGGCTATCTCATTTACAATTCCTCCGAAGATTATCTTGAAATTACATGGCCGTCCGAAAGCAAGCTCACCAAAGTTGAGAGGTCAAAGGCAGCGAGGCGCGCTCCCTCCTATAGCCCCTTCTCCTACAACAAAAGCCGTTTTGCAGACAACATGACCATAATCGCCGAAAGCGACGAATATCTCGATGGCGAACGCTACAGCGTTGGAGCCTACGTGGACGGTGAATGCCGCGGAGCAGGTCGCATCATAGATGGCAAGATGTACATCACTGTCCATGGTGAACAAGGCGATAAGGTTGCCTTCAAACTCTATGACAAATTCAGCGGTCAGTATATCGACATGAACGAAACCGTAGGCTTCGCACCAATATGCGGCAGTTCTGCCCGGCCCATGTCCCTCAACGCCCCCGGCATCGTCACAGGTGTGGAGGGAATAATGGCCGACGATGACTTCGAAAATGCTGAAGTATTCACTCTTTCCGGTCAGCGAGTAGCCTCCGAGAACATTGCCCCCGGCATCTACATCGTGCGTGGCAAGACCTCGACCCGTAAGCTGATCATCAAATAAATCCACTATCATGCCAATCCCTTGCCATCCGGACTCGGAAGGCAAGGGGCTGACTTCCCTTTCATGCGACCAATCATTTAACAACATCATGCAATGATATCGAACACGCCACGGCGAAAAACAAGTATGCTGAAAAGATTGACAGCAGCCATTGTCATGGCTTGTTCAATGGCTAGTGTGTCTGTCCGAGCACAGGACATATCCCAGATAGCCAAGCATGACCCTCTGATTATCACCGGCTCCATCGGCACCAACAATACTTATTTCCACAGTTCCAACGGCAACAACTATATGTCGCCTTTGAGCAACAGTGTTTTCGCCAACCTTAATATCAACGTCTACGGATTTTCGTTGCCTTTCTCCATCTATTACTCCAACGACAATCTGAATTTCAACTATCCTCAATTCTCCTTCAACATCAGTCCGAGCTACAAAAATTTCACCGCGCATCTCGGCCAATCATCGATGCCTTTCTCCAATTATATCCTCAATATGTCCTTCAATGGAATTGGTCTGGAGTACAAGGGTTCGAAATTCAGGGCTTCGGCGTTCTATGGAGTGTTGCGCCGCGCCGTCAATGATAACCCCGAGAGTCCGAATCCTCGACGTGCCCAGTACAAGAGATATGGCTGGGGCTTTTCGGTCGGATACGGCAAGAACGGAAACAGCATCGACGTCTATTTCCTTCGCGCCTATGACTCCGAGGGATCTATAGACGAATATTGGAGGCAATTCTATCGCCCGCAGGAAAATCTGGTTGTAGGCCTTAAGGGTCAGGTGAGTTTCAAGAACTGCATCTCTCTTACAGCCAATATGGCAACCTCCGCGTTCACAGCCGATACCGAATCGCAAAAAGTAACGACAGGAGAAGCCGCCCGTTTTGACAAGATCTTTGAACCTCGGTATACTTCAAGGGTAAGATTCGCTGGCGATGCAGCCCTCAATTTCTCTTTCTCATGGCTGAATGCCTCCATCTTCTATAAGATAATCCAACCGGATTATGTATCCCTCGGCACATACTATACATCCAACAATTACCATAGTCTGGGAGTGAATATCGGGACTACTTTGTTCCGCAGGGTTTCCCTTTCAGCATCTTTCTCGGGACAGGCCGACAATCTGGCCAAACAGCAGCTTTATACCACAAAGGGCTACGTCTACAACGGAATGGCATCGTGGAGACTTGGCAATAATTTCAATGTATCGGCCATGTATAATGGCTTCCTGCAGAAGCAGGGCGACGGAACAGCTGCCGTCAACGACACGACTGAAGTCAAACGAGTGCTCCACAGCATAAGCCTTCTCCCGACTTACAATCTTCCCGGAGAGAAACTGGATCATACTATCTCTCTTTCCGGCAACTATACACTTAACAAAGACCTCAACAAGTTTTCCATAGGCCAGACGGATGTCAAGACATTGGCTCTCGGCGCATCATACAATATGAACGTAAAGCCATGGGAAACCAACTTCACCCTTTCCCTCAGCCATCAAGGCTCGAAAGGCTTCAACACTGAATACATTTCGGATGTTGCCTCCATTTCTACGGGACGCTCATTCCTCAAGGATAAGAATCTCAATGCTTCGGCTACGGTGTCATTATGTTACAATGAGGTGAAACACCAGTCGAAAAGTCTTTCCATGGCTCTCGATCTTAATGCCGGGTATACTCTAAGGAAGTATCATACCTTCAGTTTCTCAGCATCATTCTGCAAATACGGTGATGTCAATATCACAAAGACAAGATCAAGTCTTGACGCCACTGACATCCGCCTTTCCCTGAACTATCTCTATACCTTCACTCTCCTCAGTATCAAGCATAAAGACAAGAAGAAATGAAACGACTCCAACGACATATAATTCCTTTTCTGTTCGCCATGGTTTCGATGGCGAGCGCATTTGCGCAGGAAGTGAACATAAACGTCACCCCCGTAAGGAACATTCTTCCTCCGCAAGTAATGTATTACTTGTCCAATCCGGGACAGTATTTCAACATCTCAGTGCAGAACACGGAGAATGAAGCCAAGTTGATATACTTTGGAGTTGAACTTCGCCAAATCATTCCCTCTTCCGGAATAGAAATAACTGTTCCCGGAAAGACGCTGCCCCAGCGACCTTTCGAGATACCGGCCATGGGCACAAAAGTCCTTAATGCCGCCGAGATGCGAACCATGTTCAATCATGTCCGCATGGAAGACATATCGATGCCATCGGCTCTTTTCGACAATGTGGTCTCAGGTTCATTCGGCAATCTTCCGGAAGGAACGTATGAACTGACTCTCCTTGCCTATAAATGGGATCCCTATCTTTCTTCGCCTCTCCTTGTTAGCAATCCTGCGTTGAGCCGTACGATCTTCACGGTATGCTACCAGGCCAAGGCTCCGGAATGGATAATGCCGGTATCGACAGGAGAATTTGGGGACCATAACATAGCCACGCTATCGAAGCAGACACCTATGCTGACATGGATGGCGCCGGTGGTGAATTGCGATCCAAAACCGCGTAACTACACCTATGACATCAAAATCGTCCAGCAGATGCCACTGCAGGCCATTGATGAAGCCATGGAGCGCAACCCAATAGTCTACCAGACTTCGGGACTTCAGATGCCCCAGTGCCTCATCCCTTTGAATGTAATCCGGAATTTCTCACCCTATGAAACTTACCTGGCGCAAATCACCGCTCATTCCAATGCCACTCAGGCAGGTTCGCTCGACTATATCAATATAATCAACGAAGGAAAGAGCGACATCAAGATGTTCCGTGTCAAGGATTATTCCGAGACACCGGCACAGCCTGCGACATACTCTCGTCCCAAGCTGATGCGGCCAAATCTGCCCGCCGGGTTGTGGTATGCACAGTTCGACCCCGCCAAAGACGAGGTCACCTGGTCGGCACCCCGCCTCGACAATGCCGGAGGGAAGCAAGTATCATTCACCTATGATGTACGAATCATCAAACCCACAAGCGGCTATTACATTTATCAACAGAGCGAATGTTTAAAAGCCGCCAATGAATTGGAGCCCATCTTTGAGCAGAAGGGCATCCGAACCACCTCATACCGCATCCCCGCATCCATGGCGGACGCTCTTGACCCCAAGTCCGTCTACCTGATGCAAGTTGTGGCTCACCCCGACACTGTTGCAGGTGATTACAAGGCTCTAACCTTTGAAGGCGAAGGCAAAGGCATACCCGTGGCATTTGCACGCGCCCAGACCGTGTTCTCGCGGCCCGTATTGGTTACACCCAGCCCCTATCAGAGTTTCGACCAGTTTGCCTACGAAAATGAAGACATCTCCAAGGGTGTGCATGTCCTCATGAGGGACAATCCCGTCATCAAGTGGAAGCCCTGTGAGGTTTCATCCGTTGACGATGGCAAGGCTCTTCCCAGTGTGATCTATGACATTAAGATTACTCAGCCAAATAAGAAATACCCTGCCTCTGCCGCCGGTATGGAGGAAGCCCTCGATAACGAAAATCCGTTCTATGAGAAAAAAGGCCTCACATCCACCGAGTTCAAGGTGCCCATCGACTTATTTGACATTGTAGACCCAAAACAACTCTTTTTAGTGCAGGTTATTGCCCGTGTGGAAAATGCTGCTTCGGGCGACCAATCCTATGTATTCCTCAACGAAGGCAAGAGCTACCCGGGCCTCGTCGTCCTCCGCAAAACAACGGATATAACCCAGTATTCTGCCCCACGCCTTACAGTGCCCAAACCTTACACCGAAATAGGCAACAAGAAGTTTGAGGTCCTCGATCCCAACAACTGCATCATCAAGTGGAGTGCCCCTGTAGCTTCGGGCAAAGCGCAGGATCCCGTGGATTTCACTTACGACATATCGATATTGCAGCCTACAGGCGCGTACGACGCCTCCCTTTCCACTATTCTCGGTGAGGCTATCGACGGCGAAGTTGTTTATGAGCAAAAGGGCATATCCTCCACATCCTTTAAGATGGACAAGAGGGCTTTTGATGCGCAGATTGATACAGCCTCCATGCTCCTGCTGCGTGTCCGCGCCGTAGCCGACGAAGACTATTGCCAAAAGCACAATATTCGCCTTGAGAACGACGGCTATTCAGCCCCCGCGCTTGTCGGGTTCAAGTCAGGCTCCGGCGATGATGCCGATATAATCGGCCTCGGAGGCATGAACCTGACAGATTCACTATATAATTTCGTCAATCCTGAAATAGTACTTCCCCATTTCCACCCCGATGAAGGCGCAAGGAAAGAGTTCCTCAATTCAGACATTGCTGTCAAATGGAACAGGCCGACTTTCGAAGGAGGTGCCGGAGCACAGCCTGACACGATTAAATTCGTGTATGACGTGGAACTTTTTGCCGCAAAGGATTACATTTCCAGGGAAGAGATGCTCAAGACTGCCCCGATCTATGCCAATAAGGCACTTAAGGCACAGACCGACACCATCCGTTGGGACAAACTCGACGGGAAGGTGGAAAAAGGCGACTACCTGATGCTTCGTGTCAAGCCCACGGCAGTGAACGATAAATCCGTTGCATTCCTAAACGACAGCATCAACATTGTGGACTTCGCAATGTCGGAAGTTTTCACAAGCCGATATTTCCAATGTGCAAATCAGATAGAGATTTCCAATGAAAAACCGACAACAGCCGGCGTAGCAGACCTGAAAGGGAAAAGTATACGTATCGGGGAGTATGAACTCGTGCTTGACGGACAGCTCGAAGCCTTAGAGGATAAACCCGGACATTTCAAAGGCGACGGCCATGTGATATGGGAGCCTTTGCTGCTCACCTGGAAATTGGCAGTCACGTTTGATGATATCGCTGTCAATACGGAGAATCAGGTTTTTGAAGGTATTGTCCAGACATGGGGAGGAGCCCACAACAAGATGCCAAGCGCTGAAGTGGTGGAGAAGCTTTTCTCTGACTGGGGAATCGACAATCTTATTGGAGACAGCGGAATCCCTTATGCCGACAAGCTCCAGGGCAAAGCCAACGACAAGGTTAAAAGCCTGGCCGAACAATTGCCTATCGACCGTTATTATCAGGAATATCTCGATGGCAAAGCCCGCGTGGCCGGACTGCTCGACGGCAATGTCGAAAACGTTACTTTCCCGCTGGAAATACCGGAGAGCATAAATCCCACTCCTGTCAACCTGACAATCTCTAAAATGAAGTTTGCGCCGACCTATGCCACTATGGATCTGTTCGGCACATTTGTCGTGCCTGAAACCAAGGCCACTCAAGGTCAGATACTGGTGTTTGGATCCCCGAGAATGTGTATAAGCCCGAAAACGCTGATTCCGGAAGGAGGTACCGTGGCGCTTCTTAAGGATTTTGAAGTTGTCGATCCCAAGACTGATTTCAAATGCAAGTTCCTTGCGCCGAAGGATGTGATAGAGCCGGAGGACGGTTGCTTCGTTTCCTGGAGCCAGAATAAGTTCGAATGGCTCAACATCGACATGGACATGACCATGCCTTCCGACCTCAAAAAGGTCGTAGCCGGCAAATGTACCGAGGAATCTCCAAAACTGCATCTTTCCACAAGAATTCAGGAATGGGAACATTTCATAGCTGAAGGCAGCCTTGATTCATTCGAGCATGTCGACCTTCCCGGATATGTCTTCACTGGCGAGACTGCCGTAGTTGACCTCGCAGCCAACAGCAACCATAAGGATATGGCGTCATTCCCGGACGGATACAAGCTGGAAAACTCAGGTCTTTCAAAAGGCACTGAGAATGAATGGACAGGACTTTACTTCAAGGAACTCTCAATGGCTTTCCCCTCGTCGATCAAAGTCGGCAACGGCAAGGAACCTATGAAGGTTGCCGT
Organism: uncultured bacterium; assembly: GCA_905214735.1. Classification (GTDB taxonomy): domain Bacteria; phylum Bacteroidota; class Bacteroidia; order Bacteroidales; family Muribaculaceae; genus Lepagella. The sequence goes on along the minus strand of CAJMNI010000014.1, from coordinate 13,467 downwards.
CAAAGACCTGTTCATCGACAAATCCGGACTTACATTGGACTGTGGAATAGTCAATGCCATCAACTACCGCGCAGGAGACAATGCCACCATCGGAGGCTTCAAATTCAGCCTTGACGAAATAATGGTGTCTATTGTACAGAACGACTTCAAGAAATTCGGATTCAACGGCAAACTCGAAATACCTTTGTTCAAGGGGGAAATAGATTATGCCTGCAATATTTACAATCAGACTTTCACCAATAAAGGCGGAGGCAAAGGTTTCGCCTATGTCTTTACCACTTCCCAGATTGAAGACCTCAACTTCGATTTCATGCTTGGTGAGCTCACGCTCGACAAAGACTTGACTTATCTTCTTGTCGAGGCAATTGATGATGAGAAAGGCGAGACCAATACGAACGTTGAATTGTTGGTAGGAGGATCAGTGGAAATTGCCGGGGCAAATACTGTCAACAAGAAGCTGGCCAATCTGCCATTCGACCTGAAACTTCCGGGAATCCGCTTCTGCAAGATGCGCATTGCCAACAACGACGGTTTTGAGTCGGTATATGAACATGACCGCCAGGTTCGGGCTGCCGAAGCTACCGAAAAGATGCTGTCGGAAGTAGAGAATAGCAATGCCATCGGAGCAGGATGGTGGAACGAGGCATCCAAGATCGACTTTGGAAAAGACAGCGATTTTTACCTTAACTTCGGTCAATGGGGCTGTGCATCTCCCCAAAAGAAAATTGGACCGTTTGAGTTCGCACTCAAAAAGTGGGATTTTGCATTGCACCGCGATGGCTCGAAGCCGTATATAGGTATTACTCTCGGAGGTGACATCACCTTCTGTTCTGACCTCAAGATAAGCGCCGGCACTGCTATCGAGATCCAATCATGGATAAACAATATCTCTGATTTCTCCAATATCTCCCTTGACTATAAGGGAGTGGAGTTCCGTGAAGCGACGTTCGAAACTGAGACGCCCGTATTCTCGTTCAAAGGCACATTAACATGTGCTGACGATCCGTCTAAGGACAAAGGATATGCCGGTCAGCTCAAGGCAAGTGTGAAGGGCGGTCTTTTCAAGGTGGATATCAACGGCGGTTACTATGACCATAAGGAAAACGGCAACAACTTCAGTTGGGGATTCTTCGACATCATGGCCGGAGGAAAGTGCGGTATCCCTATGGGTCCTATTTCAATGAACAATATTCACGGAGGATTCTATTTCAACTGCGCCTATAATATTCAGGACAAACTGCATCCGAAACCTAAGAAGGGCGTCATCGGCATCATCGCCGGTATGGGCATAGGCACTGTGGACCAGGTGACGCTGAAGGGAGATCTCGACCTTACAGTTGTCTACGACCGAAAGGCAAAGAACCTCAGCACCTTTATTTTCAAGGGTGGCGTCAAAGGTGTGGGCGGTATGATCGACAGCAAGGTCAATCTGGTCTATGAGGATAATCCGCAGGAACAATACTTCCAGCTTGACATAACCGTTGACGCGTCGCTTGACGGCGGCATCAACGACATCCTTAAGGAACTCAACTCCGAACTCGAGCAGTTTGGGGAAGATCTCGGCGATTACGCTGGCAGCTTCGCAAGCGCCGTCGGCGACAAGAACGAGCACAAGACCGGAAATTATGATGGGAACATGGCAAAATATGAGGAGGGCAAAGCCAAGGATAAGGAAAAGACTGATGACGGAATCAAGGTCAAAGGCCCTGGGCTCTCCGTAAGCCTTGACTTCCGCATCGGCCATAAGAAACAGGGCTCGGATACGAAAACCAAATGGCACATCTATCTTGGTGAGCCCGAATGGGACAAACGCTGTACGTTTACCCTTGTGGACTTCCAATCCAAGATAGTCACCGTGAGTGTAGGCGCAAACGCCTATCTCTGCCTTGGAAATGAATTGCCCAACAATGGACAGTTGCCCGAGATACCTGCAAAAGTCCGCAAGTTCCTTAACGGTTCCTCTTCCGGAGCTTATGCCAATGATGACATAAGCAAAGCTAATGAGGCGCGTGAGAAAGCCAAGAAACAGTTTGGCTTAATGGGAGAAACTAATGGCGGAGTAATGTTGGGAGCCTCAGTTTGGGGCTATGTTGACGTAGACCTCGGATTGTTCTATGGCGACATGGGTGCCACCGCGGGATTCGACATTTCTGTCCGACAGCTCAGTGAGAATTCAAGATGTATAAATCTCAAGGGAGGACGCCCGGGACATGACGGATGGTATGGCGAAGGACAGCTTTACGCCTATCTTTATGCCAAGTTCGGTTTCCGCCTTTATCTTGGCTTCATCAAAAAGAAGATTGATCTGGTAGATGCCGGAATCGGTGGCGTTCTCCAGGCCGGATTGCCCAATCCTAACTATTTTACAGGTAAGGCAAGGGTCAAGCTTCGTCTCCTCGCCGGACTCATTAACATCAACAAGACGTTCTCCTTCGAATGCGGCGATGTCTGCGAAATGTTCTACGGTAATGCTCTCGATGATTATCAGCTCTTCGAGGAATGTAATATAGGTTCTGTCGACTTGGATAAGGCGGCAGAGAATCCCCTTGACTGGGAAATTCAGAGCCGGCCCGTGGTAACAACACAGGCCGACCTAAACAGACCTATTGCAGTAGCGGATCCTACTGAGCTTGAAAAGGTCAGAAAATCAAGCCAGGGAGACAAATACGACGAAGGGACCCTCGACCGTTTTGCCAGTCGCAAATTCAAGTTTGAGATCATTCCTGACTCAGTGCCCGAACTGACAGAATACAAGAGTCTGACTGATGCACGCAACGACAGAAGCGGCATCCGCAGCGAGGTGGAATATCTTATGAACGGCAATAAGGTGACTCTGAACCTGACTGTTCTCAATCCGAATCGCTTCTATCGTCTTCGCATGAAAGGACGCGCCATGGAGTTTGTCCAGGGCAAATGGCAACATCCCGAAGTTTACGACACAATCACCAACAAGTGGGACTTCCAGCCTTGGAGCCAGACTAAGGATTTCTATTTTGTGACAAACAACAAAACCCGTACACTTGAAGACGCAGAAGACCTGCAGCCCCATGTAGCCCTTGCGTTCCCCAACAACTGGGAGAATTATAAGGAGTCTTGCATCCAGGGAGGCAACACTCTTATTTATGCTCTTCCCGTCGACTTAAAGCATCCCACCATATCCCTCAGAAGAAAGATGAAAGGGAAAGCCTACGTCAAGGGGAATCTCAACTGGTATGTATATCAGAACGGTCGTGTTGTATCGAGCGCACCCAACAAATGGATTGAGAATGACTCTGTTTCAATCATGACACCATCCGGAGGCCTGGCACCTTTCAGTGGGGAAGGCCGCATGATACTCCGTTACGAATGGGTTGAGCAAAAAATGAGTGAGGCGACGTGGAAAGAAGTGAAAAATTATATTGTTTACGGTGAATCACGCGAGGAAGTACTTGCGAGGGAGAGAGAAAATCTGAAGAATTCCCTGCAGTCAGGAGGAAGCGTGAGAAACTCCGGCACATCAGGAAAACCTTCCTTTACTCCAGGAGAGACTACCAAAAACACTTCCGGAAGGACAACGCGTACAAATACTTCAAAAACTCCTACCACTTCAAAAACTCCGACCGCCAGGATCTCTTCCGATCCCTTGAGTTCTTATCGAGTGGAGGTTGCCCAGGTAGATTACTTTGGAATTGGTTCGGAAACCAAGCCACGATTCCGTGTTACCGTATTCAAGAAAGAACAAGGGATGGTGGACGTTCACCGGTCCAAGGATCTGTTGTCGATGAGAGTGGCATCTTGCGGCGATAGGAAAGCCGATGAAGTATTCGATGTTCCATTATTCTATCTGAAGCCTTTCCTCGGGGTGCGTCTTGACGATATGTCCATGACTGCTCTTCCACAGGGCCAGTTGTATGACAGTTACCTGATAGGCAACTTTAGGTCGACTGCCTCCAAATTTCCCTCAAGAAACGTCAATGGCTACAAGCAGTTCTTAGTGGCGTCTGATCCGTTCTACTACATAAGTTACCTCAGCAACATGTTCTTTATAGGCGGTCCGAAATTTGTTTCAGCTCCGTCAAACCTTGACTTCCGGGTGCAGACCCCTGAATCAATGTATATGGTGACACCTTTCGGAATCTGGAACTCAGGATTATTGAGTATAGAGCCAAGCGACCACCTTATCCAACCGGGTTCAGTTTCGATTCGCGAAGCTGTCGTGATGGATAGAAGGAGAATTTACAGGACCCTCGGCACATTATGGCCGCTCTACAGGGACGGTACAGTGCTTGCCAATGACATGCTGGGTGAAAATACATCTGGTCTCATCGAAGGCATGCCGCTGAAAGAAAAATCTTATGCAGAGTTGTTCAGCGATCTCTATCAGGCTTGTGGAATGGTTTCAGAAGCAATTCCTAAAACAACGAACTGCCAGGTTAACTATACCAAGGCGGAGATGAAGAACTGGATGGCCGTCATGTGTGGTAAGATTTTAACTTATACCGGTGACTATGACCGTATTTCGCTCCAGCTACCCGCTTACCAGTATGGCATGATCTATAACGCAGCTTCATTGGGCAAACTCAATCCCAATAAGACTTTTGAGATTAATGACAACTACCGTCACACACGCATCATGTGTCATCCTAAAGTTAACAAGAGTGGTTGGCAGTCTCCTTTAGGCAGAAGACTGTATTACTCATCTGTCAGCTCCAATGGTTATGTGACGGACAAAGACTATGCTGCTACATGGGAACAGTGTTTCTTCAACCCCGAGAAGACAGCGGAATATAATGATATGAAGTTCAGGTTTACCCGTTATCGCGTCAATGCCTGGAATTTCCGTCGATTACAGTGGACAGTGTTCAATGATGGGAAGAGCGCTGAACTCATTGAGCTCAGCTCGTACTTCCAGTTAACTTACCAAAAGAAGTATTCCGAACTGATCAAGACTCTCCAATCCACTTCCAACACTTCGTATGGTGGAGCCAGAAAACATCGCGGCACGTCAAATTCGAGCTATCTCCGAACCAATGCCACTAATAAATAGAAAGAAAAATGAAAGAAACAAAGAAACAATATATGCGCTCATTGCTTTGGGCAGTCGCCGCCATCATCGCTGTACCCTGCGTTTTTGGCATGGGGATGTCCCACAAGGCAGCCACCGCCCCGTCCGCATCAGCCGATGACTCGATTGCGGATTACGATGAATTCAGGCAACAGCTGCCCGGCACTCATCCGATCGGCACGCTGAAACCGGATACTACATTCCGTGAAAGAGACATGTATGTCTATATCAAGGCAATTGCACGCGCTTATGGTGACAGCGTAGTGCTGAGATGGGCAGTCCCTTCCTACCCTGAATGGGAATATCTGAATCGTTTCGGCTATGATGTGTATCGCCTGGATGATGATGCGCCCGGTTTCAATCTTGACACTCTGGCCAGGAGAATAAGACCTATATCGCTCGAAAAATTCAGAAAATGCTACCCAGATACCATTGACTCTATCGCCTATCTGGCAATGGGTTCAGTATATGGAAGCGGCGATATGACTCCCGAGATGACAACTTATGAACCCGGCTCAATCGGGGCTTTCACTGAGATGGCACAGGATCAGAAAACGCGTCTGATGGCTGCATATCTTGCCGCTGAATGGCGCCCCGATCTCGCGCAGGCCCTGGGCCTGAGATTCGTTGACCACAATCCGAAAAAAGGCAAGGCCTACTCTTACTTCGTCACACCTTCGGTCACTGACACTACCGGGCAGTTCTTTATTATGCCTGCCCAAGTGGAGCATGTCAAAAATGAAAAATATAAGCCGCAGCCTTATGACATCCAAATCACGGATTCATTGCTGGGACACGGAAGCGTGAACCTTTCCTGGAATGATACCATCAACGGCACTTTCGAGATATACATGCGTCCTGCCGGAGCAAAGGAATGGGAAAAAGTGAATGAAAGGCCTTATGCCCCTCCCATCTTTTCAAGTTTCAATAACGAGGAGGTGTTCTTCGAACATACGCATGGCCTTACCGGCGACTTCGAATACGCCATACAGGCTCACGATGCTTTCGGCGACCTTACGCCGATGAGCAGGCCCGTGCGTGTACATTTCCCTGATATGCAGCCTCCAAGGGGGCCTGAGATAACAAAGATTGAAATCGAACGTCCCGGGAAGAATCTGTGGGACAAGGTCTATGCCACAATCCATTTCCATAAGGATACGATCGAGGACGATTTCGTCCGCTATATACCTATGTACCATAATGAAAAAGACTCCCTGAAACAATGGAGACTTCTATCCGAGCAGTATATTTCGCCTGCCGACACACTTGTTCGTATCGATGTTTCCGATATTTCAACGGGCATGATTGTCATGGCGGCTGTGGATACGGCAGAAAATATAGGATATTCCTTCCCCCGACTTCTCAGAATCCGCGATACAAAACCGCCTAAGGCTCCAACCGATTTCAAGGCATTTCCGGCACTTGACGGGACGATTGCACTGATGTGGAATATGCCGGACTCACTCGACGTTCATTATTACGATGTGCTATATGCCAATGCCCGCGACCATGTATTCAACATGGCCAACCATAGGCATGTCTTTCCCCGGTCCTATACGGATACAGTTGATGTGAACGCAAACGAACGCTATATCTATTATACAGTCAGGGCAGTGGACTGGGCCGGCAATGAGGGAGAATGCTCGGATACGATTGCCGTTCTGCGTCCCAATCCGGCTCCTCCTTCCAAGGCACACCTTGACTCCGCATGGGTCGACAACAGAATGATTCACACGCGGTGGATTGGAGGTGGCGACGAGATTATAGGCTCATATAATTGCTATCGTCGTAAGGATGGGACCGCGAAATGGGATCTGCTTAAAACTTTTGCCGGCGATTCGGTGAGGGCCAACGGATATGTCATGCAGATTGATGATGCTCCGGGAGGACCGATGAATCAAAGATATGAGTATGCTGTGGAAACCGTCAGTCTTTGGGATATCAGTTCCGGGCTGACCCCAGTATTCTCGGCCAAACTCAATTATGACAAAGTAGTGGATGTGCCCATAAAGCTCCTGGGCGACTTCAACCGGAGGGAGGGTACTGTCAAGCTTGTATGGGAACTCTCGAATTCTCCCTCGGACGCCCCATACTTCTTCTGCCTCTATCGAAAACTCAATGGAGAGAAATCATTCAGATATCTTACCGACATCCCCCAAGAAAAAAGATATTATGTGGATCCACGCCTTGCCCCCGGCGAGTCTGCTGAATATTATGTCAGTATCCGGTTCGATGACGGCAGGCAGTCTTTGCGGTCCAATATACAGAGTGTCCAAGCACCACTTAAAACCGATTGATTATGAGGCATTTCTTTTGGTTTATCATATTTGGACTGTCGCTGACATCCTGCGGTGAGTTCTTTCAGTTTGAGGAGGAGCCTGACACTTGGGAAGGGATCGCCATGAAGATTGCTCACGACTCGCCTTATGTCATGGTGAGCGACTCATTGCCTCTTGCCGTGACATTCACCCCCGACACAATTAGTGACGGCGCCATCTTCTGGATGCTGGGAGACAATACTCGCGCTATGCTGAAAAACGACACTCTTGTCGCCTTGCGGTCGGGACAGGTCGACCTTATTGCAATTGGAGGGGCAGGTCGCCTTACGGACACCTGTCGCGTCAATATCATCGACCCCTGGATAATGGAGGATTTCAGTGCAATGCATCCTTCCGATATGGTCATATACGCTGATATCCGTGTTGACGGCCAGGAATGGAACGACTCCACCTCGATGGTCGCGGCCTTTGTGGGTGGCGAACTCTCAGGAATGGCAAAGCGCCGCGAGGCTTGCGGAATCACCTACGCCGAATTCCGAATCTGGGCTCCCACCAATCAGGGTCAAGGTCACATAGACTTCAGGTGCTACGACCGCAGCAATTATAGGCTCATGTGGCTTAAAGAAGATATCGAATTCGATGCTTATAAAACCCTGGGCACTCTTTCCAATCTTTATCCCCTGAATTTCTCAAGATGAAAAAGCTCAACAACTTATTGATTTTAGCGTTCTCTCTGATACTGGCAGGGTGTTCACTCTACATGGATGAACCTCTATCTTCGGACGAAAGCGGCCAGCCAAACGGCGATGGTTTCTCCTCGCCAAAAACCGAGCAGACCGAACTCGGCAGCGTAACCTATCAGTTCCAGGATGGTGTCCGTGTCATCGACGAGAAGTATATACCATACATCGTCACATGTCGCAACGACACCACTCTGGGCCATACCGAGATACTCTTCACAAAAAACATTCCGGGCGATTTGCTTCCCCGCCGGGGTGAACTTTTGGCCACGACTATGTCGCAGCTCTTCCAATCAACCCTCTGCGATGAGGTCGATGCCATAGAAGCGTCCCAAGGCGGATATCTGATGACATCACATGCGGTATCCCTGAGAAAAGTCTTCAAGGAACTTGATTTCTCTATTGATGCCAGCATTGCCGGTGTCTACGATGAATCCGACTCCACCGCTTCGCGCTCAGCGTCGGGAGACGGAAAACAGCTCAAAGGATTTCGTCTCGTCCCCCGGCATGACCCTAAGTCACGCGCCGACGACAGCGGCAGTTTTTCTGAATCTTTGTTTTCTATGACATTTGAGGTTGGAAACAAAGACAAAATTGATGAATTCGAAATCGATCCGGTAAAATACAGTGAAGGAAAATTTGAGGAACGAGATGATATTACGGGGTTAAGGAGCGGCGGGAGCGCGACTGCCTATGCTTCAAGAGTGGGAATCGCCAGCTATCAAAACGTCAAATTGAAATTCAGTCTCCAGAATGGATTCGACCTGGAATTGAGCAATGATGTTGTCCAGGTTTATTCCCAGTATGGGTTGCAGGCAGATAGATGGACTGCACTGGGAATTGCGGGTTCCACAGGCATGACAGTTCCTAAAGACGGAATTCTCCATGAAAACGATTGGCATAATATACTGCAATATTTAATACCGGTACCCTATGGATTGCCTTCTTTGGGGCTTGATGTATACGTGGCTAAACTATGCCTTGACTTCAACTTCGGAGCCGCGTATGACGAAGCAATAAAAATAAAGGGTGACAAGCCTTTCAAGTATGAGTGCGCACAAAAGACGGAACTCTTCAATTGGAGCACGAAGATGAGTAAAGACTTTGAAAACACTGTCAATCGCTCCAAAAATATGCTTGTCGAGGATCCCGAAATAAAGAAGCAGCTCACCAATACTTTGTTTCAATCTGCCTCGAGGTTCTTTCTCCATATAGATATAGGTTTTACATTGGGGCTCGCAACCCTGGATATTTCGCCTCTTAGAATCAATCTCGATGCATCGATGACGCATAAAATGGATAATGACGCGGGCAGCTCAAAACCTTCTGTTCTGCTGAAACCCAGAGAACCTTACGAAAAGGAGTACACCCTCTCCGCGACTGACAAAAGTCTCGACGAATGGAAAGGGACACTGGGCGTCAGTGTGTCTTCGGATATGAAGGGGGGGGCTATAGTGGGCGATATCGCAGAAGAGACCTTTGATTGGTTTAAAGCCGCAGCCGCTTCCCTGAAGTGGGCGGAAGGGTCATTGGTGCTGTGGCGCATCGCTAACAGCGCCTTCCCCGTCTTGGACTATAAACAGACTTATACCCCGGCCAATAAAACATACCATGGGACAGTCTCGATACAGCATGATGGCAAAATAGGATGGTTCAGCACAATTGATCAGGAGATAAAGGGGTTTACTGGTCTCGAACTCTTAATCTACGATGAGAATTTCAATTTCATAAAGCGTGCAAAAGCAGTAGATGGAGGCACAACAGCTGAACGCAGTTATATTGACTTGATATATGGCAGAGACTATGGATTTGATTTCACTCTGGACAATTCCGAGATGCCACTGAGCAAATATTTCTATGTAGTGCCAGCTTATGCCACTCATGTTAGTTCAATTTGGGAGGAAGCACAACGACAACGATTCTTTGACAAGCCGCGCAAATACACAAATCATTCTAATTCCGGACAGATAAACGGCGTCGAAACCTTATGGGTGGAGAATGATGATTTGATTTGCAAACAGGGCTATTGCCTCGATGGAATAGCGATGGACGCAGAATGTTTCTTCCAAGCCTCCTCACCATCTGACGTTCATGTGACTGTTGAATTCTTTGATTCCGACGGCAGGAGCATGATGTCGAAAAACTTTTCATATTCCATTGGAAGCGCCAAAGGCGGTAAAATCAAAGCTATCTACCTCCTGAATCATCGTATTGAAACTGTAGTCGACAGAGCCAAACTTACACTATGGTATGATGATCCGTACATGCAAACTTCCGTAGACCCATCAGCCCGGAAGGTGATTCTCGACGAATTCGAAGTCGTCTATGACGACAACACCGAATGGTGGCCTGTATTTGACTACGCAGACACATCCTATTGGACTCAACAAGGCTACCGCATAGGGCGGTAATACCCCGAGCGAATCATTCAATATCATTTCGGCACTCTCCGCTATGAAGGCGGAGAGTGTTTTTTGATGTATGTATCGATAAATCGCTCCGCATATTTGGCTGGGAGAAAATTCTGCATTATCTTTGCACTGACAAAACAGTCATGCCTATGACCATTTTGTCATTGAATAAATCTGGACTATGATTATAGAACGAAACGAATATCTGAATCAACTGCTCGCAAAGAGATGGAATGGCAAGGTCAAGATTATTACCGGAATCCGACGCTCCGGTAAGTCCTTTCTGTTGTCAACGCTTTTCAAGAACAGACTGATAGAGGAAGGAGTTGATGAAAAAGATTTCATCGAAATAGCTCTTGACCGCAAATCTGACATCAAATATCGCAACCCCAATGTGCTTTACGATTATATCATTGAGCAAACGAAAAATTCAAGCAGGAAGTTCTATGTATTGATCGACGAGATTCAACTGTCCTATAAGGTAAAGAATGACGATGTTGACGAGTCCCTTGTTCCCGAGGAAGACCGTGATATGCTTTATACTACGTTCTATGATATCCTGAATGACCTTATGGCTCGGCCCAATCTGGATATCTATGTGACCGGATCAAACTCAAAGATGCTGTCTAAAGACATTGTTACCAATTTCAGAGACCGTGGTTCGGAAATCAAGGTATATCCATTATCTTTCCCGGAGTTCCTGACAGTCTCGGATATGGAAAAGGCGGATGCTTTTGAGGAATATCTGATGTATGGCGGTATGCCGTTGGCTGTTCTTGAACCGGACGAAAAGGAGAAAAGGAAATATCTTCAGGGACTGTTCACCAATGTCTATATCAAGGATATAGTTGAGCGATATAAACTCAAAGATGACAGCATACTGAGTCCGCTTGTCGATGCACTTTGTTCATCCGTCGGGTCTCTTACTAATTCCAATAGGCTTGCAAATACAGCAGGCTCCGCCATTGGGAAAGCACCTTCTCATAACACCATCAAGAAATATCTTGAATATGTGGAGGATGCGTATCTTTTCCAAAGAGCAGACCGGTGGAACGTAAAGGGCCGAAAATATTTCGACACCATACAGAAATACTATGCAATGGATCTCGGGCTCCGTAACGCCCGCTTGAATTTCCGTCAACAGGAGCGTTCACATCTAATGGAAAATATGATTTATAACGAGTTGGTTCGCAGAGGATATTCCGTTGATGTCGGGATAGTGGAAGTGAATCGTCTTGTTGACGGCAAGCAGAAAATGTCACAACATGAAATTGACTTCGTTGTCAATATCGGCAACAACAAGGTCTATATACAATCGGCATTGAATATTGACACACCTGAAAAGAAAGCGCAGGAATTATTTTCTCTCAAAAATACCGGAGACTTCTTCCGAAAGATTGTCGTTCTCGAGGGAAGCAGCAAACCTTGGACTGACGAGGACGGGGTTATGTATATAGGTGTGATACCATTCTTGCTTGAAGATATTTTATCTGAAGCTCCGGCTAACTGATTACATCGACAGAACACAGTAAAGAATATCATGGAAGAAGAATACAATGAGTGTGGCGAGGAACCTGTTAATGATATGATGACCGATTATGACTATCATATAAACACACGGGAATTGCCCGAACTCTTCGATGAAGAATCGGTTGACAATTACATCGCCAACCTTAACGATTGGGATTAATGGAAGAAAGTAAAAAAGTTGAACAATATAAAAATTTGTTATCGGCATTTTCCTCTCTACCAAAATCAAACACGAATCCGACATTTATGGATATTTGCCAAATGGGTGGAGATCGGTTTGAAGAGAGATGTAGTCAGATATTGAGGTTCTTTCTTACACCATCAGCAGCACATAACTTCAATGGCCTGTTTTTATCGTCGTTGCTTGAGATAATTGGTAAAAATTTTTACATTCTCATAAAAAGAAAGTAAAGGAAACCTTATAACTATTGGTAATCAGAGGATTAAATATTATATTTGTAATGCCGTTACACAAACATTTTTCCTTTACTTCATGTGCAAATTACTTCATCTCCCGCAGATTACCAAACTTTTCCGACATTGTTTGAACTTGAGCCCGTGGCCGGCAAGAAAGTGACGGTCGATTTCTCTGCACCCGAACTCTCCTCGCTTGGCGGATTGACACTCGTTCGCGAATACGAAAAATCGTCAAGCCGCATCATAGAACGCATCGAATCCTGCATCAAAGACCCCCGCTGGGAACCGATGGTTATACACAGCCAGACGGTCGCATTCTTCCTCCTGGTCGCGAAGAATAGCCAATATCTGCGGATGGAAGTTACCGTAGCGGTCTCGGGGTATGCGGAACTCAAGTTTTTTCCCTTGACCGTAACTTTTCCCGGGACGATAACCATTACCCTTATTGTCCGGATTTTCAGCAAGAAACTCGCTGCGCTCGGCTACCATCATACTCTCGATCATGATCTCCATCAGGTCGTGGAGTCCATTTTTCTTCTGTGCATGCTTGCACATTTGCTCAGAAATTTGTTCCTTTGTCAGAAGCATTTGAGTTATAATTTTAAGTTTGGACGCCTAAAATTACAAACTCGTTGGGATCTGTCAAAACGGCAGGTCCCTTTTTTTACATCTCAGCTTCTCAGACACACTTTTTGAAACAGTATCTGACCAGACTGCGACATCTGCCACCGTCATAGACAGAGTAATGGTCCAAATATCTGTTGCGTAACCCCGGCAGGGGAAGCACTGCTGCGCTCCGCACTTGAAAAATCGCGCAATCCTGTGCCTTCTGACCATCTTCGAGTGCTGCCTTCAGGCACATCGAACGGATTTTGACGTAAAATCTGTGTGGCTCCGGGAAAATCCGAACTGATCGAACGGTTACTGCGAAGACAAAGCGTGGCGGCTATGAATAATGCAGTCTAAAATAGGGATATTCAGTTAATGGCGTTGCCGGAGGTCAGCTAAAGTCGCTCAGGCAGCAAAATTTGCCTGAGGATACTCCT
>CAJMNI010000013.1 GCA_905214735.1 uncultured bacterium | reverse complement strand
GCCAGGATCAAACTCTCCGCTGTTAGTATCTGTTTTTCAGATTCTTCGAATTGTTTTTGTCGGTTCAGGATTTCCTTATATTATTGTAGGAATCGTATTGACGGGACTTTATTTGTCCCTGTACTCTTCAAACAACTTTTACGCTGCTTTGTCTTGGTAGCATTATGTCAATGTTCTCTTGCGTTTTACCTTTCGTTTCGGCCTCTCGGAGGAGGCGTCGTTTCTCAAACGCGATTGCAAAATTATAGCAAAAATCACCGTTGTGCAAGTTTTTCTTCCACGAAATTATGTTTTGCAGCATATTTCAAGCCCAACTTGTTGAAAATCTGTAAAATCAATAAATGTTAAATTACCTTTCATTACGTTAATTTCTCAAACCTTCCTAAACCGATATGGACGCCGCCGGAAATTCAAAGAAGACAACAATTCAAAATCGAATCAAAAAAGCTCCCGAATCCATTAAAATGAATCCGGGAGCTTCCGATATTGTTACAGTCCGCAAGAGCGGCGTTTAATCCTAAGAATAATGTTCGGCCATAGGAGTCAGAACTGGAAATAGATGAACGGTGCCACCTCTTCCGACATAAATTCGATCACAAGCTGCACCACGGCCACAAACACAAGGACCTTTATAATCCAGGGAGCACCGACGTAGGCCATCTGGACCTTGTCGGCCCAGCGCTGAGGCACAAAATGAGCAACTATCAAGGCAAGCATCATTATGCACCACACCATTCTCACCTCAAAGAACTGAGGAATCTGATTCCACTGGAAGTCTACGAATATATTCTGTATGATCAGAACGGAATCGCTGAAAGAGGCGGCTCTGAAGAAAACCCATAGCAGCGAAACGTAGACAAAAGTAATCAGCCAGAATATGAAAATTGTAAACCAATTGTCGGGAATCTTTTTCAGAATCGGCTTACAGGCTTTGTGAACTGCCAGTCCGACGCCATGCATCGCCCCCCAGAACACGAACTTCCATGCGGCTCCATGCCATAGACCACCGATAAGCATTGTAAGGAAATTGTTGAGATAGGTTCTGAACGTTCCCTTTCGGTTTCCTCCGAGCGGAATATACAGATAATCGCGCAGCCACGAGGAGAGCGATATATGCCAGCGGCGCCAGAACTCCGTGAGGTTGCGGCTCTGATATGGAGAATCGAAGTTCAAGCCGAGTTTGAAGCCCATGATCAAAGCGATTCCGATTGCCATGTCGGAATAGCCGGAGAAATCGCAATAGATCTGCATCGTATATCCCAGCACTCCCATCAGAGTCTGGACTCCGGTATAAAGCGAAGGATCATTAAAGATAAGATCGTTATATTGCGATATATAATCGGCCACTATCGCCTTTTTGAAAATGCCGATGATAATAAGCCACAGTCCTCCCCAGATTTCTGCAGTTGTTGCCGACTTGTTTTTCTCAAGTTGCGGCAGGAAATAATCCGCCCTCACGATGGGGCCGGCAACGAGAGCCGGGAAAAACGACAGGAAGAAGAGATATTCGAGCCATGTGCGGGTTGGTCCGATTTTTCGCTTATAGACATCGACCACATAACTTATAGACTGGAAAGTATAGAAGGAGATTCCGACCGGGAGGATAATGTCGAGCGGCTGAAAGTTCGCTCCGACCATAGCGTTCCAGTTCCATAGGAAGAAGTTGGCATATTTGAAATAGCCAAGAATGCTCAACGAAAGAACGATTGAAGTCCACATAAGCGCAAGTCGCGCCCTCTGCCCTCTCAATTTCGCCATCCACCGCGACACGAGCCAGTCGACAAGCGACGTGCCAAGCAGCATCAGGAAGAAGAGTCCGCTCGATTTATAATAGAAATAGAGCGAAAAGAGAACAACAAACACGATCATCTGCCATCGGCTGCGTTTGAGCATGGCATAGACCGGAATGAACAGAATGAAAAGCACCCAGAAGAGTCCGCTCGAGAAAATCATCGGAGCCGTAGGGTCATATTGCAACTGCTCCCAAATGTTCTGCCAGAAAATATTGCCGTTGAATTCGTTCATCTTTTACTTATTGAGAGCTTTCAGGAAGATAATATTGGGATTTGCCTTTCCGATTGTGTCTGCCGGGGTCTCAGCAACAAAAGGATGGGCCGACTGCGGCAACCAGCGCATCACGCTGTCAATCCAGAGAGCCGAAGCGTCGCGCGTGGGATGGATATGATCCTTCTTCCGGTCGAGCTTCATGCCGTCGGTGCGGAAAAATCTTCGTTTGCCACACATTTTTTCAAGCATATCGTTGATTCCGAAATCCTCCTTCCAGTTTGGCGGTCCGATCCATACAAACGGAATAGTGTCGATCACTGCAAGAATTTTCTTGACATAAGGCACTCGCGATTCCGGATTTTTAAGATATAGTTCGTTGCTGCCGAGAGAGATGAATATCTGGGTGGGATGATATTTATTTATATAATAGCGGAGAGTGTCGTGTTCGGCCCATATTTTCGTATTGCTCGAATCCCAGTTGACCGCGTGAATCGTATGCCCGTTTTGTTTGGCGTAGGCAGCCAACCGCAGCGCGAGATTAAACGTCATCGAATCGCCGAATATAAAGAGCGACTGCGGCACCGAGTCCACAGTCTGTTCTTTCGAAGCCGTCATTTCGTCCGTTTCGGGGAAAGCAGCGAGACTGTCGGCAAGAGCATCTCCTCCCTTCTTGCCCATGAGGGTCTCGGCAAATCCCGACTTCTTAAGCTTATAGCCTCCGACGCTTATATCACCTTCGAAAAAGGAGGCGGCCATAACCACGGCAAGCGCCACTGCGAGCAGAAGCCAAAGCGCAAGATATTTGAATTTCATCTTTTCTAATTTAACGCCCCGTTTGCAAGGCGCGACAATTGGTTGGCAATACAGCGCCTTCGCGCCGCCCGCTGAAGAGTTTCGTTTCTCTTTTCGGGATTGCAAAATTACGCAAACTCCACGATATGACAAAACGCCATTCAATAAATTTGAACGGCGTTTTGCATTTTTTTCTTTATGACATTATTCGAGGTCTACGACCGTTATTCCGGCACCGCCAAACCTCACATCCTCATCCTCAAAGTGGGCCACGGCAGTGTTGGCCTTCAGCTGCTGACGGATCAGCGTCTTTAGGATTCCATGGCCGGTGCCGTGAAGGATTCTCACCCTCGAGGCCTGGAACTGAATGGCGTCGTCGAGGAAATAGGTAACAGCCTGGATCGCTTCGTCAGCTCTCATGCCGCGCACATCGATTTCATTCTTGAAACTGAGCTGGCGCCGGCGGCTGTCGTCGCTTGTGGAGCTGCTTATGGATGAGACGCTTGTAAGCGCTGACTCTTTGGGTTTCTTCGCAAGTTCGAGTTTCGACAGCTCAACAATAGTACGGAGCGCGCCGAAAGCCACAGTAGCCTTCTTCCCGCTGATTGTAAGCACCTGCCCCACCGTCTGCGAATCTTTAAGCCTCACATAATCATCCTTCCTGATTTCTCGCTTCTCCGCCACCGGGGCCTGAGGTTTCGGTTCAGTCCGTTTTTTACGGCTCTTATGCTTCAATGGCTGCAGCTGGCTCGGAAGATTCTTGTCGGCTGCATCATCGCCGGTATCTGCCGACGCATCTATATATGCATTCAGATCCTTGCGCAATTCCTTGGTGCGCTCTTTTTCGGCCTGGGCATTGCGGATCTCGAGAATGGTCCGCTCAATCCTGGCATTCGCCTCGCCAAGAATTTCCTTAGCCTCCTTTCGGGCGTCATCGAGAATTGCCCGGCGTTGCTGCTTGAGATCGCCGGCCACCTCTTCATAGTTCGACAACAGATTGTCGAGGCGGGCCTCCTTCTCGCGAATGTTCTGGCGCTTCGACGCCCAGTATTTCCGGTCGCGGGCAATGTCGGAGAGATATTTGTCGAGATTGACATAATCCTCCCCCACTATCTGCTTGGCCTCGTCGATCACATTGCGGGGAAGACCGAGTTTGTAAGCGATATCGAGTGCAAACGAGCTTCCCGGATTTCCGATCGAAAGCTGGAATGTCGGCGCGAGATGCTGGCGATCATAGAGCATGGCTCCGTTGACAAACCCGGGAGCCTCCTCGGCAAACTTCTTCAGATTCTGATAGTGGGTAGTAACCACGCCGTAACTTCCTGCCTTTCCGATATAGTCGAGGATGGCCTGCGCCATTGCCCCTCCGATCTGAGGCTCTGTGCCCGAGCCCATCTCATCTGCTAAAAACAAGGTCCGTTTATCGGCATTGGCCAAGAAAAACTTCATGTTTCGCAGATGTGACGAATAGGTCGACAGGTCGTTCTCTATCGACTGCTCGTCGCCAATGTCGATAAAAAGATTTTTGAAAATTCCGAGATGGGAATTTTCGTAAACCGTCGGCATCATACCGCATTGGAACATATATTGCACCACAGCCACAGTCTTGAGACATACCGACTTACCACCGGCGTTCGGTCCGGAGATAATCAAGATCCTCTTGTCGGGAGAAAGAGTTATGTTGAGGGGCACCACATCGCGGCCGAGCTGCCGGAGTGCGAGCGAAAGCGCCGGATGCACAGCATGATAATACTCAAGCTGCACATTCTTTGACAGATGAGGCATCCGGGCATCTGTGTCGATGGCAAACGCCGCCTTTGCAGCTATGAAGTCGAGGCGACCCATAAGATAGCAGCTCGACGAAATATCCTCGATATTCGGTCGGATCACATCGGCTATCCGCGTAAGGATTGCTATTTCCTCGCGGCGCTCCTCCATTTCCAGCTGCTTGATGCGGTTGCCGGCCTCCACAACCTGAGCCGGCTCGATGAAGACGGTCTTTCCCGTGGCGCTCTCATCATGGACTATACCCGAAATCTGGCGTTTGCTTCCGGCCTGAACCGGAATCACCAGTCGGCCGTCGCGGATTGAAGGCGTCGTATCCTTATCCACTATTCCCTGGGCCACCGCTGAATCGAGCACTCTTCGCATGGCGCGCTGCATCGCTCCCGAAGCCGAGCGTATCTGCTGGCGTATCTCATAAAGCTCAGGCGAGGCAGTATCCTTCAGCTCGCCAAACTTATTGATTGCATTAGAGATGACTTTCACAAGATCAGGGAAAGCGCGCAATGTTTCAACCTCCTTTGTCAGGGAAGGAAACAGCGGCGTTTCGCTCTCCTCTTCCCGCTGATCGCGAAAAAAGGATTCGATCTCTGAAAACGAGAGCATCACCGACATCAGCTTATAGAGCCTCTCGGCGCTCATGAATGAATTGCGGGCCTTGATCTCGGATAAATACGGAAGAACATCGTGAGCCGACGGGGTCGGATAAGGGAAGCCCCCCTTTTTAATGCGCATCATCTCGTCGACACTATGAAGAGAATTTACTATCGCATCAAAATCGGTGGAAAATTTCATGGCTTCAACCTCCTCTTTGCCAAGGCGGGAGGTGCAGAAACCGAGAAGTGCTGTTCTGACAGTGTCAAAACCTATTTTAGATTCGAAATCCTGAGGGTATATCACGTGGTTGTCTTTGAATTAATACTGTGCTAAAGTGCGGGATTATTTACCAATGATGCTCGCAAATAAACACACAAAATCTTCACGCCTGCAAGACGCGAAGAGTCATAACGCTATAACAATAGCAAAAACCGCTCCAAAAATCAGACCGGCAGAATCAGCATCGGCAGGTCGCGCTGGAAGAGACAGCGATGGGCCAGAGTCGGGCGGAAAATTCTTCTGAAGATATTGGTCTTTTTATTGGGCACGATCATCATCCTTATATCATGCTGAGAGATAAAGGAATCAATATCGTCGCTGAAATTCTTCAGGTTGGCAAGATGGATGTGGAAATTGGCCATCGGATATGTCTGCGAGAAATAGTCGCGGAGCTCCGTCAGTTTTTTCCGGGTGTCGGATTCAGACCTTTCCACCACCGGCACCAGAAAGACATCGCAGGCCGGATAACTGAACGTTTTCATCAAGGCCCGGATCGAGACTATGTCGTGACGCTCGAGTGTGCAGAACATGATCAGATTATTGACATCCTGCAGTCCTGTGCCCGCAAAATTATCAGGCACGGTAAAGAGGGGCACCCGGCATGAATCGAGCACTTCGGCAGTGACGCTTCCGACAAGATCCTCATCCTTCTTATGCTTGCCCCGGGTGGCCATTACCACCATCGAGGGGTTATGCACCCGGCAGTATTGAAGGATCATCTCTTCGGCCACGCCCTCTACCACTGTAGTGGAAAATTTGATGTCGGGCAGTTCTCCCGCCGCCTGCATAGAGAGGATTTCCTTTTTAAGCGCGCTCATTTTCTTATGGGCGGCATTTGTAAGCAATTTCCCCTCCTTGAGCTCTTCGATTTCCACTTCCTCTGTTCCGTCGAGCATGTCGGGATCAGGGTTTTGCGCCGGGAAGAGAGGTTCGAGAACCGCGTGCATGATCACCGGCCGCATTCCGGCCTTGTTGGCGATATAGAATCCGATGCGCACAGCGAGAAGAGTCGATTGAGAAAAATCGACGGGGATGAGCATGTCACCGCTCATTCCCGCCATTTTAATCATGATCTGAGATGTCGAATAGTCCTCCCCGCTCTCAAGGATCTTGAGACCGAGGCCAAGCTTATCCTCAGGGATGCGGACTCTCACCGGACATTCGTCGCCGAAGCCGGCAGCCTTCACCGGCACGATTTCCACCGGAATATCGTGCGAGTTCAGAAAACCCTTGAGCTTTTGCGCACGCCCGGGGGTGTGGATAACAAGGGTGATATACTTGTCGCTATTCATTGCCATCTCTTGCCTCTTTCTCTTCTTAGCTGTTCTGCTCTTCGAGGATCTTTACAGCCATGTCATAGATCGTCGTGTCGTCGAGAACTACAATGCCTCCGTCGGGACCCGGCTCGATGTGAAGACCGGCATTCTTGCCATACTGATAATTGACGCCGCCAAAATAATTGCGAACAGTCTGAACGGTTACGTTAAGTTCATCTGCAATGCGATGCGTGGCGCCGTCGGGTAAACTGTCTTTGAGGCGTCGAAGTTCGTTGAAGGTGATGGTCTTGCTCATGGTTATGTATTTTTATTGATTATTATTTAAGTGATTAATTACTGTTTTTTAGTCACTTTTTGAAAGCAAGGAGAAAGGAGGCTTTCTATGTGTTGCTAAATTAACCAAAATTTACATCACGGCAAAGTATTTTTGGATTTATTTATGGTGTTCTTCAACATATTTTTCTTTTATCGCCATAATTTGCAACAAAATGCATAATTTTTGAGCTTTTCTACGCTCATTCGGCAATCAATTCGAAATCGGAAGATTTCACCCATCCGACAAAATCGGAATTCAACCTTACTTTATACCATGACGTCTTTCCGTTGCTCCCCTTCTCCTCGTCGAGCACATCCATCACCGTGCCGCGGGTGAGCTGACTCGGATTGGTTTTCGATGTTGCCGACGCCTCTTTATATAAGGTGGTCTTGTAAGCCGTTATCACCCCTTCCGAGTCTGACCTCGCACTGCGCGCCGCATAGAAGGCAAACGCCACAAAAATCACGGTCAGTCCGATAAGGATGCCCCCTCCGAAGAATCCGACTTTCCTGACCACCACATCTTTCATGAAAACATAAAACCCGGCGCAAACGATGAAAAGCAGAAAGCAGACCGCTCCCGTTATAGCCCACGCATTGGATGACACCCTGCGGCCGATCAGATTCTTTATATTTTCAAAAAAGGAGGGTTCATCGGGCATAACGCTTAATTTTTTGCCTCTGATCTCCGATTTGTTGTTTTCCTGCACTCTCCAGGCCACAAACTCCATATTGTTGCGCACCTCCGAATCGGAAGGGTCGATACGCAACGCCCGCTGATAACTGAGCATGGCGCGACCGTAGTCACCGGCCTTTACGCAGGCATTTCCGAGATTGCAAAGCAACTCGGCCGAAGTGCCATGCTCCTTCACCACATTTTCATAAAGGGCCATCGCCTTCGCATATTCCCCTTTTGCGTATGCTGAATCGGCTGCCGCTATCTCCGTTTCGGCCGTCACGCCGGCTTTTGCTCCTGCAGATCCGGCCAATGCCACAACCAGAATACTTATATATTTAATGACGTTTCGCAGCATCACTTCGATTTTTTAAATGAGTCTTCAAGTTGGTTGATTATCGATATCGCGCGCTTATACATCGCATCGAGGCCGGAATTCCTTCCGGCAGAAGAATATTTCGCAAATTCGGCATCATCGATCAGTCCGATGAGCGAGTCAATCTGCACCTCTTCTATATTCTTGGAGAGAAGCATTTGCCTGATGTTGTCGCGCATGAGTTCCGAGGTTGGCATCTTGAGCTTGTCGCCAAGATATCCCCAGAGAGCCTTGAGCAGTTCTGTATAGAAAAGCTCGGGGGCATTCTTGCGCATGGCGGCGGCAGCTCGTTTCAGACGCCGGCGGGCGATCTTGTCGGCGCGGCGACTGTTGAATGCCACCATGTCGGCATGTGATTTGGTATAGATCTGATAGTAGGCGAACCCTCCGAGAAGAAGCACAGCCGGGATTATGAACCATAACCAATAGACGAACGACTCTATCATCGGCTCATGGCTCTTGCTCAGGGATGAAGCCTTGACGTTCTGCTGATTCGAATCGAAACGCACGTTTTTACGGCTTCCCGACTTCGAGGCCTCTCCCTTCCCTACGTTGACAGTATAACCTTTCGCAACCGAAGTCTCGTATTGCCCTGTCTCGGGATTGAAATATACCAGTTTTACATCGGGAATCTTAAACTGCCCCTCCTCCAGCGGCATGAACGAATAGTCAAATGTGACACTTCCCGACACATTCGCCGATCCTACTTCAACCTTCTGGTCGCTCTTCGGCGAATAGATCTCGATTTCCGGCGGATAAAGCACCGAGAGATCAGGCAACTGGATATATTTGATGTTTCCCGTTCCGGTCACCGTGTAGACTATCGAACCCGCCTGATTGGTCTTGAGATTATGGGATTTGAGATCGGAGGAAATTCTGAATTTGCCGACGCCTCCCGAAAAATCGGCAGGTTTGGGCGACGGTAGCGGTTTGACGTTTACGACCAGGTCGTTGGGAGTGACATTCAGCTGCAGCGGAGTGCTGTAAGACATGCTTCCCCAGAACGGGTCATGATAATATTCACGCCGGTCGACCGAAACGGTATAAGTATTACCGGTTACCTTCAGATTTCCGGTCATTTGCGGGAATATTATGTAACGCGCTATGATTGCGGTGGCATACATCTTCCCTTGATATGACTCGTAGTTAAGCTGAGTGGAGACGTCTTTTGATTCTTCCACCACGAAACCGTCGAATTTCGGAGCAGCCGTAGCGCCGATAAATTTGATGGCGTCGTAAGTTGTGTATAGCTTAACCGTATAAACGAGAGCCTCCTGCTCGTAAGCAGTGGTCTTGGTCACATTGGCCCTCATGAAGAGATTGCCATCGCCTTTGCCGATGAATTTCGGTTTTCCGTCGTCGTCACTTCCGGCAGATGCAGAAGCGCCGCCGTTGTTATTGCCCGGAATCGACTGTGGTGCGGCACCTCCCTTTCCGATCGTGTATCTTACGCTATTGCTTCTTGCGCCTCCCACAGATATCGGGCCATAGCTGTAGGTTCCCTCTTTCTGGGCACGGAAAGTGGCTGTGTATGTCACTGTCGACGACCGCGTGGTGGCGCCGTTGACCGTCGACATTTTCCAGCTTGTGCCGGTCTGGTCGAAATACATCAGTTTCGCTCCCGGCATGTTTCGCGGAGGCGCCGGTTCGGCGTCGCTGTTGCTGACCACTATGGTCATATAAAACTGATCTCCGACGGCAATCGACCGCTTTCCGCGTCCGGCTGTCACCTCAATCTGAACCGAAGCGGCCGACATCCCGAGCGCCGAAAGCATCAGGAGAATTATCAGATATAGTTTTCTTTGCATAACCTTCTTTTTCTTTTCAGACTGAATGAATTCAGACAGAATGAATCTCGCGTCTCACAGTCGTGGACTTCACCGTGACCTTAGTCGGCTCGGAAGCCCCTTCAACAAATTTTCCTGTCTTCGGGTTAAAATATTCGAATGTGATCGGTCCGATTTCCACGTCTGTCCGTTCAGTCGGTATAAATGTGCATTCTATCCGCAGTTCGGAAATAAGCCTGCCATCTTTCACATAGCGGTTGCGTTCTTCGGAAATCGACTTCAGCTTCATTCCCTTTTTGAATGCGTCGCGATATTCGGGCAGCATCGTGTCGGGAAGCCACCCGATCCCGCTGATGGTGACATAGGCCGTGGCCTCCTCGTTCACAACTATGTCGCCCGGGGGAACTTCGGTCTTTATGCTGAATTCTCCGATCGCACCCGAATAAACGCTCTTTTCCGGGAGCTTCGGCAATTCCCTGACCTTGAATTCCGTATTGTCGCCCTTGAGCTCATAAGCCACAGTCTCGCTCGACTGAACATATCCCCAGAAAGGATCTCGGGTCACAACCGGATATGCAACCTCAATCTGCAGTTCCGGGCATTCGAGTTCATATTTCCCTTTTTTGCCGACCGACAACACGGCCGTCTGCACCACATAGCAATATACTTTTCTCCCCTTTTCATTCACCACGTATGATTCTCCGGCACTCCTCACGGGTGAGAAAAAGGAGAACTCCCCTTTGTTGAGGCTCATGGGCCTGATCTCCGAGACGCCGACCACATTCGGAGTCGGCGAACAAAGCACGACGTTCACCTCCACCGGCTCCTGCTCATAGAGCGACGTCTTCTTCATCTCGCATTTCAAAGTGAAGTCGGAGGGCTTGAACCTCTCGGCGTCAGTGCCTTTCGGGGCGGCTTTAATTGCAAACGAAGGCAGAACCAACGCCAAAGCAATCAGAAACCTGAGCGAAAGTTTACTTTTAGAGTGAATATGAAATTGGGGTCTATACATATTGTCTTGATTAGATGAGAACAGGATATCGTTACCAGCGCTTGCGGTGCGAACGACCTGAAACCTGCTTATTCTCTTTCGAAGCCCTCTGCACCCGGCCGCGAGTCTGGTTCTCCTTGTTGTCGACGGCCTGAAGAATCCGGGCTGCTGTCTGCTGGTTGATATTGTTTTCCTCCTTGGGCGGCTGCTTCTGATCCTGATTCTGATTCTGATTCTGATCCTTGTTCTGGTCTTTCTTGTCCTGATCTTTCTTGTCCTGATCCTGATTCTGCTTGTTCTGCTTGTTCTGCTTGTTCTGATCCTTGTTCTGGTCTTTCTTCTGGTCTTTCTTCTGGAGATGAAGCTGGGCTATCCTCAGATTTTTGCGTGCATTGTTGTCATTCGGATCAATGCGGAGCGCATCCTTATAATAAGCGACAGCCTGCTCATACTGCTCCATATTGAAAGCCATATTGCCCATATTGTAGAAAGCCTTTTCGGCCAAGCCGGGCTGCTCGCTCTTCATCTGCGCCACTTTGGTGAAATTCTCAGTGGCGGTGGCAATCAGCTTCTTGTTGGCATCAGTCGTATCTTTGAGATTGCCAACCTGCTTCATGCTTGCAAGGGCAAGGTTATATGTGGCCACGGCCGAACCGGGATTGATCGTCAGAGCCCTCTGATAGTCGGCGGCTGCCTCCTTGAACTTCCGGTCGGAATAGAGCTTGTTTCCACTGTTGATCATGCGCCGTTCCGGCCGGGTCGATTTCGCCTCGGCTATCTGGGCGGCCACAGCTCCGGCCAGAATCAGGGATATGAGAAATATTAGTCTGAGCTTCATTTCTTTTCCTCCTTTTTAAAGAACGTAATCTTGTCGAGCCAACCTATCTTGCGGTCGAGCAGGAAGATGTTGGCCACGATAAGAGCCAGGGCTATCCATGCGAAAATGGCAAAGAGTTCGTCGTGCTGGCTATAGACGCTCGACTGCATCGCAGCCCTTTTCAGAGTCGAGAGCTGGTTGTCGAGATCGTTGAGCGCGTCGCGGTCGCCGGCGTTGACATAGATTCCCTTTCCGGCCTTTGCGATTTCGGCGGCAAGGGCTGCATTGAGAGCGGTGCGCGCCGGCTGGCCTGTCTCTTCATCGATCATGACGCCGTTGCCGTCGGGCACCGTGACCGGAGTCGACGAACCGACTCCTACCACATCCACCTGTATCCCGGCCTTGGCAGCTTTCGAAGCCGCCTCCATCACTCCTTCCGGATTGTCGAGCTCGTCGGCGTCAGTGAGAAGTATGATCGCCTTGCCTACATTTTTATTCTCGCTGAACGACGACGTCGCCATCTCTATGGCCGAAGTAATGTTGGTTCCCTGCTCCCCGATCTGCGACGGATCGATGGAGTTGAGAAACATCTTGGCCGAAACATAATCATTAGTAACGGGGATAAGTGTATATGCTTCTCCCGCATAGACAATCAGACCGACACGATCGTTATCGAGGCGGTTGATCAGTTTCTCGAGCGTGAGTTTGGCGGTGCGCATTCTGTCGGGGCCGTCATCTTCTCCGGTCGAAGAGGCCAACATCGAATTGGAGGCATCGACGGCAAGCACCACTTCGATTCCCTCCTTCTCGGTCTTTTCATCTTTCACGCCTCCCCACGGACGGGCGAATGCGATGATGATGAGCGCCAGCGCAACCATCTCGATAGTGATTTTCAACGGCGGCTTATAGGGCGACATCTCGGGCGCGAGGGCCTTGATGTTTTCCAACCTGCCGAATTTCCGCAGTTTCTTTCTCCTTGCGTATCGGGCCCATGCATACAATAGCACGATCACCGGCACCAGCAGGAGAAGCAAAAGATATATCGGATATGCAAAACTGAACATAATGCAAATGTCTTTCAACGCGTTGTCAGGGAATCCTGCGCAGCAAAGTGTATCTTATTAACAATTGGGCCGTGAAGGCGCATAATGCCAGAAGGAGCCAGGGCATGAAGTTCTCCTCGGTCTGAGTATAATTGTTCACCTCCATCGAAGTCTTTTCAAGAGAATCGATCTCTTTGAAAACTTCGCGCAGCATTCCGGTGTCGGTGGCGCGGAAATACTTGCCGCCTGTCTTCTTGGCGATGCTTCTGAGGGCATCTTCATCTATCTTGGTCTCCATTCTTGTGCTGGAGAAACCGAAGGGATCCGTGATCTGGATCGAACCGTTGGTGCCGACTCCTATCGTATAGACCTTGATTCCCTTCTGGGCTGCAATCTGTGCAGCCGTGGCAGGTGCCACATCGCCGGCATTGTTGGCGCCGTCGGTCAGCAATATTATACTTTTCGACTTGGCCTGACCCGACACGAGACGGTTGATTGCGCTCGCAATTCCGTCGCCGATCGCAGTGCCGTCTTCAAGCACTCCCGGCTTGATTCCGGCCAGAGCGTTGACCACGGCGGTCTTGTCGCTTGTCAACGGCATGAGCGAAAGAGACTCGCCTGAAAAGATCACGATACCGATGTTGTCGTCAGGACGCTGGCTCACAAATTTCTGCGCCACCTCTTTTGCCGCCTGAAAACGTGTAGGTTCAAGATCGTTGGCAAGCATACTGCTTGAGATGTCGAGTGCCAGCACGATGTCGGTGCCCTTGACATTAGAGGTGCGCATCGAGTCGTGGGTCTGCGGGCGGCAGAGCGCCACGATGATGGCGGCAATCGCAAGGAGTGTGAGCCCGAAGCAAACGTGCATCATGAAGACCTTGAACCGCGCCGGCGTCGCCGCAAACGCTTTCACCGACGAAACGCCAATCGAGGCATTGGAATTTCTCCATTTCCATACATACCAGGCAATCAGCGGTATCAGTATTAGAAGGAGAAACAGCAGATAAGGGTGTTTGAACATCATTTGCCTCCTCCTTTCCTCAATTTTTTACGTTTTCCTTTCGATTTGGCGACTGCCTCTATTTTCTCAGGCTCCGGCTGCTCCACAGGCTTGGTTTCTTCAACAAACCGCAGGGCATTGTCGTAAGCCTCGATATTGTCTTCGGGCAGGGGCCGAACCTTAGCAAACTTCACGAAATCGGCCATGCTCAGGATCTGCTTGAAATATGGACGCTTGTCGCGGAGCTCCTCGCTTCGCTGCAACGACGCCAAAATCTGTCGCGAGGTCATTTCCATAGCGTTGATACCGAAGCGCTTATACAGATAGACTCGGAGAATCTCCGTAAGTTCCGTGAAATACTCCTTCTCCATACCCCTCTCCCAGAGATTCTTCTCCTTGAGCGCCAGCAGAGATTTCTTCGCCACGACATAGGGAGAAGGTTCCGGTTTGCGCGGAAGGATATGTCCCTCCTTCTTATATTTCAGCAATGCATAAATGATTGCCGCCACTGCGAGGAGCGCAATGAGGATAATCCACCAATAATAATAAAGCCAGTCGGGAAGCGAATCGAAGATTGAGGGGTCCTGCGGGTCAGCGACATTGGCATAGTCGGCGATCGGAGAATCCTTGGTCACTCCCTGCAAGGGAACGACCTTCAGTGAAACCCTGTTTGAACGGACACTGTCGCCGCCGGCCACGTAAAGGAGCTCGGGAAGACGATAATAACCGGAATCAAACGACTGCACAGGAACAGAATAGACGATTCTCAAAGAATTTCCCTGCTCGGTAGTGTCGACTTTCACCGGCATCCGAATCTCCACCGAGTCGTTGCAAACGGCCACATACCCTTTCTCCTGATTTTCTCTTGCAGAAAACATCGGGAAACCACCCTTCACCCCTTTGGGCTGATCTACGGTGAGCTTCAGAGTGGTGGTGCGTCCCATCAACAGCGTCACGGTGTCGAGCTTGGCCCTTACCGTGGCGGCCGATGCTTTGCTCCCCGCCGCTACCGACAGCAAGCACAGAAGCAATATATAAGGATATAAATATTTACGCATAATCTGATTGCAATTTCAATGGAAAGCTCACCGCGCAACGGAACGGCGTCGGAACAGACCCAACAGCGCTTTCACAAAATCTTCGTCGGTGGTGATCGACGCTATGTCGACGCCACTTTTTTTCACATCTTCCGACAGCCGCTGCTGACGGTCATACCAGGCTTTGGCATATCTGTTTCTCACCTTTTTGGACGAGGTGTCGACCCAGATGTCGATGCCGGTCTCCATGTCGCGCATACGGACCAGCCCCACATCGGGCATTTCGGCGTCGCGGCGGTCGTAGATCTGGATGGCGGCGAGGTCATGTTTCCGGTTGGCGATGGTCATGCTCTTGAAATAGTCATGATCGTCGATGAAGTCGCTTATCAGGAAAGCCGTGCTCCGCTTCTTCACTACATTGGTGAGGAAGCGAAGGGCCACGTCGATATCTGTCCCGGTATGTTCCGGTGTGAAATTAATGATTTCCCTGATGATCAGAAGGATATGCTTCCTTCCCTTTTTGGGAGGAATGAATTTTTCGATTTTGTCGCTGAAAAATATCACCCCGACCTTGTCGTTGTTCTGAATCGAGGAAAATGCGAGAGTCGCTGCCACTTCGGCCATTTTCTCTTTCTTCTCCTCTCCGCAGGCGCCGAAATCGCGGCTACCGCTCACATCGACAAGGAGCATCATCGTCAGTTCGCGTTCCTCCTCGTAGACCTTCACATAAGGCTTGTTATGACGCGAAGTCACATTCCAGTCGATGTCGCGGATGTCATCGCCCGGTTCATACTCGCGCACCTCTGAAAAGATCACGCCCCGTCCCTTGAAGGCCGAATGATATTCGCCCGCGAAGATATTCTGACTGAGTCCGCGGGTTTTTATTTCGATTTTTCGTATTTTCTTTAATAATTCATTGGCATCCATAGGCCGTCATTATTTGCCTGTCGGTCAACCGGAAATTTCCCGGCGCCGAGAGGATAAACAACAGGGGGAATTTGCCGTCACCCCGATCAGGGCACGGCGACCTTGTCGAGGATATTGGTGATCACCTCGTCGGAATTGATATTGTTGGCCTCGGCTTCGTAGGTAAGACCGATGCGGTGGCGCATCACGTCGAGACAGACGGCGCGCACATCTTCCGGAATCACATATCCGCGGCCCTGAAGGAATGCGTAGGCACGCGCAGCCTTGGCAAGCGATATTGACGCACGCGGCGAAGCTCCGAAAGAAATCAGGCCCTGAAGGTCGGCGAGTCCGAAACGCGACGGGGTGCGCGTGGCAAACACTATGTCGACGATATAGTTCTCTATCTTCTCGTCGATATAGATCTTCTCCACGATCTTCTGCACGCTTTCAATCTCTTTCGGATCAATGATCGGACGGATGGGTTCGAGCTCTCCGCGTATGTTCTGACGGATGATGGCTTTCTCCTCCTCCTTGTTGGGATAACCGATCACTACTTTGAGAAGGAAACGGTCAACCTGCGCCTCGGGAAGAGGATATGTGCCTTCCTGCTCGATCGGGTTCTGGGTGGCCATTACCAGGAACGGCTCCGGAAGGCGGAACGTTTCGTCACCAATGGTGACCTGACGCTCCTGCATAGCCTCGAGAAGCGCACTCTGAACCTTGGCCGGAGCACGGTTGATCTCGTCGGCTAGCACGAAATTCGCGAATACCGGACCTTTCTTCACCTCGAATGTCTCCTTTTTCACGCTATAGATCAGCGTACCGATCACATCGGCAGGCAGAAGGTCGGGAGTGAACTGGATGCGGTTGTATTTGGCATTTACAAGACTTGCGAGTGTCTTTATGGCGAGTGTTTTTGCCAGACCGGGCACGCCCTCGAGAAGCACATGCCCGTTGCATAGCAATGCAATAAGCAGAGAATCGACAAGATGTTTCTGCCCCACGATGCGACGGTCCATGCCCGTGCGGATCATGCTTACAAAATTGCCTTTCGATGCTATCAGATCGTTTAATTCCCTGATATTGATGGTTTCTTCCATTTTAATATTCGGTTATGATATTGTTGTAGCGTTTTTCCAAATGCAAAAATAGCACTTATTAACTTAAAATCGGAAAAAGCCTCTGTTAAATATTATTTAATGATATTGTTTAAGTTTAATTCTCCTCCGGCTTAATGGCGGGCGCATCTTCCTTCTGCTCCGTCGGTGTCACTGTCGGTGTTTCTACCGGTGTCTCTGCAGGAGTAGCGTCCGGGAATGCGTTCCAGCCCTGGGCACGGATCGCGATTTCACCGCCGTCGCGCGTCACCATGGCGGCTCCGAGTTCCGGCTTGGTGATATAGCCGATCATCTTCACTCCGGTGAGTTTTTCTATCTTTTCATTGTCGGTGAGCGGAACGGTGAAGAGAAGTTCATAATCCTCGCCGCCGTTCATCGCCGCCGTCACGAGATTCATGTTGAACTCTTCGGCCATCATGGCCGTCTGATAGTCGATGGGGATGCGGTCTTCATAAACGCGGCAGCCAACGCCGGATTTCTTGCAGATATGGAGCAGTTCCGACGAAAGCCCGTCGCTCACGTCCATCATCGCGGTCGGTTTGATGCCGTGCTCTTTGAGCATGGCAACTATATCTTTTCTCGCCTCCGGTTTCAGCTGGCGCTCGAGGATATACTCTTTTCCTTCGAATCTCGGCTCGAATTCACCTTTTGACTCCGCCGCGATTCTGTTCTCGCGTTCAAGAAGCTGAAGTCCCATGTAAGCAGCTCCCAAGTCGCCGCTCACACAGATAAGATCCGTTGGTTTCGCCCCGTTGCGATACACCACATCTTCACGCCTGGCCTCTCCGATACATGTGATCGAGATTACGAGTCCTGTCACTGAAGCCGACGTGTCGCCTCCGACCATGTCGACGCCATAGATTTCACACGCGAGGCGTATGCCGGAATATAGCTCCTCGATATGCTCCACTGTGAAACGGCTTGAGATGCCGAGGCTAACCGTAATCTGCTTCGGAGTTCCGTTCATTGCGTAGATATCGCTGAAGTTCACTATCGCAGCCTTGTAGCCAAGATGTTTCAGCGGCACATAACGAAGATCGAAATGTATCCCTTCCAAAAGAAGGTCGGTGGTGACGAGCACCTCCTTGTCGCCGAATTCGAGCACAGCTGCGTCATCGCCTACGCCCATCTTGGTCGATTCGTTTTTCAGCGGAAATTCTCTGGTGAGTCGGTCGATAAGCCCGAATTCGCCCAGTTCGGATATTTCAGTCGGTTTCTGGTCCATGTTTACGGAGTTAAAAACAGAAAAGAAAGGGTTAAAAACAGAAAAGAGGCGCATTCACGCTGCGCCTCTTCAGTTATTTAGATTCTTGTCAGCATCTTTTTGATTATCTTTGTCATCACCGGCTGCGCCTTGATAGCGGCTTTCTGCACCTCCTCATGCGTCGGCACTTCGGTAATGTCCTTTCCGCCGAGATCGGTGATAACCGAGACGCCAAACACCCGCATTCCCGCATGGTTGGCAACGATCACCTCCGGAACAGTCGACATTCCGACGGCATCTCCGCCGATAACACGGAAATACTCATATTCGGCCGGAGTCTCGAACGTCGGTCCGGGAGTGCCTACATAGACACCGTGCATCAGCCTGATGTTCTCCTCGCGGGCTATGTCGTCGGCCATGTCGATAAATGCCTTGCAATAGGCTTCGGTCATTGCCGGGAAACGGGGCCCGAGTTCGTCGTAATTCTTGCCCCGGAGAGGATTCTCGGGGAAAAGATTGATATGGTCGGTGATAACCATCACGTCGCCCACGCGGAACTCTTTGTTCATACCGCCGGCGGCATTGCTCACGAAGAGAGTCTCGACTCCGAGGTGACGCATCACGCGGACGGGGAATGTCACCTGCTTCATGTTGTAGCCTTCGTAATAATGGAAGCGGCCCTGCATGGCCATCACATATTTACCTCCGAGGTTGCCGAAGATAAGTTTGCCGCTGTGTCCCTCCACCGTCGATACGGGGAAGTTGGGGATGTTGTGATAATCAAGCTCGTTGCTGATCTCTATATGATTCACCAGATCTCCAAGACCTGTGCCGAGAATCACTGCTACCTTAGGCATTTCGCCTACTGCTTTCTTGATGAAATCGGCGGTCTCATTGACCATCTGCAAATAATCTTTTTCCATATTTAAGCTTAAATTTAAGGTTATGTTTAAATCTATCGTAGAGAGAGAATGCAGCCCGGTAAATTTACCCTGCCGCCGCTAATGTTAAAACGCTCTAATGCTCGGAAAGTTGAGGCCGGCAATGTCCATGACCTGTTTATCCGGCTCCGGTCAGCCACGTCTCCGGTCAGTCTTCCTGACGCGAGCGGGAATGATTGTCGATCATTTTC
This sequence comes from uncultured bacterium, assembly GCA_905214735.1. GTDB lineage: Bacteria > Bacteroidota > Bacteroidia > Bacteroidales > Muribaculaceae > Lepagella. The sequence continues at coordinate 33,643 of CAJMNI010000013.1, read as the reverse complement.
CGGAGATCTTCGATCATGTCCCCCTCTTCAAGCCCGGCAAGCATCTTCACCCTTATCGGAATATAGAATGTGAACGGTTTCAGATAAGTCGGGAAATATGGATTGTATGCCAGTCGCATAGCATCTTTCTCCGTGGTCACGATCACCTTTCTCTCTCCGGGAAGGGCACGGAATTTCTCTTCGAGCTTTTCAAGCTCTTCGCGTGAGAAATCATGATGGTCGGAAAAATGATTCACCCTCACCTTGAAGGGATAATTCTTGAAATGCTTCACAAACCCGCGCGGATTCGCCACTCCCGAAACGAGCATCACCGTGTCGCGCGATGTCAGCTGCTCGAGAGAGACCCTGTAGGGATCGTCGTCGGGAAAGACGGGAAGAAGACCTCCGTAATTATAATTGGAGAAATATAGTTTCTGATACGGCATCAGATCAAGCTTTTTCGAGACAAGCCTGTAAGAGAGCGGAGTCAGATCCGACGGGCACTTCGTCACAATCACCATATCTGCTCTCGAAATCTGATGGGCCGACTCGCGAAGACGTCCCAGCGGGAGCAGATTATCTTCATATATCGGCCGGTTGTAATCCATAAGGAGCACCGACACGGCGGGCTTCACATAGCGGTGTTGATAACCGTCGTCGAGGATGATCAGCTGAAGATCCGGATATAGTCTCTGAAGCTCGCAAATCCCTTTGCTACGGTCTTCGCAGACAGCCACTTTCACTCTCGATCCGAATTTCTGATATATCTGCAGGGGCTCGTCGCCGACGCTCTCGGGGGTGCTGTTGGAATTGGCCACAATGAAACCCTTCGTCTTGCGCTTGTAGCCCCGGCTGAGCACAGCCGTGTTGTAGCTGGTGCCGAGCATACCGACGAGATATTCCACATGAGGAGTCTTGCCGGTGCCCCCGACCGTGATGTTCCCCACAGTCACGACCGGAATGTCGAATTCAGTCTGATGAATCACTTTATGATCGAAAAGCCAATTGCGCGCGTCGGTCACGATGCCATAGAGCCATGACATCGGTTTCAGCATATAAGTCAATATCTGATGCCCTTTTTTATTCATTTTCGGTCAGAAAAAGTGAAGGTTCATTTTTTGCGTCTCGGGGTCTAAATCACCGATAGGAAGGAGCTGCCCGGTTATAGGGTAACTGAGATCATCGGCATGCGGGCCTGGACCTTGTTCCGGGTCAGCACGCCCCTTACATATTCTATCGTTATCTCTTCAAGCGAGGGTTTCACAATCTTCAGTGCCATCGACTGCATGCGGCCGTTGCTTCTCTGGAGCAGACTCCAGAAATTAGGCATAGGTTCGGGATAGAGCGAAAGATCGTAATCGCCGTTGATCTTGCACTGCTTGGCTGTCCATGTGATGGCATCCTGAAGATAACCGAGTTGATCGACAAGTCCGATCTCCTTGGCCTTGAACGCATCCCACACACGCCCCTCAGCGATTTGAAGGACTTTCTCAATTTTCATCTTGCGCCCTTTGGCAACGCGAGTAGTGAAGTCTTTATATCCGCGGTCTACGTATTGCTGAAGAACGGCAACCTGGCGTTCGTCCATCGGTTTGAGCAGCGTGGGGAACATTGCCTGAGGATTGGTGCCGACAAACTGCGGATTCACCCCGATTTTCTGAGTGAGCCCCGACACGTTCGGAATCAGTCCGAAGATGCCGATGGAGCCGGTGATTGTCAAAGGATCGGCAAAAATGCGGTTGGCTCCGCATGAAATCCAATAACCTCCCGAAGCGGCGTAATCTCCCATCGAGACGGCGAGCGGTTTCCCTTTCTTCTGGAAATAATCGAGGGCCTCCCCTATCTGGTCGCTGCCGAAGGCGGAACCACCTGGAGAATTGACGCGGAGCACGAGGCCCTTCACATTCTCATCGTCGGCGAGTTTCACGATGATCGGGACAAGAGTCTGATAATCGATTCCCTCTTTTGAACCGTCGATGATTTCTCCGCAGGCATAAAGCACCGCTATCTGCTTGTCGCTGTTATAATCCGACTCCCATACGGCCTCGCCGCAAAGAGTCTGAGGCGAAACGAAATTGAGCTCGTCGGCCTCTTTGCCGACAAGCAGAGCAAGCCGGGAATTGATCTCTCTGCCATAGATGAGTGAGTCGACAAGACCTGCCTCCATCGCCGTTTTGGTCGATGCGAAACTTATCGACCGCTGATTGATCAGAGTGTCAATCAGAGCAGGAGTGACGCCTTTATCCTTGCGCGAGCTTGCAATCTGCTCGCGGATATAGCCCCACATGTTGGTATAGAGTGTGTCGAGCTGGGCCCTGGCCGGACCGCTCATCTCGTTCATTATGTATGGTTCGACGGCCGACTTGAAAGTGCCGACTTTAACCACCTGGAATTCAATGCCGAATTTGTCGAAAAGATCTTTCATATAGAGCGACACGGAATTCATGCCGTTCATCTCGAGCATTCCCGACGGATTGAGATAAACCCTGTCGGCCACCGAAGCGATGAAATATGAGCCTGTGGTCATGGCGTCGCCGTAGGCATAGACCTTCTTGCCGCTTTTCTTGAATTCCACCACAGCGTGGCGTATCGCATCGAGAGTGGCCGGAGAAGCCACCAATGCACCGCACTCTATATAGAGGGCCTCGATGTTTTTGTTTTCAGCGCCGTCGCGCAATGCATTCACTATGCAGTCGAGCGCCTGGGGCATCTCGAGATCCCCGCGGACCAACTGAGTCAGGTCCGGCTGACCCGGATTGTCAGTCTCCACAATCTCCCCGTCAAGTTGCAGTTTGAGGATGCTTCCTTTGGTGATCTGCTCTGTTTTACCTTCCGAGAGGGCCATCTTGCCGACTATGGCGAAAAAGAAGACCACCACGCAGAGACCGCTCAGGATAATGGCGATCCACGTGCCGACAAAGGATGAAAGCGTATTTAAGAAAAAGCGTTTTAACATTCTGATTCTGTATTAATTTGGCATTAGGAGACTACCGCTCCCTCTTTTGGCCTTGCGGCCCGGGCCTTCACCTCAAAGCGAGGCGATGACTTTCTTCATCTCTTCCGCAAGCGCGTCGGCATCCTCCATAGTGGCAGCCTCGCTGTAGATGCGGATGATAGGTTCGGTGTTCGACTTTCTCAGATGAACCCAGCTTTTCGGGAAGTCGATCTTGACGCCGTCAATATCCGTGATTTTCTCGCCCGAGAATTTTTTCTTCACGGCTTCGAGAATCGCATCCACATCTATGTCGGGAGTGAGCTGAATCTTGTTCTTGGCTATTGCATATTGAGGCAGCCCGGCCTTGATTTCCGACACCTTCTTGCCGCTCTTGGCCATCATCGTGAGGAAAAGGGCTACTCCGACAAGCGCGTCGCGGCCATAATGGATTGCGGGATAAATCACGCCGCCGTTCCCTTCGCCGCCAATCACGGCTCCGGTCTCTTTCATCTTCGTCACCACATTCACCTCTCCCACTGCAGCGGCTTCATATTTGCAACCATGCTTCTCAGTCACGTCGCGGAGTCCGCGCGAACTGCTCAGATTCGACACTGTCGGTCCGGGAGTCTTACCGAGAACATAGTCGGCAATCGAAACGAGAGTGTTCTCCTCGATAAACATTTCGCCGTTTTCCATCACGATTGCAAGACGGTCAACGTCGGGATCTACCACAAAACCGACATCGGCTTTCCCTTCGCGCATCACGTCGGCTATCTGGGTCAGGTTCTCCGGAATCGGTTCGGGAGTATGGGCGAACTTTCCGGTTGCCTCGCAGTTGAGCTCCACCACATTTTTCACGCCGAGCTCGCGGAGAAGCGCCGGAATCACAATGCCTCCGACTGAATTGACAGCATCGACAACCACCGTGAAATCAGCCTTTGCTATCGCCTCGGCATCGACAAGTTCAAGCCCTTTCACCATCTCGATGTGACGATGGTTCCACGTCTCGTTTTTGAATTCATGCCCCAGTTCGAAAACGGGCGAGAATTCATATTCCTCTGCTTCGGCTATGCGAATCACCTCTTTCCCCTCGCAGTCGAGAAGAAACTCTCCGTTGGAGTTGAGCAATTTCAGGGCGTTCCACTGCACCGGGTTGTGGCTGGCAGTGATGATTATTCCGCCGGCCGCTCCCTCTCCGGTCACTGCAAGTTCGGTGGTCGGTGTGGTGGCAAGACCGATGTTGACGACGTCGAATCCCATCGACATCAGCGTACCGACAACGAGCTTCTCGACCATGCCGCCCGAGATGCGGGCGTCGCGGCCTACAACGATTATGTTGCTCGTCCCTTTATACGATTTGCGGATAAACGATGCGTAGGCAGCGGTGAACTTCACAATGTCGACGCCGCTCAGACCGTCTCCCTGGCGACCACCTATCGTGCCGCGGATTCCTGAAATTGATTTTATAAGTGACATCCGATTATTATCTGATTTTATGTTGTTATCGTTAGTTAATTTCTTAATGCCGCCGATAAGCGGCGGCTTTCATCTGCTCTTCCCGATCAATACTCCGCCTTGAAATAGCGGATGCGGTAGAGATAGGGAATACACTGGCTGATATTACCCGACATTCCCTCTATCGACTTGACGATCAGCTCCACTTCGCAGTTGTAGCCGAGATAATCGAGAGGCACCTGAAACCCGTCGCCATATTGTGTGGTCGACTGGAGCACCTTGTTGCCATAAATCAGGTTTGTGCCGTTGAGCGAGGAGTCCATGTTCCAGGAGTTGCCGGTCCAGACGTTTGTGCCGTCATCCTCATACTCCTTGATATTGAGAGACATGAATCTGAAATAGACCGTATCCCCCTTCTTGGGACGGTCTTTCATGTCTCCTTTGGTGATCACGCGCATATAGACATTTCCGTCATGATCCATCCTATAGAACGGCGCTTTCTCACCTTCGATAAAGACACTGTCGGCGGGAACGCGCGTCTCAACCTGATTCAAGGCGAGATAACGGTTCACCGCCACTTCCTCCTCGCGAAGAAGATCGGAATAGCTTTTGCCGTCGTCGCACGATGCCATTGGAAGAATCGCCACTGCTGTCAGCGCACCCAGGATTATCTGTTTCGCTATTTTCTTTATATTGATCATTTACGTTTCCTTATGTTAAGTTTATCTCTTCTTGGGAAGATATTTGTCATATTTATCCATATTGTCGACCATGATTTTTCGGCATTCCTCGAGAGAGCCGTAAAATTCACCTCCGGCCGCCATCTGATGGCCGCCCCCGTTGAAAAGGTCTTTGCAGATGTCGCAGACAGGGAATTCGAATTTGCTTCTGGTCGACACCTTTATGCAATCCTTGTCTTCGCGCATAAACACCGAATAGACCATTCCCCTGATGTTGAGAGGTTCGTTGACGAGGCCTTCCGTGTCCCCCTTCTGATAGTTGAATTTTTCAAGATCCTCTTTCGAGAGGGTAATCAACGCGCATTTGTGACGGTCGAAAATCTCGAGCCGTTCGAGAATGGCGAAGGAGTTGAGCCTCAGCGAATCGAGCGTGCAGCTCTTTATGGCTTCGTCGACAATCTGCTTTTTATCGACATCCTTCTCGAGCAGGCGCATCATGATCTCATAAACTTCGGGCGAATTGCAGTTGACCGTGAAGTTCTGGGTGTCGGTGATGAGTCCGGTGAGCAGGCATGTGGCGGCGTCGCGGTCGAGGTCGGCATAGAGTCCGAGAGCGGCGATAAGCCGGAACACGAGCTCGCACGTCGATGACATCTTAGGATAAGAGAACATCAGAGTGCATTTCACGTCGGGGTCCTTGTGATGGTCGATCAGGACTTTGTCGCAGTCAGCTCCCTGGATCACGTCGGCGAGCTCTCCCTGGCGGCTGGCCGTGTTGAAGTCGCACATTATGATGAGTCCTGCTTCTTCGACGATGCGGGTGCAATAGGGATCATGTTGCGAGAAAACGGCTATCTCCCCTGCGCCCGGCAAAAACTGCAGGCTTCGCGGCGCCCGGTCGGGTATCACCACCGAAGGCTGTTTCCCCATTTTTTTAAGCAGATGCCAGAGCCCGAGAGTGCTCCCGATCGCATCGCCGTCGGGACGCATGTGACATGTCAGCACGATTTTATCATGCTTCTCTATCAATGCCTGAAGTTTTTTTATGCTGTCGGAGCTGAATATATTGTTCACGTTTGGTTCTAAATAGATTTGCAAAGATAATAAATATCCTACATATTTCCTATTTATTTTTGCAGCACTCCTTTACCGCGGCTTCGGCCTCCATGCTGTTTCTCCTCTCGTTCCGCTTAATCGGATGCCCCTTGCTGTTTGCCGCGCATGTGTCGGCAAGCGAGCACCCGCAGCATGATTTCCCTTTCTGCTTTTTGCTGAAAAGACGATAGAGGATCCATGCTATTGTCCCGATAAGAATCAGAAACACAAGAATATATTGCCATAACAGTGAATTGTCGGTCATTCTTTTTTCTTTTTTGATGTGGATTTTTTGGACTTGGCAGCTTCGGGCTCAGCTGCTTCCGCAGCGATTCGCCTGTTGGAACTGTCGGTCATCACTGTATTAACAATCTGACATATCATCTGTTTCTGATTGTCGATGAATTCGGCTGCGCTGTAATCGCCGCTTTCTATCTTACGGAGGCGTCCCTCCCAGATTCCGGTGAGCTTCGCGCTCTTGAGAAGGTCTTCGCGGATAAGCGATATCAGGTCGATGCCGGCCTGAGTGGCTCTTATTGACTTGCGTTCTTTGCGTATATATCCCCTCTTGTAAAGGATCTCTATTATGGCGGCGCGAGTCGACGGACGCCCTATGCCGTTGGCTTTCAGAGCGTCGCGAAGGTCTTCATCCTCCACTGTCGAACCGGCCGTTTCCATAGCTTTAAGAAGCGTTCCCTCAGTGAAATATTTCGGAGGCTGGGTGGTCTTTTTCACCAGTCGGGGCTCATGAGGCCCCGATTCCCCCTTGTCGAAATGAGGCAGAATTGCGGTGTCGCTCTCCTGCGGCTCATCTTCCTGACTATCTTTGCCTGAGGAATAGACCCGCTTCCAGCCTTTGTCGAGAATCACTCTGCCCGTGGCCTTGAACTGCGTCTTACCCGCCGCGGCCTTCACTGTGGTCTGCTCGAAGGTGCAGTCGGGATAAAACACTGATATAAACCGGAGTGTTATCGTGTGGAATACCCGTTTCTCATTGAGGGAAAGCCCCTGGATAAGAGGCTGACCGGTCGGGATGATGGCATGGTGGTCGGTCACCTTCGAGTTGTCAAACACCTTCTTGCTCTTCTTCAGAGGCTTCCCCTTCAGCTCTTCGAGCAGCTGTGAATAAGGAGTGAGCGATTTCAGAATCCCTCCGCATTTCTTATAAATGTCGTCGGTGAGATATGTGGTGTCGACGCGGGGATAAGTGGTGAGTTTCTTCTCATAAAGCGACTGAATGGTCTGCAGCGTCTCGTCGGCGCTCATGCCATATTTCCGGTTGCATTCCACCTGCAGCGATGTCAGGTCGAAAAGTCTCGGAGGCGCCTCTTTACCTTTCTTTTTCTCCACGTCGGTGATCTCAAGCGGCAAATCCTTGATCTGCGCCACTATCTTTTCGCCATCGCTCTCGGAAGTAAATCCCTTTCCGGTGGCGGAGAAGAGCGTGTTGCGGTAAAGAGTCTTCAGCTCCCAGTAATCTTTAGGCACAAAATTCTCGATTTCCTGCTGACGGTTGACGATAAGGGCGAGAGTAGGAGTCTGCACCCTCCCTATCGAGAGCACCTGGGAGTTCTGCCCGTATTTGAGTGAATAGAGCCTCGTGGCATTAAGGCCGAGCACCCAGTCGCCGATTGCCCGGCATAGACCTGCAGTGTAGAGATTGTCGAAGTCGCTACCGGGCCGAAGGTTCGCAAATCCCTCTCTGACAGCTTCATCCGTAAGAGAGCTTACCCAAAGGCGCTTTATAGGCTTATTGCAGCCGGCCTTCTGAAGCACCCACCGCTGGATCAGCTCGCCCTCCTGGCCGGCATCGCCGCAGTTGATCACTTCGTCGCATTGCCCGACAAGCTGTTTGATCGTCTCGAACTGCTTTTTGATGCTCGGCTGGTCAATCAGCTTTATGCCGAATTTTGCCGGTATCATCGGCAATAGCGACAGCGCCCACGTTTTCCAGCGAAGCGAGTAATCGGCAGGCTCTTTAAGCATGCACAGATGTCCGAACGTCCACGACACGCAATAGCCGTTGCCTTCATAATAACCCTGACGGGCCGTGTTGGCACCGAGAATTCTCGCTATGTCGCGCCCCACGCTCGGTTTCTCTGTTATGCAAAATATCACTGTATCAGAATTTTCGTTATAATTATTCTTTTATTTCCCAAGGCTCTTTGCCTCATCCCAGAGTTTGTCCATCTCGGAAAGGGTCATGTCGGAAAGCTGCTTCCCTTCCTCTTTCGATTTCTTCTCCACATAGTTGAAGCGGGAGATGAACTTTCTGTTGGTATGCTCCAGCGCATTTTCAGGATTGACCCCGTAAAGACGCGCCGCATTGACAACTGCGAAAAGAAGGTCTCCGAATTCCGCATCGAGATTCTCACTGTTGCCGCTCTTCATTTCAGCCTCAACTTCCCCTATCTCTTCGCGCACCTTATCCCACACCTGCTCTTTGCGCTCCCAATCGAAACCGACGTTGCGCGCTTTGTCCTGAATGCGATAAGCCTTTATGAGGGCCGGAAGGGCAGAAGGCACGCCGGAAAGGACAGTTTTATTGCCGTCTTTCTCCTTCTGCTTGATTTTCTCCCAGTTTTCCGACACTTTCTCGGGAGTGTCGGCATCGACGTTACCGTAGATATGAGGATGGCGGAATATAAGTTTGTCGGTGAGCTTTTGGCAGACGTCGGCCATGTCGAATTCCCCCTTTTCCTCCCCGATCTTAGCATAAAAGGCCACATGGAGAAGCACGTCGCCGAGCTCTTTGCAGATATTTTTGTTGTCTTCGTTCATCAGGGCGTCGACAAGCTCATAGACCTCTTCGACTGTATTGGGACGCAGCGATTCGTTGGTCTGCTTCCTGTCCCACGGACATTTCACCCTCAGCGTGTCGAGAACGTCGAGAAAATTCCCGAAAGCTTCCAGTTTTTCCTCTTTTGTATGCATAATTCTAACTTTATCTTTTTATTTTGCGGTCGCAGTCAGCCCGGAGTCGTTTTTCTCCTGATCACTTTTCTCAGGGTCGTTTTTCTTTTGCGCAGATTTGCGGCTCTCATGCTTCCATAGCTGCCACGAGTTGATGATGTTGTGCCAGGCGATATAAGCCGCCGGACCCACAGAGGCAAGCGGCGTCATGTAGGCCATCGCCAGCCACACTCCAATCACGGTGTTTTTCTGCATCAGGCTCTGAGCGCAGCTCACGCGCAGGTCTTCCTTGGCCGTCACGCCGGGGATATACCCTCCGGCAGAGAGTCGCTCCATCAGTCTCTTGCCGATGTGGCGGCCGCAGGCAAATTGAACCACGCAAGCTATGAACGCCCCTATGACCATCATTATGATCAGCGGTATCTGGGAATCGTCCCAGTGATTGATTATGAAGCTCACGCAGTTCCCCACGATGATGAAGAGCGCGATTGTCCAGATATAAAAGGAGAGTTGCTGCATCCCTACGATCTTGGCGTGAGCCTTGGGCACAACATATCTCAGCAGCAGAGCGCAGGCAAGGGGAAGGATCAGCAGAGGAAAGACTTTCGACAGGATCAGGAAGGTCGACTGCAGGAATGTGATCTGAGTGTTGTCGCCTATGGCGGCCAGCACCACCGGCCCTACAACCGCCACCATCAGATTGCATAGCAGCGAATATGTGGCCACAAACGATATGCTGCCGCCGAGCATCGCCGTGATCACCGGTGCGGCAGTGGCCGTCGGCATGAATATGCATATAAAAATCCCTTCGGCCACTATGCTGTCAATCGGAAGCACAAGGAAATAGGCGGCAGCAGAAAGTGCGCATTGCACCACCAACAACAGCAAATGTCCCCGGCTCGGTTTGAAGGAGCGAAGGTCAAGCTTGCAGTAGGTGATAAAGAGCATCATGAAAATAAGATAGGGCGAGATGAAACTCAGATATCCCATCCATTTGTAAAAGACAGCGCCGCCGATGATGGCCAGCGGCAACATGGAGCTCTTCAACTGCTGCCTGTGAATTGTCAAATGCATAGCTTTTGTTAATCTCTTATCCTTTTTGCAATGCTGATCAGAGCGATTTTATCAGTTTCATCACTGCCTCGAAGGTGCGTTCGGGGGCTTCCGACCAGAAGTTCTGATATTCGGAGATGTTCTCTCCGCCGCCGGGCATGTCGCTGAGAACTCTCACCACCACAAAGGGAACTCCACACATCATGCAGGTCTGGGCAATCGAGCCCGACTCCATGTCGCAGCCGCAGGCTTCGGGGAGCTTCCCTTTGATTTCCACGACCTCTTCCAGCTTGCTGACGAAGATATCTCCGCTCGCTATAAGTCCGAACTTATAGGCTTCCTTCTCGGCTCCGGATATATCTCGGAGGCAGGCAACTGCTTTTGCATCTGATTCCATCCTTACGGGAAAACCGTCGGCTGCTCCCGGTTCGGTGCCCGGACCGCACCAGACATCATGGTATGCCACACTCTCCGCCACGAGGACATCTCCGATATGAAGAGATTCGTCAACACCTCCGGCTACTCCGCTGTTGATCACGAGATCGGGCGAATATGCGTCGATAAGCCGCAATGTGCGCAATGCGGAGTTGACCTTACCGATGCCGCACTGAAGCGCCACCACTTCATGGCCACCGATTTCTCCGGTATAGCCGATGAAAAGTCCGAACTCTTTTTCCTCATATCTCCCATGCTTTTCCATCTGCGCAAGCACGAGATCAAGCTCCTTGCGCATTGCCGAAATTATTGCGATTTTCATAATTTTCTCTTTGCAATCTCCGCTAAATTTCCCATCGGGCAGCGGACTTAATAGATTAACTTGCAAAATTAACGTTTTTTCCGAGAATTTTTTGTATTTTAGCAAGGATTTAGAGGCGGAGATTTAAACATCACGCTCTTATAACCGTATAATCTAACCGAATAATCGATATCATAAACCGACTCTTCATGAATACCATCAAGATCTGGAACGACTCTCCCTCCGACCGTCAGGTGGCCGATATAGCCCAATTCATCAAAAACGGAATGCTTGTGGTGATGCCCACCGACACCATGTATGCCATTATGGCCGACGCCCTCAATCCGAAGGCGGTGGAAAGAGTGTGCAAGCTCAAACGCATCAATCCCGACAAGACCAATCTCTCCATCATCTGCCACGACATTTCGATGGCAGCCGAATACGCCCGCATTGACAACAAGGGCTTCAAGCTCCTGAAAGAGAACACCCCCGGGCCTGTGACCTTTCTTTTCAAATCGGCCTCCACCCTGCCGAAAGCGTTCAAGGGAAGGAAAACCGTAGGAATAAGAATTCCCGACAATATAACTTGCCGGGAAGTTGCGAAATATCTTGGAACCCCGCTGATCACCACCACGATAGAATATGAGGATCTCGACCATGCGGTCAATCCCGAGCTTATCGCCGACACTTATTATAATCTTGTCGATCTGATGGTTGAAGGCGAAGATGGTTCGACCGAACTCTCCACAATCATAGACTGCACCGACAATGATCCGCAGATCGTAAGGGAGGGAAAAGCCGAAATCGACCTCTGACCAATCAGATCATAAGTCTATTAAGGCTTATGATTGTTCATGCCTTAGAGCAAGAAAAATTCTACTATCAGGGAGATGATCATGAGCACTCCGCAGACAAGGGCCGCCATGTCCAGCTGACGGCTTATGCCGCCGGCTTTGTAAAAATAGACCGCAAGAAGATGCATGAATGCCATCATGAATGCGAAAAATATATCGGTGAACGCCCACCATGCAGTGCGCAGCGCGAAGGTCAGAACCATCACTGCAATAACTATGATCATCGCGCCCCACGCGCACAATTTTGAAGTTTTGACTGTCATCTGCTTATTTCTTTTTTCAGTCGGAATTTAATCTCTTTATCTGTATAGTTTCAATCCATAGATTTTTCCGCTTTCAGCCAGTATCATGGCCACATAAAAGCCCTGCGGCATATTGGAGAGATCGACGTTGACCTGATTGGACTGAGTGATATATTTCTCCATCCGGCGCGCTCCGTGAAGGTCATAGATGCGAAGCATCCTGACATTTTCCGGAATATAGATGTTGAAATGAGCGCCGCCAAGTATGGAGACCACCGGCTTTGTCGGCGACAATATCTCTTCGAGCGAGGCTGCTCTGGTCAGCTCTTCCTGCCGGATTTCTTCAAGAAATTCCTCAAAGAAAGCGAAGGGCACCTCTTCTTCCACCTCCTCTCCCGTTATGTCGTCGAGCGTGATAGGCCGATATAGCTCCGGATCGTAGATATTGAACTCAACTGCGGTCGGCATCACAACCCAGCCGTTTCGGCGGTCGATCTCCTCTATAATATCTTTACGTTTCTGCGGCAAATCGAAAAATTCGGGTGTGCCGTAAGGATTGTTGATTGTTCTGCTTATGTAAAGAGGCATGTTGCGCCATGCCGCTATGGCACGTTCCGGCGAACGGTCGTCGTAACGAATCAGCTCTATCTCGTGGGCATATTGCGAGAGCAGATCATTTTCCGCTTTCCCAAGCTGGGCGCGGTCGAAGGAGTTTGTCAGGCTGTAGGCAAGGATTGGGAAAGCCTTGGTCTCGGCTGAAACTATCACGAAACCTCCTTTAGGATGGTTGTAGATATAGAAGGGGGCAAAAAGGCGGTCGGTGGTGAGCTGACGTCCGTTCCACACCATTTTCGGCGCGGCCACATATTGTCCGTAGGCAGTGTTGAAAAAAACCGACGCTATCTGGGAGGCCTGCTTCTGAGACAGCGTCTCCGCCGATGCATTCGTAGCGATTGCAAGCGACAACACACCGGCCGCAACCAATGCCATTTGCCTGAATATATTTTTCGTTTTTAATCTCATATCGGAATTTCCTTTCAAAAATGGTTTCCGCTAAGGAAATTTTCCGGTTATCCTTCGCAAAACCAATCTTTATCTATAACAATCAACGTTGCGGAAAGTCGAAAAATTATAACCGCAAAACGAAAGAGCTCCAAAAATAAAGAGCTTCGCACGCCGGCCTAACTGCCGTCCGTGCGAAGCTCTTTTATTTTCAGTTTTGGAACGATCAGGAACAAATCCGATCAATATTTCCGGTCATCAATCTTCTGCCAGCTCTACTTCAGGTTCAACCGCATCCTTGTCGGCTTTGATATTCGGCATCTCGAGACCGTAATGGTTCTTCATGTCGACAGCCTTGAGCCAGAAGGCGAAGAGAAGGGCAAGAACACCGAGAGCGACAAACACCGTCATCGTGACTGTATAGTCGTATTCGAGAGGATTGCTGACTTTAGGGTTAGAAGCCTGAAGCACGGAACCGATACCTTTGCGGAATCCGTAAAGACCGATGTTCTGGATCCAGAAGATCACTGCGTAGGCCGATCCGAGCAGCTTGGGCTGGATGAGCTTCGGAACGCTCGGCCAGAGCGATGCCGGCACGAGAGAGAAGCTGATTCCCAACAGGATGATGGCGGCGTATGCGAGAATTACCGATTTAGCCACCGGAAGCACATAGGCGAATGTGGCATGGCAGGCGATCATGAGAATCGATCCGAAGATAAGCATCGTGGCTCCTTTTCCCTTGCGGTCGAGATAATTGCCGAGCACAGGAGTGATGGCGGCCGCACCGAGCGGGAAGACGAAGAAAATCATTCCGGCTTCCTCCTCTGAGATTCCGAGGTTGCACTGGAGCATCAGTCCGGCATAGTTCTGGAAGGGGAAGATTGCGGAGTAATAGAGCACGCAAAGAAGCGACACGATCCAGAAGACTTTCGAGGTGAAGATATATTTAAGGTCGGAAATCTTGAAGGGGTCGTCTTTCTCTTCAATGTCGCCGGTCTGCTTCTCAAGCGCTTTGTCCATAAAGGCATAGACAATGAAGCAGATGAGGCCGATGCAGCAGAGCAGAAGCGCGAAAGCAACAGGACGGGCAACGTCGATAGTGCCGCCGAGCTGAACGATCCAGGGAGAGCCGAAGAAAACTACGGCAACACCGATTCGGGCGATAGCCATCTCCACGCCCATGGCGAGTGCCATCTCTTTGCCCTGGAACCATTTCACGATACCTCTCGAAACCGTGATACCGGCCATCTCGATACCGCAACCGAAAAGCATGAAGCCGAATGTGGCCAGTTTGGCCGATGCAGGCATGCCGTCGACCCACGGAGTGATGTTCCACCAGGCATCGGGAAGATTCAGGATTCCGTCGAACGCCGATTTAAGAGAACTTTGCTCGAAGGCATCGGTCATGGCATACCAGTTGACCGCTCCGCCTAAAACCATGATGGCTCCCGACAGGATTGCGGTAAACCTCACTCCCATCTTGTCGAGAATGATACCCGCAAAGATCAGGAAGAAAACGAATACGTTAAGGAATGTCTCCGATCCGAAAAAGTTTCCCCATGTGGTCGGGTTCCATCCCTTTTCTGTCTGCACGTAACTCTGCAGAGGAGAAAGCACATCTACGAACACATAGCCGAAAAACATTGCCGAGGCCAGGAGCACGAGCGCCGTCCAGCGCACGCCTGCCTTGTCTCTCAGCAATTCTCCGACTTTGGCGGATGCCGATGAATTAGTTGCCATTTTGTTTCTATGTTAGGTTGATATTTCTTTCGTCGGGTCTCTCCGGATGCCGTTTTGCCTCCTATTTACCGGCATTGAGGAATCGGGATGCCTTTTGCAAAGGCAAAATTACAAAATTCTGACTTTCTTGCAAATTTTAAAGACTATTTATTCTCCCCTTTCCCGGTCAGTTCGGCTGCCGGGGCTTCCGAAAGAAGCACTTCCACTCCTGCCTTAAGACCATCGGGATCAGCCCCGACGATCATATTGACCTCTTTCCCTTCTTTGTTTAGAAAGATGAATGTCGGCAGAGCTTCGACCTGATATTCCATCGCCTTGTCGGGATTCTTGTCGACGTCTATGCTGACGAAGTTGATTTTTCCTTCATATTTTTCGGCAAGCTCATGGAAAACCGGTGCCATCTGACGGCACGGACCGCACCATGTGGCATAAAAATCGATCACAGTCGGAAGATTTTTGTCGATGTCGAGCGGCTGCTTATGTTCGGCTTCCACCACGACATCTTCCGATCTCACCGCGTCTGTTTTGGCAGCCTCCTGATTAGTTTCCTCAGTCTTATTTCCGTTGCCGCAGCTCCCTAATGCGAGCGTCGACATGGCAAAACATGCCATCACTACCTTCAGAATTTTCATGATTTAGCTATTTAAAAAGGCGGCCTCGGATAGGGAGACCGCCTTTTTTTAACGGATATTTTTTACTATTTGTTGTCTTATTCCTCTGTTCGATCAGTTGATCTCCTTGTTGTGCTCGAGGAGAAGAGTCATCGACGGACGGTCGCAGATCTCGGCCGGGCCGAAATACTGGATCGGGCCGGGATACTGATAGAGCGTGTTTAGCGCAAGAGTCTCGCGCATCGAGGCGAACTTGAGGTAGGGACGGCCGTTGAGGTTCACGAGAGCCTTCTGGATCACAGGTTTCATCTCTCCCTTGCGGCGCTCCATGTTCATCATCATGGTGATAGGTATACCGCCTGCCACCCAGTTCTCAGGTTTCTCGGTGAGGTTGCGCACGCTCGACATGTAGCCGGTCAGACCGGAGTTGATCAGCATGGCGGCGTTGTAACCGAGCGAATATGTATAGTCGGCGTCGAAGTTGGTAGGATCGGCGCAGCGGCCTTCATAACCGAAGAAGTGGTGCTGGGCGTTGAACTTGCCGGAATATTCTCCTGCTTCTGCCATCTCGGCGAGACGTTTTGCAACCATCTCGGAGAGGAGGCTTTCAGTCTCGATAAGCGATACCTGAACGTTGCCGTGGCTGTCGCGGTCGAGGCTGAGCTGGAGGGCGATGTTCTTCGGCAGACTCTTGTAGAGATCAGCGTTGGCCGGCGAAAGGTAGCTGTGGATGAGGCGGAGTTTCTCTGTCTCTTCAAGCGAGGCAAGTTCCTCGTTGTGCTCTTCGATCACGTCGTTGAGCTCGCTGATAAGCATCTTCATCGAGGGTATGAACTCGATGAGGCCCTCGGGGATGAGGACTGTTCCGAAGTTCCAGCCGAGTTTCGCACGCTCGGAAATCACGTAGCAGATGTAGCTGACGATGTTGTCGAGAGTCATGCGTTTTGCCTGAATCTCTTCGGAGATGAGGCAGATGTTCGGTTGTGTCTCGAGGGCGCACTCAAGGGCGATGTGAGATGCCGAACGACCCATCAGCTTGATGAAGTGGTAATATTTCTTTGCGGAGTTGCAGTCGCGCTGGATGTTGCCGATCACCTCGCTATAGACCTTGCACGCTGTGTCGAAACCGAACGAGGTCTCGATCCATTCGTTTTTAAGGTCGCCGTCGATTGTCTTGGGCACACCGATAACCTGCACGTCAGCACCGATATTCTTGTAATATTCTGCCAGAACTGCGGCATTGGTGTTGGAGTCGTCGCCGCCGATGATCACGAGAGCCTTGATGTTGAGCTCTTTCAGGATCTTCAGACCGGAGTCGAACTGGTCGGGATTCTCAAGCTTCGTGCGGCCCGAACCGATGATGTCGAAACCACCCGTGTTGCGGTAATCCTTGATGATGCCGGCCGTGAGCTCCATATACTGGTGATTGATGAAGCCGGCGGGGCCCATGAGGAATCCGTAAAGACGGTTCTCTTTGTTGAGGCTCTTGAGGCCGTCGAAGATACCGCTGACCACGTTGTGGCCGCCGGGGGCCTGACCACCCGAGAGGATGATGCCGACGTTGAACGGCTCTTCTACGCGTTCGGGATTGTCGTTGTGCTCGAACTCAACCACCGGCATACCGTAGGTGTGAGGAAAAAGCTCTTTGATTTCTTTCTGGTTGGCAACCGACTCTGTAGCCTCGCCTACCTTGACCTTAACGGCTCCCTGTAGAACTTTAGGAAGCTTGGGCTGATATTCGGCCCTTACTCTCTGAAGCGCACTTTTCTTCATTTCTTTATTTTTGCTTTTACTTACGTTCCTTATTGAAAGATCTGATAACCAAACAATTGCAAATCGGGCGCTATCTCGCGCCGACAAACTTTGGGATTCTGCTGCAAAGTTAGTGAAAATTTTGCAGTTTCGAGCCTAAATCATATAAAAATTTCACCTTTCCGAGTGCTTATTTTTACTCTCCCTGCAGCTCTCCGCCCTGCTGCTCCATCAGAAAGCGTTCGGCTTTCTCGAGATCGGCGGGCGTGTCTATGCCGATGGTGTTTTTCTGAGTCAACCCGACTTTTACGCGATAACCGTTGTCAAGCCAGCGGAGCTGCTCGAGACTCTCTGCTTTCTCGAGAGCGGAGGCCGGAAGTGCCACTATCTCGCGCAGTGTCTCCGCCCGATAGGCATATATGCCGATATGAGTGTAAAAATCAGCCACTTTCAGCCAGTTTTTCCAATCCGTCTTACGCACATAGGGGATGATGGAGCGCGAGAAATAGAGGGCTTCGTTTTTCTTCGAGAATGTGAGTTTGACCAGATTTGGATCGAACAGGGCGTCGAAGCCTTCCTCTTTGTCGAAATGCATGGCAAGCGTGGCGATTCGCGTTTCCGGCTCGCGCTCGAATATGTCGGCGAGAGTGCGGACCTGCTTCGGGTCGATGAAGGGTTCGTCGCCCTGAACATTGATCACCACGTCGGCGTCGCTCCGGAGATTGCGGTAGGCCTCCTCCACCCTTTCCGTGCCGCTGCTGTGGTCGGGCGATGTCATCACAGCCTTGAAGCCGGCGTGCTCCACCGTCGAAGCTATCCGCTCGTCGTCGGTCGCTACGGCAAGGTCAAAGCCTGTTTTGGCCACCTGACGGCACACTCTTACTATCATCTCTTCGCCACATATCTTGGCCAATGGCTTCCCCGGAAATCGCGATGATTCATAGCGAGCCGGTATGAGAACTAAAAATTTCATTGCGTTCTGTTGATTTGTTTTACCTCATTCTACAGCTTGACTATCCGGCTGTCTATGCAGCATGATAGCGCATGGTTTGTCACCCCCTGCCATGAGGTTTTCCGACCGCAAAATTAAGCATTTTGAGCCGCATTAGAAAAAATTTTATATCCAAAATTTGGAAGATGTCGGATTTATTACTAACTTTGCAACCGCAAAAGCGAAACAAAGGGTGCCATGTCCGAGTGGTTAGGTACCGGTCTGCAAAACCGTTTACACCAGTTCGAATCTGGTTGGCACCTCCAAAGATCCTGACTATCAGTCGGGATCTTTTCTTTTTACATCTGATTCAGAACAACCGGTCCGGGCTAATTCCTACCTTCCGTGATAAGCGTCAGGATTCATCAAAACGGGCCGGCGAATTTGCTTTCGCCGGCCCGTTTTATCATAATCTGATTCTCTCTTTATCTGACAATCTTTTTGTTTTTACGCGATATGTAGAGCCCCGGTGCGCCGGTGTCACCGACGCGGGTTCCGTTGACATTATACCATACCTCCGCCTCGCTTTCGGCGGGATCTGCATATATGCCGTCGACAGCCGAATCGTCGGCGAAACTGCAGAGCGTCTTCAACGCCGCAGTTGCCTTTCCTGTAGTGCTGTCAAACAGCGGCGCGTTATACCAGCCCGATAACGAAGTGCCGTATGCGTTATACTCCATCCACCACCAGAATAACCCCGTGACACGCGGATATTTCAACAATTCATCCTCAAGGTCTTTCACGAATTTATCCTGACCGGCGTCTGAATAAGGCCAGGTAGAGGTATTGTTGACCGTGGTGCCGGGCACTTCCCATTTGTAGGGATAACCGGTCTCTACGATCATTATATCCTTGTCGAAGGGCTCGAGTGCCTTGAGTGCCTTGTCGAGAACCGACAGCGAACCGTGGAAGTAGGGATAATAACTCAAGCCGATGATGTCGTAATCAATGCCGAGGCGTTCCATTTCGTTGTAGAAATTGGTCTGCACGCCGGTGTTGCTTACCCGTTCGGTATGAATGATAATCTCAGCTTCCGGACATTCTTCACGACATGCCTTGATGGCATTGTTGAGCAATTTGCCAAATCGCTCCCAATTGGCTTTGCTTCCCATCAGCGCCTTTTTGGGATTCTTGGTCCCGTAAGGTCCCCACAGCATTCCGTAGCTGATCTCGTTTCCGGGTTGGATGAACGTCGGCACGATTCCGTTCTCCTTCAGCGTCTGCAGAGTCTCTTTGGTGTAATCATAAATCTTCTGATAGAGTTGCTCGTCGGTAAGATCTTTCCAGTCTTCGGGCGTCCACTGCTTTGCCGGGTCGGCCCAGGTGTCGGAATAATGGAAGTCAAGCATCAGGTCAAAACCGTCGTCGACTATCCTCTTGCAAAGAGTAACGATATAGTCGAGCGTCTGGCAAGCGTTAGCATCTTTGTCGCTACCCTTATATTTCGCCGGATCAACGAAAAGCCTGACCCTCATCGCATTCATTCCCTCTTCTCGCAGAAAGGGAAGAAGATCTGAAATCGGTTTGCCGCTGTGGTCTTTATATTTTGCCCCGGCCTCTTCATATTCGGGAAGAAGCGATATGTCGCCGCCTACGTAACGCGGCGAGGCATAACTGATTCCGGTCCCAATCAGAAAGGCCGCAACAATAAGTATGAGTTTTTTCATGTTCATATCATTTATAGCGAACTGATCTATTCTCGTTTATAGCAACGATATCTAATTATAACGCGAATAGATCTCTACGCCAAGTTTTTTCGCTTTCTTAATATCTTCGGGATTTTTAGGATCGACTCCATATTTCGACAACGGCGGGATCACGACTTTTGTTCCGGGACGGATACGGTCGGGATGTCCGAGTATCTTGCTGTTTTCTTTATAGATATATGGCCAGAGATTATAGTTGCCGTAATGGTCTTTGGCCATGGTGGTGAGATAGCGTGTTGTCGAGATGGTGTCGTAAACCTTTTTGTCGGAAGGGGCCGTCGGAACAACATCCTCACCGTCAGCATTCTCGCTCCCGCTATTTGCAATCGCTTCGTCACCTTCCTGATTGGCGGCAACTTCCGTAACATCGGCCGGATTGCCCGACGCATCCTGCTGACCGGCCGCATTAGCTTGTGCTGCCGGTTGCTGTTCTGTTTTCTCCGCATTGGCCGTAACAGAATCCTGCTGTTTTCCGCCATTATAGTCAAAAGGAAAATGCAAAATAAAGAGCAGGATAACGACTGCCAATGCTGTTAGGGCGCACCCGGAGGCAAACCCTATCCAGAAGCGGCCTCTCCGTCTCGGCGGAAGCGCCACAGCCTCCTCGTCAATCATCTCAGCAGGCTCAGCCTCAACTTCCGCAGCGGGTTCATGTTCCGCAACAGGTTCATATTCTGCAGCAGGCTCAGGTTTCGCAGCAGGTGCAGGTTCAACCTCTACAACCTTCTCAGCAGGTTCTGGTTCTGGTTCAACTTCGACCTCACTGGCTTTTACAGGCTTCTTGGCCCCGACTTTAACTGTCGCTGCTTCGATTTTTTCTACTTCTGCTTCTGCCTTAGCCGCTTCTGCCTCCGCCTTAGCGGCCTCGGCTTCTGCTGCTTCTGCCTCAACTTCTGCTTCATCTGTTTCCGTCTTTGCTGCCTCAACTTCCGCATTGGCTGCCGCCGTTTCCGTCTTGGCTGCGTATGCTTCCGCTTGGGCGGCCACCGCTTCCACTTTCTCTATTTCAGATTCTGCGGGGATTTCGGCTTTCTGTGGCTCGGCCTCAACAGGATTCTCCTCCAGCATTCCCTCTTCAGGCGTTTCGAAATCTTCATCATCCATTAGTTCCACCGTCTCAAACATGTCAAACGGGGAGTTGACCTCCGCCGCCATCTCTTTCGAGGGGTTGAACACGATCTTTTTATGCGACGGTATCAGATTGTCTTCTCCCGTGCTGACATTGACACTCTTCCGGGCCTCGACAACTACTGTTTTGAAAACTCCGATACCTTTTATCTTGACGCTCTTCCCTTTGCTCAGGGCATCTGCCACTACGGCAAAAAACTCTTTGATAAATTCTTCCGATTCTTTTTTTGAATCGGCCGTCTTGGCGGAAAGAAGGGTCACGAGCCCGGGAAGTGATATTTTTTCATTCATGTCTATCCGTTTTTTTAATTATTCCCCGCTCTCGCCGGCGTTTCTGATTTTCTGCTTTAAAAGGGCTGATGGCTTGAACACCACCGACAGTTTCGGGGGCACGAGTATGCGCCGACCCGTAGAAGGATGAAGCGTGACACGTTCGAGCCGTTTCTTCTGTTCAAACGATCCAAACGTGGGAATGGCGACCGAATCGCCGTCGCGCACAGATTCGGCGATGACTTCGCCGAGACTCCGCACAAGAAACTCAACCTCTTCCGGCTCGCGGCCGATGTTGGCTGATATGATAGAGATGAGTGTTTTTGAATCCATATAAAATAATTGGCAAACCGATTGAATTCCGAAATGGCAAACCATCACAAAATTACGCAAAAAAATCGGTATAAAAAAACGGAGGAGGCCAATCGGTCTCTTCCGTTATGACTTATCTTCCTAAGAAATAATTTTTTATCTCAGCTTGAGCACCTGGCCGACTTTGATTTTGTCGGTGCTGCTCATATTGTTGAGCCTTCTCAGCGTTGTGGCCGAAATACCGTTGCTCTTCGCGATGGCCGAGAGAGTGTCACCGCGCTTCACGGTGTAGGTTGCGCGTACGTTGGTAGCGGCTTTATACGGATTCTCACGCTCCGATTTTGCAAGGTTGCGCGAGGGAGAGTAATTGCGCGCCTGCTGATAGGTCGACTTTGAGAACGTATAGGTGTCGGTGTGAGTGGTATGGTTGGCGAAGTCGAAGATCGCATTGGGATTGATTGCATATCCCATAAAGCGGGTTTCGAAGTGGAGGTGCGGGCCGGTGCTGCGGCCGGTGCTTCCGCCGAGCGCGATGGGCTGTCCGGCTTTCACCGACTGGTTGGGCTTCACGAGGAAGCGGTTGAGGTGGCCGTAGACGGTCTCCAGTCCGTTGGGGTGGCGGAGGATCACGTAGTAACCATATCCTTTGGCCTCATAGTTGGTGAGGCGCACTTTGCCTTCGAAAGCGGCGTAGATTGTGTCGTTAGAACGGATGTGAAGGTCGACACCTTTGTGCATGCGACCGAAACGGGCGCGGTAGCCATAGTTGGAGTTGACCTTGCCGGGAACGGGAATGCAATATCCCGTCACGTCGATCACTTTGCTGTCGGGCACTTCCGATTCGCGGAAGGGGTTGACACGCTTGCTGTTCCATCCTTCGGTGTAGATGTCGAGCTCCGGCTCGATGTCGTCGATCAGGTCGATAAACGAGCTCTTTTCTACGAGGCGGATTTTGTCGTTGGATGAACCCTGATTTGCAAGAAGCTGCTGATGAGCCTGCGAATGGGGATTTCTTGATTTGATTGTCTGGGCATTGGCTCCGAACACGGCCAGAGCCGCGATCATCGCGCTATACATTATCTTTTTGAAATTCATCATCATCTTTTGTTAGTTCATTTAACTTCGTCGTCGGCATAGATAAATTTAAGATTGCCGGGAACGTAGTCAAAGATTTCTTCAGGCTTGAAGAATCGCGCGATCTCCGTCTTTGCGTTTTCTACGGAGTCACTCGCATGGATGATATTGAGCGAACCGCTCATGCAGAAGTCGCCTCGCAGTGTACCGGGAGCTGCCTTGCGCCCGTTGGTGACACCGACCATCTCGCGGAAAACTCCTACGACATCGACACCTTTCAGGCACATCACGATTACCGGACTTGCAGTCATCGATTCAACTATCGAGGGGAAAAACGGCTTGTCGACCAGATGAGAGTAATGCTCGCGGAGAATCGGCTCGTCAAGCTGGATCATTTTCATTCCGCAAATGATCAATCCTCTCTTCTCTATTCTTCCGATGATTTCGCCGATAAGGTTACGTTCGATGCAGGAAGGTTTCAATATCACTAATGTCTGCTCCATGCTTTTGGTAAACATTTTTTAAGATTTTGCCTCTTTGGCACTCTCAAAGTTAAGCATTCATCTCCTTAATTTCCAACTTATTCATGTTATTTTTTGTAAAAACGCTGTTTTTCATTTTTTATTCCATCCTTAATTCAATATGACTGACGGAGTTAGGGCGTTTTTATGTTTTACAACATATTTCTAAACATTATTGCACAAGTCCCAATTTGTGTGCAAAATTTGCGAATTTCATGTGTTAACGAATGTTAACCCAATTTTAAATTCCCCATAATAAGATATTTACTGATTCGGCCCGAAATGCGACATATCGGATATTATGGCGACAATTCCGACAATCGCATCTCTCTCCATTGATCGCAACAAATGAACAATCGCGATTCCCGGTTGTAAAGATTATATCCACTAAACCCTTGCAAAAATGATTCCACTTAATTTCATATCTTCTTTCCTCTGCTCGGTTCCTGCAAAAGAGGTGGCTGGAATGGCGGTCCACACCGATCCCGCCGCTACCGAGAGTTACTATAAAATCGCCCGGGTTCTGATGGACCTGGTGCGAACGTTTCTCGGCTGGTTTGGCGCGGAGCACAACCAGACTCTCTTCATCTGGCTTTACGCTATCTTGGTGGTGGCGGTTGCCGCTGCCGTCGGCGAACTGCTGAAATGGATCGTCGTCGCCGTGTTGCGAGGTCTCTCTCCCCATGTGAAGTCTAAATTCTACAAATATCTGGTCCAGAACCATTTCTTTATCAAGGCATGTCGAATCATACCGCCAATCCTCTTCCTGATACTAATCCAGTTCACCTTTAACTTCCACGACCACATTCTGCTATGGGGCACCAAGATTTCATGGATCATGATCGCTTGCTGCCTCGCCCAGACACTCTGCTCGCTAAGCGACGTGATCTGGCAATCGGTCAACGAACGTGAAAACAAACGGCATCTCCCGCTCCGGGGAATCCTGGAGGTGGTGAAACTTACTATCTGGATCATTTGCATCATCGTGATCGTAGCCCTGCTCGTCAACAAGTCGCCCGGCGCACTCCTTGCCGGTCTCGGTGCTTTCGCCGCCGTATTGATGCTGATCTTCAAGGATTCGATTCTCGGAATCGTCGCCGGCGTTCAGCTCGCGGAGAATGATTCGCTCCATGTCGGCGACTGGATCAGCATTCCCAATAGCGAGGCCAACGGCATTGTCGACAATGTTTCGCTCACTGAGGTCAAGATCATCAATTGGGACAAGACCGTTTCGACTGTGCCTCCCTACGCACTTATCTCCGGCGGATTCAAGAATTTCCGCAACATGCAGGAGTCGGGCACGCGCCGAATCCAGCGGTCGTATATGATCGACGCCGACAGCGTGGTGGAAACAACTCCTGAAATGCTCGACGAGTTCAGCAAAATCCCGCTGATGAAGGATTGGATTGATAAGAAAAGAGCCCAGAAGGAGGCCGGGAAGGTGGAGGATGTCAGCAACAGCGAGGGATTGGCCGACGGCACAATCGATACGAACCTCGGAATGTTCCGCGCTTACGTGCTGATGTATCTGCAGCAAAATCCGAACATCGACAAAAACAGTTTCTGTTTCGTCACGACATTGGCGCAGACGGCCTACGGCATTCCGCTTCAGATCTATTGCTTCACCACTACTTCGGCATGGGTGGCCTACGAAGGTATCCAGGCGGCCCTCTTCGAACATCTCGCCGTGATGCTCTATAAATTCAAGCTATATGTCTACGAGAGCGCTTCAGGCCGCGACACACTCATCGACGGCTTCATGAGCCCGGGAAAGAACCCGGCTTCGGTTTTGGGTATACCCTACCCATTCTTCAACGGAAGCGGCACGCCGATGAATCCCGGCATTCCTCCCGAAGGAGTCTACCAGAAATAATCTGGATTCTCACAGTTCAGCCATATACAAAAAATGTCATCGGGAGACCGATGACATTTTTTGTATCGTAGCGTGTTGATTTATTTCATGCTGTTGACGGCCACCCTCAGGATGGTGAGGTTTTTCAGCAATTCCTCCACCCGGCTGAGAGGAAGCATGTTGGCGCCGTCGCTCTTCGCTTTCGAGGGGTCCTGATGGGTCTCCATGAAAATGCCGTCGGCGCCGACTGCAATTCCGGCCTTGGCTATCGTGGAGATGAGCTCCGGTTTGCCGCCGGTCACTCCGCTGGCACTGTTGGGCTGCTGAAGCGAATGGGTGATGTCGAGGATCACAGGGCATTCGCAAACTTTTTTCATCACCGGAAGCCCGCGCATGTCGACCACCAGGTCGCCATATCCGAAGAATGTACCTCTCTCGGTGACGGCCACTTGCGGATTGCCCGATTCGGTGACTTTCGCCACGGCAAAGGCCATTGACTCGGCGGAAAGGAACTGTCCTTTCTTGATGTTGACCATTTTGCCTGTGCGGGCCGCCGCTATCAGCAGGTCGGTCTGGCGGCACAGGAATGCCGGTATCTGGAGGATATCGACATATTCGGCTGCCATGGCGGCCTCTTCGGCGCAGTGTATGTCAGTCACCACGGGAATATCGAATGTCTCTCTGACTTTCCGGAGGATTTTGAGTGCTTTCTCATCGCCGATTCCGGTGAAGGAGTCGAGACGGCTGCGGTTGGCTTTGCGATATGACCCTTTGAATACGTAGGGTATGTCGAGTTCACTCGTGATGCGCACGAGCTTTTCAGCAATGTCAAGGGCCATTTCCTCCCCTTCTATCACGCAGGGACCGGCCAACAGGAAGAAGTTGCCCGATGCACTGCCGCTAAGATAATTTATGATGTCGTTTTCCATTTTCTTTTAAATATTAATTCCGGCCATATTCCGACGGGATTTGCCATTAGCACTTATTCCACTCCGCAGACTGTAGGCGTCAGGTTGTCGAGCACGTGGACCGCTGCCACGGCATAAAGCGCCGCTGTCTCGGTGCGCAACCGGGTGTTGCCGAATGTCACCGGCTGGAAACCGCATTCCACCGCCAACTTGACCTCTTCGGGAGAGAAATCCCCCTCCGGACCGATCAGGATGGTGATGTCCTGCTTCCCGTCATAATTTCTTGCAAATTCTTTTCGCGGATAATCTTTGTCGCAATACCCCATCACGCGCACCGGCGTGTCGCAGCTTTTGATAAAGTCTTTGAATCCGGTGAGCTCGGATATCTCGGGGAGTGTTGCCTTTAGACTCTGGGTCATCGCGGATATTGCGATTTTCGCGATCCTTTCCCGTTTGAGCACTTTGCGTTCGCTGCGGGCGCACTGCAGGAACACGATCCTGTCAACTCCCATCTCCACGGCTTTCTCCACGAGCCATTCCATCCTGTCGATGTTTTTGGTGGGTGCCACGGCAAGGGTGATCCGCGGAGTCCATGCCTGAGGTTCTTCGCTGCGCGACAGAATCTCAACAGTTGTTCCCTTCGGATGGGCGTCGGTTATAAGGCATTCGTATGAATACCCTTTCCCGTCGATTGCATATATTCTGTCGCCTTCACGCAGCCGGAGCACTCTGCAGCAATGCGCCGATTCCTGCTCGGGAAGTCGTCCTTCGGTTTCGATGTCGGGAGCGTAGAAGCGTATCATGCGAGTTTCTTATCCTGCTTCTCCTCTTTGAAGAATATCCAGAACAATATGGCGACCACAAGGGCGTAAGCGGCGAAGATAAGCCATGATTCGCGCCAGCCCTGAAGCTGCTGCACGGCGTCGAGTCCCGGTTTCATCACGAGTTTGTTGACCACGAACGTGCCGGCGAGGAACGTACCGATCGATGCACCGATGCCGTTGGTCATCAGCATGAAGAGCCCCTGGGCCGAGGAACGCTGCGCCGGGTTTGTGCGGCTGTCTACATAGATACCGCCCGAAACGTTGAAGAAGTCGAACGCCACGCCATAGACGATGCAGGAGAGGATGAGGAAGGTGATGCCGCCGGCGTCGGTGCCTCCGATGCCGAAAAAGCCGAACCGGAACACCCAGGCGAACATCGACATGAGCATTACGCCCTTGATGCCGAAGCGTTTCAGGCAGAACGGTATGGCGAGGATGCAGATGGCTTCGGCGCACTGCGATATGGAGATGAGCAGCGTCGGGTTCTGAGCCCAGAAACCGCCGGCATAACCGGGAACTTCATTGAAATGATAGATGAATGTGGAGCCATAGCTGTTGGTCACCTGCAGCGCCACACCGAGCAGCATGCTGAAGATGAAGAAGATTGCCATGTCTTTATGCTTGAACAGGGCGAAGGCGCGCAGTCCGAGAGCGTCCATGATTCCTGTGCCGGAGCTTTTCTTGATGGGGCAGGAAGGAAGAGTCAGACTGTAGAGGGCAAGCACAAGGCTGACGCCGCCGCAGACGATAAACTGCGTGTAGCTGTACTGGATCTCGGTGCCTCCGATCTTGATGAAATTGACCGCGATCTCAGCCACGATGAAACCGACCGTACCCAACGTGCGGATCGGAGGGAAGTCTTTGACAGTGTCGAGTCCTACCCTTTCGAGTCCGTTGAATGCTACGGAGTTGCCAAGTCCGATGGTCGGCATGAAGAAGGCCACCGACAGGGTGTAGAGGGTGAAGAGTTTTCCGAATTCAAGCTGGCCGGTTGAGGCAAGCATATCTGCGGCGCAAAGTCCGGCAGCTATCATGAAACCGCCCGCCAGCAGATGGCAGATGCTGAATGTGATCTGCGCAGGCACCCACCGGTCGGCCACGATGCCCACGAGAGCAGGCATGAAGATTGACACGAGTCCCTGCACTGTGTAAAACCAGAATACCTGACTGCCAAGACCATGGTTGGCGAGGAACATGCCCATCGAAATCAGATAGGTGCCCCAGACGGCAAACTCCAGAAAGCTCATCGTTGCCAGACGAACTTTTGTTCCCCAATTTCCCGTTGAAGAATTCTTTTTAGTTAGCTCCATATTAATCCGCGCTATCTTTGAAATTTCTATCTTAATGAAACACTTATTGAAACAGTTCGAAATGAACCGGGCCGAATCGAAAGCATCGCGCAGACGCCTCCGGCCTACCTTTTCAACTTACAAAGATAAGAATAATCGCCGAATATAAACCAAAAAATGCCGTAAAACATTTCGTTAACCGCTACGGCTATAGAAATTGCAGCGCAATTATGGAACCGAATGGAATCGAAAATGAGGGTAAGCTGATTTATTCGGCGGCGTCGAGAAGCGCGAGTCGTGAGGTGACGCGGATTTCCGTTTCGCCGAAGATGCTTATCAGACCGCGGTCGGCAAGCCGCTGCATCTCGCGGTGGATATCTCCGTTTTTACTGCTGAAGATTTCGGCCATCCTCCCTTCAGTTGATATCAGTCTGATATCTTCGCCGCCCGAATCAGTGGCGAGCAAAACGAGCGATGCGAGTTGCCGTGCAAATGACTCCCCCACGAAAAGCCTCAGCACTTCGTTGCATTTCTGGCCTCGACGCGCCAGATAATTCAGACAGTTGATCTGGCAGATAGGATTGTTTTCAAGCAGACGCCTATACTGCTTCTTAGTAAATTCCATCACACCGACACGCTCCGACACTGCGTATGCGTCAAAATTATAGCGATGGTCAAGGCCGAAAAGGGAGCTGAGGCCCAATACGCTACCACCTTCGATCACTTCGGTGACGCGCAATTGGCCTCCGGCCGCAAGCCTCTCAATCCGCAGCGAACCCGTCAGCAGACAGACCACGTTCGAACATAAATCATTACGACCCATCACGAGTTCACCATCATTGAATGTATGGAAATGAAGCGGTGTCTTCTCCACAAAACTGGAAATCTGGTCGTGCGAAACTCCCTTAAATAAAGGAATGTTCATCAGGGTCTCATACATCGTATTCATCGCGGCAGAATTTTATGTTAAATTTACTTAATTCCTACCATAGAAACGTAATCATCCGCCAAATTGTTGCAAACCCCATCAAAATCCGCATCCCAACAACATCCATCAATTAGTGATCAGTGATCAGTGATTAGTGACAGGCAGACCAGCTACTAATCACCTCAAGCCGGCCTACACACTACACACTACACACTATACACTGACTCAGAGCCCCGACGAGTCAACCCCCGGAAGAGCCTAACAATCAGCATAAACCCCAACAGGGTTTCCCTCCCGGCAGCCCGGTTCACTTCCCCCTTAAGCAGGGACGACACCCCGACCGACAGGCCCACATATATCACTGTTCGGACGAAGGTCCGAACCATCCACACCCCCATTTCAAACAAAAATTCAAACTTTTTTAGCCAAAAATTTGGCAGTTCCGAAAATTATGCCTAACTTTGCATCGCAAAAGGGAAACAGAGCGTAAGTGAACGCAAGCGAAAGCAGGTTTCCCGCAGCCAACCGGTCGATTAGTGTAGCGGTTAGCACGCCACCCTCTCACGGTGGAGACTCGGGTTCGAGTCCCGGATCGACTACTTTAAAAATCCGCAAGAAACTGATTATCAGTGCTTGCGGATTTTTTGTGCTTTATTTTTGGCGTGATTTTGGCGTGATAATAGTTTCTAACAATATGGAAAAACGCACAGAGTTCACCCGCAACACCATCGAGGTGTGCCGCAACTGCAAGGCCGAGGGCAAGGTTGAGGTCGATAGCTTCAACGGGAGCCACAAAGTAACGTGCCCCATCTGCGGCGGATCGGGATTAGTGAGGAAACATATCGAGGGCTTTGTAAGCGTCGAGCCCTACTCGAAAGCCGGGAAATCGTGATAAAAATGAAGCCCGCCGCAGGAAAAGACCATACGACGAGCGACACCGTGGAACGTGTTGCAAAGATAGTGGTTAAATTCCTAACATGGCGACAAAACCTCACAAAAATACACTCTTGCGCATACAACACGTCTGCGACATCACCCGGCAACACTACGAGAGGGGGAACCTCGCGAAGTGCTACAAGGAGGTGTGGCGGCATTATGTGTTCCCGGTTTACCCCATGTGTTACCACACATTCCTCAGCTATCTGAGGCGCGGCCTTGAGGACTACAAGGAGCCGCGAGACGAGCAGCCATCACTATTTGACGACATCATAGACTAAGGCGACGCCGCCCGCAGACGAAAGGATCTGCGGGCGGTGTTGCGTTTATACCATCTCCTCACCGAAAGCGTCGGCGAAGATGTCGCCCGTGTCGAGGGTGACGTTGTGCGGGGTAAGAATATAGCTGTCATCGACGGTTGCCGAGCAGTCGATGCAGTGCGTCCGCCATTCCTCAAGATCCTCGGAAATCTGCTCGTGGTTATGGTCGGTCTCGGAGCCGGAGTATTGGAAAGTGGAGAAACTGCGTCCCTCGCTGTCAGCCGCGCCGGAGAATTTCACCAACGCCTGTTTTATCGCCCGAATCAGGCGGAAACGGCTCAGAGCCTCGTCGCGGTAAGGGGTATCGGTCTGCGCGAGCGTCGCCGTGACGATATGGAGGCGCACGGTAAGGTCGCAACATACAGCACCGCGAGAGAGCTGCGACCACGACACCGGGAGGAACTCCACGAAAACGCCCGGCGGCGCGAAAGGCCGCAACTGCGTGAGACGCGTTGTGTCCTCGTTCCACAGGCCGACGTGGTTAACAGCCGGGACACCGGGTAAAATTGCGTTTTCGCCGCGTTCAGGCGGGGAGTAGATATATTTGCCGTTGACGAGACGGACACGCGACAGACGCGCCTCCAAGTCGGTAAAAATTCGTAATCTCATATCAATGTCGGTTAAAGTCATCGGCGAGGCGCTGCGAGAACTCCTGCAGCCGTTTGAAAACAATATCCCCGAGGGCCTGCTGCACCTTCTCGTGGTCGCCGATGAACTGACGCTGCGGCATATTCATCTGCCGGGAATGCGAGCGGACGGTGCAGGTGTTCCCGGTCTTGCGGTTGGTGCGAGAATGGGCGCGGACGGTTACGGAAAACTTGCCGCCCTCGTTGTGCAGGGCTGTGTAAGGGAGATTGGAAGTGAACACCACAGCCATACCCCGGATCATAGAGCGAATGGAGCGGCGCATCGCCCCGGTAACGATAAGGATAGAACCCTGGCCGCGCTTGCTCGCCTTGCTGACTTTGGTAGCCACCCACCGCTCGCCGAAGAAACCCTGCTCGCGGAAATTGTTCTTGAACATTTCCGTGAGTTTGAC
Organism: uncultured bacterium; assembly: GCA_905214735.1. Taxonomy (GTDB): domain Bacteria; phylum Bacteroidota; class Bacteroidia; order Bacteroidales; family Muribaculaceae; genus Lepagella. The sequence goes on along the minus strand of CAJMNI010000013.1, from coordinate 2,498 downwards.
GCGGGCATCGCGGAGAATATCGTCATAAATGTTGCGGGGCATCGGTGCGGTGTCAGTCGGCGAGGTTGCCGAAAAGGAGTCCGAGCAGACCGAGTTTCACCTGCATACGGTCGGACTTGTCCTCTATTTTGGTAAAGTCGATTTTGGAGGGGGCGGCCTTTATCTGCGCCCATATTTCGGGAGTAAGCTCCTCGCCGAGGCACATAAGGGCGGCGGCGACATCAGTCTGAGAGAACTCTGCTGTAATTGTGATTTTTTCTTCCATTGTTGAAATTTTTGAGGTTGTGGTTTGTTTTACGAGAAAAAGTTATTAACTTTGCATTCCCATCGGAGGTCACTGTGGGTCGCTTCGGCGAGGTGACAACCTGCCCGCAACGCGGGCTTTTTTTATGCCTTGTGGCGACGGATTTCAATTGTATCATCGTCTTTACGCAACACACATACAATATTCTTTACCGCCAGACCATGCTTTGACTTTTTGCGGGTGTACTTAATTCCGTCGCGTATTTTTCCCGGATGATACATAGACGCATCGTGGAAATATAGACAGAGGGTATCGGCAGGAACAATTACATCGGAGCGTTCATTATATCCGCGCAACTGAGCATTTTTTTGAAGAATGGCAGAGCCATAATGCCGTTTTTTCTTAGTGATCGAGCGAATATCCATCATAACACCATCGAGCTGCATATCGAGCGCACGGAGCAGACTCCCGTCTTTTTTCTTCTGTTCGTCGCAAAGCACCGTTATATGGCCGTTGCGGAACAATAGGCTCTGCAACTCGCTTTCAAGCTGTGCTCCCGTCATTCCCCACCCGACAGCCTCTTGATTATTGGAGTGTGTGTTATGGCCTACGTGAGTAGCCGACAGACCGCCGGACACCGGGTCATATTCCACGCCCTTATACTTGCTGTCCTTTGAGAGGCGGTCGTACAGCCGCTTAGCCTCAACGCGCCGTGCCTGTTCGCTGACCGCACGGCAGACGCGGCACTTCTCACGCTTGGGGTCATAAGCGAGTGTCAGACTCCCCGAACAATCGCCGCATCCTTTGGGAAGATAGGGGTGCTTCTTCGGAAAGAGGGTCATTTCGCGGCCGGCATTGTATCGGAAAATACGGGCTTTCGGTTCTTCGGTACAGGCATCCCCGGCGGCGCGGGCCACCTCCGGGTCAGACATGGGGGTAATCCTCGCGCAAGACTTGATCCACGTCACAGCGGCAATTCCACCCGTTCGGCGGCAGATAGTCATTCCAGAACGGGTCAGAGGGCGGCAGGGTGATATTGTCGAGGGCGGCGTGTTCCGAGCGCACCCGCTCGTCCCCTGCGGTGCGGTACTGGAGATTGTAGCGGTCGCCGTCGGCCATAAATCCGTGCCACTTGACAGCCATCTGCGAAGTGTGGACAGCGTGGTTATACTCCGCATAAAGATAATTGACATTATACTTTGAGTCGATAGCCTCGACATCGCGGCGGAACGTATCGAAAGGCTTCACATGGCCGTCGGCATCGGTAAGGGCCAGGCCGACCTCCGAGAGGGAGTGATAGCTTTTGAAGCCGGAGAATATAAAAGCGTTGTTCCGCAGCGCGGCGGTAAGTTCCGGCGGTGTCTCGGTCTTGATGGCGGAATCGACGGCACGGTTGAGCGCGTTGTAGGTTTCCTCGATCAGAGGGCGTATTGCGGGATCGGCGAGCATCTCCGGGGAGAAGCCGCCACGGGCGAACACCTCACGGACAGCGCGGTCGAACACCTCGTGGTTAAACTCAATGCGCCCGACGTTGCCGGAAGCGAGGGTCAGCAGATCCGGCTCATATAGCGAGCCGACAGCGCGGTTGAAAAGGCGGTAATGGTCGGCTTTAGCCTTATGTCGGTCTTGGGGGCTATCTTTGTCAGAATCATCACCCCCTACTCGAAAAAAGAGCCGTCGGACTGCTTTGCTCCTGTAATAGGAATCTTGTATTTGTCGATGAAATACTGCGGGTCAATGTCGAAATACTGCAAGAGCATACGTTCCAACTCCCGTTGCTCGGCGGGCGAATAAGTAGCCGCATCGTCCCACTTAAAAGTCATGCCGACGAGAGGGAACCCGAGGCGGATCATTTTGGGAATAAGGTCGTCGTTCACCACATACTCAATGAGACGAGCGTCGGCGGCGCAAATATTCTCGAACACTTCAAGGTGGGTTTCGGACTGCGACTGCGAGGAACCGTTGTCGATTGTCATTGTCTGACCGAGGACGCCCTTGGACATCTCGGAGTTGGCGCGGTCAATACGGCGGTCGTAGATCAATCTCAAAAACTACAAGAATATGATTGCAAAATTAAAAAACATCCTTCGATGTTACGCAGTCGGAATGGGAATAAAAGAAACGGCCAACACGTTTCATCTTTCCCGCAACACCGTACGCAAGTATGTACGACTGTTCATTTCAAGCGGCAAGACTACCGTGGAAAAGCCACGTGCGATTGACCCCGTGTGACAAAGTGCGATTGACCCCTGAA
>CAJMNI010000012.1 GCA_905214735.1 uncultured bacterium | reverse complement strand
CGTCTGAAATTTAGATGTTTAACAGCATAATTTCAATTTTTGTCATGTACTAAATATATTTTTATTGAATTTGTATTCATGCGACATTGATGTGCTGTCGCGGTAAACATGCAATATAGCGGCTTGGAGAGGAGAGAATGCCCGTTGTGAAAACAACTTCCCGTTGATAGCAATTTCAGATCCGGTATTGAAGACAGCAATTTTATTTATCAGACTATCTTCTGATTTCCAGCTTTGAAAGATATTATAGCTCTGCTTGTTGGGTAAATCCAGAACCTTGATGCAATAATCACTCTCTCTATATGCAATCACAGGAAGCGTTCGACTATAGTTAAAGTCTCTGTTAAGCTTATATTTAGGATCAAAGGCTATATAACCCATCGACTTGTTGTTGTGAGTTACAAACAGTTTATAAAGCCCGTCCTCATCGAGAGAATCGAAATGATGAATCGTATAATTGCTCCAGTTGCGGTCAGGCTTATCGCTGAAATAAGATATCGGATTGAATGCCGGAATAACATCAGAAGCGAAAGGATCATATGTTTCCTTGTCACCGTTCAACCATGCTGTGAATTCAGCGCTGATATCCAACTCATTATTCGCTATTTTGGTCTGCGCTTCGGCGCGGTCGCGCTGGGCTCTGATCTGAGTGTTGAGATATGCCATATATGCACCGACTCCGAAGCTTATCAGAGCGAAGAGAATCACGCCTGCGACAACAGCCAGCCGCCGCCGGCGCTTGGCACGTTCGTGGCGTTGCCAGAGGGTGTCGAAGCGGAGGCCGAACATGCGGGCGATCACCTTGATGGCGGCGGCATCGCGCCCCATCTCGTTGATATTGATGCCCAGAATCTCTTTCTCGCCCGAAAGCTGGCGCAATCCCTCAGGAAAACACTCCTCCTCCGGATTGGTGGCATTCGGAGCGCCCCCGATGATAAACGGAACGATGAATTCCTCGCGGCCATTGTCGATGAAATACTGCACCTCCTTCGAAACCCACGGACTTTTGGCCGCCCGCGGCGAACAGACGACAATAAGATATTTCGAGCCGCTCAGCCCCTTCTCGATCTCCTTTTTCAGATTGCCGCCAGAGAGTTCCGACTGATCGCGGAAAATGGGGCGTATTTTAGCCGGCAGAGAGGCATTCTTCTTGCGCAGAGCCACAGGGAAACCATAAGACTCCAGTTTACTCTGCAGCCACTTCGCCCACTTCTCATCCTCCCGCTTATAGCTGATGAAAGCATAGTAAGTATATCGATCCTGTTCCATTGATGTCGTATTTTTCGAATTGCGGTTGCATTCGCAGAAGCTTGTTGCTTTTGCCGTTAAAGTTAAGCAATAGATTTCAAATAGCCAAATCAGTTATGCCGCGATGTCGATGTCGCAATCAGCGATCAGGGAGGGCCGTAGAGGTCATCCAAGTCATTGAATAGAGGATTCGGTCTCGTTCCCGGGGCTGAATTCTCTGAAATTATCTAAACTCTGGCCAGAGTACTCGAAGCTGAAGCTTTCGCCAGCGGTTTTTTCGAAGCTGAAGCTTTCGCCAGCTGTTTTCCCGAAGCTGAAGCTTTCGCCAGCGGTTTTTTCGAAGCTGAAGCTTTCGCCGGTTTTCTTTTCGAAGCTAAAGCTTTCGCCAGCGGTTTTTTCGAAGCTAAAGCTTTCGCCAGCTCCAAAATTATAGATTGCTTTCGGCTTGAATTGGCTTTCGGCTGCTTGGCTTTCGGCTGCTTGGCTTTCGGCTGCTTGGCTTTCGGCTTGAATTGGCTTCCGGCTGCTTGGCTTCCGGCTGCTTGGCTTTTGGCTGCTTGGCTATTTTGCTATTGCTGAGGCGAGGGCGTTCATGGCGAGGCAGGTTTGGCGGTTGAGGTCGCCGGGGAGGTTGATGGAGAGTATCAGCAGGCGGCCGGATTCGCAGAGGTCGAAGTCGCGGCCGGTGGGCTTGTAACGCTCAGGCATCGGATCGTTGGTGATGAGGATGAAGCGGCCTCCGAGTTCTTCGGCTTCTGCGCGGATGGCTTTCTCGGCTGCGGAGATGAAGGGGGAGACGAGAATGCCTCCGTTGGCGGCAGTGTAGAGCCAGCGCTGCCGGTTGCGCTCTCGTTGTTCGGTGGTGTCGGCGCGATGAACGACCACCTGCTCTTTGAAGGGATTGCCAAGGAGCTGGAGATTGCCATAGGCTTGCAATCTTACCGGTTCGAGCGTTTGATCCGGCCCTGAAGGGAGGTTGAGGGTCAGGTCATGTCGGCTTGAGAAGAAGCCGGGATGAGCTTTGCGGATGGCGAGTTTGTAGGGATTGTGTCTGATATATTTGAAGATTGTGTCGAGATTGCGCGATGTCCAAAGGATCTGATCATTGAAGCCATCGGAGAAGAGTGGTAGGAAGAGATTTCCTTGAGCCTGAGATTCGGAGGGATTTCCCAGGAGCGATCTTCGATATTGGAAACGATGACCGGCGAATGTTTTCAGGCGGGCGACATATTTGCCCAAGTGCTCGTCGAGATATTCCCTGACATCGATAAGCAGATGGATATGATCGGGCATTATGCAATATTGGAGCAGATTTATTTTTGGAGCTAAGCGCTTCCATTCGAAGAGGGCATCGCGGACAGCTTTGCCTGCAGGAGAATAGTCTATCTTCACATCATTTCTGCGATGCTCGAGGGCAGCTTCACGCCAGCCGTCGGCAAGGCGACCGAAAGAGGGGGCATCGGGATTTTTAAGGAGAGTCAGATGATATTTCCAAGGGGCTTTGTAGTCGTGGCCTTTCATGCGATGGAGGCATGTTCGCTTTGGATATTTCATAAGCTGAAAATTTTTTTCGAAGCTGAAGCTTTCGCCAGCTGTTTTCCCGAAGCTGAAGCTTTCGCCAGCGGTTTTTTCGAAGCTGAAGCTTTCGCCGGCTCCAAAATTATAGATGGCTATCGGCTGGATGGTGTTATTTTTATTTTGATGCTGGCGGGAGTTTTAACTTCGGGGAAATGGCGGGAGGTTTGACTTCGGACTGGCGGTTAGAAGACTTTGCCGTAGGAGGCGCGGTCGAGGGAGCGGTAGCCTATGGCTTCGGCGATGTGGCGGACGAGGACGGGTCGGATGGCTATCTCGGCGGCCTGTTCGGGGGTGGGGGCGTAGTTGCAATCAGCGGCGTAGTCGAGGTCGGCGATGGTGCGCGCCACTCTCAGGATGCGGTCGAAGGCACGCGCCGACATGTTGAGCTTCTCCATGCGGTCTTTGAGCTTGGCCATCCCTTGGGCATCGGGCCAGGCGTATTGGTGGATAAGGCGCGAGGTCATCTGGGCGTTGCAGTATACTCCCTTTACGCTGCGGAAACGCGCCTCCTGAATCTTGCGGGCGGCCACGACACGCTCGCGGATGGCTACAGAACTCTCCGCCGGCTCTGTCGAAGCCATGGCGTCAAATGCCACCGGCTCAATCTCCACCTGGATGTCGATGCGGTCGAGCAGCGGGCCGGAGATGCGGTTCATGTAGCGCGTCACGGCTCCGGGCGCGCATGTGCAGCGTTTGGTGGGATGACCGTAATAGCCGCAGGGGCAGGGGTTCATGCTCGCCACGAGCATGAAGCTCGCCGGATATTCCACGGTATATTTCGCTCTGGAGACGGTGATGGTGCGGTCTTCGATAGGCTGGCGGAGCACTTCCAGCACCTGCCTGGGAAATTCCGGAAACTCGTCGAGGAAAAGGACACCGTTGTGGGCGAGCGAGATCTCGCCGGGCATCGGGCTTACGCCTCCTCCTACGAGCGCCACGGGGGAGACGGTGTGGTGGGGGGTGCGGAAGGGGCGTTTGGTCATTAGCATCGAGCCGCGGGGCAGTTTGCCGGCCACGCTGTGAATTTTGGTGGTCTCCAGGGCTTCCGACATGCTCAGCGGGGGCAGAATGGATGGCAGTCTTTTCGCCATCATCGATTTTCCCGCTCCCGGAGGGCCGACCATAATCAGGTTGTGGCCGCCGGCGCAGGCCACTTCAAACGCCCGCTTCACATTCTCCTGCCCCTTGACTTCCGAGAAATCGGCGTCGATTTCCCCCTCGTGGAGGCGGAAGATCTCGCGGGTGTTGATTTTCACAGGCTGATATTGCGGATCGTCAGTGAGGATTCCGATTACTTCGCCGAGGTTTTTCACGCCGTAGACGTCGATATTGTTGACCACGGCGGCCTCGGTGACATTCGCTTCAGGCACTATAAGGCGTTTGAAGCCCATTTCGCGGGCTTTCACGGCCATCGGAAGAACTCCTTTCACGGGGAGCACCGAGCCGTCGAGAGAGAGCTCGCCGGTGATCATGTAGCCGTCGAGACCGGCGCACTGCACATATCCGGCGGTGACAATCAGTCCGACTACCATCGGGAGGTCGAACTGCGCTCCCTCTTTCTTCACGTCGGCGGGAGCGAGGTTGATGGTGGTGCGGAAATGCGGGAATTTATAGCCGTAGCTGTTGAGGGCGGAGATCATGCGCTGGTGGCTCTCCTTTACGGCGGTGTCGGCCATGCCGACGATATAGAACTGCGAGCCCGGCACCATGGCGGTCTCGATCGTGACGGGGAAGGCATCGATTCCCTGGATAGCGGCTGTATAGACTTTTGTCAGCATGTTATGGATATTATTTTGCGATGGCTTTCCTGAATTCGTCGCGGGCGCGTCGCAGGTCGGGGCCGTTGTAGCGTATTTTACCATTACTTCCGACCACCACAGCGGCGGGCACCGACCTGATTCCGAGGGTGACGGCCGCCGGATCGGTCAGACCGAGGGACATCCATCCCCTCACGGCTCCCTTGAGCGTGTCGGCGTCGATGCGGCGGATGCGGCCGATAGAGTCAGACTGCACGTTGATCTCTGCTATGATGCGGCGCGACGAATCGGGATACTGGCGGAGGAGCTCCTTGAGCAGGATGATGTCGCCGGTGTAGGAGGGAGCTTCGGGACGGGTCACATAAATCAGCGCCGGCTTTCGGGAGAAGGTGATCGTGTCGCAGCCGAGCGGGTAGGTGGTCAGCACCACGCTTTTCACCGATGCGACATCGACGGGAGCTCCGCTGAGCATGTCGGAGCGCGACACGAGCTGCACCCACTCCGGGTCGGCCGCGTCTCCCTCGAGGCTTTTCCAGAGCGAGGCGAAGAGAGGGGCGTTTTCATCGCGGTAGAAATAGATCTGGAGCAGGAGCGCCGACACCGGGTCGTCGGGGTTTTGCTTCACATATTTCTCCACGGCGGCGTTGAGCTGCGAATGGTCCGGGGCCCGGAGCGCCTTCAGATTGGCCAGCCGCCAGTCGGTGAGCCGGTCGGTTATGTCGTTGCCGCGCACATCCCATTCGAGGGCGTCGGGGCTTTTCCCTTTCAGGGAAAGCCGGTCGCCGCGCTCCACATAGGCCACGGCAGGCTGCTGACCGCCTGCGAAGATCCATACGAGCGACGGATTGCGCGTCTTGCCGAGAAAATCCACCTTCCCCTTCTGCAGATGCTCCGATTTCTCCACGAGCCATCCCTGCTTCTTGTCGGAAGCGTAATAGAGGAAGGTGCAGGTGGTCACTGAATCAGGGAGGGCCACCTCGATGTGAAACTCATTTTTCACGCAGCCTGTAAGCAGCAGAAGGAGCGCGAGAAGGAGGAAGGATATTCTCGGAATTTTCAAATTTCTGATGGTGTGAAAGTTAAACGAATTTTTCGCCAAAGCGGGTCTCCACGTCGTTCACCACGTTGCGGATTCTCTGCTCGTCGGCGATAGGGCAGATGAGCAGGGCGTTTCCGGCGTCGGCCACGATGAAGTCCTTCAGTCCGGAGGCCACAATAATCTTGTCGCCCTTCACGGCGAAGATGCTGTCGCTGCAATTGTGGGTGAGCACCTTGCAGTTTTGCGTCACGTTGCCGTCATGGTTTTTTGGCGAGCAGTCGTAGAGCGCTTTCCAGGTGCCGAGGTCGCTCCAGCCGAGGTCGGCGGTCTTTACATAGACATTGGAAGCCTTCTCCATGATGGCATAGTCGATCGAAATCGAGGGGGCCGTGGGGAAAGCCTTGTCGATAAACTCGCGTTCCTGCGGGGTGGCGTAGCAGAGCTTTCCGGCATCGAAAATGGCGGCCGTTTCCGGGGCATATTTCTCGAACGCGTTCAGGATCGAATCGGCGCGCCAGAGGAACATTCCGGAGTTCCAGAAGAATTCGCCCGTGGAGAGGAACACCTTGGCCATCTCCTCGTTGGGCTTTTCGGTAAACGACTTTACCTTCATGGTGCCGGGACACCCGTCGACGGGGGCACCCTGCTGGATGTAGCCGTAGCCTGTATGGGGAGAAGATGGCTGGAGGCCGATGGTGAGCAGGCGGTCGCCCTTCTCCACAAACTCAAGCCCTTCGCGCAGAGCCTGATGGAAGGCATCCTCGCGCAGGATCAGATGGTCGGAGGGAAGGGTCACGATAGAAGCCTCCGGGTCGAGGGCGTGGATGTGGTGGGCAGCCCAGCAGATGCAGGGGGATGTGTTGCGGCGGGCGGGCTCGAGAAGGATGTTGCTCTCCTTCACGTCGGGGAGCTGCTCGCGGATAATGTCATAATATGCGCTGTTGGTGACGAGGATGATGTTGTCGGGGTCGGTCACCGATTTGATGCGGTCGACAGTGAGCTGGAGCAGAGAGCGCCCCGTGCCGAAGAAGTCGAGAAACTGCTTGGGCATTCCGCTGCGGCTGAAGGGCCAGAAGCGGGAGCCTACGCCGCCGCACATAATCACGCAATATCTGTGTTTTCTTTGAGAGTCGTTGGTAGTCATAATCTGTTGAAATAAGGTGAGTTTTTTAGGAAGCTTCCGGGAGCGACTTGAACTGATGTTTCACTCCCTCCACCACATTCAGCATGTAGTCGCCGAGTTTCTCGGCCTCGCCGATGAGGTCCATGAAGAAGATGCCTTCCTGATAAGAATATTCTTTATTGTTGATGTTGAAGATGTTGCCGTCGCGGAGCTTGTTGCGGAAGTTGTTGATTTCGCGTTCGCGGTTGTAAGCCTCCACGATTTTCGACGAGTCGGGGATCTCCATCTCCTCGAGGAGAGAGAGCATATTGTCCATCGCTTTGGTGACGAGTTCGAACATCTGGTCGATTTCATGGGCCACACCCTCTTCGAAGTCGACATGATTCTGCGATTTTCTCTCGAGAGTCTTGGCCACATTATAGCAGCCGTCGGCGATGCTTTCTATCTCGCTGACGATTCGGAGCATACCGGCGATGCGCATCTTACCTTCCGGGGAGAGGCGACCCTCGCTCACCTTGTTGAGATAATTTCCGATCTCGATTTCCATGCGGTCGGAGATCTCCTCATATTTCTCAAGGCGGTTGAAGGTTGATGTATATTCGTCGCCCTTGTTGTCGAGATGGAGCAGGTTCTTGGCCATGTCGAGCATTCGGCGCACGCGCTGGCCGTAGACGAAGATCTCCTTCTGGGCCTGGGCGATGTTGAGCTCGGAAGCCGAAAGGATTCCCCGGCCGATATATTTGAGCTGGAATTCCTCCTCCTCGTCCTTGTGGCGGGCGGGCATCAGCCAGCAGACGATCTTCACATAGAGCTTGGTGAACCAGATCATCACCAGGAGGTTGAGGAAATTGAAGACAGTGGGGAACATTGCCAGGCCGAATGCGATGCAGCTTTGGGCGCGGGAGGTCATGCCACCCTTTTCGTCGAGGAGTGTAGTGCCGCGCATGTCGGCTTCCTGGGCGGCTGAGATGTCGAGGGGGTTGATGCCGTCGCAGGCCTTGGTTATGTCGGCCACGAGGTCGACGAAAGGCATGAACACGCAGAGCACGATCACCGAGCCGAGCACATTGAAGAGCACATGGCCCATTGCCGTGCGTTTTGCGGCGAGGTTACCGGAGAGCGAGGCGAGCACCGGGGTGATGGTCGTTCCGATGTTTCCGCCGAGAATTATGGCGCAGCCGAGGGTGAAGGAGATCCATCCCTGCGAGCACATGATCAGCGTGATGGCGAAAGTGGCCGCGGAGCTTTGCGCAACCATGGTGACAATGACGCCGATGGCGAAGAAGATCAGGATCGAGCCTGCGCCCATCGAGGTGTAGGCGGTGAGAAACTGCAGCATCTCCGGATTTTCCTGGAGGTTGGGCACATATTTGCTGATCAGGTCGAGTCCCATGAAGAGGAAGCAGAAACCGATCAGGAACTCGCCGAGGCTCTTGTAGGTGCCTTTTTTCATGAAGAGCATCGGCACGCCGATGGCAAGCAGCAGGATGCTATAGTCGGAGATGCTGACTTCGAAGGAGAATGCGGAGATGATCCATGTGGTAGCCGTGGTGCCGACATTGGCGCCGAAAATCACGGCCATTGCTTGCTGGAGGCTCATGAGGCCGGCGTTGACGAAGCTGACCACCATCACCGTCGAAGCCGACGAACTCTGGATAAGTGCCGTGATTGCGAAGCCTGTGAGGACGCCTGTCACGCGGTTGCGTGTCATCACGCCGAGAATGTTGCGCAGGCGATCGCCCGCCACTTTCTGCAGCCCCTCGCTCATCACCTTCATGCCGTAGAGAAAGAGGCAGACGGAGCCGAGGAGGCTGATAAAATCTAAAATGCTGTAATTCATACGATCGGCCGATTTGGTCGGAGTCGGAGGGGCGGCCGCTGGCGGGCCGATTTTCTCCGCGATGCTTATTTGCTGCAAAGATAACAAAAAATATGCTATCTTTGTAACATAATTGTGATGTTGCTCGGCAGCCGGGGTGAAAAATCCGGCTGCGGAGGATTCAACTCAACAGCAAAACAACGGCAATCAAATGGAAATAAGCGTCATTTTCCCCTTCGAGAAAGATATTCCCGACATCCGCGACATCGCGTCGGCCCATCCTTTTTCGACCTATAACAGTTCCACGTCGCGCGGTCGCTCACTGTCGGCGATAGTGGCGATGGGCCTCGACCGCGCCATCGGCTTCGAGGGCGACATGCCCTGGCATGTTCCGGAAGACCTGCGCCGGTTCAAGGCCCTGACCATGGGCCATCCGGTGATCATGGGGCGGGCCACATGGGAATCGCTCCCGAAGCGTCCGCTCCCCGGGCGCCGCAACATTGTGATCTCGCGCAATTCTGAAACGCGCCGCAAGATAGAGGAGGAGGGAGCCGAGACGGCCTCTTCTATACGGGAGGCCGTGGCGATGTGTCCTCCTCCCGAAGAACCTTTTGTGATCGGAGGCGCGTCGGTCTACGGCCGTGCTCTGCCGATGTTGACGCGCATTTATGTCACGCTTATCGACGAAGTCTTCCTGCAGGCCGACAGGTTTTTCCCCTCTCTCATCCGCTCCGAATGGAAGACTATAGAGAGAGAAGGCCCGTTCGTGTCGAAAAGCGGCCTGCGCTATTCATTCCTGACACTTGTCCGCAGAGCGGACACCAACGGCAACGAAAATGAAAGTAGCGATAATCAATAAATCGGATTCCACGGGCGGAGCCGCCATAGTCTCATTCCGGCTTGCGGAGGCTCTTCGCAACGGGGGCACCGATGCCCGGATGCTGGTGGTCGAGAAGCTCTCCGACGCCCGATTTGTCGATCTCGCCGCCTCGAAGCGGAGGATACAGATTCCCTTCCTCGCCGAACGTCTCGGCATCTTCCTGCGCAACGGTCTGAGCCGCGACACCCTCTTCAAGATCGACACGGCATCCGCCGGACTTCCCCTTCACCGCCATCCCGACGTGAAGAGCGCCGACGTGGTCTGCCTCAACTGGATCAACCAGGGGATGCTCTCGCTCCGGGAGATCGGGAAAATCATGGAAATGGGGAAGCCTGTGGTCTGGACGATGCACGACATGTGGAATTTCACCGGCGTCTGCCATCATGCGGGAGAATGCCCCGGCTATCTTTCGCGCTGCGCCGACTGCCCGCTGCTTGCGCGGAAATGGGCGGTGAAATCGCTTGCCATGTCGACCTGGGAGCGCAAGCATAAGCTCTATTCCGGCGCCGGCAAGATCCATTTCGTGGCCGTTTCCAACTGGCTGGCCCATAGGGCGCGGAAATCCTCGCTTATCGGCGGGAAGCTCCCCCTGTCGGTTATTCCCAACGCCTTTCCCTTTCCCGCCCGTCCGCGCGAGAGGAGGGTAAAAGGGAACGGCGATCCGATAAGAATTCTTTTCGGCGCTGCGCGTCTGGATGATCCTGTGAAAGATCTCCCGGCGCTGATCGAGACCACCCGGATTCTCCGCAGTAAATATCCGCAACTGGCCGAGCGGGTTGAGCTGGTCACTTTCGGCGGTGTGAAAAACAGGGAATCGCTCGAAGGCTTCTTCGTTCCGGCGCGTCATCTGGGAATGATTCATGGCAGCGATGCTATCCGGAAGGTCTATGAAGAGGCCGACATCCTTGTGTCGACGTCGCGCTATGAGACGCTGCCGGGCACTCTGGTCGAAGCGCAGGCCTACGGTTGCGTGCCGGTGTCGACTTCGCGCGGCGGCCAGTCTGACATCATCGACCATCTCTCCACCGGCTATCTCGGCTCCACGCCGGCGACGATTGCCGACGGCATCGCCTGGGCGGCGGCGCAGATATCGGGTCCGCTGGCCGATCCCGGCATATTCGGGCGCATGCTCCGCGAGGCTCGGTTCCGTTTCTCGGCCGAGGCTGTCGCAGCCCGCTATCTCTCGCTCTTCCGGAGCCTGCTGAAGGAGAAAGATTGAGACCGGAGCTTCTGCCCGGCGATCAAAAATAAAAAATAGACCGGCCGCGTTCCTCATCGGAATGCGGCCGGCCGGGGTATTGGAGTTATAGTTATAGTCTTATGCGTCAATGTTGGCGTAGGTGGCGTGGGCCTCGATGAAATCGCGGCGTGGAGCCACATCTTCGCCCATCAGCACCGAGAAAGTGCGGTCGGCTTCGGCGGCGTTGGTGAGCGTCACCTGCTTGAGCATGCGGTTTTCCGGATCCATGGTTGTTTCCCAGAGCTGCTCGGGGTTCATCTCGCCAAGACCTTTGTATCGCTGGAGCACCATCCTGTTGCGGTCGCCGGAGCATTTCTCGTCGACGAAACGCTGCACCTGCTGGTCGGTCCAGGCATACTCCTCGATCTTGTTCTTCCCTTTGGTGGAGCATTTATAGAGCGGGGGAGTGGCGATGTAGAGATAGCCGTTGTCGATGATGGGGCGCATGCGGCGGTAGAAGAAAGTCATCAGCAGAGTGGCGATGTGGGCGCCGTCGACATCGGCATCGGTCATGATCACCACCTTGTGATAGCGCAGTTTCGACATGTTGGGGGCCTTTGAATCCTCCTCGGTGCCGATTGTCACGCCGAGAGCTTTATACATGTTGACGATCTCGTCGGAAGCGAGGATCTTGACGTCGTTGGCTTTCTCCACGTTGAGGATCTTGCCTCGAAGCGGAAGGATCGCCTGATAATGGGGATTTCGGCCCTGCTTTGCCGAACCGCCTGCGGAATCACCCTCGACGAGGAAGAGCTCGCATTCCACGGCGTCGCGGCTCTTGCAGGGGGCGAGCTTGCCGGGAAGCCCGGCGCCCGATAGGCTCGACTTGTTCTGCACGCGCATCCGGGCGCTGTAGGCGGCATGGCGGGCCTGGGCGGCGAGCACCACCTTGTCGACGATAATCTTCGCCTCCTTCGGATGCTCCTCGAGATAGTTGCGCAGAGCCTCGCTGATGGCCTGCTGCACTACTCCCATCACCTCGTTGTTGCCGAGTTTGGTCTTGGTCTGACCCTCAAACTGGGGCTCGGCCACCTTCACCGAAACGACAGCCGTCAGACCGTCGCGGAAATCCTCTTTCGAGAGCTCGATCTTGAGTTTCTCGAGCATCTTGTTGTCGTCGGCATATTTCTTGAGGGTTGTGGTCAGACCGCGGCGGAAGCCGGTGAGGTGGGTTCCGCCCTCGATTGTGTTGATGTTGTTGACGAATGAATAGATGTTCTCGTTGAAGTCGGTGTTGTAGGTCATGGCCACTTCCACAGGAACGCCGTTTTTCTCCGTCTTGAGGGAGATTATGTCTTCGATGAGGGGCTCTTTCCCTTCGTCGATATATCTAACGAACTCGGGGAGGCCTTCGTCGGAATGGAACACCTCCTTTTTCGGGTTGCCCTCCTCGTCGCGCTGGCGCAGATCGGTGAGCGAAAGGGTTATTCCGGCGTTGAGGTAGGCCAGGTCGCGCAGGCGGTTGGCCAGCGTCTCGTAGTCGTAGACAGTTTCGCTGAAGATCGAGGCGTCGGGGTGGAAGAGCACGGTAGTGCCGGTGTGGTCGGTCTCGCCGATCACGGTCAGATCGCAAGTCGGCTTGCCGTAGGCATATTCCTGCATGTGGACTTTGCCGTCGCGGTGCACTTCGGCGCGGAGATAGTCGGAAAGGGCGTTGACGCAGCTCACTCCGACTCCGTGGAGACCGCCGGAAACCTTGTAGGAACCCTTGTCGAACTTACCGCCGGCGTGAAGCACCGTGAGCACGACTTCAAGGCCCGATTTGTGCATCTTCTCGTGCATGTCGACGGGGATGCCTCGGCCGTTGTCGGTCACCCGGATGGAGTTGTTTTCCGTGATCACCACCTCGATATGGGTGGCGAATCCGGCGACAGCCTCGTCGATGGAGTTGTCAACCACCTCATAGACAAGATGATGGAGTCCGCGGAAGGACGTGTCGCCTATATACATTGAAGGGCGCTTTCTCACGGCTTCGAGGCCTTCGAGCACCTGAATGTTGTCTGCCTGATATTGCTTGGCTCCTGCTGTTTCGGAGTTGTTGAGCTCACCTTCGCGGAGCTCGCCGTATTCTTCGGTATTCATAGTGCAAAAATACAAAAAAAATCGCACATAGGCAACTAAAAAAAGAGCCGTCCCTGCGATGGGACGGCTCTCTTATCTGGATTTTGAATTGTCGGTGGAATCAGCCTTCGTATTTCTTCAGGATGATGGCGGCGTTGTGTCCGCCGAATCCGAAGGTGTTGGAAAGGACTGTTTTCACGTCTTTCTTCACAGCCTTGTTGAAAGTGAAGTTGAGACGGTTGTCGACCTGGGGGTCATCGTCACCCTCGACGTGGTTGATTGTCGGGGGAATCACGCCGTCGGTGATAGTCTTGACGCTGAAGACAGCCTCAAGCGCTCCGGCGGCGCCGAGAAGGTGGCCGGTCATCGACTTTGTGGAGCTGAGGTTCATCTTGTAGGCATGGTCGCCGAAAACTTCGACGATAGCCTTAGCCTCGCTGATGTCGCCCACGGGGGTTGAGGTTCCGTGGAGGTTGATGTAATCGATATCCTCGGGCTTCATGCCTGCGTCTCTGAGAGCGCATTCCATCACGAGGCGCGCACCGAGACCTTCGGGGTGGGTGGCGGTGATGTGGTAGGCGTCGGCGCTCATGCCTGCGCCGGCCACTTCGGCATAAATCTTGGCTCCGCGTGCTTTGGCATGCTCGAGCTCTTCGAGCACGAGGGCTGCTGCTCCTTCACCGATCACGAAACCGTCGCGCGAGCCGCTGAAGGGGCGCGAAGCGGTAGCGGCTTCGTCATTGCGGGTGGAGAGGGCGCGCATGGAGTTGAAACCTCCGACACCTGCGGGGAAGACAGCTGCTTCGGCGCCGCCTGCCACGATGGCGTCGGCATAGCCGAGGCGAATCAGGTTGTAGGCGTCGATCAGGGCGTTGTTCGACGATGCGCATGCCGATACCGTGGCGTAGTTGGGGCCGCGGAACTCATGAGCGATCGAGATGTGTCCGGCAGCGATGTCGGCAATCATCTTCGGGATGAAGAAAGGATTGTATTTCGGACCCTGCTCAGCGCCGTGGATAGCGAAATATCCGGCTTCCTCCTCGAAAGTGTGCAGACCTCCGATGCCAGCCGCGAAGACTACGCCCACGCGGTTTTTGTCGATGCCTTCGTTCTCGAGCCCGGCGTCGGCGATGGCCTCGTCGGCTGCAGTCAGGGCATACATGGCGTAAAGATCGAGCTGGCGCATCTGGCGACGGTCGAAATGATCTTCAGGCTTGTAGCCTTTCACCTCGCAGGCGAACTGCGTCTTGAACTTCGAGGCGTCGAAGTGTGTGATCGGGCCGGCGCCGCTTACTCCCTTCTTGGCGTTTTCCCAGGAAGTCTCCACGTCGTTTCCGATGGGGCTCAAGGCTCCCAGTCCGGTCACTACTACTCTCTTTAATTCCATCTCGAGGTCGGGATTTATTTCTGGTGCGATTCGATGTAGCTGATAGCGTCGCCTACAGTCTTGATGTTTTCTGCGTCTGCATCGGGAATTGTAAGATCAAAAGCCTTCTCGAATTCCATGATGAGCTCTACGGTGTCGAGCGAGTCTGCGCCAAGATCTTTGTTGAACTCAGCCTGGGGAGTTACTTCGTTCTCGTCTACTGTGAGTTTGTCTACGATGATCTCTTTTACTTTCTGTTCAATGTCAGACATGTCTATTAAGTTTTAATGTTAATATTTTTCTTAGATCTGATGGGCTTCAGGCCGGGTTATCGAGCCTTCTGCGCCGCTTTGCGACAGGGAGTCGCGGCTTTTGACTGTGCAGTTTCCGCACATTCAGGCTGCAAAGTAACAAAATATATTTCAAATAGAGAAATTTTTCAGCAATTTTTGCACAGAAAAAGAGCGCTTGTGCATGTTCTGGGGAGATTATTTCGCTCAAAGCGCCAAAAAGATGAAAAATGCCCCCTTCGCGCCGTCGGTTTCAATGCTTTGCGCGGAGGGGGCTTATGTCAGGTTAGAGTTATATCCTGTCCTTTATTCCGGACCGTTTTGCCGGGGGCGTCATTCCATCACCCAGGTGTCTTTTGTCTTCATCACGAGGTCGCGGAGCGAGGAATAACCCTTCTTCTCCTTGATTTCACGGGTCTGGCGGTTGACTTCCTGGTCGTAGACGGGAGCCTGATAGTCGCGGATCACTCCGAGGGCGAGCGGGAGCGAATGGCCGTCCATCATGGCGAGCTGCTGCTGCAGGAAGTTCTGCTGGCAGTGGGCGTCGTGCACGAGCACGTCGTCGATCGTATATCCGTCTTCGCCGATAGTCACGGCCTTGAGGCCGAAGCCGTCCTGCACGAGGCCCTTGGAATTGTTCTCTCCGAAGAGCATCTTCTCGCCGTGGCGGAGAAGGATGGTGTGCTCGGCGCGGTTTTCCTTGTCGGCGAAATATGAATGGGCGCCATTGTTGAAGATCACGCAGTTCTGGAGGATTTCGACCACCGAAGCCCCTTCATGGCGGGCTGCTGCCACCATCACTTCGCGGGTTGTGTCGAGAGCCACGTCGTAGGAGCGGGCGAAGAAGTTTCCGCGAGCGCCGAAGCAGAGTTCGGCGGGGATGAAGGGATCTTCAACTGTTCCGTAGGGGGATGATTTGGTCACGGCTCCGCGGTCGGATGTCGGGGAATACTGCCCCTTTGTGAGGCCGTAGATCTTGTTGTTGAAGATCATCATGTTGATGTTGACGTTGCGGCGCACGGCGTGGATGAAGTGGTTGCCGCCGATGGCGAGTCCGTCGCCGTCTCCCGACACCTGCCATACGGTCAGCTCCGGATTCGCCACTTTCACGCCTGTGGCGATTGCGGCGGCGCGGCCGTGGATTGTATGCATGCCGTAGGTGTTCATATAGTAGGGGAGTCGGGAGCTGCATCCGATGCCTGACACGACCACGGTTTTCTCCGGGGGCACGCCGAGTTCGGCCATTGCCTTGTGGAGCACGTTGAGGATGGCGTGGTCGCCGCATCCCGGGCACCAGCGCGCGTTCTGGCTATTCTTATAGTCGGCGGGCTTGAAGCCCTGTTTCATTGTCTCTTCCATTTCTTTGGTCTATAAATGATTTGCGGGCTTGTCTTAATTATTCTCGATGTGTTCGATCACTCCGTTGACGATCTCTCTGACGAGGAAGGGCTGTCCTTCCACCTTGTTGATGCGGAGCACCTCCTTCATGGGGAGTTTCTGCTGGAGATAGTCGGCAAACATTCCGGTGTTGAGCTCTGCCACTATGATGCGTTTGTAGCGGCGGAGGGTCTCGATGGCGTTCTTGGGGAGCGGGTTGATATAGCGGAAATGCATGAAAGCGCAACGGTGGCCTTCGGCGTTGAGCTGCTGAGCTGCCGTAAGGAGATGGCCGTAAGTTCCGCCCCAGCCCACGAGCACTGTGTCGGCGTCGGCGTCGAGCATCGGCTCGATTTCGGGGATGTCGTCGGCGATTCGGGCCACTTTCATGCGGCGGTTTTCAACCTGGGCGGCGTGGTTGGCGCCGTCGGTGGAGATCACCGAAGTCTTCACATCTTTCTCGAGGCCTCCGATGCGGTGCATGGCGCCTGGAGTGCCGGGGAGAGCCCACCAGCGGGCAAAGTTCTCGTCGCGGTCGAACGGACGCCAGCCGGTGCCGATCTTGTCGTCGGGGAGGATATGGGGCTTGATTGCGGGATAGTCGCCTGCTTCGGGGATTCGCCATGCCGAGGAGCCGTTGCCGATATATGCGTCGGTCAGGAGGATCACGGGGGTTACATGTTCCATTGCGATTCGGGCGGCTTCAAAGGCCATGTGGAAGCAGTCGGTCGGAGTTGCGGCGGCGAGCACGCAGACGGGGGATTCGCCGTTGCGGCCGTAGAGCGCCTGCATCAGGTCGGTCTGCTCTGTCTTTGTCGGAAGACCGGTGGAGGGGCCGCCGCGCTGCACGTCGATCACCACCAGAGGAAGCTCGGCCATAACTGCGAGGCCGATCGATTCCGACTTGAGGGCGAGGCCCGGGCCGGAAGTCGAAGTCACGGCGAGGTGGCCGGCATAGCTTGCGCCGATTGCGGAGCAGATGCCTGCGATCTCGTCTTCCATCTGGATGGCCTTCACGCCGAGATCCTTGCGCTTTGCCAGCTCGTGGAGGATGTCGGTGGCCGGGGTGATGGGGTAAGAGCCGAGGAAGAGGGGACGTCCGCTCTTTTCGGAAGCGAGGATGAGGCCCCATGCTGTGGCCGTGTTGCCGGTCACGTCGGTATATGTTCCGGGCTCGGCGTTGTCGGTGTCGATGCGGTAGACCGGAAGCGAGCTATGGGTGTTGTGGCCATAGTCCCAGCCGGCGCGGAGCACCTTTATGTTGGCCTCGGCCACGCCGGGCTTTTTGGCGAACTTCGCCTGCAGTTTGCGTTCGACGCTTTCGAGCGGACGGTCGAAGAGCCAGCAGATGATACCGAGCGCGAGCATGTTCTTGCTCTTCATCATCGCCTTCTGGTCCATGCCCGTGTCGGCGAGGGTGTTTTTCAGAAGAGTGGCCATCGGCACGAGAAGGATCTTGTCGGGGTCGATGCCGAGCTCGGCGATCGGGTCGTCGGTAAGATACTCGGCTTTTTTAAGGTTGGCCGCCGTGAAGGAATCGGAGTCGCAGACGATGACGCCGTTTTTCTTCAGGTACTTCAGGTTGGTTTTCAGGGCTGCGGGGTTCATTGCCACGAGCACGTCGGCTTCGTCGCCGGGGGTGTGGACGCCTTTTCCCACGCTGACCTGATAGCCCGAAACGCCGCTGAGCGATCCTTGCGGGGCGCGGATTTCAGCGGGATAGTCGGGGAAGGTGGAAATCTGGTCTCCGCGTTCCGCCGAAATGTTGGAGAAGATATTTCCCGCCAACTGCATGCCGTCGCCGGAATCACCGGCGAATCGGATCACCACTTTTTCAATGGGACGTACATTTGTCTCCTGTAGCATAATGCTTTGTGTTTTTTT
The DNA here is from genome assembly GCA_905214735.1 of uncultured bacterium. Taxonomy (GTDB): domain Bacteria; phylum Bacteroidota; class Bacteroidia; order Bacteroidales; family Muribaculaceae; genus Lepagella. The sequence continues at coordinate 36,132 of CAJMNI010000012.1, read as the reverse complement.
AGGAAGCTTCCGGCGGGTTCGCGGGGCGAAGCCTGCCCTCGGCCTCATGGTATAATATGTTAAGGGTTTGTTAGGTCTTGTTTATGCGGAAGGCATCGCCCGAAGAGGAGGCGCGGCCATCGGTTATTGTCGTTTTATCTGATCATCACTTTCACGCTTCGGCCCGGAGTCGCCACGATGTAGACTCCGGGACGGAGTCCTTTTCCGGCCACTCTCTTGCCGTCGAGCGAGAAGATGGAGCTACCCTCGGGGGCGATGATGTCGCTGCCCGCCACAGCCACCGGCGCGCCGGTTTCCTCAAGTTCGGGGATGCTGATGCCGCTCGTGTCGTTGAAGGAGCTGAAACGATGGAGCAGCACGTTGCCCTGGCTGGAGGTATAGTTGAGGAATCGGGGTTGCGATTTGTTGTATTGGAGAGTTCCGAGCGAAGAGCCGAAATCGAAGAGGAAGTTGCCGTTGCTGCCGAAGCTGACGGCTCCGGGAGTTCCTGTCTCGGCGCTGAGACTCATGGCGTTTTTGGCCGAAGTGTTCCACCATCCGATGAATTTTCCGGTGTGGTCGTAGAGGCCGAGCGTATACTGCGACTCTCCGGCGGGGGAGAACTTGACGATCGCGGCGTCGAGCGGAAGGGCGGCGAAAGACTCAGCGTCGGCGTCGAAGAGGGGTTCGACGGCGGCATACATGAATTTGCGCTGGGTTGTCCCTCCGTCGGTGCTCATCACATAGCGGCGGTTTTCCGAGGAGATCACGTAAACGCCGTCGGCGGTGAAGTCGGCGGTGGATGACACTCGCTTCCAGGAAGCCTCGGCATAATCCTTGGCGTCGGGGGCGAGGGCAGTGAGAGTGAGGCGTGCCATCGGGCTTCTGAGCGCGTTGTCGCCGTCGCCGGCCACGGTATAGGCCGTGTAGGTGTGGGTTTCGTCGGCTGATGTCGCGCCTTCGATGCTGAGGGCGGAGCCGTATTCTTCGAAGCTGCCGTTGTCTTTAGCTATCATGAGGCGGGCGCCGTCGGTGGCGATGCTGACGGTCAGCGGTTCCCACCAGCGGAGCGAGTAGGTGTTGACACCTGTGGCGCGGCCGCTGCCGAACACAGGCGCGGCGGGACGGTCGGCGGCAACGGCTGCCGTGGCGGATGCGAGAGCGAAGGCCTCATCCTTTTTGTCGCCCCAGACATACTCAATCAGCTCGGGATAGTCGATGAAGGGGTTGCGGTTGTTCTGCAGCTTGTAGATCTCCTCGTTGCGGTTGATCTCCTTGGAGTCGACGGGATCTTTGCGGGCCCAGTCGAGGAGCAGGTCGCGGGCCCAGGGCTGCAGTTCGCAGCCGTCGGCTCCGGGGGTATAGACATAGGCGTAGTCGGCCTCCCAGCCGAGCGAACGATAGGCTGTGAAGGTGTAGAAATATGAGCGGGCGAAATCCCCCTTGTATTCGTCGGCAGGCTCGAACACATTGGTCGAGCCTCCGCCGTCGCCCTCGGCCGGCTTGCCGATCAGCAGCAGGCCGTTGTCGAAAATCGGGGTTTCCACGCGACCCGGGGGATTGTTCCCCTTGGTGTTGTTGGCGTTCTGGTCGGAGGGGTTGAGCAGGAAGATGTCGCTGTAGGCTTCATTGCTACCCTTTTTGCCGCCCCACCATGAATTTGCCACCGAGTGCTCGCGGTTGAGTGCGTCGTGTCCGTCGGCGAGGCGGACGATGGCGTTGCTATACATGTCCCACCAGATCTGCTCGCCGTTCCAGTCGCGCACGTCGGTCTTTTCGAACGCCTGCCAGGCTTTGGCCTGGTAGGTCACCACGGTGTGTCCTTTTGAGAGCGCCTCGATGGCTGCCGTGAGGTCGTCGCCCTGTTTCCCGTCGAGGGGAGCATAGTAAGAGGCGGGAATCTCGGCGTCGGCAGTGATGGCCAGCGCGGCGAAAGTGGCTGTGAAGAGTCCTTTCATCGGTATGTGCTGATTGAAAGCCGTTGTTGTCGTTGTTGTTATAAGAAGAGAGGATTATTTCACCATCACCTTGACGGCCTTGTCGAAGGTCGGCTTGGTCACGATGTAGATTCCTTTCTGAAGGTTGTCCTTGCCCACTTCGCGGCCGTTGAGGTCGAACACTCTGCTTCCCTCGGGAGCGGCGATCGAGTTGCCCCATACCTCCACGAGGAAGCTGTCGTCTTCATCTGCGGGAGCGAGGTTGTCGATGCCCGAAGTCTTTTTGGTGGCCGTGAGCTTGCAGTTGTTGATTTCCCAGGTGTCGGCGCCTTCGGCCGACGATTCATATTTGAAACCGATCTGGATCTTCTTGCCGTCGTAAGCCGAGAGGTCGATGTCGCCCGATTTGACGAAATTCCAGCCTCCGGCGGAGGGCCATGCCTGCGGAACGATTTCCGTCCATTCGCCACCCTCTTCGCGCACCACTACGCGGCAGAGGTCTTTGATGGTTGTCTGATAGCGGGCGGCGTGCTCGAATGAGAAAGTGGCGTCTTCATAGCCTGCGAGGTCGACTGTCGGCGAGTAGGCGTAAGCCTTGGCTGCATAGGGAGTGCCGTTGATGTAGCAGCTTCCCTTGAGGTAATAATTCTTACCTTTATTGTCCGACCATTTCCAGACGTAGGTGGCCTGCTCGGGGAGGTTGATGTTTTCGATGGTCCAGCCTTCGCTCATTTCCGTGCTCGTGGATTCGAGCCATTCGATGGCGAGGTTGTCGTCGGGCGTGGGATCGGGACCCGGTTCCGGATCGGGATCGGGGTTGACCGGAGCGCCGCTCACCGAATAAGGCTCGGTCTTCTTGTCGCCCCAGATATGGCTTGCGAGGTCGGGGAGGTCGATGAAGGGGTTGCGGTTACCCTGTGTCTTCTGGATGCCGTTGTTGCGGTTGCGCTCCTTGGTGCTGACCGGGTCGGTGTTGTGCCAGCGCAGGAGGAGGTTCTTGGCCCAGAGCTTGAACATCTCCGAAGAGCTCGTGTCATACATCCAGTCGGTGCTCGACTTCCAGTTCAGGTCGCTGTAGACGGTAAACATATACATGTATGCGCGGGCGAAGTCACCCTTGTATTCGTCTGCGGGTTCGTAGACAATGTCGGTGCCTCCGCCCTGGCCCGACTTGGGAGAGCCGACGGTGGTGACGCCGTTGGTCCATTTCACGGTCTCGATTTCCGAAAGGGGGTAATTCCCCTTGCGGGAGTTGGCATCGATATTGGATGGGTTGAGGTGGCAGATGTCCCTGTAGGCGGCGTTTTTTGTTCCGCCCCACCAAGAATTGGGCACCGAGTGCTCCACGTTGAGGCCGGGATGGCCTGAAGAAACTCTGACGAGGTCGGAACTATACATGTCCCACCAGTAGTCGACGCCGTCGATCGTGCGCACGTCGGTCTCCTTGAATGCATTCCATGTGCCGCCCGAGTAAGAGAGCTCGGTGTGGTCGATGCAAAGGTCCTTGATGGCTTCCATCAGGGCTTTGCCGCATTTTCCGTTGAGCGACTTATAGTATGTTTCGTAATCGAGGTCGGCTGCGTTTACTGCCGGCGCGAGAGCCAGCGCGGCGATGATGGCGAGCATCGCGCGGCTGCCGATTCTGCTTGGTAGAGTGACTTTCATGATAAAAGTGTATTTAAGCCGTCTCCGGAAAACCCGGAGCGAGGAGTGTGAAGTTTTTAAATTTTATTCAACTAATATTCAGCCCCTACGGGGTTAAATACAAAATTAGCAATAATTCCGATAATGGCAAAATATTAGCATGAAATAAAAGCCCTAATCGCCGAGTTCGGCCTGGCGTTTCACCGATTCCTCGTGGATGGTTGAGAGGAGCAGACGGAGGAAGTCGGGTGTGAGGCCGAGCTTTTCACCGGAGGCCACGCGGTCTTCCATCAGCGATTTGTAGCGGCCGGTCTGCACGATCGGCATTGAGTATTGCGCCTTGAGGCGGCCGATTTCGTCGGTGATGTCGAAACGGCGGGCGAGCACTTCGAGGAGTTCGGTGTCGAGGCTGTCGACCTGGCGTCGGAGGTCTTCGAGCTGTGCCGAGCAGCTTCGGGAGGTGCGGGGTGTGAGCTCTCTTACGATTTTGCCGAGTTGGTCGGGTGTGAGCTGCTGGGCGGCATCACTCCAGGCTTCGTCGGGGCAGCAGTGGGTCTCGATCATGAGCCCGTCGAAGCCCATGTCGATGGCTTCGCGGCAGAGCCCTTCGACGAGGTCGCGTCGGCCGGCGATGTGGCTGGGGTCGACGATTATGGGGAGGTCGGGCATGCGGCGGTGAAGCTCGATGGCCACGCGCCAGAGGGGGGAATTGCGGTAGACGTGGGGGCCGGAGATCGAGAAGCCGCGGTGGATAGCGCCGATACGCTCGATTCCTACGCGCATCAGACGGTCGATGGCCCCGATCCAAGCCTTCAGGTCGGGGTTGAGGGGATTTTTAACCATCACACCCACATTGTCGGCGCCGCGGAGCGCCTCGGCGAGTTCCTGCATGGCGAAAGGATTGGCCGACGTGCGGGCTCCGACCCAGAGGTAGTCGAGCCCCGCTTTCAGGCAGGCCTCCACATGGCGGGGAGTGGCCACTTCTGTCGAGACGGGAAGCCCGGTCTCCTCGCGCACCCTGAGAAGCCACGGAAGTCCCTCCTCGCCCACGCCTTCGAAATGTCCCGGCATTGTGCGCGGTTTCCAGAGCCCGGCGCGGAAGATGTTGACCTCCTTCGGATTGAAGGCAAGGGCCGTGGCGAGGGTCTGCTCCTCGGTCTCGGCGCTGCAGGGGCCGGCGATGATCACGTGCTTGTGGCCCGGACGCATTCCGGCCGGGAAAAGCGGCGATTCGGTTATTGCTGAAGTTTCTTTGTCGGGCTGGTGTCCTATGGTGTTGCTGAATTCATTCATGACGGTTTCTGTTTTATGTTTAGGCCGGATCGCCGGCAGGGTGAGATTATTATTTATTCATTTTGGTGATACGGGCGGCGGCTTCGCGGAGTTTCTCTTCGGGGGCGCAGAGTGAGATGCGGATATAGCGGTCGCCGTTGCGCCCGAAGATGAAGCCGGGGGTAATGAAGACGCGGGCATCGCGGAGCACACGGTCGGCGAGCGCTTCGCCCGATTCCTCCGAGTCGGGGATGCGGCCCCAGAGGAAGAGTCCGCGCTGGCCGGGGTCGAACGTGACGCCGAGTGCGGTCATCACCTCCTCGGCGGCGTGGCGGCGCCGGCGGTATTCGGCGTTTAGCTTCCCAAACCAGTCGTCGCCTTCGGAGAGGGCGGCTGCGGCGGCAAGCATCACGGGCTTGAACTGTCCTGAGTCGATGTTGCTCTTCACCTTCAGGATCCAGCCTATGAATTCGGGATTGGCGGCCACCATCCCCATGCGCCAGCCGGCCATGTTGTGGGCCTTACTGAGGGAATTGAGCTCGATGGCTGTGTCGCGGGCACCGTCGATCTGCAGTATGCTGAGCGGCTTGTCGTTGAGGATGAAGGAGTAGGGGTTGTCGTTGACGATCAGTATGCCGTGGCGCCGCCCGAAGTCGACGGCGCGTTCGAACACCTCGCGGCGGGCCGGAGTTCCGGTCGGCATGTGGGGATAGTTGAGCCACATCAGTTTCACGCCGCTCAGGTCGCTCTTCTCAAGGGCGTCGAAATCGGGCATCCATCCCCCTTCGGCGGTTAGATCATATTTCACCACTTCGGCGCCGACCAGACGGCTCACCGAGGTATAGGTCGGATATCCCGGATCGGGCACGAGCACGCGGTCGCCCGGGTTGAGAAAGGCGAGGGAAATGTGGGTTATACCCTCCTTCGAACCGGCGAGAGGGAGGATTTCCGAGGCGGGGTCGAGCGTCACGCCGTAATATCGGGAATACCAGCCGGCGAAAGCGCGGCGGAGTTCGGGAAGGCCGATTCCGAGCTGATAGGAATGGTTGGCGGGATCGGAGGCTGCGCTGCAGAGGGTGTCGACGGCGCTTTTCGGGGGCATCATGTCGGGGCCTCCCACGCCGAGCGAGATGATGTCGGCGCCCCCGGCGTTGAGGCGGGCCACCTCCTTCATCTTCCGCTGCAGATAATATTCCTCCACTCTGGCCACCCGGTCGGCGGGTCGGATTCCGGAGAGGGGATGTCGGGTCGTGTCGCTCATTGTTTATCCTTTTTTTGATTGGTTATTCTTTACGGGGCAATTGATTATGATGATTCTCTAACAGGTCTGCGTGCTTTCGCGGTATTCGCCGAGGAGCCGGAAGTCGGTGAGAAGAGGACGCACTGCGGCGATTGCCTGCCGGTAGCGGTCGGCGTCGTCGAAAGTGAGGTCGACGTAGAAACTATATTCCCATTCGCGGCCGATGATCGGCGTCGACTGGATTTTGGTGAGGTTGAGGTCGTAGAAACTGAGGATGGCAAGCACCTTTGAGAGGGCTCCTTTGGTGTGGGGGAGAGTGAAGGCTACCGATGCCTTGTCGATGTCGGCGGGTGCCGACTTTGAATGGGAGAGGGCGAGGAAACGGGTGAAATTATGCTTGTTGGTTTCGATTCCCGATTCGATCACTTCGAGTCCGTAGGTTGCGGCGGCGAGCGAAGAGCAGATGGCTGCGGCTCCGCGCCGACGGTCGCTGGCGATGTTGCGTGCTGCTCCGGCGGTGTCGAAATCCTCCACCATCCGCAGATTGCGGTGGCGCCTAAGGAACTGCTCGCACTGTCGGAGCGCCATCGGGTGGGAATGCACCTCGGTGAGCTCGTCGATACTCTGGCCGGGCAGGGCGCAGAGCGAATGGGAGATGCGCATCTTCAGCTCGCCCTCGACGCGGAGGCTTCCGGCGCGCAGAAGTTCGTGGTTGGGGAGAAGGCTTCCGGCGATGGTGTTCTCGATCGCCATGATGCCGCGCATCTCAGGGTCGGCTTCGAGACGCTCGAACATCTCGCGGAATGTGTCGCATTCCACCGGCTCGATCCTCTTCCCTTTGAAATATTCGCGGGCTGCGGCGTCGTGGAAGCATCCGGCCACCCCCTGGATGGCCACGCGCAAAGTTTCGGTTGTTGTCATATCATCTTTTCCCATCTTGTCACTTCAAATCCCCGCAAAAAATATTCCCGCTTCCGGGAAGGTCCGAAAGCGGGAATAATTAAAAATTTAGATTTCGATAATTATGCACACGGACTTCCGGACCTATTCGGTAGAATAACTCCAAAAATAATAACCGTATGCAAAAAATCGAGTCATATTATCAATAATTAAGCATTTATGGCATTTGTTTGCCGAATGCGCTGCAAAATTAACAATTAAATGATAAACTGCAAAATTATTCCTAACATTATTTCACCATGATCTTGATTGGGCGGCATCGGTTGGCGCTGATCACGTAGACACCGGCGGGGAGTGGATAATACTGTTCCCCTTCGGCGACGTTCTCCACATCCATCAGCAGCATTCCGGCGGCGTCGTAAAGACGGAACGAACCGCTCTCGCCCGGATTGCAGACGATCTTGAAGCCGCCTTCGTCGGTGAGCACGCGCATCGGGGCTGAGTCGCGGAGGTCGTCGATTCCCGAAGCTGCGACATAGATCACATTTGAAGCCGGCGAGAGCATTCCGAGGCGGGAATACTGCACGCTGTAGCTTTCGGCCACGTTCGGGTCGCGATCGGCGATCGTGTAGCTGAGTTCGCCGGTCTCGTAGGTTTCGGCCTCCTGGTCGTTGCCGTTATATCTCACGCGGGTGAGCAGATAATAGTCGGCGATATGACCAGTGGGGACACCCTCCCAGCGGGCGGTGTAGCTGTTGCCGGCCACGTTGGCTGCTTCGAGGGCATGGAGCGTGGTGAAAGTCGGGGGCTCGAGGGCCTCGCCCGAGAGGGTCACGGCGATAGAGCCGGAGATTCCGCCGTCGTAGAGCACGAGGCGGGCCTCATGTTTCCCCACGGCTTGGGGCATATAGGCGATGTTGAGCAGATAGCCGCCGTTCTGGTTCATGGTCGAGGCGGGGATTGAGGTCACCTCGGGGATGAAAGCCGAGGCCCCCGCGCCGCTGACGCGCAGCGAAAGGGGAGAGGTGAGGTTCTTTCCTTCGATCTGGAGTACACGGTTCATGGCGTGTCCCGCGGCCACCTGGCCAAAGTCAAGCGCCGACCCGTTGACGGGGGCCGAGATTTCCGGGTCGCCGGTGATCGGCGGCGTCGGGTCGCTTCCCTGCTGCTGGTCGACATAGAAGGTCTCGGTCTGGCGCACTCCCCAGATATATTCGGCGAGTTCGGGGAAATCGACAAAGGGGTTGCGGTTACCCTGATATTGCTCCACATAGTTGTTGCGGTCAATCTCTTTCTGGCTCACGGGGTCGGTGCGGCTCCACTGCAGCAGCATGTTGATGGCCCAGCCTGTGAGGGTGGGATACTCCTCCTGGTTGAACATATAGTGATAGACCCAGTTGATGTCGTCGTAGACCGTGGCCACATAGAAGATCGCGCGGGCGAAGTCGCCCTTGTATTCGTCGCCCGGCTCGAAGACGTTGGCGCAACCGCCGCCGTAGCCCGATGCCGGGGTCCCGACCTTGGTCACTCCGTTGTTGAACTTGGCCGACTGGGTCACGCCGAAGGGATAGTTGAGCTTGGCCTGGTTGGCGGCGGCGTCGGAGGGGTAGAGGTTCCACATGTCGGAATAGCAGGGAGTGTATTCGACGTTGCCGTTTTTCTTCCACCATGACTTGGGCACTGCGTGCTCGCGCTGCATCTTGTTGGCCGAGAAGCTCTGGCGGCCGCTCTGGCCGTTGCGGATGAGATAGACTGCGTCGGAATACATATCCCACCATCTTTTCTGGCCGTCGACCAGATCGGGATAGACGTCGGAATATTCCCAATATTCGGGGAGTGAATAATACTCCAGGCGGGTGTGTTTGGTCACGGCCTGTTTGGCGGCCTTCTTGAGAGCCTCCTTCTTCTTGCCGTTCATTCCGTTGTAGTATCCGTCTTTATATTCGGCGCCGGCCTTGGCGGCCGAGAGCAGAAGCGAGCCGACGAGGAGCAGGCCGGAGATTGATTTCAGAATATTCATAAGCAGTTTGATGAAGCGGGGTGGCGGAAGCCTAGCTGCCGCCACCCCGCGATGTGACTGATTTTCAGATTGCCTTCTGATTAGTTAACAATCTTCAATTCCGATTAGTTGAGAATCTTGACTTCCGAAATGTTTCGGATGGCGCGGACACCCATGTATTCGCTGATGTTGCACTTCACCACGACCTTCTTGCCGAAGACAGAAGGATTGTTCTTCAGTCCGAGGGTAGGTTTGACGGCTGTTGTCAGACCTGCGGGCACGGAGTTGCCGCTCACTGCCTTGCCGGCAACCACTTCGGAGAGGATCACGTTGGTGGAGTTCAGATAGTTGGAAGAACCGGTCACGGCGTTAGCGCTCCATTCGGCGGTGTCGCTCCAGGGATTGCCCGAAGATGCCGAGAAGCTTGCCACATATCCGGCCACATAACCTGTAACCCAGACGCCGGTCTCGTTGGCCGTAGATCTCATCACATAACCGATGTTGTAGGGATCCGCCTCCGTTCCGGAGCCTTTGGGATCGGGAGCGGGCACGGGAGCGTCGGGATCGATGCCCTCGATTTCGAACGAGGCTGTGGTTCCGGCGATATTGGTCACGCCCGGCAGGCCGAGATAAGTCGAGAGCGTACCGTTGACCCAGATCTGCTTCTTGTAGACCTCGGGGTTGTCGGCGAGGTTGCCGTAGGTGCGGAGCTTCGAATCCTGGGGCAGGTTGATGCAGACGCACTTCGAGAAGTCGGTTTCGCCGGGGTTGAGGGCGATCAGGAGGTTGTTGTCGAGCTCGGCGTCGGGGCCGAAGATCACGTTGTCGGCCGAAGTCACCTTGTCGACGCCGGCCCTGACGGAGCCGACAATATAGCCGGTGGTCCAGCCGGTCATTCCGGCATATTCGCCGCCGATCACCTCATCGACCGTATAGGCGTCTTCCTTGGTCGTGCCCTTGGTGGTGATGTTGACGTCGGCGCGGTCGCGGAGCTTGAGCTGATAGGAGGAGCTGTAATATGAGAGGATTCCTCGCACTGAGCCTACACCTTCGGGAAGGATGTCGTCGTAGAAGTTGCAATAGCCGGAGGTGCTGACGGTTACAGTCTCCGAGGGATTCTCCACGTTGAAGATCGTGGTGTTGAAGCTGGAGATCTGATAGCGTGAGAAGCGCTCCTTTCCGGCGTCTTTGAAGCTGACGTTGCGGAATTCGACGAGCTGGCTCTGCATTCTGCGCATCTCCTCGCCCCCGCCGGGGAGGTTGCCCATGTCGGGGAGGATCATATACATCTTGTCGGCGGGCCAGGGATCGTCAAAACCGACCGTGGCCAGTTCCATGCTGGGATAACCGTTGACCTGCACGTGGGGCTCGAAGACGGCCCAGGCCATGAAGCCGACCTGCGGCTGGCCGTTATAGGGCTCGTCGGGCCAGCCCACCTGCTGCAGGCCGCTGTAATAGCCCATATAGAGGCCTGTCATGTCGATCACGAGCTCCTGTCCGTAGGGATAGATGGCGCTCATGTTTCCTTTGCGCACGGAGAATGCGAGGGCGGCCGTCTCGTCCTGGATCACTATCGACTGGTAGATATTGCCCGAGGCGTCGGAGGAGATGACGCGGCCGTGGATGATGTAATGCTCGCCGTTCTCCTTCAGACCGACCTGGGCGGTCTGGTCGGCAAACTCGTTCTTGAGTTCGAGGATAGTGGTGTTGGGCGTGAGCGTGGCCACCGGAGCCTCTTGCGAGGGGGCGTCCATGTCGGCCTGGCATCCCGTGAGCGACACCGTGCCGAAGAGCGAAATGGCTGCCAACGCCAGATATGCTGTTTTTTTCATTTTATTTGTCGGTTGAAAAAATCAATTGTAAAAATCATTTTCTTTTGCCCATCACTTTGAGGTCGCGGATCTCCCAGGAGTCGGCGTTCGACTGGTCGGACTCATATTTGAAACCGATCTGGACGTCTTTGCCGTCGAAAGCGGAGATGTCGATGATTCCCGACGAAGCGAAAGTCCATGTGAAGTCGTTTTCGGGCCATTGCGGAATCTCGAGCTCGGTCCATTCGGTAGTGCCGGCCTCGCGCACGGCCACTCCGCAGAGCTGGCGGATGTTGCGCTGGTATTTGGCGGCGTGCATGAACGAGAACTGGCTTTCGGTGCAGTCCTTGAGGGAAATCACGGGAGAAATGGCGTAGGAAGTGGCCTCGAACGAGGAGCCCGAGTAGGCGGTTCCGTAGAGATAGGGGGTGCCGTGGGAGGTGTCCCAGCTCCAAACGTAGGAGAGACCCTGCTCCATGTAGATGTTGTCGAAGGTCCAGCCGGTGATTCCGGTGGCGGTTGTCAGGAGGGTTTCGAGCATGTCGGCGGGTTTGGGCATTCCGCCCACGTTGACGTTGTCGATTGCGAATGTGGAGCAGTTGCTCATGCCTCCGTTTTCAGAGCGGTATTCCCAGCCGATGCGGACAATTCCCGAAAGGCCGGAGAGGTCTATTCCGGAGACAGTTGTCCATTCGCCGTAGCCGGTCTTGGCTCCTTCAGGCATTGCGAAGGGGAGATAGACCGGGGCGCTCCATGATCCGAGGGGATTCTCTTCGGAGGGCTCGGCGGTGCGGGTCACTGCGTATACGAGCAGCGAGGAGTGTTCGCCGGGGTTGAGCACCTCCACGTCGAAGCCGAGGGTCTTTTTCTGGAGCAGGCTCATGTCGATCTGCGGCGAGAGGAGGGTGGCGGCGTAGGGGCCTCCCTGCTTCCATGCGAGCGATGCGTCGGCCGACATGTAGTTCTGGACGCCGTCGGCGGTGAGGAGCCAGCCGGCGAAGTCGCCGAGGGTGATTTCGTTGCTCCAGCCCTGGCGCTGATACTGTGCCATCGAGGCATAATCCTGGAAATTCTGGTAGAAGCCTCCGACGGCGTCGGGGAGGGGCTGCGTTTCGGGTTCGATGCCCTTGTCGCCCCAGGCGTAGGCGGTCACGTCGCGGATACCGCCGATGCCGAGATAGTTCTCGCCGGTGCGGCCGCAGATGCTCACGAGCTTATACTGGTTGTCGGGATTGTCGGCGAGGTTGAGGGCGTTGCGCACCTCTCCGCTGATCTGCACCGAGCAGGTGTATTCCCATTTCTCGGAGTCGGGGATGGCCTTGAATTCTTCGGGCTCCACCCAGCTGAGAAGCAGGTTGGTGTTGGTCACCGACACCGAGGGATCGAATTTGGCGGTCTCTTCGTTGACGGTGAAGACGTTTTCGGTCACGATCGAGCCGACGATATAACCTGTTGACCAGGCGGAGGTGGGATATTTGGGGTTGAGGGCGTTCTGGTTCACCTGCCAGGCGCTGAAAGGTTTGTTCCAGGAGCCGTCGCCGACGAAGCCGCCCTGCCCCTCGGGAATTGGAGGCTCGGTGAAATCGTCGCTGCAGGCCTGCAGGCCGACCATGCCGGCCATAGCCGCGATTGCCAATGCGTATGATAGCTTTTTCATTTCTGATTCAGTTTAAGCGGTTAGAAACGGATGCCGACGTTGAAGAAGACGCGGATGCCCTGGGCGTAATAGATCTTGTTGGCATAGCGTTTCACGTCGTAGTTGTCATAGTCGAACTTACCCTCCTGCCAGCCGCCTGTCTGGATGTTGCGGTTGTTGAGAAGGTTGTTGACGCTGAGGTTGAAATTGATCGAGCCGAATTTCGTATAGAGCACTTTGCCGATCGAGAGGTTCATCACCCATTCGGAGTTGAGTTTGTCCTGACGGGTGATCTGCTCCTGGCGCTCGCGGTATTCCTCTTCGGAGCCGCAGAATTTCCAGAGACCGGGCATTTCCTCGTGGCGTGTCGGGGAGAGCTCGAAATAGCCGTCGCCAAACCACTGGGCGTTAACTTCGAAAAACCACTGTTTGATATTGTAGTTCACGCCGAAGCTGTAGACCTGCTGGGGAGTTCCGCCGACATAATATCCTTTGAGATATGTGCGGCGCGTCACGTCGTCGCGCATGCCGTTCTCATAGGAGCGGGTGCCGGTCGGGTTGTTCATGTATTGATAGCGTGCGATCGTTCCGGCAGCCTTCACGGAGAGGTTGCTGAGGATCTTGTATTCCATTCCGAGCTCGATTCCCTTGAATTCGGTTTCGACGCCGCTCATGGCATAGTTGACTGCGGCCTTGAGGTCATAGTCGTAGAAGAAGTTCTTCTTCAGGCCGTCCCAGAGATGGGTGTAGAAGCCGGTGATCGAGCCGCGGAAGCGGTTGTAGTTCCAGGTGTAGGAGAGGTCGGCCGAAACGTAGCGCTCCGATTTGAGATTGTCGACGGGAGTGTCTTTTGTTCGGGGGGAGATGTAGGCGTCGTTGGGAAGCGGGGCGCGGGTGCCGTAGCCCACGTGGGCCGTGAAGTAGTTGCGGCCGTTGAGCTTGTAGGTGGCGCCGGCTTTCACGCCGAAGTTCACGAACGAGTGGGTCTTTCCTTTGCCGTAGGAGTTTTCGGGAGCGCGGCCGTTGCGCATGTTACCGTCGCGCCAGAATGTCGTCGAGGAGATTGTGGCGGCGTAGTCCACGTTCCAGTGGCGGGTCACGATCTGGTTCTGCAGCCAGGCGCGGGCGGTGATGTCGCGCACGTAGTAGTCATAGCCGAACTTGTCACCCTTCTTCACCTTGCGGTCGGGGTTGTTGAGGTCGTTCTGCATTATGTTGACGTCGCCGCTGAAGTCGCGTTCGGAGAAGTTGTCGATATCGCGCCAGAACTCGGCTCCGAGCAGGTTGCGCACCGTCTTGAAATAGCGGGCGTCGGTATAGTTGACGTTGATTCCGCCCTGCAGGGTCATGATGTCGCTCAGACGGTGGTCAAGGTAGGAATTGAGCATGTAGGAGTTGAAGTTGGAGTGGCGGTTCTCGAGGATGTAAGTGGCGCGTCCTTTGTTCTCCGGATCCATGTAGGAGTAGAAGTTGCGGTAGTTGGCGTCGTAGAGGGCGTCCCAGTTGATCTGGTTGTTCTGAACCCAGTAGTCGGCAACCATCTGCTGCATCTCGAGCTGCTCCTCGTAAAGCTGGGGATTGACAGCCGGGGAGACGGCGGGAGTGTAGTAATAGGGCATGTTCTTATAGTAGTCGGGACGCGGGTCGGCGGCCTGATACCAGTTGAGAGCCGAATTGGAATAGTTGTTGGAGCGGAAGCCTACGCCGGTGTTGAGCGTGGTTCCCATCTTGGGTTTCCAGATCCAGTTGAGGAGCACGGAGGGGTCGAATGTCTCGACGATTCGCGAGCTCTTCTTCTTGCCGTCGAGATAACCCCAGGCGGGGTTGTAGAGGTTGGAACCGGCGAGGTCGTAGGCCTGCTGGGTGGCGGCGGAGTTGTTGGCGCGCTGTGTGGGGGCGCCCCAGGTGGAGAGGTTGAGCGAATGGTGCTCGTTGAAGATCTTCTGCACGGAGAAGAAATATCCGAGCGAGTTATAGAACGTTCCGTCGATCACGCCCTCGTCCGACCAGCGGCCGATCACTGCGGCCGAGAAAGCCCAGCCGTGCTTGTTGACTCCCGACGAATACTGGAGCATTGCGCGGAGCATATAGTTGGAGTTGGTGTAGGAGATGTTTCCGCGGAAACCGGGGGCGTATTCGGAGGCGTAGGTGGTGAAGTTGCTCGATCCGCCGAGGTTGCTGTAGCCATAGGAGGCGGGGGCGAGGCCGAGTTCGGTGGTGCGGTTGCGGAAAGCGCTCGATGTCATTCCGCCCATCATCGAATAGTTGAACATGCCCCGCATGGCGTCGTTGTAGTTGAAGCCGTTGACATAACCTCCGGTCCAGCTGTTGAGATAACCGCGCAGGCGGAAGCGGGCCACCGAGAAGTTATAGTTGGCGGCCTGATAGTAGATGTTGTCGTTTGCGCCCTGGATGGTTCCGATTCCCTGGCCCATTCCCTCGTCGTCGAGGATCTCCTGCTCTTCGAAGAGATATGAGTCGGAATCCTCCTCGGGGGCGTCGAAGCCGGCGGGAGAGAGCTTGACTTGGCCGAGGTCGCGGACCATGCCGTCCACGATGTCGACGTCGAGATAAAGATCGTTATAGCCCGAGGCAATCACCTCGAGCACATCCTTGCCGACCTGGGCGTTCGAGATGATGAACGAGCCGTCGGCGCTGCTGGTGACGAAAATTTCCTGGTCGGAGAGCAGGATGTTGGCGTCGGCCACGGGCCGTCCGTTCTGCGCGTCGACCAGCGTGCCTTTCATCCCCGTGGCGGCGAGGCCCGGAAGCGCCAGACACAGCAGCATCAGCAATGTAATTTTTATTCGCATGACTAAATATGTGTGTGATGAATGTTATTGTTGATTTACCTCGCGGATGAGGAAGATTTCTGTCGGAAGGTGATCGGAATAACCGTCGGTCCAGGCTCCTCCGGAGAATGTGCGCAGCGGATACCCCTTGTACTGGCCGCTTTGCTGGAGGAGGAACTGCTTGTTGAGCACTTCGGCGCCGAGGAATTTCACGCCGCATTTGCCGTCGACGATGTTCTTGTTGACGATGATCTGGTCGAAGAGGTTCCAGCCGCCGCGGTAGATGTAGCTTCCGATGCCGTTGTCGAGTTTCTCCCAGAAGGGGTTGTAGAAACCGCCGTCGGGGGTCTTGTCGATTTTCTTGACGGCTCCGAGGGTCTCGGCCACGCTCTTGTTGAAGGGGTCGTCGTTAAGGTCGCCCATCACGATGATTCCCATGTTGGGGTCGGCTTTGAGCAGGATGCGGGAGATGGAGTCGGTGAGATGGGCGGCGCGTTCGCGGAGCCATGAGCTCTCCTTCTCGCCTCCGCGGCGTGAGGGCCAGTGGTTGACAATCACGGCCACGCGGGAATAACCGGTGGTCTTGTTGCCGAGCAGACCGATGACACACATCTGGTCGCGGGTCTTGAAGTTGGGGAGCTCGGGGATTGTCAGGCGGTAGTTGTCGACCTTGAGCACGCGGAAGAGCTTCGGGTTGTAGAGCAGTCCGACGTCGACGCCTCGGGCGTCGGGGGAGTCGTGGTGCACGAACTTGAGGCCGCGGTCGCGGATCGGCTCGGCGTTGACGAGGTCTTCAAGCACCGTGCGGTTCTCGATCTCGCTCACTCCGATCACCGCGGGCCCGTCGGGCGTGGTCTTGGTGGTCATCTGCGAGATGGCGTAGCTCAGTTTCTGGATCTTCTTGCGGAATTTCTGGCCGTCCCATTTGCGGGAGCCGGCGGGAGAAAACTCCAGGTCGTATTTGCCGTTGTTGTTGATGGTGTCGAAGAGGTTTTCCAGATTATAGAAAGCGACTCCGAACGTGGCGAATTTTTTCTGGGCGGCCGCGGGGAGGGCGGTGGCCATCAGAAGGAGAATCGCCAGGATAGCTGTTTTCTTGGTTTTCATGGAGCGTATGATGTGGCGGAAACAGATCTCCGGGCTATCGGTGAGAACCCGGAGACATTCCCGAGTTAGAAGAATTTCACCTCTTTTCCTTCGAGCGATGAGAGGACATTGTTGGCCAGGGAGCTTGCGCCGAGGCGGAAGAGGTCGGTGTTGAGCCATTCCTCGCCGAGCACTTCCTTGACCACTGTGTAATAGTTCACGGCGTCTTGGGTGGAGCGCACTCCTCCGGCGGCCTTGAAGCCGACGCGGCGTCCGGTCTGCTCGTAATATTCCTTGATGCAGCAGCACATCACGTAGGCGGCCTCGAGGCTTGCCCCCTGATAGATCTTGCCGGTCGAAGTCTTGATGAAGTCGCAGTCGCAGTGGAGGGCGAGCACCGAGGCGTTGCGGATGCGCTCTGCGGTCTTCAGGCAACCGCTCTCGATGATGACCTTGAGCTTGGCATGCTTGGCGGTGTGCTTCAGCTCGATGAGCTCGTCGCACATATCCTCGTAGTTCTCGTCGTTAAACATTCCGATGTTGAGCACCACGTCGATCTCGTCGGCGCCACCTTCGCGGGCCAGGGCCACGTCGGCCACCTTCACGGCGGTGAAGGTCTGCGAGGAGGGGAAGCAGCCGGCCACGACGCAGACGTCGACACCCTCCACGTCGAGGTTGGTCTTCACCACTTCGGCGAAGTTTGAGTAGACGCAGATGGCGGCCACGTGGGGATATTGCGGATATTCGGCTTCGAAGTCGTTGACCCGGCGGGTGAAGCGGCCTACGCTCAGCTCGGAATCCTCAGTCGAAAGGGTGGTGAGGTCGATGCTTCCGAGCAGGAAACGATACACCTCGGGATTTGCGTTTTCAGGAGCCTTTTCGAGAATTTTCTCCACCTTGGCCTTTACAAAGGCGTCGTCGGTGGTGACTTTGCTGGCTGCTATGGCCTGTTGATATCTATCCATAATATAGTCTGATTTTTTGTTCAGTCGGTTGGTGACATTCGTGTAAATGCCGCTTTTCCATTGGTTTAGATTTTTTTGCGCATCTCGTGAGGGGATGCTTTCCTACACCCGAAACACGTTCCGGGTGCAGTCTGCCTTGCAAATATATCAAAAATAGATGATAATTACAATTTTTTAACAGTCGGGGGCGTGGGTCGGCGGCGATTTTTTGATTTTAACATTTGGCGAGACAACCGATTGCCCCGGTCGCTTGTTACTAAAATGACGGCCCTGAAGAGAGCCGGCTTACAAATAAATGTCAGGATTATGAAAAACACAAGCGAAAAGGTGCTTCTTAACGAGGCAGTGGCGAAGATGGCCGCCGACATGGAGTCGCGTGAGATAGGAGCCATCATATGGAATGTCGGTCAGGCCGGATTCCATTTTATTCCCGAGATTGTGGTCGATCCCAAAGATGGCGCCCGCCCTGTCCGCGTCACGGGTCTTTACCGTTACGACGGCAGGCTCTATGCCATAGAGGAGGATGTGGCCGAGATCCATCCCAAAGATTTTTACACACCCGACGTTGACGTGCCCCCCGTTGTGGTGACTCTCGGCGAGAAGAAGGCAGAGGAGGTTCTCGGCGATCCGACCGAACGCCGCGGCTTCACAACCGAAGGCACCGTGGAGGAATGGACGGTGATAGCCGACTGTTACTTCGAGGCGCTTGCAGAAGAATAATTGAAAAAACGGAAGGCGAGGGCGACGGCCCCGGCTTCCATTACGAAAGATATACATTTACCTTTTCGTAACCTTGATGTTGCGGGAGCGAAGCCCATTCGGGCCAAGCTCCCGCTTTCGGTTTATTCGGTTCGTATTATCGTGTGCTTTTGTTGGAAGTTGCTTGTTGACTCTACATTTTTGTTGGAATGTCGGGGATTATTGTTAAATTTGCATTTTATAACTATTATTCACATCTCTGTAATCTCATATCAGCGATTATATATGAATATCTGCAAATATATCTTCCCGGCCTTCCTGGCCGCTGCGGCTCTCGTTCCGCAGAACGTCTGCGCGGAATGGAACGATTCCATCCGCTGGAAAGCCGAGATGCGCGTCAACGCCGGCGGCGGCGACAATTCCCCCTTCTGGATCATGAGCGACCAATACGGCATGTCGTCGCGCAAACCGAACAACGGCTATCTGCGCTTCGGCGCGTTTCACGATATGGATGAGAGCAAGCGCTTCTCCTGGGGCGCCGGCGCCGACATCGCTGTGGGCTACGGCATGCAGTCGGTGTTCTTCCCCCAGCAGCTCTACGGCGAGGTGAAATACCGCTGCCTCGACGCCATGCTCGGCGCCAAAGAGATCACCGACGGTTTCCTTAATACCGAACTCTCCTCCGGCGGTCTGACTTATTCCAACAACGCCCATCCGATCCCGCAGCTACGCGTCGGCATCTTCGACTATGCCAACGTGTGGGGTTGCAAGGATCTCTTCGCCATAAAAGGATATATCGCCTATGGCGCCATGACCGACAACTGGTGGATCAAGCGCTGGGCCAATCCCAAATACGACTATACTCTCAACACCCTCTATTGCTCGCGCGCGATCTATTTCCGCATCGGTAACAAGGAGAAATTCCCCCTCGAAGGTGAGATCGGTCTGGAGATGGCCACCGAATTCGGAGGCACCACCTATTTCCCCAACGGCAAGAAAGACAAGCATCCCTCCGACTTCAAGGCCTGGATGAAAGCCCTTGTCCCCTCGAAGGGAAGCAAGGAGACGGCTGTGGGCGAACAGCTCAACGTCGAGGGGAACATGCTCGGCAACTGGGCCTTCTCCCTCCGCTGGGAAGATCCCTCGGGCTGGATGGTCCGCGCCTATTACGAGCACTTCTTCGAAGACCACTCCATGCTCTTCTTCGACTACACATGGAAAGACGGCCTTTACGGCATCGAGGCCCGGCTCCCGAAAAACCCCTTCGTGAGCAACGTGCTTTATGAATTCCTCTATATGAAAGACCAGTCGGGTCCGGTCTACTGGGACCATACCCCCTCGATCGACTATCAGGTCTCCGAGCGCGACGAATATTACAACCATTACATCTACAACGGCTGGCAGCACTGGGGAATGGGCATCGGCAACCCGCTGCTCATGTCGCCTATCTACAACCGCAACCATTACATGTATTTCTACTCCACGCGCGTGGCCGCCCACAACTTCGGCATCATGGGACAGCCCACCGACCAGATCGGTTATAAGCTGCGCATGAGCTATATCAGTTCGCTGGGCACATACTCCACTCCCTATCTCTGCGAGAAACACGACTTCTCGATGCTCGCCGAGGTGAAATACAATCCCCGCCGCCTCCACGGCTGGGAAGGCTCGCTCGGTTTCGCGTTCGACAAAGGGTCGCTCATGGGCGACAACTACGGCGCCGTGCTCACCATTTCCAAAACAGGCTTTTTTAAATAAGATCACGCTTCTCTCCTCAGCAACCTCTAAACACAGAAAATAATGAATCGCAAAAATATAATGCGCTCGCTTTTAGTCCTGGCCGGAGTCATGCTGCTTTTTGCTGCCGGATCCTGCCGCCGCGCGAGCCACAACGGCAAAATCGACGGCAACTGGAAAGTCCTGACCATCGAAACGCTCGCCACCGGCGAGGTGACAGATTACAGCCGAAGCCAGGTTTTCATAGCCATCAACCTCGAGCTGATGCAGCTCCGTTCCGGCACATTCGGCTCCTACACCGGCATCATAGACTATGACAAGGGCGACCACCGCCTCGCCGTCGAATTCCCCGACATCAACGGCGCCGACCAGCTCCGTCCATACGGCATCGATGAAAACCCCGTGGTCTTCACCGTGGAAAAAGCCAACTCCAAAAGACTGCGGCTGCGCACATCGACCAAGCTGATCACCTGCCGCCGCTTCTGACGCGGCCCTCCTCCCTCTCCTCTCTCCCATAATCTCTCCTTTTTCCCTTCTCTCTTTCCTTCCTCTCCTTCTCCATCGCTTTCTCTGCTTAAGTATAGGATAAATTTCACTATAATAACAACTTAATATTAACCTTATGTATCGATTACTACGAAAGCTGCTTCTCGTGGCGGCCTTGGCGGTCTGGTGCGCGCCCGCCTTTTCAGAATTGCGCACTCTCTATGTCGCTGGCGACAACATCGGCTGGAAGGCGCCTGTCACGGCCAACGAGGAAGCGTTTGCAAACTCAAAGCTGACCGAAACGGCCGAGGGAAGCAACATCTACGAAGGAGTTCTTACGGCTCCTGCTTCCAATTACTGGTATTTCAGGATTTACACGGCATTGTTCGAAAGCGAGAATCCCGACGAATGGTCGCATGCCTATGCCAATCTGGTCAATCCTGTCGGCGAATGCGAAAGGGGCACGGATCTCATCGTGCCGGAGCTTGGCCTGTCGGGCTGCTTCTCGGTGCCGGTAGAGGTGAAAGAGCATGTTCCCGGCCAGTACGCCAAGACTTATAAACTCGAAAACACTGCCAATAAAAATGTGGCGATGCGCGTGGATCTCAACAGCAACAAATTCTATGCTTGGGATTATGACAACGCCAGAGTGATCTATTTCAGCAATCAGGAAGTTCCGACGCTGGAAACGCTTGACCAATACTACAAGGTCAACGATTCGGGCGCCAACGCGGCGGTGATCTACGTTCCTGCCGGCGACTGCAAGTTCAAATTCTACAACGTCGGCAAAAAGCAGTCGCTCGGATATTCGGGCGGCGACTTCGCCATAGACAAAATCAACAAGAAGACGAGCATCAGGCCTTCATCGGAGGGTGATGGCTGGTTTACGGTCAACAACTGGAAAGGGGGCGTGCTGAATGTTTACACAGCGAGCGACAAGTATGGTTTCGTGACCGTGATGCCCGATGTCGTAGAGGGGGAGACCCCGGTCGATTACACCGGCGCGATGGTGCTCCGGCTCGACGACCGTCTGTTCGAGCCCTGGAGCGGCGCCTCCAAGGCAGTGATGGACCAGTATGCCGCCGTCGCATTCCCCGAGGCCGACGGCAGCTATCATTTCAACGTCGACATGCCCAAAGGGGGATTCCGCGTGCGTTTCGTATCCGGTCTCGCCGCAAAGGGTGAGAACAACACTCTGTTCGTGCCCGGCTCGGACGACCGCGAACTTGTCTTCAATGCCAAAGGGGAGGCTTACAGCCGCGCCGCTTCTTCGACCGATGGCGATTCCGGCTATTGGACGTATCCCGAATGGGCAGGCGGCCCGGTCGAAGTGACCGTCACCACCGGGGCAAATCCGTCGGTGAAATTCAACATCGGCGAAAATAGCCGGGGATGGTATCTCGTCGGAACGCCCAACGACTGGAAATCGCCGACGGCCGCGAACGCCGACTTCTATAAAGACTGGCAGCTCACTCCCTGCGCCGAAGGAATGTATGGCGAATTCGAGATTCCGGCCGCTCCGCAGTTCCGCTTCTTCAAAGAGCTTGGCGGCTGGTCGGCCGCTTGTTCGGTCGGTTCGGCGGAGGAAGATTTCTATGTCAAGACCTGCGAGCTGGGCGACAAGTTTACCGACAATTATGTCGACAACGGGCTCGGCAACTGGGAATTCCCCGACTGGCAAGGGGGAAAGATGTATATTCTGATCAATACGGAAAACCGGACCATCACGCTGTCGAAAAATCCGATTGAATATCATCCTGCCGGCGCCGAACAGACAGGACTCTGGTTTGAAGGCATCAACGGTATGGAGAAAATGGAGAAGGTTGCCGACGGCGTCTATTACGGCCTGACCTTTTCCACCGACAATCTGAAGATATTCACCCGTCAGCTTCCCATCTCGCCCGACGAGCCTGAATGGGCTTGCAGTTATGTCCTGGCCGCTCCTTCGGCAGATTATCTCCCGGTTTACGACCGCTTTAACGTGGCGGAAGTGAAATATGCGGTCAACGAGGGCGTTTCGACAGAGGCTCCCGATCCCATCGTGCTCGAGAAGGGCAACGGGGGAGTGCTTCTGCTCTACAGGGTGACAGTCGACACCAACACCAATACGCTCTATCTTGAACGGGATTGCAACCACAACATTTATCTGACAGGCTCATTCAACGGCGACAAGCTTCCGACAATCAAGACCCGCGCCGAATTTGCCGATTATTATTACAACAGCTCCACGCGCAACGGCCTCTTCCTCAATCTGCCGGCCGGAAAGAACGAGATAGCCTTCATGCTCCCCGGCCTCGGATGGACCGCATCGGGCATGGGCGCCATTCAGACTGCCGACGTCGAACTCGTCGACGGATTCGCATACTATCATAAATATGACTGGAACTACGGATTCTTGAGGACGCGTTCGGTGATCAGCGACTGGAAAGGGGGACTCCTGTTTGTCAATTCCTCCAGGTTTATCGATTTTGAAAACATCGAAGAAATCCGGTGGCGTAATTATATTCCCGGGACCGGAATGGAATACGCCACTCTCACCCGCAGCGACCGGAACGGCGTCTCCTTTAGCGGTAAGGTGACACTTAAACCCGGCGGAGAGTATTATTGCGAGATTCCGAATCCGGCTTACGATGAGGCAAATCCCAGCCCCGAGGTTCCCTACAACAAGCTTACGATAGGAGGCGATTATTATGAGACGGACGGAATAGGATGGAGCTACACTCCCGATCAGAATTACTATTTCGACGGAAACGATCTGAGCATCAACATAGGCTACGACCATTATGGCTGCAAATTGCCTCAGGTCACATCCGAGCGCGAAATGAACGTGACCGTCGATCTTCTTGCCAACACCATCAAGGGTAGCGTGGCAGGAGAGGCGTATAAGGAACTTGCGTCGATCAGCAGCGACAATTCCGATCTGGAGCAGGCTCTGAATCCCTCCGCAGAAGCCGACAACATGCAGACTGTGGTTCTTCCCGGGGTTCCCGCAGGAGAAACCGGCTTCAATATCCTCGACGGCGAAGGGAACGTGCTTGTTCCGGCCGAGGGTAATGTTGAGATAGAATTCGACTCCTTCGGCTGCTACACCGGCAAATATGCCGTTCAGACGCCCCGGGGAGGGAAGAGCGCCCGCGCGGCCGCCCGCGCGGCTGCAGAATGGAGCTTCGTCAATCCCGCCGCAGGCACTGTTGCGATTGCCGTCAACGAAGCCGACAAGAGCGTGACGATCCATTCCGAAAGCGCCAACCGGAATTACTTCGTTCTCCTTTGCGACAGCAAGGGGGCATGGAAGACAAATCCGTCGATAGAGAATCTTGATGAATTGAAGAAGAATGCCCTCGTTGACAACGGTTCCGGAATTTACACCGGCACTGTCGAAGGTGTTTCCGACATCATGGGATTCTCGTTTACCAAATCCCCCTTTGCCTATCCTTATACTTCGATCAAGTATTACTATTATGACGATGCCTCGACCGACCTCAGTCCGGTCGGTCAGGAGATTGAGGTATTTACCGATGCTGAAATAGCCGGCATGACCCGCGGCATCTGGGACGTGTCGGGAATCGACGCGCCGTCCGACATCACGTTTGCCTACGATCCGGCAAACTGGAAAATGACCTTCACGCGCCAGACATCGGGCGTGGAGCAGATCGCTGCAGGCGATAGCGGACTCAGAGTCAACGCAGGCCGCGGCATGATCGTGATCAATGCATCCGCTGCAGCCGACCTCACGATTTTCAACATCCAGGGAATGGCAGTGAAGAACGTCAGCGTCGACGCCGGCGTCACCACAGTCGCGCTGGCTCCGGGCCTCTACATCGTGGCCGGAGAGAAAGTCTACGTGCGCTGATAGCGCCGAAAAAGGAGTAAAATTTTCGGAAAAACGGCAAATAAGACCCGAATAACGCCTAAAAATGCGCTAAAAAGGGAAAATATTTGGGAGTTACCGAAAATTTTACTACTTTTGCAGTCGCAAAATGCGCACAGAGCGCAGTTGCCATCAAGGCGGCCCATTCGTCTATCGGTTAGGACGAGAGATTTTCATTCTCTAAAGAGCAGTTCGACTCTGCTATGGGCTACAATAATTAACCAACCAAGATACAAAAGAAATTTTTAAAATGGCAAACCATAAATCGTCATTAAAAAGAATTCGCCAGTCGGAAACAAGAAAGCTTGAGAACCGCTACTGGGCAAAAACAGCTCGTACAGCAGTGCGCCGTATCCGCAAGATGACCGACAAAGCAGAGGCAGAGAAGGCCTACAACAAGACAAGCGCCCTTCTTCAGCGTCTCGGCCGCAAGAACATCATCTCGAAAAACAAAGCGGCCAACCTTTGCAGCAGCCTGGCTAAGCACATCAACAAAATTTAAAATAGTAATAATCCCCCGCTCAGCAGCTCCGGCGCCGTGACTTCCGAAGTCAGCGTTCCGCCTGCCGACGGTCAAGGATTTGTGTCGGCCCATTCGTCTATCGGTTAGGACGAGAGATTTTCATTCTCTAAAGAGCAGTTCGACTCTGCTATGGGCTACTCCCCAAATCCATCCTATTCCGAGGCCGGCTATCATAAACAGATGCCGGCCTCATCTATTTTTAAATGCTCTCTGCTTTACTCTGCGCATATCCACTGCATAAATGACTGAAAACAATAGCCGTGATAACACCGACGGCGCTTCTGCAGCAGAAGCGGCCGACCGCAATGCCGACAAACGAGTGTCGCCCGTCGACGACGGACGCCCCATCAAGCCGGGCATGGGCGTCGTGGGCCGTGCGATGAAGAGATGCTTCGACGCTACTCTCGCCGGATTGCTCCTGCTGTTGTTTTCACCCCTTTATCTTATATGCTATATCCTCGTGAAGCGCGAGGACGGCGGCGCGGCGATCTATAAGCAGGAACGCATCGGAAAGGATGGCAAACCCTTCAATATCTATAAATTCCGCTCCATGCGGCTTGACGCCGAGAAGGAGGGACCGCAGCTCTACAACGAAGGGAACGACCCGCGCCTCACCAAAGTCGGCAAATTCCTCCGCGAGCACCATCTCGACGAACTCCCGCAGCTCTGGAACGTGTTTGTCGGCGACATGGCCTTCATCGGCCCCCGCCCCGAACGCCAATATTATATCGACAAGATCATGGAGCGCGACAAGCGCTACAAATATCTCTACCAGATCCGTCCGGGCGTTACGAGCTATGCCACTCTCTACAACGGCTATACCGACACGCTCGACAAGATGGTGACCCGCCTCCACTACGACCTCTACTATATGCAGCACGGTTCCTGGGCTATGGACGCCAAAATCTTATGGCTCACATTCTACGGCATTGTAGGAGGCAAAAAGTTCTGAGGATAGAGCGGAAAACGCAAGAAAATTGCGAAAAATATTGGGGGAGACGGAAATTTTTATTAACTTTGCAGTCGCAATCGCAAATCGGGGTGTAGCACAGTTGGTTAGCGCGCTACGTTCGGGACGTAGAGGTCGGGCGTTCGAGTCGCCTCACCCCGACTGAGAATGTGATAAACGCATGCAGGCCACCGGCTTGAATGCGTTTTTTTCATTTTGGGCAATAGCTCCGGCAGCCCGCCCGGCGCCGGCATCTTGCCCGGCTCCGGCAGCCGGAATTCCGCAGCCCGGCCCCAATCAAGGAATAATCAAAACTCACGATAATGGAAAAGAATTTCAAAAGAACGCTCATAACCACGGCGTTGCCCTACGCCAACGGTCCGGTTCACATCGGCCATCTGGCCGGTGTCTATGTCCCGGCCGACATCTACGCCCGCTTCAAGCGTCTGCGCGGCGAGGAGGTTCTCCTGATCGGCGGCAGCGACGAGCACGGCGTGCCCATCACCATCAAGGCCCGCAACGAGGGCGTAACCCCGCAGGATATCGTCGACCGCTACCATACGCTCATCCGCGACTCCTTCAAGGAGTTCGGCATCAGCTTCGACGTCTACGGCCGCACCACCTCCGATACCCACCGGGGCACTGCCTCCGACTTCTTCCGCCGCCTCTACGACAAAGGTGAATTCGTGAAGAAAACATCCGAGCAGCTCTATGACGAAGAGGCCGGACAGTTTCTCGCCGACCGCTATGTCACCGGCAAATGCCCCCACTGCGGCGCGGAGGGAGCATACGGCGACCAGTGCGAGGCCTGCGGCACGAGCCTCAACGCCACCGACCTCATCGACCCGAAATCGGCAATCACCGGCAGCGTGCCCGTGATGCGCGAGACTACCCACTATTACCTCCCCCTCGACAAGTGGCAGCCCCGCCTCGAGAAGTGGATCCTCGAGGAGCACAAGGAATGGAAGCCCAACGTCTACGGCCAGTGCAAGTCATGGCTCGACATGGGGCTTCAGCCCCGCGCCGTGAGCCGCGACCTCGACTGGGGTATCCCCGTCCCCGTGGAAGGGGCCGAAGGAAAGGTGCTCTACGTCTGGTTTGACGCCCCGATCGGCTACATCTCCAACACTATCGACCTCGTCGGCGACGACTACAAGAAATGGTGGAAAGACCCCGAGACCCGCATGATCCATTTCATCGGCAAGGACAACATCGTGTTCCACTGCATCGTCTTCCCCGCCATGCTCATGGCCGACGGCAGCTACAACCTTCCCGACAACGTTCCGGCCAACGAATTCCTCAACCTCGAAGACCGGAAGATCTCCACGTCGCGCAACTGGGCCGTATGGCTCCATGAATATCTGCGCGACTTCCCCGGTAAGCAGGACGTGCTCCGCTACGTGCTGACCGCCAACGCCCCCGAGACGAAAGACAACAACTTCACCTGGAAAGATTTCCAGACGCGCAACAACAGCGAGCTCGTGGCGATTCTCGGCAATTTCGTGAACCGCGCCATGGTGCTCGACCATAAATATTTCGAGGGTCATGTGCCCGAAGCGGGAGAGCTTCAGCAGATCGATCTCGACGTGATGGCGGAGGTGAGAGACGCCGCCGAAGAGGCCTCCTCGCTCATCGAGCAGTTCAAATTCCGCGAGGCTCTCCGCGCGGCGATGAACGTGGCCCGCGCCGGCAACAAATATCTCGCCGACACCGAGCCCTGGAAGCTCTGGAAAACCGACCAGAAGCGCGTGGCCACCATCCTCAACGTCGCCCTGCAGATCTGCGCCAACATCGCGGTGGTGTTCGAGCCCTTCACCCCCTTCATGAGCGCCGACCTCCGCAAGATGCTCGGCATGGAGAAGATCTCCTGGGATATGGCCGGAAAATTCGACCTGCTCGCCCCCGGATCTGTCATCGCGGAGCCGCATCTCCTCTTCGAGAAGATCGACGACGCCCCGATCGAGGCCCAGGTGCAGCGCCTGATCGACACCGACAAAGAGAATCAGCTCAAGAACTGGGAGCCGGAGCCGGTGAAAGAGGAATGCTCGTTTGAGGATTTCGAGAAGCTCGATATCCGCGTCGGCAAGGTGCTCGAATGCGAGAAGGTTAAGAAATCGAAGAAACTGCTCCGCTTCCTGATCGACGACGGTTTCGGACAGCGCACGATCCTGAGCGGCATCGCGCAGAGCTATGAAGACCCCTCTGTTCTCGTAGGCAAGGAGGTTTGCTTCGTGGCCAACTTCGCGCCCCGCAAGATGATGGGCATCGAGAGCCAGGGAATGATCATGAGCGCCGTCAATCCCGACGGCAGCCTCACGGTGGTTTCCCCTTCGGCCGAGGTTAAGCCCGGCTGCCCGGTCGGATAAACAGAAAGCCGCGGGCTTTCTGCACAGTAAGAACAGGAAGCCGCGGGCTTTCTGCACGGTAAGAACAGAAAGCCGCGGGCTTTCTGCACGGTAAGCTCGGGCGGGTGAAAGCCTTTTTTAGTTCTTTTTTAGGGGGAGGTTGCCATATTTTCCCTGATAATAGGTGGCGGCCACGTGCACGAGCGATTTCATGTAATGGCTCGCCTCCACCAGCAGGTTGACCCGGTCGTCTGCCTGCATCATGCTCACCACTTCGGCGGCACGCTTGTCTTTCCAGCGTTTGCCGCCGAATTTTATTTCCGGCTTGCTGTAGGTGCCTTCGATGTTGACGGCGAAGGGGATATGGAGCGGCGACCGGAATAACCCGACATGATAGGCGAGGTCGCCGTTGAAGTTGTTGACGCCGAGCAGACGGAGGGAATAGTCGCTGAAACTGAAGGTGAAGGGCATCACCATCAGCAGATTGTTCCTGACTTCGGCCCGGAGGTCGACGTTGGCGATGTGGATGTTGCCGTTTTCCGGAATCATCAGCATGCGGGTGACGTGGCGGATAAACTTGTTCTGATGGAGCGTGAGTCCGCGGCCGTGGATTCCGACCGAAGCCTGCGCCGAGGGGACGCTGATATACATGTCGGGGAATATCCTCGCGCTCGCCGCCAATTGCGCCGAAATCTCGCCTTCGAGGTTTTTCATCTCAGGCATTTTCACGAGCAACTGATGGAAATTGTTGAAGAAGGGGACGATGTCGAGCTCGTCGACACCCCCGGCAAGACTTATGCCGAGGTTTTCCAGATGGGAGGAATCATAATCTATCGCGAAGTCGAACTCTCCGAAGGGGGAGCCGAGCGCTATGGGGTCGATACGCAGGCGGCCGTCGCGTGTCGAGGCGTTGAGTTTGAGATGCGAGAAGCTGAGGTTGATATAGTGGGTTTCGGCCACCGCTACGCTACAGTCGAGGCTGATGTTGCGAGGGATCAGCCAGGCCATTGTGTCGAGAGGGGAGAAGTCGTTGGCGAGGCGGGCTTTCATCCCCTCGTCGCCGATGGCTTTGCGCAGGCCGGTCTCGTAGGTGCGCGCTATGGTGTTGAGGCGGACGGTGTCCCCCTCTATGCGGGCGGTGACGCCGAGCGTCACCGGCTTGTCGGCGAGCATCCAGCGGCGCAGCCCCGCGACTTTGGTCGCGAGGCTCAGCGCCGTCCCCTCCGTGGCTATCCTTCCCGCTTTCAGGGAGAGGGAGTCGGTGTCGGTGGCGATGTCGAGGGCGGAGAAGCTGACAGGGGCCGGATATTGCGGCATCGAGAGGCGTCCGCTCTTTATCTTCAGTTTTGCAGCAACGTCGCGTTTTCTCAGGATTGCGGCCATATCTCTCATGGCCGAGTCTGCCACGAGGAAGACGGGGGTGTGGCTGATGCGCGCCAGATTGCCGCTGTCGGCCGTCCAGGTCTCCGGAATGGTGACGGCCCGGTCGGCGGTGTAGAGGGCGCTGCGCTGCCTTGAATCGAACGAGAGGGCTATTCCCCGGGCTGACACCTCCTCCTCGTCGGCGGAATATTTCAGCGCGGCCGCCGTGAGCATCCCTTTTACGAACGGCGGGATGGCGTCGCCCAGATCGGTGGGGATCGGGATCGCTGCCGAGGCGGTCACTCCCGAGGCGGAGAGATTCCCGGCCGGGGAGGCGAGCGAGACGGAGGCGGCCTTCATGCGGGCCTTCACCGTGCCTCTTTCCAGACGCGAATCGAGCGAGAGGCCGCCGGCGCGAAGCGCGATGTTGTCGTGGACGTATGCGAAATTGGCCTTGGGAATCCTCACGTCGCCTTTCAGCGCTATGCGGCTCAGCCGGCCGTCGGCTATGTCGTCGAAACGGAAACGGGTGGAGGCGGTGAAATCGCATTCCCCGTCGAAGGAATACCCCTTCATTTCCGGAATCTCCGCCGCTATGTCGGCGAGTTCGGTCTTCCCTTCGACCTCGGCGCTCACCATCGGCTCGGTGAAGATGTCGGTGATTTTCAGCCGGGCCTCCAGGGCGAGCCCGCGGATGTTGAGGCCGGCTTCGGGCACTGAGACATAGGATGCCGAAGGATTTCGGCCGTCATAACGGAAGATGCCGTCGAAGCGTACGCCGTTGGCGCTTATCGTGCGGCCGTCCTGCAGGCGGTAGGAGATGCGGCCGTCGGTGGCTTCGGCTTCCACTTCGAGCGAAGGGAGCCAGGGGGACGAGGGGGAATAGGGGGAGAGGAGCCGGGCCGTGGCGCCGATCTCCATGCCGATGTCGAGGCGGCTCAGCAGCGGAAGGCGCAGCGAGGGGAGGAAGGGGAGGAAGTCGGCGATGTCGAAATTGTCGAGCTTATAGTTGAAGTTGTTGATCCGCAGGTCGTTTTCGAGGTTGACGTCGATGTCCATCTTTCCCTTGACGCTGCCGAGGCTCACGCTGTAGCCCTCGGCCGATGCGCGGAAGGGGTTGAACCCGAGGTCGACGTTGCCCGAGAGGGTGAAGGGGAAGTTCTGCAGCACTCGGACGCCGTCGGCCGTCAGACCGGCGGTGCCGGTGATCCGGAGGTTGTAGCGGTCGGACTTGCCGAAACGTTCCACTCCGAGCGAGTCGATGGTCACCGCGATGTCCGACTGCGAGGGGCGGGAGAAGATCGTCACGCCCCCTTTGCGGCGGAGGCGGATGCTGTTGGCGGTGAAATATGGCACGGCGCCGGTCGAGGTGTCGCGGATGATGTCGTAGTTGTTGATATCGGCGGTGGCGGCCACGAGGTTGATCCTTATCGAATCGAGGTCGACGTCGTGGAGCACGATGCGTTTTCTGACGAGCTGCATCATGTTGATGCCGCCGCTCAGGCGGCCGGCGTAGAGGAGGAAGTCGGCGTTTTTGGGGAGGCTGTCGCGGAGCGAGCTGGGGATGCTGTCGAGGTTGCGGCTGCGGATGCGGAGGGAGTCCATCTCGACTTTGAGATGGGGGAATGTGCTCCAGAAGGTGAATCTGACGTTGTGGGCCTCGACGTCGGCGTTGAGTTCCTTGCTCGCCTCTTCGTTGACGAGGCGTGTGAGATGTTCGGGAGTGAGCCAGAGGGTGATTCCGCACAGCAGGAGCGCCACGGCCGCGACGAGGCCGAGGATGGTGAAGAGGAAGATCCTGACGATCTTCCGGAGTTTATGCGGGAATCTTTTCATAACCTGAGGGCGGGAGCCTGATGGCAGCCGCCGCTACAGATATAACAACCGCGGGCTTGAAAGTTCGCACGCCGGGGGAAAGAAAGCCGCGGGTTTTCTTCACGGTAAAGGGGCTTCGCCCCGGCCTCAGCGGGATTTTCGGCGCTTGGGGGCGGCGTCCTGGGCTTCCATCAGCTTGCGGATCTCCTCGAGGGTGAGCGAGGCCGGGTCGGTGCCTTTCGGAATCTTATAGTTCACGGCTTTGCGGGCTCCCTCCTTCATGTAGGCGATGTAGGGGCCGAAACGGCCGTTGAGAACTTTGATCGCCGGCTCTTCGGGGAAGACCTTGATCTCCTTCTTCGCCTCGGCCTCCTTCTTGGCGGCGATCAGCTCGCCGGCTTCGGCGAGGGTGATGGTGCGCGGGTCTTTGTCGGCGGGGATGGAGACGAACATGCGGCCGATCTGCACGTAGGGGCCGAACCGTCCCTCGGAGGCCTTCACCGTCTCGCCGTCGAGCGTGCCGAGCGTGCGGGGGAGCTCAAAGAGCTTGAGCGCCTCCTCAAGGGTGATCTCCGACATGGAGAGGTTTTCCGGAATGCTGGCGAACTGGGGTTTCTCCTCGTCGGTTGCCTCGCCGATCTGCACCACCGGGCCGAAGCGGCCGATCTTCGCCGAGACGCGTTTGCCGCTCTTCGGATCGTTGCCGAGGATGCGCTCGCCGACCTTGTGCTCCATTCGCATGGAGTCGACTTTCTCGATTTCGGGATGGAAATTTTTGTAGAAGTCGGCCATCTCCTTCTGCCAGGGGAGTTCGCCGCGGGCAATGTCGTCGAATTTCTCCTCCATCGAGGCTGTGAAGTTATAGTCGAGGATGTCGGGGAAATACTGGGTGAGGAATTCGTTGACCACCAGGCCGGTGTCGGTCGGCACGAGCTTTCCGCGCGTGGAGCCGGTGTTTTCGGTCAGGACTTTCTTCGAGATCTCGCCGTCGCGGAGGGTGAAGACGTCGTAGTCGCGGGGCGTTCCCTCCTTGTCGCCGTGGACCACATAGCCGCGCTCCTGGATTGTGGAGACGAAGGTGGCGTAGGTGGCGGGGCGGCCGATGCCGAGCTCCTTCATCTTGTCGATGAGGGTTCCCTCGGTGTAGCGTGCCGGCGGCTGGGTGAAGCTCTGGGTCACGGTAATCTCCTCCGGGTCGAGCTCCATACCTTTCGAGAGGGGTGGGAGGAGGGTGTTGTCGCCGCTGTCGGAGGCGGTTTTGTCAAAGCTGTTTTTCTGCTGACCGAAAGCCTTGAGGAAGCCTTCGAACTTCATGGTCTCGCCGGTGGCCTTGAAGATGGTCTCGCCGCCGAGGGCAATGTCGACGTTGGTCTTTTCGAGGCGGGCGTCGGCCATCTGGGAGGCGATGGTATGGTTGCGGATCAGAGTGTAGAGCTTCTGTTCCTGGGGAGTTCCGTTGATTGTGGCGCGGTCCATGTAGGTGGGGCGGATAGCCTCGTGGGCTTCCTGGGCCCCTTTCGACACCACGTGATAGCGGCGCGTCTTCACATAATCCTTGCCGAAATCCTTCTCCACCACCGAAGCGATGTCCTTGAGGGCTATTTCGGAGAGGTTGGTGGAGTCGGTACGCATATATGTGATGAGACCTTCCTCGTAGAGCTTCTGGGCTATGCGCATGATTGTATTGACCGAGAAGCCGAGTCGGCGGTTGGCCTCTTTCTGGAGGGCCGGGGTAGTGAAGGGGGGCTGGGGCTTTCGGCTCACGGGCGACACCGATATGTCGGCGACGGTGAATTTGGGCGCTCCGCTTTTCTCGGCGTCGGCGCATCGGCCGAGGAAGTTGCGGGCGTCGGCTTCGGAGTCGAAGCGTTTGGGAGCGCGGGCTTTGAAGGAGCCTCCGGCAGCGGCGAAAACGGCGTCGGCGCGGTAGAAAGGCACCGGGACGAAATCGCGGATCTCCTGCTCGCGTTCGCAGACGAGGCGGACGTCGACGCTCTGCACGCGGCCCGCCGAGAGGGAGGGCTTGATCTTTTTCCAGAGCACCGGGGAGAGCTCGAAACCGACGATGCGGTCGAGCACGCGGCGCGCCTGCTGGGCGTTGACAAGGTTGAGGTCTATATGGCGGGGATGGGCGAGGGCATAGCGCATGGCCGGCTCCGTGATCTCATGGAACACAATGCGCTTCGTCGTGGCCGGGTCGAGTCCGAGCACTTCCGCGAGGTGCCATGCGATGGCCTCTCCCTCGCGGTCCTCATCGGATGCGAGCCAGACGGTGTCGGCCTCCTTGGCGGCCGCTTTTAGCTTCTTCACCACCTCCTTCTTGTCGGCGGGTATCTCGTAGATGGGAGAGAAATCGCCGTCGATGTCCACGCTCATTCCTTTCTTGCGGAGATCGCGGATATGGCCGACGCTCGACATGACTTTGTAATCCTTGCCGAGGAATTTTGAGAATGTCTCCGCCTTGTGGGGAGACTCAACAATTACGAGGTTTTTCATAATTACATGCGCCTTAGACCCCGTGACACAAAAAATGTTAACGCTGGGGTCGCATCCTTGGAGTGGATTTGGTCACTTGCTGAAAGGAGCATACTTACGTATGTGACTGTAAGCAAGGGGCCAAAGGCGCCCAAGGATGCGAAGCAAAGCAAAATTCTTGCTTCGTCAGCCTCGGTGTTGTGTCAGAACCCCTTTATACACTGTAAATATTAATATTAATTGTTTCATAAAATGTTGAGATTTATGCAAATTATTGCTAAATCAATTTGCTGGCCTCGGCCGCATTCCGGCGCTTTTCGCCGAGACTTCGTCGGTTGCATAGCACCCGCTATGCGCCCTCCTCAGCTCGCGAAAATCGCTCGAAATGCGGCCGCCCCAGCGTTAACATTTTTTGTGTCACGGGGTCTTAGAATCTGCAAAATTAATAAAAAAATACGTGAAACAACTCAAAAGTTCTCCGGCAGTTGGAAAAATGTTAAAAAATGGGGGACAACTGCTGGAAAAAGTGCATAAAAAAGAGAAGACGACGCCCGGGCGGGCACCGTCTTCCCATAGTACAACTTATATAACTATAACCCCATGTAAACTAATTTTCGGAAGGGAGTCTTACTTCACGAGCACCTTCTGAGCCTTGTTGCCCTGGCGGAAGATGAAGAGACCGTTGGCAGCTTCCTTCACGCGGCGGCCGTCGATGGAATAGATCTCCACGGGAGCGTTGAAGTCGATGGCGTCGTCGGCGATGTTTTCAACAGCAGCACCTGATTTGGAGCTGAGGAAGATCTCCACCGGAGTAGCGTTCTGGCCCTTGAGGCTGAGACCGTGAGCCTTGAGCATTTCGAGGTCAGTCTCGTCGGTTGTGCCGATCACGCCGTCGGTGATTTCAACAAGACCTGTCCATGAACCGAAAGGAATGGGATTGGCTCCGGCTTTCCATACGCTTGTCCAGGCTTCGCCGGGCTGGTCGGGCTGGTCGGGCTGGTCGGGATTCACGGGTTCGTCACCGCCGCCCTGGCCGTCGAGGAGCTCGATGGAAACAACAGAAGCGTGCTGGCCTTTGAGGTTGATGCCGTGAGCGAGGATCATTTCAAGGTCGGTGTCATCGCAGCCGTCGGGGCAGGCGTCGAGGATGGTGTGGCTGTAGCTTGTGCCCTCGATAGGGGCGCACTTCACAATTTCAGTCCATGTCCAGTCGGCAACTGTCTTGAGAGCGATCTGCACCTGGGCGGGAGACTCTTCGTTGACTTCTGCTGTTGCGATCTCGAAGTTGATCTTGATCACGTCGCCCTCTTTGGCGTCGGCAAACGGAGTCTCGGGAATTTCGATGGTTTTGTTCCAGTTCTTGAACGATGCCGGAGTATCGAACGTGTAAACGACTTCAGCGCTCATCGGAAGCGCCATCATGGCTGCGAGGCCAAGGAAAAGAGTAGATTTCTTCATAATAAATATGTTTATAGGTTAGAATGTATTTCCGGTGGAATCTTGGCGCGGACGGCATTCGCGGAGTTTTTCCGACGCGCTGCCGGAGTCGCGCTGAGTTTCTGTAAGGTTAACTTTTTTGGCTTATTGTTTTCAGTTGCAGAGTTAGCAAGAGGTTTCCCTCGATATGAATATTAAAATACCCACAACTTATACTATTTTGGCAAAAATGGAAATGTTGGCGGAAAAATCGGGAAAAATAGAAAGGGGGCTGCCCGCGCAGCCCCCTTTCGGAGATTAATCTAAATGCGTAAGTAGATTATTTGATGACTTTCATAATTTTGTTGCCCTGGCGGAGGATATAGAGACCCTTCTCCATCTCGTTGACGCGGCGGCCGTCGAGAGTGTAGATCTCCATGGGGGCGTTGAGGTCGATTTCTTCGATCGTCTCTACAGCGGAGGTTGTTTTCTGGACGAGCACCACGCCTTTGAGGTGAGCCTGCTGGCCCTTCACGAAGAGACCGTTGGCCTGGAGGAGCTGGAGGAGAGTGCCGTCGCCGGCCTCGCCTGCGATCTTGTATTCATATTTGTTGGCCGTGATTGCGTCGTAGTCCACGATCTGAGTCCAGTCGCCGCCGTTGATCGTCTTGACAGCGAGCTGCACCTGGGGAGTGTCGCCGCAGTCGGAGAATACGAGGCGCATTGTGTCGCCCTCTTTGGCAGTGGTGAAAGCCTTGGCGGGGATCTCGATGAGATTGTTCCAGCCGTCGAGATCTTCGTCACCTTCCCAAATGGTGTTCTCCATAGTCTCGCCCGGTTTGTCGGGCTGGTCGGGATTTACGGGGGTGTCGCCGCCCTTGCTGAGGATCGAAACGCCGATGAGGTGAGCCTGCTGGCCCTTTACGAAGAGACCGTTATGCGAGGGCGGCCGTGGCCGCTACAGCCGAAACAAAGAGTTTGGAATTCTTCATAAAGGTTTAGATATTAATACTGTTGAGTTGATATGTTGGGTTGGTTGTTGGCTTGCTTTCCGGCCATTGCCGCCGGCAGGCTTGGCAATGGCTGCTGTCGAGTTTTTCGGACCAATCTCCTTTTCGCATTTATACTATCGCAAAATTAATTTAGGAACATTCAGAAAATAGCTAACTGATTATTTGTCAGATTGGTAGATT
>CAJMNI010000011.1 GCA_905214735.1 uncultured bacterium | reverse complement strand
TCCGTGGTCAAGCGGACTTCGGCCTCGGGGGTCACGCCGCCCCGGTTTTTCCATCATCTAACGAGGATTTGGTGGTTATCATAAACCCGGTTTGAGCCGTGGTTTGACATGATAACGAGTTTAACATTTAGTTTGCTTAGACCGATTCCGGCCAGTGTCGGACTAATGTCGGACACTGAAAGAATGGTCTTGAACACCTCATTGAGAATGACGAAAGATTCTGGAATTGGAACGGAATGAAAAATGGTAGAAACTCCGGCTCAGATTTGCTCGAATCCATGTCCGGATTTTGACCGCATTTTTCCGGGTTATGTCCGAGTTGGCTTCTCGTAACATGCTGATATTATGTTTTATGCAGCACTATTCGTTACCCAATCGTTACCATTTCCAATTTTGAAAAATCGGGTAACGAGTTGGTAACGAATAAGCGTCCGTGGCGGTCTTTTTTCTGTCCGATGACGGTCCTGAGTCGTCATTTTTAGGCACGAAAAAACCGCAGAATCGATTGATATTCTGCGGTTTGTCTTGATTTTGTCTTGTGTGGGCCGGAGAGTGTCCGGTGCACATAGTGGAGCTGGAGGGGATTGAACCCTCGTCCAAACGCGGAA
This sequence comes from uncultured bacterium, assembly GCA_905214735.1. Classification (GTDB taxonomy): domain Bacteria; phylum Bacteroidota; class Bacteroidia; order Bacteroidales; family Muribaculaceae; genus Lepagella. Next base: position 61,833 of record CAJMNI010000011.1, on the reverse strand, counting down.
CCAATAAGTTTTCTACATGCTTAGTCTTTGAATTGATTTTCGTGCTCACGCAGGCTCAAGACAACCAACGTGAACCTTAGTTCCTAAATTTCGGGAAAAGACCGGAACTTTCTTCTCCCTATTTCCGATTTTATTTGCACCATCTTATCCAAACGTCTCGGAACCGGGCAATGGGATGATGTCTCGTTCACCTCACCTGTGAGGCGAATAAAGGGACCTTACTATACTTCGGGTCACGCAGCGAGAGCGTAGTTATTATTTTCGCCAATTATAGGTCGATGCTCTTGATATTATAGAGTTTGAACACCAAAACTCTGCATGCTTACCTACCGCTTCTACACGCTGTCAAAGCCAGTCAGCCCCGTATTGTGGCAAGTTTCTTTCCCGTCTCTACGAGAAAGTTTGCAAATATAGTTCGTTTGCAATAAATAGCCAAATATTCAGATGATGATTTAAGTATTATTAACATTCAGTTCAGTGTTATTCATAATTTAAGTTGCGAAAGATGGCGAGGTCAAACATATTTTGTATTTTTGTGAATTAAATGCCGTGCGATTGTTTCGGGCTGTCAAAGGATTTCCCGGCTAAACGATTGCCTCGGCATTGCAATGACAACTCTCGAATCATTTAATATGAAGATCCGCAGAACAATACTTTTATCTCTTCTTGGCTGCATGGCGATTGCTATGACTGGCGCAGAGAAACTCCCGGTGGTCGAAGTGCTCGGCCGGCAATATTACGTGTATGAAATCAAGAAGGGGGATTCGCTTTTCGGAGTGGCCCGGAAGTTCGGTTGGGACGACAAAGAGATAGCCCGTCTGAATCCCACGGCTACTTCCCCCATGCAGAAAGGAGCCAAAATCTATTATCCGGTTGAAGAGAAGGGGAAAGTTGCGAATCCGGTAAAGACCACTCCCGAGAATCTTCAGCAATCTCCGCTGAAACATACGGTTCAGCGCGGCGAGACGGTATACAGCATCTCGAAAATGTATGGCATACCGGTCACCACTATATATAACCTAAATCCCTCAAGCAAGCAGGGAATCAAGGCAGGGGAGGAGCTGACCCTCCAGACGGTGAAAGATGTGTTTGTCAGTGACAATGACTCAGTAAAATATCACACTATAAAGGCAGGCGAAACGCTTTATGGAGTTGCCAGGGCAAACGGAGTCACGGTCGAGGCGATTCTTGCAGAAAATCCCGGTGTGACGGAAAGCAATTTTCGAGCCGACGCGGTCATCAAGATCCCGCCAAAAGGAACGGGAGTCGTTACCGAACGCCAGACAGTAACTGAAACCCATGTGAACGGATTCGACACCTATAAAGTAGGGAAGAACGAATCATGGAGTTCTATCGCAAATAAAACAGGCGTAAACGTAGAACAGCTTCGCGAGGCAAACCCTCGGGTGGAATTAAAAAACAAGAAAATTATATCTGTTCCCCGAGTAGAGAATGACACTGTCGAACGGATAGTAGTGAAGGAAGACGCAAGAGAGCAGACATCCGACGGCGTACGCGACATATACGCCGATGTTCACAATATTTCCGAAACTCCGGGAAAATCAGCGGTCAGCCTGGCTGTGGTACTCGACGAACCGAAATCAAAGAAAGACCTCGACTTCAGCCGAGGAATTATCACTGCCATCGACCGATTGAAAAACTCCGCGTATAAGATAAATCTTAAGATAATCGACGGTTCGAAAGGGGAGGCGTTTGTCGAAAACGAACTCGCAACTTTCAAACCGACCATCATCTTCGCTTCCGCCGACAAGAATCTGCCCGAATATCTCGTGGCATATTCCAGCGAGCAGCGGGTGCCGCTTGTCAATACGTTCGACGTAAAGAGTGAAGCCTTTGCCGACAATTCCTATACCATCCAGCTTCTTCCTCCCTCCAATTATTTCAACGACGAAGTGTCGGGGTATCTTCTTAAAGAGCACAACGGCGCATATCTTGTAATGGCCGGTGAGAAGGACTCAGGCGACACTCTCGGCGAATCGATCGCTTCGGCATGGGATCCAGGCAAAGTGATTTACACCTCCACTGAGGGGCTTGCCGAGTTGGCGTTTAAAGATTATGCAGATTATGTCATCTATGGTTATCCGGTGAAAAAAGCGGAAGTGCAGGATCTTTTGAAGAGCATAGGCGACGCAAGGCTCTCCCACGGGCTCTGCGGCATTAGCGTCGTGGGCCGTCCGAACTGGGTGCTTTACGACGAATCTCTTTCGCAGCTGCTACATGAAAATGATGTGGTTGTTCCTTCGCGATTTTATTACGACGAAAAGTCGGAAACTGCCCGCAGATTCGATGCAGAATATAGAGAATTGTTCGACCATAAGCCGGTGAAATCAATGCCGCTCTATGCCGCCGTCGGTTACGACACGGCTTTATATTTCATAACCTCTATGGCCAAGACCGGAGGAGACCTCAATGAATTCACTCCGTCGAAAGATATGGTTCAGAACGACATCATAATGACAAGGCCGCGCAATTGGAGCGGCATATTGAATCCGGCAGTTTATATGCTGAGATTCACACCCTTCGACACTGTTGAGAAAAACATAATTCAGTGACCGGATTAGCCGCAATTGCAAATTAATGACAATTATGGGTAAAATAATAAAGAGAATCGGTATAATTTGTTGCGCGTCAATCATGTCGTCGACACTCTTCATGCCCGGGCTTCAGGCTCAGACCCACTACAAGGCCAATATCAGCATAGGAGCCAAGGCAGGCGCCAATTTTTCGCGTGTGGAGTTTACTCCCTCGGTCGATCAATCGTTTATACCGGGAATGAATGCCGGCCTCGCATTCAGATATATCGAAGAGAATCATTTCGGCTTCATCTGGGAGGTGAACTTCGAACAGCGCGGATGGCAGGAAAGCTTCGATGAAGGAGATTTTGAATACAAACGCACTGTGAACTATCTGCAGATTCCCTTCCTCGCCCATATATATTTCGGACGGCGCGGCAAATTTTTCATAAATGCCGGGCCATCGGTCAGTTTCACACTGAGCGACAAGATCTCGTCAAATTTCGATTATAAAAATGTGGGATCGGTTCAGGGCTTTCCTTTGCGCACCACCTATCAGCTCGCTATGCCCATACATCAGAAAGTCGATTACGGCATCACCGGAGGAATAGGGGGCGAGTTCAGCATCAACCGCCGCAACTCCATCTATCTCGACGCCCGGTTTTATTATGGTCTCGGCAACATGCTCAAATCAGGGCGAACACACGATCTGCGCGGCTCGAATTCGATGACGATATCGGTGAGCGCCGGCTATTGGTTCAGAGTTAAATAAAGCTGCGACACTAAGATTCTAAGACAAGAGGTTAAACAATGATAGACTATATACAAGGAAGTGTGGCTGAGGCGACTCCGACAGTAGCGGTGATCGACTGCTCCGGAGTGGGATATGAAATCAACGTGACGCTGATCGACAGCGCCTATATCAAACCCGGCGAAATCAAAAAGCTATATATCCACGAGTCAATCCGCGAGGATGCTCATGTATTGTTCGGATTTCTCACCAAAAAGAGCCGGGAATTGTTCAGGCTTCTGATAGGGGTGAGCGGAGTGGGGCCCAACACGGCGCGCCTCATATTGTCGTCGATGACAGCCGATCAACTCGAGCAGGCTATAGCCTCGGGGCAGGACTCGGCTCTCAAGGCAGTGAAAGGTATAGGAGGAAAGACCGCGCAGCGCATCATAGTAGACCTGAAAGATAAAATAAAAGTTCAGGGAATCGCGTTAAATACAAGTATGCCCGCAGGGGAAGCATTCGACGATGCGCTTGCAGCCATGGTGATGCTCGGATACACATCGCAGCAGAGCCAGAAAGTCCTGAAAAAGCTCTTCGCCGAAGACCCGGCCCTTTCTACAGAAAAGGCCATAAAACTGGCATTGAAAATGCTTTGAATCAGATTCGGACCAAACGTCATACAAGGTTAGCGATTCTTGCGGCAGTATTCATCTCAGTACTGCTCACTACAATTGTTGCCGAATCGCAATATCGCAAAAGCGAACTCCAGCCACCTCCTTCATCAGAATTCAGCACTCCCACCGGCCAGCAGCAGAACAACGACTCTGTGGAACTGCCGATGAGGGTGCGCCCGACCGTGCCACGCGGATATGAGGATTACGTCGGGGGTGAATATGCCGCCGACCTGCGAACGCCGTCGAATATCAAGACCGAGGCAGTCTATGATCCGGCGCTCGGCATGTATGTGCTCAGCACCAAGATTGGCGACCAGGAGATTCTGACTCCTTACATGATGACTGCCGAAGAATACACCAACATGGTGATGAGGCAGGACATGTTCGGCTATTTCCATGAGAGAAACACCGAAAGCTACGAAAAGAAAGACAAGGAGCCGTTCAACATCTTCGACATGAACTTCTCGCTCGGTCCGCTGGAGAAAATCTTCGGGCCGGGCGGAGTGCGTCTGCAGACTCAGGGATCGATCCAGCTGTCGATGGGAGTGAAGAGCAACTTCACCGACAATCCCGCGCTCTCCAAACGCAACAGGCGCAAGACATATTTCGATTTCGACACCAAGATCCAGGCATCAATCAATGCCTCGGTAGGTGACAAGGTGAAGTTCAACATGAACTATAACACCGACGCCACCTTCGACTTCGACTCCAAAAACCTCAAGCTATCTTACGAAGGAAAGGAAGACGAAATCATCAAAAGCATCGACGCCGGTAACGTCAGCATGACCACCGGTTCGAGCCTGATAAAGGGAGGAACGGCCCTTTTCGGTATGAAAGCGAAACTGCAGTTCGGCAAACTCACGCTGACCGGACTTGTCTCGCAACAGAATTCCGAGTCTAAAACAGTTTCGACCCAAGGCGGTGTGCAATCGACAAAGTTCAGCATAAAGGCCGACAACTACGATGCCAACCGCCATTTCTTCCTCGCCCAGTATTTTTATGAGAATTACGACCGTTTCGCTTCGAAGCTGCCACACGTGTCGTCGGGTATCAAAATCACCCGCATAGAAGTATGGATCACAAATAAGAACAGCAACTACAGCGAATCGCGAAATTTCGTAGGCTTCATGGATATCGGCGAGAACCGCAATCTCGCCAGCACATACTGGACTCCCAACCTGAGTTTCGACAATCCGGCCAACTCCTCCAACGACCTTCTCAACGTAATCAAAAACGAATATCCCGGAGCGCGCAACATCAACTCCGTGACGCAGGCCCTTGCTCCTCTGCAGGCCTTCGGCATAGAGGGAGGCCGCGACTTCGAGAAAGTCGAGAGCGCGCGTCTGCTCAAAGAGTCGGAATATTCGCTGAATTCCGATCTCGGCTACATCTCTCTGAAATCAGCCCTCAACACTGACGAGGTGCTCGCCGTGGCATACGAATACACATACAACGGCAAGGTCTATCAGGTCGGTGAATTTTCCAGCGATGTCACCTCGACATCCGATTGCCTTTACCTAAAGATGCTTCGGAGCACTACGGTTTCACCCCAGCTTCCGATGTGGCGGTTGATGATGAAAAACGTCTATGCGCTCGGTGCTTACCAGCTGCAGAGCAAGAATTTCAAGCTCAACATCAAATATCTGTCAGACACCACCGGAGTTGAGGTCAATTATCTCCCCGTCGGCAACATCGCCAACGTTCCTCTTCTCCAGGTGATGAACCTCGACCGTATCGACTCCAACCAGGAATCGAATTCCGACGGATTTTTCGATTATGTCGAGGGTTACACGGTGCAGTCGAGCTCAGGCAAGGTCATATTCCCTGTGGCTGAGCCTTTCGGGAAGCATCTGGCTGAAAAGATCGGCAACGAAGCCATCGCCAAAGATTACGTTTACACTGAGCTTTACGACTCGACTCTTGTGGTCGCACGGCAGTTTGCCGACAAAAACAAGTTCTCTCTCGTCGGAGAATATATGTCGTCGGGAGGCGCGACAATCAGACTGAACGCGATGAATGTTCCCCGTGGTTCGGTAGTCGTCACAGCCGGAGGTGTCACCTTGACAGAAAACAGCGACTATACGGTCGATTACTCGATGGGTATAGTGACGATCACCAACCAGAGCATTATCGACTCCGGGACAAATGTAAGCGTCACTCTTGAAAACCAGTCGATGTTCAGCATGCAGCGCAAGACGCTGTTCGGACTCGACGCGCAATATCAGTTTAACAAAGACCTGAGCTTAGGAGGAACGATCATGCGCTTCTCCGAAAAGGCGCTGACGGAGAAAGTCAACATAGGCGACGAGGTGATCAACAACACCATGTGGGGATTGAACCTGTCGTATCACAAAGACTTCATGTGGCTGACCAACCTTCTCAACAAGGTTCCGACCATCAACGCCACCGCTCCTTCGCAATTCAACATCAACGCCGAATTCGCCCAGCTGATTCCAGACAAGCAGAAGAGCGGCAGTTCGAAAGGATCGAGCTATATCGACGACTTCGAGGCTACGCAGACCGGCGTCGACCTGCGGTCGCCTTATTCATGGTTCCTCGCATCCACGCCCTATGACGGCGGTGCCGATCCGCTTTTCCCCGAGGCGGCGTTGAGCAATAATGTAGATTACGGAAAGAACCGCGCTCTCCTCTCATGGTATTATATCGACCGTCTCTGGAACCAGCGCAATTCAAGCTCGCTTCCCGGCTATCTCAAAAACGACCCCCATCAGATGTCGAATCCTTACGTGCGCGAAGTCACGGTAGGGGAGCTCTTCCCATATCGCGACCAGGCCTACGGCGAAGCGAACTGGATTCAGACACTGAGCCTTTCATATTATCCGACAGAGAGAGGCCCTTACAACCTCGACGCCGACAACATCGACGAGAACGGTCATCTTCTCTATCCCGAGAAACGCTGGGGCGGAATCATGCGAAAAATCGACAACCCGAACTTTGAGAATTCCAATGTTGAATATCTCCAGTTCTGGCTCCTCGATCCATTCCTCGATCCCGACAACCCCAACACCGAGGGAGGCGACCTCTATTTCAATTTCGGCGAGATCAGCGAGGATATCCTGAAAGATGGCATGAAGAGCTATGAAAACGGTCTTCCGGTCGACGGCAACACCGACTTCATCACCGAGACCAACTGGGGCCGCGTGTCGCGTCAGAATTCTCTGACCTACGCTTTCGACAATACGGCCAATGCCCGCCTGCTTCAGGACGTAGGTCTCGACGGACTCTCCAACGACGACGAATATACTTTCTCATCTTATAAAACTTATCTCGACAAGCTGAGGGGGAAACTTTCGGCAGCCACAATAGCCGAGATGCAGGAGGATCCCTTCTCGGCAATGAACGACCCGGCGGGCGATAACTATCATTTCTACCGCAGCGACTGGTATGATGAGCACCGCACCGGTATTCTCGACCGATATAAAAGATATAACGGAGTCGAAGGGAACTCGCTTGCTCCTGAAGATTCCTCCAATCCGCGCTATCAGTCGGCGCGTGCCGTTCCTGATGTGGAAGACATCAATCAGGACAACACGCTCAACGAATACGAACGCTATTTCCAGTATAAGGTTTCGCTTCGTCCGGAAGATCTGGAAGTTGGCCGGAACTATATCACCGACAAGCAGGTTTCAGAAGTCAACACTCCCGAAGGTAAGCAGACAGCAATATGGTATCAGTTCAAGATTCCACTGAGCGCACCCGACAAGGTTGTGGGCGGAATCAAGGACTTCTCGACTATCAGGTTCGCCCGCATGTTCATGACCGGCTTCAAGGAGGTGACCCACCTGCGCTTCGCCACCCTTGAGCTTGTGAGAGGCGAATGGCGCGACTATAAGTTCAACCTCAACAGCCGCAACGATTCTCCGGCCGAGGGTAAACTCGACATGTCGGTAGTGAACATCGAAGAGAACTCCGGACGCGAACCCGTGAACTATGTTCTTCCTCCGGGTGTGAACCGAATCCAGGATCCGGGTGCGGCGCAGGCCACGCAGCTCAACGAGCAGAGCCTCGAGCTTGCGCTCACGGGAATCCAGCCCGGCGATGCCAGAGGTATATACAAGAATACTCAGATCGACCTGCGCACCTACAAGCGCATGCAGATGTGGGTACACGCCGAAGCTCCCATCGATAACGTTACAGATACGCGCAACGGCGACCTCGCGCTTTTCCTCCGCCTGGGAACCGATGTCAAGAACAACTATTACGAATATGAGATTCCGCTGGAGCTCACTCCTCCGGGCCGCTACAATAACTTCAACTCCAACGACAGGGAGAAAGTCTGGCCAATAGACAACTTCCTTGACGTGCCTTTCAACGTGTTCACTACGGTAAAGACCGACCGCAACCGCGACCGCTCTAATCATGTGGAAGGTGTCGGTTACAACGTGCTCTATTCGATGCTCGACCCCGAGAACGACCACAATACGGTATCGGTGATGGGTAATCCGAGCCTTAGCGACGTGAGAGTCATGCTTATCGGAGTCCGCAACAGGTCGAACTCGGTGAAAGACGGAACGGTCTGGGTCAACGAGCTCAAGGTCACCGACTTCAATGAGTCGGGAGGCTGGGCGCTCAATGCCAACGCCTCGCTAATGCTCAGCGACATCGCCTCGGTCAACTTTACCTACCACCGCGAGACCGATGGCTTCGGGGCCGTTGACCAGGGACTCGCATCCCGTCGCCTCGACACCTACGACCAGTATAACCTCACAGTACAGGGTGATGTCGGAAAGATCATACCCCCGAAAGCCAAGCTCTCCGCGCCGATCTATTATTCGCGTTCGCAGGAGACCACAACGCCTAAATACAACCCCCTTGACCAGGATATTCTGCTCAAGGATGCTCTCGATGCTGCCGCAACCAAACATGAGCGCGACTCCATCAATTCTTACGCAGTGACAAAGAAAACGGTGGAAAGCTTCTCGATTTCGAACTTCCGCTTCAACGTGCAGAGCAAGACCCCGATGCCCTGGGATCCCGCCAACTTCACGCTGACGTTCTCCTTCAACAAGCAGAAGAATGTCGATCCGACCACTCAATATGAGATCACCAACGACTATCGCGGCAGCTTCCAATATAGCTATACCCCCTATATCAAGCCCCTCAAACCGTTTGGCTGGATAAAAGGGAAGAGCAAGACCGCAAAGTTCTTCAAAGACTGGGAGATCAACTGGCTCTTCAACAACCTGACGTTCTACACCAACATCCACCGTTATTACTACGAGTCGCAGGCCCGCAGCGAAGTCGACGTAGACTTCGACCAGCCAGCCCAGGTGAGCAAGAACTTCACATGGGACCGCCAGCTGAGCATCACGTGGAATCTGATCAAGTCGCTGTCGCTCTTGTTCAGCAGCAACACTACGGCCAGAATCGAAGAGACGATCGGCGCAGTCAACAAGAGGCTCTTCCCCGACGAATACCGCGCCTGGAAAGACACTGTGCTCACATCGCTCAAACATCTCGGCACACCCTGGAACTATAACCAGACTTTCACAGGCACGTATCGCGCGCCGTTCAACAAGATTCCGGTGCTCGATTATCTCACCGGAAGCGTAAGCTACAACTCCACCTATCGCTGGGACAAAGGTGCTACGGTCGACGACGTCTATCTCGGCAACTCAATTCAGAACCAGTCGTCGTGGAATGCCGACGCCCGCCTGAACTTTGAGACTCTCTTCAACAAGAGCAAATATCTCCAGAACATCAACAAGAGATTCTCCAATTCGTCGAAGGCCCGCGGCAACAACAAAAACAACCGCAACGACAAGAATAAAAAGAATAACAAGGAGGACAAGGATAAGAAAGTCAAGAAATTCGAAAGAGCCGTCACTCTCCGAAGCGACTCTTCGACACTCGTGAAACATAATCTCAACACGAAAAAGCTTAAGTTCTCGGCCACGGTTGACGGAGTTCCCCGCAGACTGAAATGGAAGGTGAAAGACGCCAATACGATTGAGATAACCGACACAGGAACATACACGGCAAAACTGCTTATCCGCCAGGATGTGAAGAGTAGCGACAAGAATTTCGCTTCCGAGCTTGCGGCCTACACGCTGCGGTTTCTGATGATGCCGCGTTCGCTTTCCTTCAAATGGAGAAGCACTCATTCGCTCAATATCCCGCTCTTCTCGCCCAATGTCGGAAATGCCTTCGGGCAGTCAAAGTCTTACGGGCCGATGTCTCCCGGTCTTGATTTCGCCTTCGGCTTCTACGACAAGAGTTATGTCGACAAGGCTCTGGAGCGCGGATGGCTCATCACCGACAGCGAGCAGGTGTCGCCCGCAATCTGGTCGAAGAGCCAGGAGTTCAACTTCGAGCTGACCCTCGAACCGATTAGGGGTCTGAAGATCGTGCTGACCTCGAACATGACCGACAGCAAGACCGAGCAGATGCAGTTCATGTATTCCGGAATGCCGACGACCTATGCCGGTTCCTACATGCATACATGCTGGGCATTCCCGACAGCCCTGCGCAATTCAAAGGCAAGCAACGGTTATGCCAACGATGCGTTTAGCAAATTCATCGAATATATTCCGCGCGTGGCCCAGAGATATGAAGGCCAGTATATGGGACACACTTATCCCTCTACCGGATTCATGGAAGGGAACGCTCTCGGAGGAACTCCTTTCAATCCGGAACAGGGGACAGTCAGCGCCACAAGTTCCGATGTGCTGATTCCGGCATTTGTGGCCGCTTATTGCGGTCAAAAGCCTGAAAATGTCGACCTCAGTCCCTTCCCCGGACTCTCCGCAATGCGCCCCAACTGGAAAGTCACTTACGACGGGCTCATAAACCTCGGCAACATGCGCCGCTGGTTCAAATCGTTCACCCTGACGCATGCATATCAGTGCACGTATGCCGTAGGAAGCTATTCGAGCTTCATGAACTGGATCGGCATCGGCGGCAACATGGGATTCACGCTCAACGAGCAGACCCAGCAGCCGATTCCCTCTTCGCCGTTCAATATCCCGTCGGTAGCCATCACCGAGAAATTCGCGCCTCTGATCGGATTGAAGTTCACGCTCTTCAACGATCTCACCTTCAATGCCGAATATCGCGACGCACGCACGCTCAACCTCAACACGTCGGCCGGCCAGGTGGTAGAGACCACCAGCAAGCAGCTCTCGATCGGAGCCGGCTACAAGATTGCCAACTTCAACAAGATCCTGAAGATCGGAGGCAAGCAGGGATCGGTAAGCAACGACCTCTCGCTTAATCTCGACCTGGCATTCTCCAACAACCAGAGCCTTATCCGCCGCATCGAGACCGCATATACGCAGGCCACGCAGGGAACGAGCACATTCTCCGTCAACTTCATGGCAAGCTATATCCTGAGCAAGCGAATCACCCTGTCGGCCTTCTTCGACCACCAGACCAATACACCGCTCGTGAGCAACTCGGCTTATCCGACGTCGAACTCCAATTATGGTATAGCTGTCAACGTCTCCCTGGCCCGCTGACGGAACATCTACTGCAGGCCGCAGCAAGATCGACATGATAAAATAAAAATCAACCGCACTCCGAAGCTCAATGCTCGCGGAGTGCGGTTGTTTTATTCAGGTTGGCAGGTGAGAGGCTGCCGGATTATTTCTCTTTGTTTACGAAGACCAGATCATCGCCTTTACGGTCGATCACGATCGGATGTTCGCGGTCTACCTTCTGGGCAAGGATGTCTTTGGAGAGCTGGTTGAGCACCATGCGCTGGATTGTTCTCTTCACCGGACGGGCACCGAACTCGGGATCATATCCGTCTTCAGCCAAGAGGTCAAGAGCATCTTTTGTGACCTCGAGAGTGATACCGTTGGAGGCAAGCATCTTCTTGACGCTGTTGACCTGAAGACCGACGATGTCGAGAATCTCCTTGCGGTCGAGCGGAGTGAACATCACAGTCTCGTCGATACGGTTGAGGAACTCCGGACGGATAATCTGCTTCAGACGGTCCATCACATCCTGCTTGGTGGTGCTGACGATTTCCTGCTGCTCCTCCTTGGTCTTGTCAGCATAACCCCGGAACTTGTCGCGGATGATGTCGCTTCCCATGTTGGAGGTCATGATGATGATCGTGTTCTTGAAGTTGATGAAACGCCCCTTGTTGTCGGTGAGACGTCCGTCGTCGAGCACTTGCAGAAGGATGTTGAACACATCGGGATTTGCCTTCTCAATCTCATCGAAGAGCACTACGCTGTAAGGTTTGCGGCGCACTGCCTCAGTGAGCTGACCGCCCTCCTCATAACCGACATATCCCGGAGGCGCTCCGACGAGACGCGACACTGAATGCTTCTCCATATATTCCGACATGTCGATGCGGGTCATCATGTCCTCGTCGTCGAAAAGATATTCGGCGAGCGCCTTTGCAAGCTCCGTTTTTCCGACACCGGTTGTGCCGAGGAAGATAAACGAACCGATAGGACGTCTGGGGTCGTTAAGTCCGGCCCTTGAACGACGCACTGCGTCGCTCACCGCCCTGATGGCATCCTCCTGACCGACTACGCGGCGATGAAGTTCTTCCTCAAGATGGAGGAGCTTCTCCTTTTCGCTCTGGGCCATTTTCTTGACGGGGATTCCGGTCCAGCGGCTCACTACTTCGGCGATATCCTCGGAATCGACCTCCTCCTTGATCATCGCGCCTTCGCCCTGAAGCTGTTTGAGGCGCTGCTGGATCTCCTTGTTCTCGTCTTCCTTCTGCTTGATTTTGGAATAACGGATCTCGGCTACCTTGGCGTAGTCGCCTTCGCGTTCGGCTCGTTCAGCCTCATAGTTGAGCTGCTCGATGTCGATCTTGTTCTGCTGGATCTTGTTGATCTCGTTCTTCTCGGCCTGCCATTTGGCGCGCAGGGATTTCTCGGTGTCGCGCAGATTGGCAAGATCCTCGTCGATCTCTTTCAGTTTATATTCATCTTTCTCGCGCTTGATCGCCTCGCGTTCGATTTCAAGCTGCTTGATCTTGCGGCTTGCCTCGTCGAGAGCCTGAGGCTGGGAATCCATCTCGAGACGAAGCTTCGATGCAGCCTCGTCGATCAGGTCGATCGCCTTGTCGGGAAGGAAACGGTCGGTGATATAACGCACGCTGAGCTGCACGGCAGCGATGATAGCCTCGTCTTTGATACGAACCTTATGGTGGTTCTCATATCTTTCTTTCAGACCGCGAAGAATCGAGATTGCCGACATTTCGTCGGGCTCGTCGACCATTACCTTCTGGAAACGACGTTCGAGAGCCTTGTCTTTCTCGAAATATTTCTGATATTCATCGAGAGTTGTCGCGCCAATCGAGCGAAGTTCGCCACGAGCAAGGGCAGGCTTGAGGATATTTGCGGCATCCATAGCGCCCTCGCCTTTGCCGGCTCCGACAAGAGTGTGGATCTCATCGATGAACAGGATGATCTCGCCGTCGCTTTGTGTAACCTCGTTGACGATAGCTTTCAGACGTTCCTCAAATTCACCTTTATATTTGGCTCCGGCAACAAGCGCACCCATGTCGAGAGAGAAAATCTGTTTCGACTTCAGATTTTCAGGCACGTCGCCGCGAACGATACGCATTGCCAATCCTTCTGCAATTGCTGTCTTACCGGTTCCCGGCTCGCCCACGAGCATAGGATTGTTTTTCGTGCGCCGCGAGAGAATCTGAAGCACGCGGCGGATTTCTTCGTCGCGTCCGATCACGGGGTCGAGTTTGCCGTTTCGAGCGCGATCGTTAAGGTTGATGGCATATTTGCTAAGAGCCTGATAAGTCTCTTCGGCGCTCTGGTCTTTGACAGTCTGACCTTTCCGGAGCTCGGTGATGGCAGCTTTGAGACCTTTTTCAGTAAGCCCCGCATCTTTAAGAATCTGCGAAGCCTTGGATTTGCTCATGAAAATTCCGGCGAGCATTGCTTCGACCGAAACATACTCGTCACCGAGCGACTTGGAAAATTCCACGGCTTTCTGCAAAGCATCGTTAGATTCGCGGCTGAGGAATACTTCGCCGCCACTAACCTTGGGCAACTGGGCTATTGCGCTGTCAACGCTCGTTTTCACAGCAGGCAGCGTAACGCCGTTCTTCTGGAAAATGAAATTGACAATCGTTTCACCCTCCTTAAATATAGCTTTCAGCAAGTGGAGCGGTTCAATCTGCTGCTGACCCGCCTCCTTGGCGAAGTCAATGGCTTTCTGCACCACTTCCTGACTTTTGATAGTGAAATTGTTAAAATTCATAGTATTTTCGATTGTTCTTATTATTTTAACAATTGATACAAACAATAGTTGTGCCAAAATATTTTTAGGTGAGATTTATTATCCGGTGAAAACAGAAAAAAGAGGGGAGATGTGAGCAAAAATCAGGATTTAACGAGCTTATTCAATTTTATTTATTAACTTTATCGCCGAAAATAACCTTTATAGCGAATTAAAACCTTTTGCACATGAAAAAGATCTTACACCTTGTGCTGATGTTGACGATGATGGCATCATTTGCTTCATGCAGCGACGACGGCAAAGATGATGATGGAAATAAAATCGTTCCATCGGAAGGCCAGTCACAAACAGAAACAGTTGATGCCATCGGGCAGGATATGCAATTGTGGTTTTATGCCACTGATTCATGGACTGCCCACGTGGAATATACACGCGCATCAACGACCCGCGAAGACAGCGATTGGATAACTCTGCATCAGACTTCGGGGATGGCAGGAGAATGCTCGATCAGTTATACCGTTGCCGACAATGCCACAGGTTCAAGGCGTCAGGCCGATATCGTGATACTTTGCTCGGATGTTTCCTATGCATTCACTATCATACAGGAAGCCGACGAAACCCCTTCTCCCGAGGAGGAAATGACTGTGAAAGTCAAAGTCAAAAGTTATTTGAACTATGGCGACCGTCGTGAATTTGACGGCGAGACGGAATATCGTTTCTATTTCAACAGCGATGGCCAGCCTACCGGCTTTATGTGCAAAAGCAGAGATGAAATAGTCTCCGGTCCGGATGCACCTTCTGAATCAAAAAGAAAGGTATCTACACGCGACGATATCGGAAACCAGGATCATGAGCTTTATGTCGATAACGTGACGGAAGGTAAAATCCGTTATAACGGCAACGAAGTTTCCTGCACTGAAGTCCTGACCATGACAGATTATAATGGGAACGTAGAGACTGAGAAAACCGAACATCATGCCGTGATGCGCGACGGCCGCATCGTGAGCGGATGGTATCAGTATGACAATGAGGATAAAGTTTCTTACGAGTTGACCTACAATGCCCTCGGCCAGATGATCAGAAGCACTCAGAAGGATAACGGAGAAACCAATGTGCATGATGTGGACTGGAACGGTGACAACATGCAAGTCATCACCTGGGATTCAAGAGGATTGGCATCGTTTTCAGCAGGGACGGAGAAGAATCTCCACAGCGTGTTCGACGTGAATATGTTCTGGATTCAGGAAAGCGAGATGCTCGACTTCGCTTTCGGCGACTGCTCGCGCATCTGGAGCCTGTTCGGCATGACCGGAAAGACTTCGGCGAATATTTTTAAACATGTGGATGAAACAGTGTTTGGCGATCCGACCAAATACACAATCGATATTTTGAAAAATACGATGCTGCAGACAAAAGCAATCGTCACTCTCATAGGAAATTCAGGAATCCAGTATGAACATGAGTATGAGATAACCTATCCCTCCTCGTTGAAATAAGGAACCCTCCAACTGATATCGGATAAAAAATTTCATTGTGCCAGCCGCACAATGAAATTTTTTATCTGTAATTACATGAGGTGACGGTGTGACGGCTATTTCCTTTTTATGAATTTGCGGAACTTTTTGTAGTTGCCGTCGAAGAGATTGATGTCCATATTCCCTTTATGGCCGCTTATCTGTCCCTTCTGCGTGAATTGCCATATATCCCAGTCGGGATTCTCCGGACCCGCTTTTCTGTAACGCGGTATCCAGAACTGATACTTTTTAAAGCGTTTGTCGCCCTGGAGGTATTTCTTGCGGATTGTTTCATTCACATAGATTATCGGACGGACTTTCAATTTTTTCTCGACAATCTTTAGCCATTTAAGTGCCATGTCGAGATATGCTTTTTCACCTAATGCCTCTATTTCGGCATTCTCTTCGATATCCAGTGCCGGCGGAAGGTCACCCTTTTTCCATTTGACTATCGATAGAAAATTTTCAGCCTGCTGTTCAGCCGAACTTCCCGACCGCAAATAGTGATAGGCACCATGTGCGATTCCGCGTGCTTCAGCCTCCAATGAATAGGGTAGATATGTCTTGTCTTGCATTCTTGCCCCTTCCGAAGCCTTCAGGTAAATGAAAAACACCGGCTGCATACAAGACTTGTCGGCAGGCTGTCCAGAATAGACGTTTCCCTTACGATCGCAGTAAAGGGCAAGATTATCCCAGTCGATGTTTTCCCTCCAATGTGAGAGATCAATGCCGTAAACAGCATCGCCAATTTCGTAATCGGCATCAGTAGGCTGTGAGAACACTCCGTTGCGATAACGTCCGAACTGCATCGACTTGTCGGCCATTATGGCAAAACCGATTCCCTGCTTCATGTCGCTGTTCCAGTTGCCGTGATATTCAGCGATTATCTGATTCTTTTCCAATCCCTCCTTTCTTTTTGACTTTATATATTTCTTCGAATATTTCATAGTGCCGAAACCCTGAAGCGCCCCTGTTTCAGCGTTGACTGTTCCGGTGTAGCGGGAGCCGTTGGGCATCTTCATATCGACAACCGTCCGGAGAGGGGATTGCGAAAAAACATGGCCGGTGAGGAAAACCCCGACGGCCATTATTACCAGTTTTATATAATTTTTCATTATAAACGGCCTTTAAGAACTTTGACAGATTCGACAAAAATGGTTTATCGCCCGTGTCAATGAAGGTCTTAACGGGAAACCTGTGATTCAGCTTGCTGGATCATTTGCTTGGAGGCAGTGATGTAAATTTCCACACGGCGGTTCTGCGCTCTACCGGCAGCGGTGGCGTTGCTTGCGATCGGGTCGTTCCAACCGTCGCCGATAGCTTTCAGACGGCTTGGAGCAATTCCCTGGCTTTCCAAATAGTTCACCACGCTTTGGGCACGCTCGAGCGAAAGACGGTCGTTGATTGCCTGAGTGCCGGTGTTGTCGGTGTATCCGACAACTGTGATGTCGGTTTCCGGATATTGCTGTAGATTATAGGCGATGTGGCTCAGTGTGGCGTCTGCGGCAGGCGACAATGTATAGGAATTAGTGTTGAAAAGCACCGAATTTCCCATCACAAGCTTCAGTGCAGTGAGATCGTTGCTATCTTTAACCTTCTGCACAATGAGCGCGGAATCAGATTTTTCCTTTGCAGCCATGGCATCGAGTTGTTCCTGCAGGGCTTTCTGCTGACGATCCATGCTGTTTCCGACCAGAGCGCCGGTGCCTGCTCCGATAGCCGAACCTACAAGGGCACCGATCCATGTTCCCTTACCCCCGCCGATAAGTGCGCCGACACCGGTTCCGACAGCTGCTCCGAGAGTGCCGCCGGCCGTGGCACCCTGGCCTGTTTTGTTCATGCTGTTCCAGGCGGTGCAGCTTGTGAGATTGAGTGAAGCTCCTGTGGTCAGCAGGACATGACCGGCTATCATAGACGTTTTGAATAATTTCGTGAATTTCATAGTCATAATATTTTTATATATCGGGTAATTTTTCTCGGGTTATAACGAATTAACTCAACTTGAAAACAATCAATTGAGCGGAATGGTTGAGAAAAAGTTTAACAGTGTGGTAGCGGCTTCAGACGTGGCCTAAAATAATTTCTTTTCGAACAGCATCATGTTCAGACGCTTTGCGCCCGACTGAATCCATTGATGAAGAGTGCCGCAGTGGGAGTAGCCGCATTTTGCGAAAAGCCGGATGCTCGCCTCGTTGCCATCGGCAATCTTGGCTGCCAGCACAGCCACATTAAGCAACCGGGAAGCATACGATTCAAGAAGATGGAGTGACGAAGTTGCTATCCCACGGCGCCTGAATTCAGGCGAAACGTAAATGCCAACAAAGGCTGTATGATGCGCAGGATGCATCTGATAAAGATCGACAAGCCCCGACATTTTTCCGTTATCGGTCTGTTCAATCACAAGACGCAGCTGGCGTTCTTCCCAGGGATCAGGATTATAGGTCACAGCATATTGCGCTAGATTTTCTTTAGAGACAGGAGCCATCATGCCGCAATGCAGCCACTGGGAGGAATCAGTGTCGCATTCCCACATTTTCAGCGCATCGTCGGGTTCGACGGCACGCAGCCTGACAATATCGTTCTCCAGAAAATTCATGTCTGCCTTCTAACTTTTAAATGAATCTGAAAAGAGAGTGCGGTTCTGAATTGATCTTCCGAGAGTGAGTTCGTCGGTATATTCCAGTTCATTGCCGATGCTCAGGCCTCTGGCGAGCATGGTTATCTTGACGGGAAGACCGGCAAGTTTACGGTAGATGTAGAAATTGGTGGTGTCTCCTTCCATGGTGGGGGAAAGGGCGAGAATGACCTCCTTGATTTCCCCCTTTGCGGCACGCTCGGCAAGGGAGTCGATCTCGATATCCGAAGGGGAAATCCCGTCGAGGGGAGAAATTAGACCGCCAAGCACATGGTAAAGGCCGTGATGCTCATTTGTGGCTTCGACTGTAATGACATCCTTCACGTTTTCGACCACGCAGACCACTGAACGATCGCGTTTTGGATCGCTGCAGATCGGGCATACTCCTTGCTCGCTGATGTTATGGCACACCGGACAGTAGCTGACGCCTTCGCGCATGTCGATAATTGCCTGACCAAGAGCACGGGCTGTCTCCGGTTCTTTTCTGAGAAGATAGAGGGCGAGCCGCAGGGCCGTTTTTCTCCCGATTCCGGGAAGCTTGGCCAGTTCGGTGACGACCGAATCAAGCAAAGAAGAATTTAGAGTTTCCATTCAGGAGAAATGCGTGGGCAAACAGAATATCAGATTAACCGAGAAAACCGGTGAAATAAGAAACCATGAAAAAATAGACGGCAGTTGCGGGAAGCACAAGCAGAAGGGAATCGATACGGTCGAGAATACCGCCATGTCCCGGGATGACATTCCCTGAATCTTTGATTTTAAGATCGCGTTTGATCATCGATTCCACAAGGTCTCCCCATGTGCCGAATACTGTGACGACAGCGCCGAGGCCCATCCATAGCCAGATATTCATATAGGCTGTCCCGAGGAAGAAGCCGTTGCAGAAAGCGCCGAACAGTGCGCCGAGACCGACAGTAAATATCAATGCGCCAAAAAATCCCTCCCATGATTTTTTTGGGGAAATCCGTTCGAAAAGACGGTGTTTCCCGATGAGGGAGCCGACAAGATAGGCACCCGTGTCATTGATCCAGATAAAGAAGAGAAGCGCGAGGATAATGTTGGGGTGCATATAGAACGACAGCGACACCATCACGGCCATGGGCAGTCCGATATAGATCTGAGAAAAGGCTGAGGCCGAGAGATCTTTCAAAGGATGATCGGAGTGGAGATAAAGCTGCTCGATCAGGCGACACATTATCACGAACATCCAGCAGAGCATCGGCCAGCCGAGACACGCTACTGAAAGAGCATAGCAGCCGAGAATGTCAAGTATCAGAGTCGGCGCTGTGTTCCAGTTCAGTTCATTATTGATCTTTGAAAGTTCGACACATGCAAGCGTTGACAAAAGGGCTGCAAGCAGAATCACGCCCATGTTGCCACAGAGCACGCATCCAACCAGGATTAGACAATATATTAGACCTGACACCGTGCGGGTCAGAAGAGATTTAAGATTCATGTGGGTAATTTTGAATGAAGGAGAGAAGGAGAGATTAGGGTTGCGGATAGACCGCGGTTACAAAATTAAGAAATTCTGTTGTTATAACAAAATTAGCGGCCGACTCGAAGGCCGGCCGCTGACAAAAACGGTTGGAATGACACAAAATCGGTGAATCACTCCATATATTCTTTCTCAATCGTGACGCCTGCAAGCTTGAAATCATGCTTGTTGACGAAATCGAGAATATAATCGCGTTCGGGCGATTTGTCGACATCGGCTTCCACTCGCTTTATGGCGTTGAACGTAGATGTGTTCGATTGATAGATATGACGATAGCATTTGGCAATTTCGTCGATCGTTGATTCAGGGAACTTTCCTTTGCGGAGCACGAATGCATTGACACCATAATAGGTGATGGGGTTATGGGCCATGATCACATAGGGAGGCACGTTGTTGTTGACGCGGCAGCCCCCTTTGATGAGCACCCACTTGCCGATCTCGCATTTCTCATGAACCAGCGCGGCGGAAGAGAGAATGGTGAAATCTCCGATTTTGCATGAACCTGCAATCTTTACAGAGTTGCCGATCACAACATAGTCGCCGATTTCAGTGTCGTGGGCCACATGGCTCTGGGCCATGACAAAAGAATTGTTGCCGATACGCGTCACCCCGTCTTTATAAATTGAGCGGTTGATGATCACATGCTCCCTCACCGTGTTATTGTCGCCGATGATTACATAGCTGGGCTCACCTTTCCACCGGAAATCCTGAGGAGTGGCAGCAACGATGCAGCCCTCGTAAAACTTGTTGTTCTTTCCGATTCGAGCACCTTCGAGGATGCTGACGTGAGCGCGGATCACGCATCCGTCGCCGATTTCGACATTCTTGTCAATGTAGGCGAAGGCATGAATTGTAACGTTCTCTCCGATCTTTGCCTCGGGATGAACGAATGCTAATGGACTGATCGTAGACATGATGACTGAGTATTAGATAATAAAAGACCTCGCCGGAGGGAGGGCGAGGCCTCTTATATGTTAACGAATATTAATTTGTATTAGTTTGCAGATACTGCATGTTTTAAAACAGATTTTAACGGCCTCCTCCGACGCTCTGATAAAGCGAAATCAGGGAGTTGACTTTAGTATGCCAGCACTGGAGTTCAGCCATCTGCGAATTGAGCAGGCTCGATCTCGCGGTCAGCACCTCGAGATAGGTGGTGTTGCGGTCGAGAGTGAGAAGTTCCTGAGTGTAGTCGACACTTTTCTTCAGGGCTTCCGTCTGCTTTTCAAGGCTTTCCATTTTTGTCATGGCATGCGAGTATGCTGAAAGAGCGTCGCTCACGTCGGCAGCCGCATTGAGCACCGTTTTCTCGAAGGCGTTCATCGCGATAGCCTGACGGGCCTTGGCCACTTCAAGATTGGCGATGTTCTGGCCTCTCGAGAAGATGGGGGCCGCCAGCGAGCCGGCGAGCTGTATGAACCATTTACCGGGGTTGGAAATCATCGAACCAAGAAGGTTGGTGAAACCGCCGTTGGTCGAGATGTTCAGGCCGGGATAAAAAGCTGCTCGTGCGGAATTGACCGTATAGTAAGCCGATGCGAGGCCACGCTCTGCGGCGCGAACGTCGGGACGGGCTCCGAGATAGGTGAGGGGCACCCCGTTGGCGATTTCTGCCGGAAGCGAGAAACTCATGTCGTTGCTCACGGGCCAGCTCTGAGGATAGGAATGAAGCAGAAGCGACATCGTGTTGTTGAGTTCGTGAATGTTCTGCTCGATATCGGGGATGCTGGCGCAGATGCTGAAATAATTCGCCTCGCTCTGAACCACTGCGGCCTCATTGACCATGCCGGCCTGCTTCATGAGTTTCATCGATTCTACCTGATCGGCCCATATTTCTGCTGTGCTCTTTGTAAGCTTGAGCTGACGGTCAAGCAGCATCAGGCCATAATATGTGCTGGCAACTCCGCAGACAATCTGCGACTGCACGGCCTGACGGTAATCCTCGGTCTGCTCAACTCCTACCTGAGCGTTGCGCTTGCTGTTGAGGATTTTGCCAAAGACGTCTATCTCCCAGTTGATTGCAATCGGAAGGGTATACGACCATTTGCTCAGGTCGGCGCTGCCATATTTCGACGCGCCTCCGTTGGGATTGAACGAAACGGCGGGAAAATAGCTCAGCTTTGCGCCCTTGAGCTGAGCTCGGGCGATCTCTATGTTGCGGCGGGCATCGTCGAGATCCTTATTGTTCTCGAGAGCCGTGCGGATATATCCCTGAAGAGTGGGATCGGTAAACACCTGCTGCCAGCCGAGGAAGGGGAGTGATGCGGAGTCGGCCTCTGCTGTGACCGACTTCGCAAACTCGTTGACGTAGGGATTCTCGACGGGCATCTCATACTTCTTGTAAAGATTGCAGCTGCTCATCGTCACGGCGAGCGCGATGGCCGCCGCATATCTTATTGTTTTCGTCATTTTCTTATTCTTGATCATGATTGTTTGAAGACTTTAATCATGTTTGATGCTATACTGCTCAAGCTCGGAGGAGAGGCCGGAATTATCCTTGTCTTTCCACTCGTAAGGCTTGATCTTCTCCTGGATAAGTTCGAAGGCCACGAAGAGAGCCGGCACGACAAGTACCTGAAGGATCATACCGATAAGCATACCGCCGATGGCACCTGAACCGAGGGCGCGGTAACCGTTTGCACCGGCTCCGGTGGCGAACATCATAGGCAGAAGACCGACGATCATGGCAAACGAAGTCATGAGGATAGGACGCAGACGGGCCTTGGCACCAAGGATTGCCGCGTTGACCACGCTGACGCCGGTGCGCCGGCGTTCGAGGGCGAATTCCACAATAAGGATGGCATTCTTGGCGAGAAGACCGATAAGCATGATGAGCGCGATCTGGAGATAGATATTGTTGGCGATATCCATCATCTTGGCAAACACGAAAGTTCCCATCAGACCGAACGGCACTGAGAGAATAACCGCCCAAGGAATGATGTAGCTCTCATACTGAGCCGACAGAAGCAGATAGACGAATAGGAGCACCAGCGCAAAGATATATGCTGTCTGCGAGCCTCCGGTGCTTGCTTCCTCACGGGTCAGACCGGAATATTCATAACCGAAACCGTTGGGAAGCGTCTCGGCTGCCACGCGTTCGATGGCTGCGATGGCATCACCCGACGACACTCCGGGAGCGGGGTTACCGGTCACGGCTATGGTGGTGAACATGTTGAATCGGTTGATGATATCCGGGCCATAGACGCGGGTCAGCTTCACGAAGTTGTCGATTGGAGCCATAGTCTGGCCATTGCGAACCTTGATTCTCTTCAACGTTTCGGGAGATACGCGGGCCTCCGGAGAAGCCTGCATCATGACGCGGTAGAGCTTTCCGAACTTGTTGAAGTTGGAGATATACATACCGCCGTAGTAACCCTGAAGGGTGCTGAGAATCTGGTTCTGAGTCAGACCGGCCTGCTTGATCTTGGCCACGTCGAGTTCGACCATATACTGCGGATAGCTCGGGTTGAACGTCGAATAAGCCATTGCAATTTCCGGGCATGCGTTGAGGGCGGCCACAAAGCGCTGGTAAACCTGGAAGAAGTTCATCAGATCGCCGCCGGTCTTGTCCTGAAGTTTGATTTCAAAACCGTTGGTGGCTGAATAACCGGAAATCATAGGGGGCTGGAAGAACATCACACGGCCGTTTTTGATCTGGGCGGTCTTCTGAGTGAGCTGAGCGAGCACGCCGTTGGCATCCTGCCCCTTACCCGTACGCTCTTCCCAGTCTTTAAGCTTGATGATGAACGAACCGTAGGAGTTACCCTGTCCGGCGATAAAGCTATAACCGGTGATGGCATTGGAAACTGCGATTTCCGGAATGGTACGAGCGATGCTGTCGACCTGGTCCATCGTTTTCTTGGTTACGGAAAGCGAAGTTGCCGGGGGCATGTCGACAACACCCATGATCGTGCCCGTATCCTCATTGGGGACAAGGGCTGTAGGAGTGATCGACATGAGCCATACGAGAACGCCGACCGCCACGCCGACGATGGCGAAGCTCGTGATCTTATGGTTGATGAAGAATTTCGACCATTTCTGATAGGAATCGAGAAGTTTGCCGAACGCCTTGTTGAAGGCGTCGATGAAATCGCAGGAGAACATTCCGATCACGGCCAGAATTGCTACTACCCATGCGATGACACTGAGAAGCACGTTTTCAAACTCGAACCATCCGAGCACGAGGAAAACAATCATTGCGATAAGAAGCAACATGGTGACAACCGGCGGAAAATGCAGGCGCGAACGCTTCTTATAGGTTTGCTTCATCACCTCTCCGGCGGCAGAATAAGCATCTTTCATCCTCTCCTTGAGAGAAGGAGCTTCCTCGCCTTCTTCGACATGAGGCTTGAGGAAGAGGGCGCAGAGAGCCGGAGAAAGGGTGAGGGCGTTGATAGCCGAAAGGAAGATTGCCATTGCCATAGTCAGACCAAACTGACGATAGAACACACCCGAGGTGCCACCCATGAACGACACGGGAATAAACACGAGCATCATGACGAGCGTGATTGATATAAGGGCGCTGGCAATATCGTTCATAGCGTCGATGGCGGCCAGTTTCGACGATTTGTAACCCTGGTCGAGTTTCGCATGGACCGCCTCGACCACCACTATCGCATCATCGACCACAATCGCAATCGCGAGCACAAGAGCGGAAAGGGTAAGAAGGTTGATGGAGAATCCGAAAATCTTCATCAGGAAGAACGTACCGATCAGTGCCACAGGAATGGCAATCATCGGGATCAGGGTGCTTCGGAAATCCTGAAGGAAGATGAACACAACGATAAACACGAGAGCGAATGCCTCGATAAGAGTCTTGATCACCTCATGGATAGAGGCGAAGAGGAAGTCGTTGACATTCATCGTAGTGATGATGTGGAGACCTTCGGGAGCCTCTTTCTGGAAGCGTTCGAGCTCTTTGGTGATATCGTTTACAACTTCGGTGGCATTCGATCCGGCCATCTGCATGATCATGGCGGCGCAACCGATCTTGCCGTTGACTGTAGCGTGGAAGCCGTATGAAAGTCGGCCGAGTTCGACATCGGCAACATCCTTGAGTCGCAGTATGCGGCCGTCTTCTCCGGCGCGGACAATGATGTTCTCAAAGTCGACCTCGTCGGTGAGACGTCCTTTATATCGCATCACATACTGATAGCTCTGGTCGGAGTTCTCGCCAAACTGACCCGGAGCAGCTTCGATGTTCTGCTCCGCGAGCGCTGCCGAGATGTCGGTCGGCATCAGCCCATACTGGGCCATGATGTCAGGCTTGAGCCATATACGCATCGAATAGTCGGCACCCATCACCATGGCGTCGCCCACACCCGACACACGCTTGATAACCGGGATGATGTTGATCGCCATATAGTTCTCCACGAATTCCTCGGAATATTTCCCGGGATCGGAGTAGGCGTTGAACACCATAAGCATGGAGCTCTGGCGCTTCTGGGTGATTACGCCGACCTGGTTAACCTCCGAAGGTAGGAAGCTGGCAGCCTTAGCCACACGGTTCTGCACGTCGACAGCAGCCATATCAGGGTCGGTTCCCTGCTTGAAAGTAACGGTAATCGTTGCCGAACCGTTGTTGGCAGCCGACGAATACATATAGTCCATGTTCTCGGCGCCGTTGATCTGCTCCTCGAGAGGGGCGATCACGGAGTTCAGCACACTCTGGGCGTTCGCACCGGTGTAGGTTGTTGAAACCTGAATCGTAGGAGGCGCGATATCGGGATACTGCTCGATAGGGAGCGACAACAGACCAAGGATACCGAAGATCACGATAAAGACCGAGATCACGGTGGAAAGCACCGGCCTGTTGATAAATGTTGATAATTTCATTTTCTATCTACTTTCAATCAAAAGTGAAGCCGAAACTTATTTTTTCTTGGGTTTGATAACCATGTCGTCTTTCACGGAGATGCCGACGCCCTCGGTCACGATAGTCTGGCCGGGCTTGAGGCCTCCGGTAACGATAAACGACTGACCGTCGTTCTGGTCAGCCACTGTGATGGGCACTGAATGAACCTTGTTGCTGTCGCCCAGGACATAGACAAAGCGCATGTCCTGAACTTCGTAGGTGGCGTTCTGAGGAATCACGATCGAGTTGGGATGGATGTTGGGGATCATCACCTCTCCGGTGTTTCCGCTATGGAGCATTCCGGTGGGGTTGGGGAACACAGCCTTTGCGGTGGCAGCTCCGGTGGAGGGATCGATCACTCCGGAGATAGCCACGATTTTTCCGGGACGGTCATACATTTCGCCATTTGCGAGACGCAGCGTTACCGCCGGCATCTTGGCGATGGCTTCCTGAAGCGAGCGGCGACCGTTATCGGTCAGGGCAAGGATGTCTTTCTCATTGAGAGAGAAATCTGCCTCCATATCCGAGTTATTGGAAAGAATGGTCAGAAGCGTGGAAGGAGACACGAGCGAACCCTCCTTGAAAGGAATCGTGCCGACAATTCCGCTTGTCGGAGCCGTCACATTTGTGAAGGAAAGATTCTTGCGGGCGCTCGTAAGAGAGGCCTGAGCCTGATGCAGATTGGCCACGGCGGCATTATATGTATCGACCGAAGTCTGATAGGCAGAGCTGCTGATGATGTTCTTGTCAAGGAGCAACTTGTTATTGCTCATATTGGTCTTGGTCGTGTTTACATTTGCCTGGGCAACGGCCACAGCGGCCTGAGCAGCATCGACGGCTGCTTTCAACTGAACCTGGTCAATGACGAAGAGAGTCTGGCCTTTAGCGACCTTCTGACCTTCCTCTACACAGACTCTGGTGAGAAAACCCTGGATCTGCGGACGAATCTCGACATCGTTCTCGCCCTCAAGGGTGGTGGGCATTCCTGTCTGAAGAGTGGTGTTCTCCTCGGCAACAGTCATTACGGCCAGTTCCGGTGCCTCCTGCTGTTGCTGCTGATTCTCTTTTCCTTTGCACGAAGGAAACATGATGGCTACCGTCGCTACCGACAATGCCATTACGCTAAGTTTTCTTGCGTTCATGCTAAATGAATTTATTTCTCAAATATGTGTTAATATCTTATTTATCGATAACGGTGCCATTCACGGAGCCGCTGTCGTCGAAATGCGGATTCTATCGGAGCATCACGCCCCCTCTTAGATATGTTATATTTCCAAACGCAAACCAATGTTAAAATATGTTTTAAAACATAAAATTGCCATGTTGCGCTGAAAATTCGGATGCAAAGATACTACAAATTTGCCAAATATCAGCCAAATATATTACAAAAGGGCAAATTTGGCCAAAAATAGCCATGAAGGAAAACTAAAAAGCGCAAATCAGTTTCCACACATGGCGCAACACAGATTTTCCACTTCGAAATCCATCAAAAAGCGAGTCGAAACATATTGCCATAGAAACAAAATTGGAGCCCTTTGACGAAGGCTCCAATTATTAAAATTAGTTAACGATTTTCAACATTATTCCTTGGTGAAAGGGGGAGGAGTTCCGGCGTCATCATCGTCGCCACCCTCTTTAGTCTTGTTTTCAATACCTTTTTTCGCCTCCTTTTCCTCTTCGGCACGCTTGTTGATCTCTATGATCTCGTCGGTGCGGGATTTCCACTGGCGTGGCCCAATGATCTTTTCCACATCATCATGATAGATCACTTCGTGTTCGACAAGCATGTCGCGGATAGCATTGTGCTCTTTTGCATGCTCGCGGAGAATCTGTTTTGCGCGCTCATACTGTTCGTTGACAATACGCTTTACTTCAGAGTCGATCACATTGGCAGTCTCATCGGAATAAGGCTTAGTGAATCCCATTTCCTGACCTGTGGAGTCATGATAATTGAGGTTGGGGAGCTTATCGCTCATACCATAGACAAGCACGAGCGAACGGGCGATCTTGGTGCATTTTTCAAGGTCATCGCTTGCGCCGGCGCCGATCTGACCCATGAACACATCTTCCGCCGCACGGCCCGCGAGGAGTCCGCACATAGTGTCGAGAAGAGCCTGCTTCGGTACAATCTGACGTTCTTCAGGGGCATACCATGCTGCTCCGAGTGCTCTTCCTCGCGGCACAATGGTTACCTTAACAAGGGGATTGCCATATTTTATGAGCCAAGAGACTGTGGCGTGGCCGGCTTCGTGAGTGGCAATCGCAACTTTCTCCTCATCGGTGATGACAAGAGACTTCTTCTCAAGTCCGCCTACTATACGGTCGATGGCATGCATGAAATCATCCCAGTCAACAGCCTTCTTGTTATAGCGGGCGGCAATCAGGGCAGCCTCGTTGCAGACATTAGCGATATCGGCGCCTGAGAATCCCTGAGTCTGACGCGCAAGCTGTTCGACATCGAGCTTGCTGTTGACTTTGATATTGCGAAGATGGACGTTGAATATCTCGACACGGTCGGTGAGTTCGGGAAGATCGACATAGATCTGACGGTCGAAACGGCCGGGGCGCAGGAGGGCTTTGTCAAGCATGTCGGCCCTGTTGGTCGCTGCCAGGCAGATTACGCCGTTGTTGCTCTGGAAGCCGTCCATTTCGGTAAGCATCTGGTTGAGCGTGTTCTCGCGCTCGTCGTTCGAACCCATATTCGGATTGCGGCCACGCGCACGGCCCACTGCATCGATCTCATCAATGAACACAATACACGGAGCTTTCTCCTTAGCTTGCTTGAACAGGTCGCGCACACGAGCAGCACCGACCCCGACAAACATTTCCACGAAGTCTGAACCCGACATCGAGAGGAAAGGCACGTCAGCTTCTCCAGCGACTGCCTTTGCCAAGAGGGTCTTTCCTGTTCCGGGAGGGCCTACCAGAAGCGCACCCTTGGGAATCTTTGCTCCAAGTTCTGTGTATCGCTGAGGATTCTTCAGAAATTCCACAATCTCCTCGATTTCTACCTTGGCTTCGGCAAGGCCGGCGACATCTTTGAATGTCACGTTGGTACCGTTGTTTTTGTCGAAGACAGTGGCTTTCGATTTCCCGACATTGAAAATGCCGTTGCCGCCACCTCCTGAAGACATGCGGCGCGACATGAAGATTATGAAGATGATGAATATCAGGAACGGACCGAAATACCAGAACACTTTCATCAGGTCGCTCCCTTTCTCATAGTTGACCTGAATCTGCGCTTTGCCATTGGAGGCAAGAGTGGCATTCCAGCTGTCGATATAATCCTGAATTTTATCGCGGGAGGGAATGGTGGCCTTGATCTTGTTGTCGCCCTGCATTCCCTTGTTAAGCTCGAAGCCCTGGGCTTTCGCGCCTTCGTTGGTCAGAATTCCCTCAGCCGTTCCGTTTTCGGAAAAGACAGTGATTCTTGTTATCTGTCCCTGCTGCGCAGCTTTTTCAAAGTCGGTCCAGTTCACTTCTTTAGTCTGCGAACCGTCTTGGAAATAATAGAGAGCAAGCAAAGACAATATGATGAGGGCATACATCCAATACATGTTGAAGAGTGGACGTTTGCTCTGTCGGTTGTTTTTTTTCGGTTGGAGTATATTCATGATGAGTCAGTTCAATTTGTGATAGATTGGCCTCCTCTGATTTTTAATCATGATCGGCTATTTCAGTAAAACCGGCGTCTTGCCATAGATCTTCAATGTTGTAGAACTCTCTGAAGTCGGGCAGAAACACATGGACAAAAATGTCGCCATAGTCGATAACGATCCATTGAGAATTGCGGTAGCCGTCGTAATTATACGGTTTTATTCCCAACTTTTCGCGCAATTCATCCCGTATATTATCTGCAATGGCCGACACTTGCGAAGTGCTGTTTCCCTGGCAGATGATAAATTCGGAAGCCGGAGCAGTGTCAAGTCCGCTCAGGTCGATGTCGACAATTTTGCGGCCTTTCCGATCCTGAATTGCGTTGATGATCGTATTCCTCAGACTTTCGGCAGAGGGTTTCTCTTTTTTTTGCTCTATGGGTGTCTGCATATAGATAGACAAGTTGAATGGAATTCGGGAACTCCTTTATTTTGCAAGGTGCAATTAATAGCATCCTCTACTTAACAAGTTGCAAAATTAAGGAATTTTGTCAAAAAATGAGTTATGAAACTGCATTTTTCTCAAAAACCGTGGTTCAGGAATATCTCATTTCAATCACTCCCCAATCAATTATATCCCATAGACGATGCAGGTATTCAGCGCGACGATTCTGATAATCAAGATAATATGCGTGTTCCCAAACATCAAATGTCATAATCGGCTTCAGTCCTTTGGAAATCGGGTTCTCGGCATTGCTTCCCTGGGTGATATAAAGGTCGCCCTTATCGTCGGCGCAAAGCCACACCCATCCGGAACCGAAAAGCGTTGCTCCGGCCTCTTCGAATTTCTGTTTGAACGCTTCGAGGCTTCCAAAAGTCGATTCGATCTTTTCGAGAAGCAATCCTCCGGGCTCTTTCTGACCTGCCGGAGCGAACTGGAAGAAATAGAAGATATGGTTCCAAGCCTGAGAAGCTTGATTGTAAAGCTTCCCTTCGCTCTTGGCAATAATTTCCTCAAGGCTCATGTCGGCATATTCAGTTCCCTCCACAAGAGAGTTAAGCGTGTCGATATATGCTTTTTCATGCTTTCCATAGTGGAAATCAATTGTGGTCGGAGATATCACCGGATTGAGGGCGTCGATTGAATAGGGGAGTCGTGGCTGTATAAATTTCATAAGGCTTAGTTTTTAACGATTTAAGTAAGAAAGAGAGATAGACGTATCTTCGTTGTGAAGACCGTCTATCTCTTTAACAAATTTAAGCCTTTATAGTTTTGGACCTGTATAAATCTGGTTCAGAATCCCGGATATCAATCGAACACTGAATCCCAGTCTTTCCAGACGGGATCCATTCCAAGCCTCCGGATTCCTTCGACCACCAACTTCGGAGAACGTGAATCGCTCACTTCGAATTGTTCCAGGGCATCGGGGCATGTGGCGTATCCTCCCGGTTCGGTCTGGCTTCCGGCGCTCATGGAAGTGACGCCGAGATGCATCATGTTTTCGCGGAATTCAGGATCTTCGCGAGTCGAGTAAGAAATGTCGGCATCGTGGTCGAAAATCCGGAACGCAAAAGTGAGCCGGGCGAGCTGACGGTCGGAGATTACGACTTTGGGCTGATAACCGCTTTCGGAAGGACGCATGCGGGGGAAGTTGATCGAATAGCGGGTTCGCCAATATTTCCGCTGCAGATAGCGCAGATGGCGAGCCATCATGACAGTGTCGGCGCGCCAGTCTTCCAGACCGATCAGGATTCCCATGCCGATCTTGTGGACTCCGGCCTCACCCATTCGGTCATAGCCGTTCAGCCGCCAAGCGTAGTGGCTCTTCATGCCGCGCGGATGATATTTCTTATAGGATTCGCGATGATATGTCTCCATGAAACATACCACACCGTTGAGCCCTGAATGAGTCAGCCGCTCATATTCCCGGCTGCGCAAAGGCTGCACTTCGATGGTGAGATTGTGGAAATAGGGGCGGCATGTCCGCAACACGTTTTCCATATAATCCACACCGCATTTGGAAGGATATTCACCCGACACAATGAGCAGATTCTCAAAGGGGCCGAGTTTCTTGATGGCTTTGCACTCCTCTTTTACCTGATCCATTGTCAGGATCGTACGCGCGAAAGGATTGTCATGGTTGAAACCGCAGTATACACACTTGTTGGTGCATGCGTTGGAGACATACATCGGAATGTACATCGAGATCGTGTTGCCGAAGCGCTCCTGCGTAAAGCGTTTGCTAAGTTGTGCCATCTCCTCGATAAAGGGATCGGCCGCTTCGGAGATAAGGACGCCGAATTCTTCGGGTGTCAGAGGTTTTTTGTTCCGGGCGGCTTTCGCAAGAACCCTACGCACATCTGCCTCAGTGGAGGAATCAACCATCTTTATGGTTTCATCCCAATCATATTGTCCTATTTCATCGGCATATCCATATCCGAAAACAGAGTTTATGTCAGGATCAGACTTTTTCTTCGCCTGCACAGCCGAAGAGCTGCTTTTTGAATCAGTTTCTGCCATTTATGGTTTAACACAATAAAAGTCAAATGAACAAGAGAATCAGAGGTCGCATTTATCGGCAACATTCTGTGAGATTCTCATAGCGCAGAAGTTGGGGCCGCACATCGTGCAGAACTTATCGTCGGCTTCGGGAGCATCGCGTCTTGATTCAAGATAATACTGCTTGGCGCGAGCCGGATCGAGCGATAGATTGAACTGGTCTTTCCAGCGGAAATCGTAGCGAGCTTTGCTCAGAGCGTCGTCGCGTACCTGAGCGCCGGGGAATCCTTTGCAAAGATCGGCGGCATGGGCGGCAATCTTGTAGGCTATCACGCCGTCGCGCACGTCGTTGAGATTCGGCAGCGAGAGATGCTCTTTGGGAGTGACGTAGCAGATCATTGCCGTGCCGAGCGCGGAAATGATTGCAGCTCCGATAGCCGACGTGATGTGATCGTAACCGGGTGCGATGTCAGTAGTGAGCGGCCCGAGCGTATAGAAAGGGGCTTCATGGCAAACATCTATCTCCTTCTCCATGTTGGCCTTGATCTTGTTCATCGGAACGTGGCCGGGACCCTCGATGAGCACCTGAACATCATGCTTCCAAGCTTTTTCAGTAAGCTCGCCGAGCACCTCCAGCTCAAGGAACTGGGCGCGGTCGTTGGCATCGTAAATCGAGCCGGGACGCATTCCGTCGCCGAGAGAAATAGCCACGTCATATTTGTTGAGGATTTCGCAAATCTCATCGAAATGCATGTAGAGGAAGCTCTCCTGATCATGGAGCACACACCATTGGGTCATGATCGATCCCCCTCTGGAGACACAACCGGTCTTTCGGGATGCTATCAGCTCGGCATGCTCGCGGAGCACTCCGGCATGGATCGTGAAATAATCCACACCCTGCTCGCACTGCTCGATGAGAGTGTCGCGATAGATTTCCCACGTGAGTTTGGAAACATCGCCGTTGACTTTCTCGAGAGCCTGATAGATGGGAACTGTTCCCATGGGCACAGGGCAGTTGCGGATGATCCATTCTCTCGTCTCGTGAATATGGTCGCCGGTTGAAAGATCCATAAGAGTGTCACCGCCCCAGTAGCAGCTCCACATCGCTTTCGCCACCTCTTCCTGAATGCCGGAGGAGAGGGCGCTGTTGCCGATGTTGGTGTTTAGCTTGCAGCGGAATTTGGATCCGATGATCATCGGTTCGGCCTCGGGGTGGTTGATGTTGGATGCAATCACAGCGCGACCGGCAGCAACTTCCTGACGGACGAACTCGGGAGTGATGTAGGATTCGATGCCAAGCTCTTTATTCCCGGCATTTTCGCGAATTGCCACATATTCCATCTCAGGAGTAATTATACCCTTGCGGGCATAGTGCATCTGGGTGACGCAGCGACCTTCCTTTGCTTTGCGCGGAAGGTTTACTACCGGAAAGCGCACGGCGTCAAGACTGCGGTCATCTCGGCGCGCGCGGCCATATTCGCTCGTGATGTCGTCCTGAAGGAACGTGTCGTCGCGATCGATCACCCATTGCTGGCGCTCGCGCGACAAACCTTTGTTGATGTCGGTCTTCACCGCAGGATCTGTATAGGGTCCGGATGTGTCATAAACGGTCACAGGCGCGTTGGGATATTCCACACGCTTGCCATCTTCAATCTTAACTGTCGGATACTGGCGAATACGCCTCATCGCCACTCTGACTCCGGGCATTGACCCGTCTACATAAATTTTTTCAGAGTTAGGATATGACGAGATGTCGATATTGTCGATCTTCATTTCTTTAATTTTTTTATAAAGCCCGGCTGAGAGGCAGGGCATCAGTTGTTATTTGTCAAGAAAAGCCGTCAGCTGACTGGTTGCCTGCGCATGTTTCGATACTGCTCCGAGGCCTGCGTTGAAAGCGAGTCTTCCGGCAGCAACTGCAACTTTGAAGGCAGTAGCCATCATAACCGGGTCTCCGGCTACGGCGATAGCTGTGTTTACGAGCACTGCGTCAGCGCCCATTTCCATTGCCTCGGCTGCATGAGAGGGGGCGCCAAGTCCGGCGTCGACCACCACGGGCACCCGGCTCTCCTCAATGATGATTTCGAGAAGGTCGCGGGTCACGAGACCCTTGTTAGTGCCGATCGGAGCGGCAAGAGGCATCACGGCTGCTGCTCCGGCTTCTTCGAGGAGCTTGCAAAGAACAGGGTCTGCCTGGATATAGGGAAGCACCGTAAAGCCGTCGGCGGCAAGTATTTCCGTGGCCTTCAATGTCTCGATTGGATCGGGCATGAGATATTTGGGATCGGGATGGATTTCAAGCTTTATAAACGGCGTCTTGAATATCTCGCGGCTCATCTGGGCGGCAAGAACCGCCTCTTCGGCCGTGCGCACTCCCGATGTGTTGGGGAGAAGCTGCACATGGTCACGGTTGATATGGGTGAGCATATCGTCAGTGGCCTCGTTCATCATGTTGACTCTCTTCATTGCAACCGTGATCATTTCCGACCCCGAGGCCTTGATGGCATCAAGCATAACCTCAGGAGAGGAGAACTTTCCGGTCCCCACAAACAGACGCGATTTGAATTCGCGTCCACCTATTTTCAATAATTCGTCCATTCAGTTGTTATTATATCTTCCATAAGATTCTCAATGCATGAAAGGCTTGAGCAATCTCATGAATTCTTCAGTTTCTTTCTTTATGTCGGAGGCGAATGCGATAGCTCCGCTCACTGCGATTCCACTGATTCCGGTCTCCATCAGAGGCACGACATCCTCTTTGCGGATTCCGCCTATGGCCACATGTGCTATCTCTATTTCGTTTTCAACCATCTCCTTATGGAGGTTGCGGATTCCTTCAAGACCGAGAACCGGAGCAAGGTTCTTCTTTGTGGAGGTTTCGGTGTAAGGACCGATTCCGATATAGTCCACATCGAGGCTTCTCACGGCTTTGATGTCGTCGAACGTGTTGGCGGTCACGCCTATCACAGCCGCCGGGCTGAGAATCATCCTGGCCTTTGAGGGGAGCATATCGGTTTTTCCAAGATGCACACCACCGACATCGAGCGTCTTGGCAAGTTCAACGCGATCATCGAGAAGGAGAAATGCATCTTTCTCCAGACAAAGAGGTTTCACTATTTCAACGACGCTCTTGATCTCGTCGTCGGAGGCTTCTTTCATGCGGATCTGTATCCAGCGGCAGCCGCCTTCAAGCACCCCTTTCACCTGATCCGGCACCGAGACCGGACAGTCGGTATTAGTAATATATTGAAGCATAATTTCGGGTTATAAGTCATTGGGTGAGCGAATTTATGGCATGCTTTAGCTCTGCAAGCCTTGTCTGAAAATCACCTTCCCATACATATCCTAACAATGCAGCTCCGAAAAATCCCGCGTTTTGCAGCATTTTCAGTTTGTCGGGCGTTACGCCGCCAAGCGCCACCACTCTCCGGCCTCTAATCATCTCACCTGTTTCTTTCATTGGAAAGTGCGAGAGATAACCTTCTTTCGAAATCGAATCAAAAATGGGAGAGAGCGTGACATAATCACAACCTTCGGCATCAAGCGCCCCGAGTGCCTCTTCGACCGAATGGCATGAACGCGAAATCGAGAGCGCGTTTTTCGGAGCATTCGGATTCCGACTGTTGAGATGCACTCCGCCGAGGTTCATTTCGTCGAGAAGATGAAAATGACCATGAAGTGTAAGCTTTCGTCGAAGAGGGTAGGGAATTTGCTCTATAAGCTCTTTCACTTCCGCCAGCGATGAATCAGGCTTACGGATATGAACCCTATCTACGCCGCTTTCAAGCAACATCCTGATTTTATTCGCTTCATTCTCAATTTCGTAGGGAGATGTGATGACTATGGTTTTGAAAAGCTCCGCCATGACTGATTATTTTCAACCGCCGTAAGCGGCAGATATAATCACCACTTTGTCTCCGCTGCGAAGCGAACGGGACTCCCAGTCATTGCGGCCGACTATCTTATTATTTACCGCTACAGCCACGCCACCGCCGGTCACTCCCTTGCGGGCAAGCAATTCGGCGACGGTCAAAGAGGCGTCGGAAAATTTCTCTATATGATTGTTGATTTCGATATCCATTATTCTAAGAAAGGGCTTTTAGACCCTTGTTAAGCAAAATTACAGCATTCGCGCCGAATATGCAAATTATATTTGAAACAATGCTCCCAAGCATGATGAAAATCGGAAGATTTTGTCACCGGATTCCGAAAATTCAGAAAATTTCAAGAAAAAATTTGTTCCACATCGCCAATCCCAATTCCCCTTGTGTAATTAGGTCATTAGAGATAATGTTTGGCAGATGTGGAACATTTATATAATCAAAATATTTCTTAAAGCATATTTTAAGTTTTGATGGTTATTTTACTAATGATTAGGTTTTTAAATGTTTGAAATTAACCTGTAGATAACTCTCTTCATCAATATATTGAATTTCAGCACACTATAATTTTCATCTAAAAAGCAAACGAATCGGGATTTTTTTTTCTGAAAAATTTCTCGTTATTTTGTAGTCCGATCTGCAAACCGGATAGGCGCAAAACGATGGAAGAAGACTTGAAACAGAGATGGAATAAATGCATGGACCTGGTCAGAGACAATATCGGCCGGGAAAGGTTCAACACATGGTTCGCCATGACAAAACCTGCATCCTTCTCCGATGGAAAGCTCGAGATCCTCGCGCCCGGAAAATTCCATATCGATCTCTATGAGGGTGAGTTCTACAATGTGTTCAGTGCAGCTTTGCGCCATGCATTCGGCAAGGACGTCAAGGTGACTTATCTCACTCAAGTTGTGCACGGCGACGCAAGTTCGCAAGTGAAACTTGAGAGTCCGGAGCAATCGCACATTCTGACCAACCCTATAAGCCGACAGACGGAAGGGCGTCCCGTAGAGGCACGACAGCCGGACTTCGATCCGCAGCTCAACACGTCGCTCAATTTCGAGAATTATTGCGTCGGGAAGAGCAACAAGCTTCCTTTCACAATAGCCGAGCATATCGCCAACCATCCCGAGAAGCCTGAGTTCAACCCGTTTTTCCTCTATGGCAACGTCGGAGTGGGGAAGACCCATCTGATTCAGGCTATCGGGATCCGCATCAAGGAGCGCATTCCGAGGGCAAAGGTGATTTTCATCTCGATGCGCCAATTCCAGCATCTCTATCAGGAGGCGGCAAGGAAGAAAGAGATTCCCGATTTCATCAATTTCTTTCAGCAGATGGATGCTATTCTTTTCGACGATCTTCAGGAGTTGTCGGGAAAGACAGGAACAGCCGACGCGCTTTTCCCGATTTTCCAGCATCTGCATCAGCATAACAAAAAGCTCGTGTTCACGTGCGACCGTCCGCCGATGCAGCTCGACGGCATCGCCGACCGTCTTATCGACCGGTTTCGCTGGGGTATAACCGAGCCGCTTGAAAATCCCGACTTCGAGCTCCGCAAGCAGATATTGCATTTCAAAGCCCGTAAAAATGGCCTGGACCTTTCCGACGATGTGATCGAACTGATTGCCAACCGTTCAAATTCCTCCGTGCGCGAACTTGAAGGAATAGTCATTGGCCTTTATGTAAGGTCGATTAGGGAAAACGGCGCGCCGATCGACGTGCGCCTCGCCGAGCAGGTGATCAATCATATCGTGAAGGCTCCCAAAAAGAAGATCATCAATTTCGACATGATTGTCGAGAACACCGCGGAATATTATCATCTTTCGCCCGACACGATATTCACCCGGAGCCGTCTGCGCGATATAGCCGACGCCCGGCAGATGATCATGTATCTCTGCAAGAAACATACTGATCTTTCTCTTCCCGGCATCGGAGCTAAACTCAATCGCAAGCATGCAACCGTGATTCACGGCATCAACGCTATTGCCGACCGCCTTGAATATTCGCGCGAACTGACAGAAGCGGTAGAGCAGATAGAAGCCGGAATGGGTCTTTGATCAGCTTAGGCCCTGATGTCTAATAATTCCCAAGACATTCTATTACAAGTTTTCCAAGACCTTGATCATAAGGCCTTGGATTTCCATTTAAGATTATCGAGCATGATTCGAAGAGTCCTGTCGGGCACTCCGAGTTTCTCAAGCTGCGGCATATCTGACTCAAATTTCAGACAGAAGTCTGACATATTGTCGGAAGCAGCCTTAAGATAAAGCGACTCGGCTTTCTTTAAATCGCCGCCTACCATCGCCGCGTGGCCGGAATTAATTAAATCTTCCGCAGATGGCGAACCTGCAAGGAGACGGTCATAATATTTGAGGCTCTTTTCGTTATGGCCGCTAAGAAATTCGACATACGCTATTGCGCGAATGATCTTGACATCGTCGGGCTGCAGATAATTGGCGTGATAATAATGGGCGAGGGCGCCGGAAAGGTGTCCGGAGTCAAGCAGGATATTCCCGACATTGAGAATCAGTTTAAGATTGTCGGGATCGGCCTCAAGGAGCCGGTTGTAGTATTCGGCTGCCTTATCGTTATTGCCGAGGCGACGGTTGATCACGGCCAGTTTCTTCAGAAGCCATGGGCCGGGAGTCTTGAGAAATTCCGACTTCTCGTAAGCCGAAAGTGCTCCTGCATAGTTCTTGAGCTGCTGGCGGCAAAATCCGATTTTCTCCCATATCTGCGGATTTTCGGCATCGTTTTCAGCAAGCTGCATGAACATCGGGAGAGCCTGAGGCCAATATCCGCGTTTGAAATAGAATTCGCCTGCTATTGTAAGCATCTCGTCGTTGGATAGCATATCGCCGACCACAGGAAGCGAGATAAAGTCAAACGGATGGTCGAAAGGATTGCGGAGACCTTCCCGATTGCGGTATAGTTTGAAGAAACGGTAAAGATCTCTGACGGCCTTAAGGGCAAACCGGCCGAATTCCGGCTGCGGAGTGAGCGAGGCCCGATCTTTCATTTCGTCGGCCATTTGCTCGATCTGGGCGTTAAACTGCGAAGCCACGAGCTTGCTCTGGGCCTCGGGCATCTGCTGGAGGGCAAGCGCAAGGGAATATTTGTCGCTTTCGCACACCATTCCGGCAAACGGCAGAAGTGCTTCGATTGTCTTTCTCAGCGGTTCCGAGAGATTAACCGCCGTGTTGTCGACAGAAAAGGGCAGGAACCAATTGTAAGTGCGGTTGAAGAAGGGGAATTGCTTCAGCCGGGAGAAGGTGACCATCATCAGATCTGCACCCTCGTTCTGTATTTCGCTCAATTCCTGAAGTTTATCGGCAATTCCCGATTTTTCAAGCATCTCCTGCCATTCCGGATTATCTTCCAATAGGCCGGGATCGGCATCCGAGGGGATTTCTCCCATCTTTTTCATGATTTCCGGACGCAGTTTCATCAGTTCGGGAATGACCTCATTCTGCATTTTTGCCGTTATGCGTTCTGTGTCAAAAGTACCCAATATCGCGCGGATTGTGGATTTCACCTGACTGTAAGCTTCATCGGAATCTTTCCATAAGGATATGCGGGCAACAAGAGTTTCGTTGTCGGCGACGCGATGGGGATGCAATAAAAGAGCGAACAGCAAACCAACAAGCGCCTTGGCCGAGAGTTCACGGTTGTCGCAACATTCATAGACATCAAGTAGTGTTGTAAGCTTATATTTGTCGTAAAAAACCGTGAGACTCAACGTAATGGATGAAATTAACTCTCCGGCAAGCGTTTCGTCGGCGGAGTCCTCGCAAACAATGTCGGAGATCATCCTGGCATCATCCTTGCTTCCGAAAGAAGTGAAGACCACATTGAAAATAGATTCGAGCGTGTCTTCCTTGCGTTTCTGAAGATCGCGCGTATCATTCTCTCCGAGCGATGCGAGGGATATTTCAGCGCATATCCCCTTATACTCGTCTAAGAGTTTGGGAAGCGATTCTTTTCGGAGATTATTAAGGCGGAGAGCTGAAGAATAGATGTCGGAACCGGATTCCGATCTCGCAGCTCTGAGCATGGAGTCGGCGAGCACCCGCAGCTTTTCCGAAATATCTTTATACATGCGGTCGCGTCCGGTATCGGCGACACCCTCGATCATATAATGGATCATATATCGGTAAGTGTCACGAAGACCGGAGATAGAATCGCGATTAGAGGGTAAGCGGCTTTCCGAGGCCATATTTTCGACAGTGTCGATGGCATCGGCAAGTTTATATTCATCGACATAGCGCATCACGCGACTATGAAGTTTCTCAATTTGTTTATAATCTGCCATGCAATAGTTATAACAAATTTCGTTCCAAAAACTCCTGTATTTCTGTCGGAACTTGAATGATAATCAGAACTTGCGGGCGCGCCAATAGAGGAATAATCCTATGGCCAGATAGACGAAGTTGGGAATCTCCATAGCGAGCCAGGGAGATGTGGCTCCGGAAATGGCAAACTGGCTTGTGACCGTGGAGAAAAGTATATAACTGAAACTCAACACCAAACCAATGCCTATATTGATTCCCATTCCCCCCTTCACCTTTTTGGCGGAAAGCGACAATCCGATAAGAGTCAGGATAAATGCGGCAGCGGTAGAGGCGATTCTTCGTTCGCGCTCGATTTCAAACGCCTTGATATTGGCCATTCCCCGCTGCTTCTGCTTTTCGATATAATCCGTAAGCTGCGGGGTGGTCATTGTTTCCCAGTCGTTTTTGGAGATGATGAAGTCCTGAGGCTCAATAGGAATCACGGTGTCAAGTTTATCGCCCGACTTTATTTTTTCCGACATCCCGTCGAGATTGCGGATCATAT
Organism: uncultured bacterium; assembly: GCA_905214735.1. Taxonomy (GTDB): domain Bacteria; phylum Bacteroidota; class Bacteroidia; order Bacteroidales; family Muribaculaceae; genus Lepagella. The sequence goes on along the minus strand of CAJMNI010000011.1, from coordinate 21,390 downwards.
AGTCGTTGACTGTCCAGTGATATTGTCGGGTGGAGTCATAATTCACGGTCAGGGCCGTAAGCCGCGACACAAGTTTCTTTCCTTCGAACTTGTCGATTGAGAAGCGATAGCCGGTCTTGGTGGAGTTTTCGAATCTGCCGATATAGACCACAACTCCCGGACTGGCCATAAGCTGCACGTCGAGTCCGGTGGTTACTTTCTTGTTTTTAACGTATTTGTTTGTGTAATCGATTCGCTTTATGTTGGTTGGCGGAATCAGATAGTTGCTCAGCGCAAACGTGAGGGCGGCGATTACTGCAGCCCCGATCATATAGGGGCGCATGAGCCTGTTGAAACTGACTCCGCTCGAAAGGATGGCGATGATCTCGGAATTGCCCGCCAACTTGGTGGTGAAAAAGATCACGCTGATAAAAGTGAAAAGCGGTGCCAGCTGATTGGCAAAATAGGGTAGGAAAGAGAGGAAATAGTCGAAAAGCGTCTCTTTGAGAGGGGCATTGAGAAATGCGTCAAGCTTCTCGGTGATGTCAAACATCGAGATAATGGCCAGAATAAGGATGGTGGCGAAGAAATATGTGCCGAGAAATTTCTTCAGAATGAAGATATCGAGGATCTTCAATCCTAAGAAACGTCCCCATCCGACATGTGAAGATTTCGTTTTGCCCTCTTTTTTATTTTTATTGCGGGCCATTTTGCGTAGCCTGAGCCGGGACATAAAACTTCTCTTCCGTTTCTTGCGGACGGAATTATCCGATTGAAGCTCTGATATGTTTTGATCTTCCAATTTCAATATTGTTTATAACCGTCAAAGCCGGCGCGACACGTTAACGACCATCTCCTCTTTCCAGCTTTTGAAATCGCCGTCAATTATATGTTTGCGGGCCTCTTTCACGAGCCAAAGGTAGAACGCCAGATTATGAATCGAAGCAATCTGCATGCCGAGAATTTCATGACTGACAAACAGATGGCGAAGATATGCCCTCGAATATTCATGATCAACCATGGAAACACCATCAGGGTCGAGTTCCGAGAAATCGTCGGCCCACTTCTTGTTTTTCAAATTGATGATACCCTTGGAGGTGAAGATCATGCCGTTGCGTCCGTTGCGGGTCGGCATGACGCAATCAAACATATCCACGCCGCGGTCAATACCCTCGAGGATATTTGCCGGCGTCCCTACACCCATAAGATAGCGGGGTTTGTCGAAAGGAAGGATGTCGTTGACAATCTCGATCATCTCATACATCTTCTCGGTCGGTTCGCCGACGGCGAGCCCACCGATGGCATTTCCGTCGGCGCCGAGGTCGGCAACGAATTTAGCGGATTCCTTTCTGAGGTCGGGATAAACCACTCCCTGCACGATGGGGAAATAAGCCTGGCGATAGCCGTAAAGGCCCTCGGTTTCCTGATAACGTTTCCATCCCCGTTGAAGCCAACGAAGTGTGAGCTGAAGGGATTTGCGGGCATAATCATAGTCGGCGGTTCCGGGAGGGCATTCGTCGAGAGCCATCATTATGTCGGCTCCGATGATGCGTTCGATATCGACAACTCCTTCCGGAGTGAAGAGATGTTTGCTACCGTCGATATGGCTTCTGAACCATGCTCCCTCCTCCTTCAGTTTCCGGTTGGCTGAAAGGGAAAACACCTGAAAACCGCCCGAATCGGTAAGAATGGGGCGATTCCAGCTGTTGAATTTATGCAGGCCTCCGGCTTTTCTAAGAATTTCAAGTCCCGGTCGAAGATATATATGATAAGTGTTGCCGAGAATGATTTTTGCGTCAATATCATCCCGCAGCTCATGCATGTGGACTGCCTTGACGCTGCCGACAGTGCCGACAGGCATAAAAATCGGGGTGGGGATCTTGCCGTGATCGGTAGTTATTTCGCCGGCTCTGGCATTGCTGCCGGAGGCAAGAGCCTCTATTTTGAATTCCATAAATGATCGACTATGATTCAGACCGCAAATTTAACTCAAAACGGCCAAATACGCAAGAGTGTAAGCCCTGACGCGGGGCAAACAGGCAAAGTCACTAAAGCAAAAGATAGGCATATATACAAAAAATTCAGACAAATCTCCTGAAAGATATGCCTGATTTTATCTGCGGTGATGGTCCTTGCGAACCATCGTCAGTTTATTTCTTATCTATAATCTTTAAGCTGTTCGCGAAGACGTTTGCGGGCAAAGAATATACGGCTCTTCACTGTGCCGAGCGGCAAATTGAGTTTCTTTGCGATCTCGTTATATTTGTATCCCGACACAAACATGTTGAAGGGGATGCGGTAGTCTTCGCTGAAGGAATTCAGAGCCATGCTGATCTCCTTCACAGCGTAAGAGCCTTCGGGAGTGGTCAGGCCTGAATCCTGACAGATGTTCAGGTGGTAAAGATCTTCCGTCTGATCTATTACAGTAGCTTTTCTTACGCTCTGACGATAGTTGTTGATGAAGATGTTGCGCATGATCGTGAAAATCCAACCTTTGAAATTCACGTTGTCAACGTATTTGTCTTCGTTGTCGAGAGCTTTGAGAGTTGTGTCCTGAAGAAGATCCTGTGCCTGCTCACGGTTTGTCGTGAGCTGATAGGCAAAGCTGAGAAGGTTGTCCTGAAGATTTATAATTCTATCTTGGAAAGATTCTTTTGATTTCATTGTTGTGTTGTTTTAATTGTCAGGGGGCTTTTTATTAACCGTCTGACATAATAGAAACACTTGTTTTTCAAAATTGTTCCGGGAAGATTGAATTATTATTTATTTTTTGTTAATTTTGCATCCGCGATGTCCATTTGAAGTCAAACAGCAGCGACATTTCGCGGTGATAATTGTTTGCATATCGCCATAACAATGCCAGTCGCGAACTTTGAAAATTCGACCGGCCAAGCATTATTTAAGAATATAAAGATAATGAGATTTGATGAAATTTTGACCAACGATGATGTGCTCGACGGTCTTTATGATATGCATTTCGACGAATGCACACCCATTCAGGAAGCTACGATACCGGCCGTGATGGAAGGCCGAGACATTCTTGCCTGCGCCCAGACCGGCACGGGGAAGACCGCCGCCTATCTTCTGCCGGTGATCAATTGCCTGGCCGACGGCGGATATCCCGAAGATTCGGTAAACTGCGTGGTTATGGCTCCGACGCGGGAACTTGCGCAGCAAGTCGACCGCCAGCTGCAGGGTTTCGCTTATTTCATGCCTGTGAGCAGTATCGCCATCTATGGAGGAACCGACGGTTATGCCTATGATCAGCAGCGCCGCTCGCTCAAGATGGGGGCAGATGTGGTGATTGCCACTCCGGGCCGTCTGATCGCCCACCTCAGCATGGGAGGGGTCGACCTTTCGAAGGTGTCGTTCTTCATCCTCGATGAGGCCGACCGAATGCTCGACATGGGTTTTTATGAAGACATCATGCAGATTGTGTCGCATCTTCCTCAGGAAACGCAGATTCTCATGTTCTCGGCCACTATGCCTCCGAAAATTCAGCAGATGGCCAATAAGATTCTGAAAGATCCGGTGGAGATCAAGATTGCCGTCTCAAAGCCTGCGGATAAAATAAAGCAATCAGCATATATATGCTATGAGACGCAAAAAATTCCGATCCTGAAGCATCTCTTCAAGGAAATGCCTCCACACAGGGTGATAGTTTTCTCCTCTTCAAAGCTCAAAGTAAAGACTCTTGCACGCGAACTTCGCAAACTCAATTTCAAGATAGGGGAGATGCATTCCGATCTCGACCAGACACATCGCGACAATGTGATGCTTGATTTCAAGTCGGGAAAGATCAATGTGATTGTGGCGACCGACATTCTGTCGCGCGGCATCGACATCGACGATATAGAAATGGTTGTCAATTTTGATGTTCCGAGAGAGGCAGAGGATTACGTTCATCGAATCGGACGAACGGCAAGAGCCGACCGCGACGGAAGGGCCGTGACCTTTGTCGCTCCCGAAGATATGTTCAGACTTCGCAAAATCGAGCGTCTTCTTGAAAAAGAGGTGCCAAAGGCCGATGTTCCCGCAAGCCTTGGGGAGACACCTCAATATAACACCGATTCAGCGCGCGGGCAAAAAGGAAGAGGCAGGCAGTCAGGTTCCCGGCGCAAGCCAAGGCGAACTGAAGGCCAGAAACAGGCCGGCAGCTCCATTAATAAAAAGCAAAAGCCGGCCAGGGATCTCAGGCCGGCTGAAGCTCAAAAGCCGACGGGCGGTCAAATTGCCGACGGCAAACAAAAAGAGGGGAGTGCCCGGCGTCATGGAAGACGCCGGAACAGGGGTCATCGCAAAGCAGGCTCGGAAAGCAGCGCGAACTCAAGCACCTCGTCGGCGGAATCGACAAAGTGAAACTCCATTCCTTCTATATAAGCCGCAGGGATATCTTCGATGTCCTTGCGGTTTTTGCTGCATAGCATCACGGTGGTGATTCCGGCCCGTTTGGCGGCGAGAATCTTTTCCTTTATGCCGCCAACGGGGAGCACTTTGCCGCTGAGGGTGATTTCACCCGTCATGGCGAGATGCGATCTTACGCGCCTTTTCGTGAATGAGGAGGCGAGCGATGTCAGCATGGTTATGCCGGCCGACGGACCATCTTTAGGTATGGCGCCTTCCGGAACATGGATATGGACATGAGTCGTGTCAAACCGTTCCGGATCGATTCCCAAACTCTTACAATGCGAACGGAGATATTGGAGAGCGATCACCGCTGACTCCTTCATCACGTCGCCAAGGTTGCCGGTGAGCGTGAGCTTGCTGTCTTTCCCTTGGGCCAGAGATGACTCGATAAAAAGTATTTCGCCGCCGACCTGTGTCCACGCCAGTCCGGTGATAACTCCTGCCACTTCATTGTTCTCGTAACGGTCGGGGAAGACTTCCTGACGTCCCAGATATTCCCTCACAAGTTCGGGAGTGATCTCCTTCGGGAAATCTTTGCCCGCTGCCTTGAGGCATGCCTGCTTGCGGATCACGTCGGCTATCTTCTTTTCCAGGCGACGGACTCCGCTCTCGCGGGTGTAGAGATTGATTATCTCGCTGATTGCAGGCTCGCTGAATACAATCTCATCTTCTCCGAATCCGTGAAGCTTGAGATTTTTAGGCACAAGATGATGAATTGCGATCTGCACCTTTTCATCTTCAACATAACCCTCGATTTCAATGAGTTCCATTCGGTCGAGGAGCGGTGCCGAGACTCCTGAGATATCGTTGGCCGTGGCTATGAAGAGCACATTGCTCAGATCGTAGTCATGGTCGATATAATTGTCGTGGAACTTGCAGTTCTGCTCCGGATCGAGCACTTCGAGAAGGGCCGTCGAGGGATCGCCTTTGAAATCGGCTCCTATTTTGTCGATTTCGTCGAGCACGAGCACGGGATCGCTTGTGCCGCATTTTTCGAGCGCGGTGATTATACGTCCGGGCATCGAACCGAGATATGTGCGGCGATGACCGCGGATTTCGGCTTCGTCATGCACGCCGCCGAGTGCAACCCTCATATATTTGCGACCCATGGCATCGGCTATCGATTTTCCGAGAGAGGTCTTGCCCACTCCGGGAGGTCCGTAAAGACAGAGGATCGGCGCCTTCATGTCGTTGCGCAATTTGAGCACGGCCATGTGCTCTATGATGCGCTTCTTCACCTTGTCGAGGCCATAATGTTCGCTGTCGAGCGCTTTCTCGACATCCGTGAGTTCGAACGTGGTGCGGTCGCAATGACCCCATGGCAAATTGAGGAAAGTCTCGAGATAGGAATATTGCAGGGCATATTCGGGAGAGTTGGGGGCGTATCTCAAAAGGCGGTTCATCTCTTTTTCAAACGCTGTGGCCGTCTCTTCGTTCCATTCCTTTTTGGCGGCTTTTTCACGCAATTCGGCCACCTCGGGATCTTCACCGTCGGAAAGCTCGTTTTGCATGGCGCGCATCTGCGTACGGAGGAATTCATCTTTCTGACGCTGGCTGATGTCGGTGTATGCCCTGGCATGGATATCTTTTCTCAGTTCGAGAAGCTGGATCCAAACGCGCAGGTAACGGAGGAAAGTCATGCGGCGGTCGGCAATGTCGAGCAGTCCGTAAACCTCCATGATCTGGTCGGGACTCAGGCATGAATTCTGAATCATGAAATTCAGCCGACGCTTCGATTCTTCCGGAATGGCAATCAGAGTGTCGAGGATTGAATTCCGGTCTTCCTCCGAGACGAATTCAAGCGTTCCTTTGTAAGACTGCTCGATATAATTGGAAATCTCGATGCTCTCGGGTGTGCGCTGAGGCAACAGCTTCATTGGCGTCAGTGCGACATTGGCTGTAAGGAAAGGTGAATTTCCGGTCAGCTGAAGTATGCGTCCCTGTTCGCCTGTGACTATATACGCTTCAGCTGTTCCGTCGGCATGCTCTTTGAAGCCGGTGACAAATGCAAAGGCTCCGATGCGGTTCTCCACATGCTCGGGGAAGATTGCCTCGACATCTTCGGGCACCTCCTTGCCACATGAAAAAAGGAAAATAGGGAGTGTCTCCTGCTGGGCCTTCTTTATCATCATTCTGGTCCAGTCGTCGTCGACCGTGAGACCGAGACGAAGATAAGGGAGATATACATCTTCGTCGGTGGGAAGGATCAGAGTGTCGGGGCGATAAAAATTCTTATGCACTGCATCGATGTTGACAAGTCTGTCGACATCGGGTATATCTTCCCCTTTTTTCTCGTATATGCTGTCATAGCCCGGCTGAGCCATTGCTGCCGAAACTGAGATTATGTCGTTGACGGAATAATCGAATTGTTTTGCCATAAGACGTATATATTGAATAAAACCAATCTGAAATAGAGCAGGTTGTGAAATGCATTTCAACCGGCCTATATCTAGACCTTGTGTCACAAAAAATGTTAACGCTCGGGCGGCCGCATTTCGAGCGATTTTCGCGAGTTGAGGAGGGCGCATAGCTTTACTATGCAACCGACGAACCCCGAAGGGCTCGCGAGTTCCTCTGAAAAATTAATACGACATCGCAAATCTCGGCGAAAAGCGCCGGAATGCGGCCGAGGCCAGAAATTTGATTTAGCATATGTTTGCATAAATCTCAACATTCTGTGAAACAATTAAAATTATTATTTACACTTTGTAAAGGCCTTCTGACACGTCACTGAGGCTATAGTTGCGAAGATTTTGCTTTGCTTCGCATCCTTGGGCGCCTTTGGCCCCTTGCTTGCAGTCACATACGTAGGTATGCTCCTTTCAGCAAGTGACCAAATCCGCTCCAAGGATGCGACCCCAGCGTCAACATTTTTTGTGACACAAGGTCTATGGTTCGAACCGATTACAAAGGATTATGCAGATGAATTTGCGGATTTTTTTCTAATTTTGCAAAATTACAGAATTTTTCCGAGCTATGAAAATATTCCGTTTCAAGAAATTTGATTGCAGTCATTCAAAATCGTCGATGAAAATCGGGGTGGATGCTGTTCTGCTCGGTGCCTGGACCAATATCGCGGATTGTCGCAAGGTTCTTGATGTCGGCACCGGTTGCGGCGTCATCGCCCTGATGCTTGCCCAGCGCATTGATGATGAGATTCGTCAGAAAACTGTTGATCGTGAAAAGAATGATGATCCGGCTCGGATTCTTTCGGCAAAGTCAGACTTCTCGGTTACGGCCATTGATATTGATTCGCCTTCTGTGAAGGAAGCTAATGAAAATTTTGCGAACTCTCCATGGTCGGATTCTATGACGGCGCTGGAAACTGATTTCAGAAATTTAGGCGATGAAAAATATGACCTTATTGTTTCCAATCCGCCATATTTCGACGACGGTGTTGCCGATCCGCAAGGAGCAAGGATGCTTGCCCGCCATCAGGCGGATCTTTCCCCTTCGCAACTTTTGAGGGTTTGTAAGGAAAATCTTTCGCCATCCGGTAGAATTGCACTCGTATTACCTTTCAGCCAGGCCGAAACGCTTGAATCTTACGCTAATGAGATAGGATACGTCTTGCTCCGGCGCACCGACGTGAAAGGGCATCCAAATGCGCCGGTTAAACGTTCCCTGATGGAATTCGCATTAACTGATTCGACGGATGGACTTAAGGAAAATCGAAGTTCCGTCGCCGCCAAGCAGACCTCAAGAAGCACGCTGATCCTCGAAGAAACACCCGGAATGCCAACAACCGGCCACCGCTCCCTCTGCAAAAACTTCTACCTCAAGTTTTAACAGGAAGTGTTGGAATGGTGAAAAATTGCTAAAAGGGGTGGGAATTTGTTGTCAGATTATACAAATTCGGCTAAATTTCGTAAATTTGTGAGCAAAACAGAGCAAAAGAGAAAGATTTGATTAAACAAGATAATCAAATTCTTGTCTAAGATTAATAAAAAGATAAGGATCGCTCGATTTATGCCTGCATCCTTCTCTCGATAACGATTAAAACCATAGAGCAATGAGAAGAGTATTATTAGGAATCACGCTTGCAATGATTGCAGTTCCTGTTCTTCGTGCCCAGGAGTATGACGATATATATTACAATCCGAAAAAAAGCACGACGTCACAGAAATCGCAGCGCGAGTCGGCCTATATATCCGACTTCAGCAATGTCGATGTCGACACCTACAACAGGAGGGGAGAGACATATTACTCCTCGCCGGTCGACACTATCGGCGCCACAGCCCAGGCCGGAGAGGATTTCGTCTACACCTCGCAAATCCAGAAATATTACAACCCGACCATCGTGATCGACAATTCCGATGTGCTCGGCGACATACTCAACAACAGCTACGGCAATGTTGAAATTGTCATCGACAACGGTTATCCGACGTTCGTCCCGGTATATTCATATAATCCCTACTGGTATCCGACGTCATGGAGATATTCCTGGACATGGGGACCGAGTTTCACATGGTCATGGTGCCTTGGTCCGTCGTGGACATGGGGTCCGACATGGGCATGGGACTGGGGACCCTCCTGGACCTGGGGACCCGCATGGGGATGGGGTTACGGACCCGGCTATTATCCCTGGGGACCCGCTTACAGACCCGGAAGACCCTATTACGCCGATTACCGACCCGGCGGTCACCGTCCTGTAGGACCGCGCCCCGGATGGTCGCACAACACCCGTCCCGGCTATGCCAATGGCCGCCACGACAACACCCGCCCCGGCTATAACTACGCAGGCGGCACTTCCAACCGACGTCCGAGTTATACGGCAGGGAGCAACAGCCGTCCCGGTTCCAATACCGGCGCGCCCCAGCGCAATCCGAATGCTACGACTTCCAACCGCGGACAGATTTCCGCCTCCGGCAAGCTTGTATCATCCGGTCATATATCCAGCGGAGTCACTCAGGGTGTAGGAACCGGCGTTCAGACTCGTCCGACACTGAAACATAACAACCATTCAGTCTCCTCTTCAGCCGCTGTCAGCGCAGAGAGAGTGAACGGTGTTTCCGGTGTTAGCGGCGTCAGCGGAACTACGCAAGTCGAACCGACACGCAACGGCAATGCCACAACCGGCACTCCCGTGCTGAAGAATAATAATCGGGTAGGTGTAACAGGTCAGGAGGCTACTCGTGTGGAGAGAATGAACAGCAATTCGAACACGACCGAAACCCGCAGCTATAACAGCAACCGGAACTCCAACACCAATCGCAATTATAACTCGAACTCAAACCGCAGTTACAACTCGAACTCAAACCGCAGTTACAACTCGAACTCAAACCGCAGTTACAACTCGAACTCGAACCGCAGCTACAACTCAAACTCGAATCGCAGCTACAACTCGAATTCCAATCGCAGTTACAATTCGAACTCAAACCGTAGCTACAATTCGAACTCCAACCGCAGCTATAACAGCAACCGTGGAAGCAGCTACAACAGCGGACGCAGCTATAATTCTCGCGGAAGCGGAATGTCGGGCGGACATCGTGGAGGTGGCGGAGGCGGCCGTCGCAGATAAAGCAAACTTTGAAAATGGATAAAATTGTGGGGATGATACGCAACATCCCCGCAATTATTTGTTTATAAGGCAAAAGGTTTGTTGAGGCGGTCAGGTGCCAAAATGTAATCACGCTCAATTCAAATCCGGCTTAATAAACTGTAACTATCGTATAATAAACATATTGCAATATGAAGAGAATACATAGAATAATGATTGCAAGCGCCGCTTTGGCCGCCATTCCGGGAATGGCCTCGGCTCAGAGCGCCATCGACGCCTATCAGATTTCCCAACAAGATTTGAGAGGCACGGCAAGATTCATGTCGATGGGCGGCGCGTTCGGCGCCCTCGGAGGCGATCTTTCGTCATTGTCGCAAAATCCGGCCGGTATCGGCGTTTACAGAAGCAACGAAATCGGATTTACCCTCGACCTTCAAGCCAATGAAGCCAAGTCTTCGGGTCGCGACTTTTCCGATGTCAAAAACCAGACATTCTTCAACCTCAACAATATCGGCGGAGTCGCTGCCATTTCGTTAAACAGCAAAACAGTTCCCTACGTGAATCTCGGATTCACCTATAACAGGGCCGTATCGTTCAACCGCAAATATCGCGGAGGCATTCCAAATCTTCCCATCTCGCTAAGCAATTATATCGCCGGCATTGCCAACAATTACCAGCTTACCCAGAAAGATGTTGTTGCCACCGATTCCTACGATCCCTACGGCTATGGGAGCAATGTTCCCTGGATCACGGTGCTCGGTTACGAATCATATCTGATCGATCCCGAAGGGAATCCCGACAAACCATGGTGGTACGGCCAGTTTGGCAACGGCACATCCGGTTCGGGCGCTTTCAGCGTAAATGAAAAAGGTTATGTCGACGAATACAACATCGCAGTCGGAGGAAACATCAACGACATCGTTTACTGGGGCATGAATTTCGACATTGTCAATATGGACTATCGCGTGTCGAGCACATGGGAAGAAAGCCTCCAGGATGCTTACGTCTACAATCCAGACACCGAGAGAGTAGACCAGATGGATTCCAACTGGCGTCTTCGCGATCTTTATAAGGTATACGGCACCGGCTTCAACTACCAGCTTGGCGTCATTGTGAAACCTATTCAGGAACTCCGCCTCGGATTCGCATTCCACACTCCGACATATTATAACCTTACCGAAAGATTCTATTGCGAACGCGTCGATTTCGATTATCCCTTCAGAAACGGAAGAGGGTCAGCAGAAACCAACTACGGCGACCCTTCGGAAAACGACATTGACTTCGCGTCGCCCTGGAAAATCATAGCGAGCGCTGCCGGAGTGATCGGAAACAAGCTTATCATCTCGGCCGACTATGAATGGAACTGCTATAAGCACATGAAATATCGCAATCCGTCGTACGACGATTATTATGATCCCTGGGATCCCTGGTACGACGATGATTGGGTGTGGTGGGGCGCTCCTGCCAAGAAATCGCCATCATTCGAAGGAAGCTATGACAACGATCCGATTGCTTATACCAACAGCATGATCCGCGAAATCTACAAGAACACGAGCACATTCCGCATCGGAGCCGAATATCGCGTAATTCCGCAGTTCTCTATCCGTCTCGGTTACAACTACACCAGTTCTCCTGTCACTTCGAAAGTTAAGCAGAACATGGTCAACATTCCGGCCTCGGGCACAATAACAAGCTATCGACTTGACAATGACACCAATTACATCACGGCCGGAATCGGATACAGAAGCCATGGATTTTATGCAGATCTTGCATACGTCTATAAGCATCAGACGGCCGAATACTATCCCTTCAGTCCCGATCCCGAAGAGCCGTTGTCGGCTGCCAATTCTAAACTGACATTCAACAACAGCCAGATAGCCCTTTCGATCGGATACAAATTCTGAAAACATCAGTTTCCATCATCCCTACTATATAAGGAGTCATAGAAAAGGATTGCAATTTAATCGGGAGCGTTTCTCACACGGAACGCTCCCGGATTTTTTACAATATAACAAAGGGAGGATGCGTTAAAAAGGAATGAGAAACCTCTTAATAATATTCATGGCTGTTGCCTTCTTCCCGGCAATGCTCCTTAGCGAGAATGTCAAGATATCCGGGAAAGTGGTTGATGCCGAGGACAAACCTGTGGAATTTGCCACAGTGCGCATGGCCAATACCGCCATCGGCACCAACACCGACCTCAAAGGCAACTATTCTCTTACAGTCGCTGCCAAAGACACCGTAGAGATGATCTACAGCTGCATCGGATTCAAGACCGTGCATCATAAGCTTATCAATCCGAAAGGGGATCTCACCCTCAACATCCGACTATACCCCAACGATGTCGACCTTCGGGAAATCGAAGTCGTAGGATACCGGCAAAATTCCAACGGCATGCAGACATTCGACACTGAAAGCTTCAAGCTCTCGCCTGACGTATCCGGCGGAAGCGTGGAGGCTATGATCACCACCATGCCGGGCGTGAACTCCAACAATGAGATGAGTTCGCAATATTCAGTGAGGGGCGGTTCGTTTGACGAGAATTCGGTCTACATCAACGGCGTTGAAATTTATCGTCCGCAGCTCGTTCGCAGCGGTCAGCAGGAGGGACTCTCCATCATCAACCCCAATATGGTCGGTAACCTGAAATTCTCATCCGGCGGTTTTCCTGCCCGTTATTCCGACAAGATGTCTTCGGCGCTCGACATAACCTATCGTGAGCCCGAAAGTTTTGAGGGGGCAGTCGACCTCTCGCTAATGGGAGGTTCGCTCACCATCGGCTCCAACTCTGGCAAATTTTCCCAGATATCCGGAGCGCGACTGAAGAAAAACAATTCACTTCTTTCAACTCAAGACACGAAAGGAGAGTATGATCCTCTCTATTTCGACTTCCAGACCAACATGAGCTATAAGCCCAACGACCACTGGACAGTCAACGTGCTCGGAAACATCTCGCTCAATCATTTCAACTTCAAGCCTCAGGATCGCGAAACCACCTTCGGCACATCGCAAGATGCCAAAAGTTTCAAAGTCTATTTCGACGGCAAGGAGAAGGATATGTTCGAGACCTATCTCGGTTCGGCGCAGGTGATCTACCGTCACAACCGCGCCACAAGCTTCGCACTCAACGCAGCCGGATTTCTCTCCAACGAACTCGTCACCTACGACATATCGGGAGAATATTGGCTCGACAAGGCCGGCACGAGCGGCGCCGAAGGAATCGGCGGCGAACTTGGCGTCGGCAAATATATGGAGCATTCACGCAATAGGCTAAAATCCTCCTCATTGCAATTGTCGCTGACTGGAACCACGAAATATCGCGCCAACAATTTTTCCTACGGTGTAGGATACCGGCACGAGGCCTTCCGCGACCGCACAAAAGAGTGGGAATGGCGTGATTCGGCAGGTTATTCGCTGCCAACCGTTCCCGACGGAGTGCATCTGGTCTACAACCTCTCCTCAAAACACGACATCAAGAACAACCGCTTTTACGGATTTATTGAAGATGCCGTCTATCTGAGCAATAACTTCGCCTACATGACCCTCAACGGCGGCATAAGGTTCTCTTACAATCAGTTTAACAAGGAATTCCTCGTTTCTCCGCGCGTGAACTTCTCGTTCAATCCGGTGAGCCATCCCAACTGGTATTACCGCATTGCAGCAGGCCTTTACTATCAGTCGCCGTTCTATAAGGAGTATCGCGAAACGGCTGTCGACGGCTATGGCAACCAGTCGATAGTGCTTAACAAAGACATCAAGTCTCCGCGAAGCATCCAGCTAATTCTCGGCACCGACTTCACCTTCCGCGCAATGAACCGCCCGTTCAAACTGACCGGAGAAATCTACTACAAGAACCTCGCAAACCTCATATCTTACGAATACGACAATCTCAAGATCCAGTATTCGGGCGTCAACGACTCCAAAGGATATGCCATGGGTCTTGACCTGAAACTGTTCGGACAGTTTGTGGAGGGAAGCGATTCCTGGATCAGTTTCTCTCTGATGAAAACGCAGCAGACCCTCGACGGTAAAAAAGTGCCTCTTCCCAGCGACCAGCGTTATTCGGTATCTCTCTTCTTCACCGACTACTTCCCGAAATTTCCCAAGCTGAAATTCAGCCTGAGCGGCGTCATTTCCGACGGACTCACGATGGTGCCTCCCCACACGTCGCGCACGGTCACCTATTTCCGCGCCCCGGCATATAAACGTGTCGACATCGGCCTGAGCTACCAGTTTGTCGGCGCACCCTCCGACACATCCAAGCCCCGAGGATTTTTGCGCCATTTCAAGAGCCTCACTCTTGGCCTCGACGTCTTCAACCTGCTTGACATCGCCAACGTAAGTTCATATTATTGGGTTACGGATGTCAACGGTATCCAATATGGCGTGCCGAATTATCTGACGCGGCGTCAATTCAACGTGCGTCTCTCCTGCGAATTCTAACGCAGATTTAACGCAGATTCCCTCTATGATTCCCTTTCTCAATCAAATGTTTGGAGAAGGGGAATCATTTTTGTAATTTTGCATATTCATCCGGCCGAACCGGTTTTCCTGCTGATTCGGATTACAGAACAAATAAATTCCACAACATATTATGGCACAGAAACCCTCTATTCCAAAAGGCACCCGCGACTTCTCGCCGGTCGAAATGGCCAAACGCAACTATATTTTCGATACAATCAAGGAGTCGTTCAGGCTTTTCGGCTACAAACAGATAGAAACTCCTTCGATAGAGAATCTCTCCACGCTGATGGGGAAATATGGCGAAGAGGGCGACAAACTCCTGTTTAAAATTCTCAATTCCGGAGATTTCCTGAAATCGGTTTCCGATGAAGAACTGCTTGAGCGCAATCTGCCGCGCCTCACCAACAAAATCTGCGAAAAAGGTCTTCGCTATGACCTCACCGTCCCCTTCGCCCGCTTTGTCGTGCAGCACCGCAATGATCTTCAGATGCCTTTCAAACGCTATCAGATCCAGCCGGTGTGGCGTGCCGACCGTCCGCAGAAGGGGAGATACAGGGAGTTCTATCAGTGTGACGCCGATGTCGTCGGTTCAGACTCTCTTCTCAATGAAGTTGAACTCCTCTCGCTGATCGACAATGTCTTCACAAATCTCGGCATCCGCATCGCGGTCAAGATCAACAACCGCAAGGTGCTTGCCGGCATAGCTGAAACGATAGGAGAGGCCGACAAGATTGTCGACATAACCGTGGCCATCGACAAAATCGACAAAATCGGAATTGAAAACGTAAATGCCGAGCTGAAGGAAAAAGGGCTCTCCGACGAAGCTGTCGCCGCCCTTCAGCCTGTATTGACGCTCAGCGGCAGCAACGCCGAGAAACTTGCCACAATGACAGATTTCCTCAAAAACTCCGAAGTCGGCATGAAAGGCATCGAAGAGATGAACACCGTTCTCGAGGGCATCGAATCGCTTGGCCATAACTGCGAAGTCGAGACAGACTTTTCGCTTGCACGCGGCCTGAACTATTACACAGGCACCATCATCGAGGTGAAAGCCCGCGACGTGGAGATCGGAAGCATCACCGGCGGTGGCCGTTACGATAACCTTACCGGAGTTTTCGGCATGCCGGGCCTTTCGGGAGTCGGCATCTCTTTCGGCGCCGACCGAATCTATGACGTGATGAACCAGCTCAACCTCTATCCCGACGACATTACCCGTTCGGTAAAGGTCTTCTTCGTCAATTTCGGCGACAAAGAATCGCTGCAGGCGGCTAAATATGTCAAAGCCTTGCGCGAAGCCGGAATATCCGCCCAGCTTTATCCCGACGCTGCCAAGATGAAGAAGCAGATGTCGGTGGCTGATGCCGACAACATTCCGTTCGTCGCATTTGTAGGCGAATCCGAGCTCGGAGAGGATGCAATCCTGGTAAAGGATATGTCGACAGGTGAGCAGCAGCGTCTCACACTCGCACAGACCATCGAACTCCTGAAATAAACATCTGGCCTAAAAAAGCAATTTCAACAGGTCTGGAATCATGAAAAAATTCGAGATGCGTGATTTCCTTATCACGCAGCCTTCATATCCTGAAATATCGGAAACCGATCCTTATTATCTCGGAGTAGCCAACAAAGTCTTGGAGATATGTCTCGACTCGGATTTGAAACATATTATCCATGAAGCCGTTCTCGCGAAAATGGCGATGACTCTGGCATGCTATTTCGAGGACATTGTGGCCGATGCCGGAATTTGGCGCAGCTTTGTCGAAGCCAACCGGAAGCTATACAATTTCACGGTGCCTTTCCACCCGGTCGGGGAGGAGTATGTCGATTATGAGCTCAATCGTGAGGATGTGAGATTCCTCGTATGGTATGCGATCGCCATGTTCGACGACCATCACCGCGACATATATCCTCATGATCCTGCAATACTACAGACAGCGGAAGCGGCATACTCTTATCTCGAATCGATTTATGACGATGCTCCTGATCCGAAGAACTTCCATCCTGCCAGAGGAATTGACCTTG
The DNA here is from genome assembly GCA_905214735.1 of uncultured bacterium. GTDB lineage: Bacteria > Bacteroidota > Bacteroidia > Bacteroidales > Muribaculaceae > Lepagella. Next base: position 5,018 of record CAJMNI010000011.1, on the reverse strand, counting down.
TCGATCCGAATGATCAGGGGGAGATTGTGAAGTTCGGACAATGGTTGTTCCTTCATTGCTATCTGATGACACCATCTTTCTCCGCCTCTCTGATGGAGATGATGACATCGCCCGAAGCGCAAAAGGCCGAAGACCTCACTATGTTTGTCAACGAGCGTCTCGAGCAGGCGATCATCGAGATGCCTTTCGGCCCGATAGCGCTTTATATGCAGGAATGGCTCACGCTTATTTTTGAGAACCGTCTGATCGACGTGACGAAAGTTCCACCGACAGGAAAAAAGCATCTTTATTACGAAAAATTCGTAGCCGCAACAAATGGAGAGACAGTCAAATTTTTCGGCTCATACGAGGAGATGAACAAATTCTTCATCTCCGCCCTCGGCTGGGAGAAAGACACGGAACATCTCGCGCAGGCAAAAGGTGCGGACGACTACGTGCTGATGGTTAATCCTGTGAAGGGTATGCTTATGGCGCGCGACGTGGCCAAATGTCTCGCCGCACCGACCAATCCATTCTACGACAAGGAGTATGCCCGCATGCATTCCTTCGAACTGATTTCGCAGAGGGGAAGATGCCCGGCCGATTTATTAAGGAGAGCCGCTGCTGACGGATGGCTTCGCGATGCCTGTTTCCCCGGCTCCGACGACCATGCGCTCGTGGCCGACAACCTTGATTTCCTCGCCCGCTGCTATCTCCAGCTATATTACCGAGACTGACTTCAAACAATCTCTCTCCTCCCCGCAACTTATATCTTGACAATATCATGAAAAAGAGTTTCATATCAGCGATTCTGCTCGCGCTTGCAGCCTTCCCGATCGCTTCGCAAACCACCAGGGAAGAAATGGCCGCCGACCCCAACAAGACCGGTGGTGTATATTTCGCATATCCATCAACGAAAGCCGACAACACTCCGGCTCCGAAAGGCTACCGGCCGTTTCACATAAGCCATTACGGGCGTCACGGTTCGCGTTATCTTATCAGCGACAACGATTATGAATGGATAGCATCGCTCATGCACCGCGCGGATGAAGCCGGTGCACTGACTCCCCTCGGCCGCGACCTCCTCTCGAGAATAGATTCGCTGATGATCGAGACAAAAGGAAGGGGAGGAGCCCTCTCTCCGCTCGGACGCCGACAGCATAAGGGAATAGCCGCAAGAATGATTGCAAACTATCCCGGAGTTTTCACCGCAAAATCACATATCACCGCAAGGTCCACGCTCGTGCCTCGCTGCATCCTGAGCATGTCTTCATTCTGCGAAAGCCTTAAGGAGAAGAATCCGTCGCTGACCATCGACATGGAATCTGCCGAAAGATATATGCCTTATCTTTGCCACAGCACGAAAGAGTCGGATGCTTTCAACAGCGGCAAAAACTGGTGGCACGAGGTTTACCGCAAGATGAAGCAGAGCAAAACGCAACCCGACAGAATGGTCGCCTCTGTTTTTGCAGATGCCGACTTTGTCTCCAAATATGTAAACCCCGCCGATTTTATGTGGGGAATCTACTGGCTCGCTTCCGACGCGCAGAACACCGAAGGAAAGATCAATTTCTATGATCTCTTCACCGATGAAGAGCTCTTCAACCTCTGGGAATGCTTCAATGCCGACTTCTATGCCAAACATTGTTTCTATAAACCTGCTGAAGGAGTGCATCCGCAAAACGCAGCAAATCTCCTTAACAATATAATCGACACGGCCGACAAAGCGATAGCATCGTCAGATCCGTCGGCAGCCCTCCGCTTCGGTCATGACGGCAATATTATCCCGCTGGCCGCACTGATGGCGCTCGATGGAACGGACGCCGAAATCGAGAATACGGAAGATTTCTATAAAGGCTGGTGCGACTGGAAAGTTTCGCCCATGGGGGCAAACATTCAGCTTGTATTTTTCAGGAATCCGGCAAAACCTGATGATGTGCTCGTGAAGATTCTTCACAATGAGAAAGAAACCAGAGTTCCGGTGGAAACCGACATCTGGCCCTACTATCACTGGAAAGATCTGCGCAGTTTCTTCAAGTCGAGAATCAGGGAATGAGAATATGATTACGGCCGGACTCATGGATCCGGCCGTTTTTATATGAAACAAATTCATTCTGAAATCAGAACAGGCCAAGCGGACCGTAGTGTTCGCGGACCGGATGAGTCTTACCTTTGAGAAGAGCCTCTCCGACGAACCTCTTTGCCATTGCCACGCTGTCGGGCACGCTCTCTCCTTTGGCAAGGAAGCAGGCAATCGCCGATGAAAGCACGCAACCGGTGCCGTGGGTATGCTCCGTGTCGATCCGCTCGCTTTCGTAACTTGCCACCAAACGATATGAAGGGTTATGCGGTATCTCCGGGCGATGGGCCGATAGCAGGTGGTCGACACATCTCGTCCCTTCGAAATCTCCCCCTTTCAGAAGCACATATAAGCTGTCGGCGGAATCTGACTCTTTTTCAAGATGGGCGCCGTCAATATTCGTGAAATTCAAGATTTCCTCTCCGAATATCGGTATCACCTCGCTCTTGCTGGGAGTGACGAGAGTTGCAAGAGGAATTAATTCATCTATTATAGCTTTAGCAACATCCCGGGAATTATTGATCGACCCGCCGGCTGTTGCCGACAAAACAGGATCGACAATTACATTTCTCAAACCATAGTCGCGGATAGTTTCAACCACAGCCCGAACTGAATCGGCATCGGGCAGGAGTCCGATTTTTACAGCTGAAGGAGTGAAATCCAGGAGCACGTCCCGTAGCTGGGCAATTATCATATCCCGACCCGCAGGGAGCACACCCGATACGCCGTCGGAACTTTGAGCCGTGACGCACGTAACAACGGTGGCGCAATAGCATCCGAGAGCCATTGCGGTCTTGAGATCGGCCTGTATACCGGCTCCTGCAGAGCAGTCAGATCCTGCTATCGAAAGGATCACCGGCAAAGATGGCTTGAATCCTGACATAAATAAATTAAGAGATGCCGATTTTAGGGCGGTTTAATTGATTGTTTGCGGATCACGGTCTTCCGGCGGCAACGCCGACTGGATGGAATCGCGGCATTCCGCCATCAGTCGTTTGGTGTTGAATCCATTCTCACCGGGGAAAATCGGCTTATGAATCGTGAGTCTGATTGTTGTCGGCGTCATGTTGTAGGTGACGCGAGGCATCGCCTTGAAGCTTCCGTCGATGGTTATCGGCACGACAGGAAGCTTGAACTCGGCAGCAAGCATGAAGGCGCCGCGTTTGAAGGGTATCATCTTGCCGTCGAACGAGCGGCTACCCTCCGGGAAAATCACTACCGACATTCCATGTTTAAGTATTTTCTCCGCATCTTCAATCGTCTCCCTGATGCCTGAGATTTTGGAATCGTCCACAAAAACATGGCCGGCAAGTTTGCATGCCCAACCGACTACCGGCACCTTTTCGAGGCTTTTCTTCATCAGCCACTTGAAGTTATGGTTGAGATAGCCGTAAATAGCCCAGATGTCGTATGCTCCCTGATGGTTTGCCACAAAGACATAGCTTTGTCGAGGATCGATATTCTCGCGGCCCTCGACCTTGATCCGCATCAGAAAGAGGCAACATGTGAACCGTGCCCAGATATGCGGGGGCCAGTATCCCCAGTAATCCCGCTTGCCTAAAGTGCACCCGGCAGCCGTGACAAACGCGGTCAGAAAAGTGACCACTACGAATATCGGTCCGGCGATAAGCCACTGATAAATCAGATATAATGCATGCAATGCCTTGTTCATGGTGTGATTCAGATTTGACTTCGTTACCTACTATTAGGGATAGGAAACGGGATTTTTGACTGGGTTATCCGGAAATTTAGCCCGGAATTCAATAGTATAATACAAAATTACAAAAATTCGTCTAAATCAATGCAAACGCAACGGAAAAAATACTTAAAATTCGGTATTGCCGAGCGCGGCGAAAAGAAATAATTTTGCATTGACAAAAAAACAATAACGGAGATAAAAGAAACAGCCATAAACCTAAAACCACATACGCAAGCAAATCTTATAAGTAAGCCAGAGAAAAGACGGGAAGAGTTGGATATTTTACTCCCGTCTTTTTCTTTTTTTACGATTGCAGAGACAAATCCGGGAAATTTTCCTAATTTTGCAGACAGAAACCGTTTGCGGAATTGTTATGCCTAATGACGGGAGTAATCGATCCGCCTTAAAAACATTTATAAAACAAAACAATATCATGGTAATACAACGTTGGCAGTCAGTCATGCTGTTGATCACGGCAATTTTGATGGCATGTTTCACCTTTCTTTCAATCGGACAAATGCAGACGCCCGTCCAATCGCTTGACTTCACCACACTCGGCTTCGACATAGAAGGCTCTTCAACCGGAGGTGCACCGTCGGGAATGGAACAATACACCTGGGGATTCTTCATCGTTTCACTGCTGAGTTTCATCATTCCCCTTCTCGACATCTTCCTCTATAAGAATCTGCGTTATCAGCGCATGCTTTGCCTTGTGGAAATCGTGTTCATACTCGGAGTGATCACCATCGGTGCAGTATATGGCTATTACATATTCGCCCCCTATCATGTAAGCTGGTCGTCGATGATAATCGCGCCGTTCATATCTCTGGTATCGACATATCTCGCATGGAAGCTGATCGGCCGCGATATGCGCACGCTCCGCAATTCCGAAAGATTCATCTGATATAGGAAAACATTATCCTATAGCTACAGAAAATCAAACACTTCGATGCAATAAGCTGCCCCTTAAATATTTTTGTAACTTTCCTCTAAAACGTTATTTGACCATGAGAGGTAATATCTCCCATGAACAAACAAGAACTGAGACAAAAGGACATAAACTATTATTCCGGCAGTCATCGTGACAGCGGATACAGATATAAGATTGTTACTTTCCTCTACAAGCTCAGTCAGCTTATGCCGGTGTCCAACTCCTTCCGGTGCGTTTGCAAATTTGCGAACCGGGCTGCAATGCACCACAAAGTTAATTACATTGCACCGGAAGGTATGTCGAAAGGCCGTCAGGTCATTTTCGATTCA
>CAJMNI010000010.1 GCA_905214735.1 uncultured bacterium | reverse complement strand
GACTCGCGCGGACTGCATGGCTGGCCTCATCAAGATCTCGCGCAAAGGCGCAAAGACAGTGCTCGCTGGCGAGCTTAAACTCTGCGGACTTATAGACGGCGGCTGGCTGACCATCGTTCTCAGCCTGCGGCGCCGTGCTGATGAGGCCAGGAATCATCAGGCCGGCTCTGCGCCTTTGCGCTCTTTGCGAGAGAATAATCAACCTGACTCGCGCGGACTGCATGGCTGGCCTCATCAAGATCTCGCGCAAAGGCGCAAAGGCGCAAAGATTTAGCTGAGGGCAGCTGATCGCCCGTCAAGGCGCTGACTTTGTCACTCTGACTTCTGGCTTTGGCGCGCCGGCGCGCCAACGTCAGAAGGGGAGGCCGGTGGCTATGTAGCCGATGCGGGCTTTGGCGAGTTCGGCGGCGCGCGGTGCGTGGCGGCCGGTCTCGAGCGCCGTCAGCAGCGATTCGGATGCTTCCATCTCGTCCACGCCAAACCATACGCCCTGCCATACCCAGTACCATGTGCCGTAGTCGTCCATGCCGCCCCATTCTGACCTCACGCCGGGCAAGGCGAGGACTTTGCTGAAGTCGTCACCGATGCGGAGCTCGCCGTCGGGTGTGGCGACGCCATATTTGCTCCCTTCAAGCACTATGACATCCGCCTGGCCGTTGCCGAAGTCGTAGACGGTGCAGACCGGGTCTGCACCCTGCACGAATGTGAGTGCCATGGCGTCGGGTGTCTCGGCGGGTAGGATCGTGTTGTAGAGCCCTTCCGTCTGCTGGGGGATCTCGTCGAGGCGCATTCCGACGCGGATCGGGCCGAAAGAGTCGGCGGTCAACGAATAACCGGCCGGTGCGGCGACCGTATCGGCGGCCACGGCCGCCGTGTCGCCCTTGGCGGCGGAGCCGCCCTCCGACTGCTGCTTGCCGCCGCAAGCAGCAAAGATGAAAACGAGAGATAGGAGAGAGAGGGAAAGTAAAGAATGTCTCATATCTAAAAATCTAATGGGCTGAAAGCCCTAAAAGCCTAAAACCTAAAAGCCTAAAACCTAAAGCCTACTTCAGCTTCGGGACGAAACTGGGGTCGCCGACCACCCAGATGGTGTCGCCGGGGAGGAGAACCAGTTCGGGGTCGGGGTCGAAGAAGCGTTCGCCGCGCTTCACTTTCACTATCATCGAGCCGAAGTCGTGGAGCAGGTCGGTCTCGGCGAGGGGTATGCCGACGATCGGCGACTTCTCCGAGAGCACCACACTGGAGAGCACCACCCGTTCCTGGCGGCGCGTCGGCATGGCGAGCGCGTTCTGACGCGCCTCCTCCAGGTCGCGGTTGAGCGCCCGGAGCTGTTCGTCGCTGCCGATCACACCCAACACATCCCCCGGGAATATCCGGGCATCCTTCCCCGGAAGGGGGAGGTAATCCTCCCCGCGCTGGATGCTCGACACCGAAACACCGTAGTCGCGGCGCAAGCCGGAGTCGGCGAGTTTGTCGCCGACGAAGGGTGTGTCGGGGCCGATCTCGATGAAGGCCTGGTGCATGTCGTCGACGAGGTTGTTGCCAACGCCGAGGCGAACGTTCTCCCGCGAGTTGAGATTGTTGAGGAACTTCTGCTCCATCTCCTTGTAGCGCCCCATCAGTTTGGTGCCGGCGAAGACGAGCACCAGCACGAAGCAGCCGGCGCCCACGAGCCAGCCCGTGAGCGAAGAATAGGCCACGGTGGTGAAATAGACGATGAAGAAGAGGGCCACAAGATAGCGCACGATCCGCATCGCGAAGAGGGGAACGTCGTAGAAGCCCGCCGAGCGGTGAAGCTGCAGCTTCTCCGAAGAGTCGGTGGAGGGGAAAGTGAGTGCGATGAGGAAGGGGAGCATGGCGGCGATCGTCAGGATGGTCGCCACGAGATGACCCGCGCCGCCGAGATATTTCCCGGCCAGCGGGAAGAGGAAGAGGCGCGAGGCCATGATCTCGGCGGTGAGGATCACCGAATAGAGTAGGATCCGCCAGAGATAGCGGCGGAGCACTGCGCGCCAGAGGGTTCGGTTCTCATTGGAGTCGAAGCTCTGGCCCGAATATCTGTCGATAAGGAAACAGAGCGAGCGGGGGAGATGCTTCTCGATCAGCGTCGCCGCGCCGTCGCTCATCTTGATGAAATAGGGGGTGGTGAAGATGGTGAGCACCGAGACGGCCACGATGATCGGATAGAGGGTCGAGTCGAGTACGCCGAGGCTCATTCCCAGCGAGGCGATGATGAAAGAGAACTCGCCGATCTGGGTGAGTGTGAAGCCGCTCTCCACGGCCACGCGGAGGTTCTGGCCGGTGATCAGCATACCCATCGTGCCGAAGAGGATCATTCCGACCACCACCACGGCGGCGAGCAGGAGGATCTGCCACCAGTAGGTGGAGATCACCACCGGGTCGACCATCATCCCCACGGAGATGAAAAAGACCGAGCCGAAGAGGTTTTTCACCGGGGCGATGACGCGTTCCATCTTCTCGGCCATAACAGTGCCGGCGAGGATCGAGCCCATCACGAAGGCGCCGAGCTCGAGCGAAAAACCGCACATCACCGAGAAGACCGCCATCGAGAAGCAGAGGCCCATCGAGACGACGAGCATCGTCTCGTCGTTGAGATAGCGGCGGGCGCGCATCAGGAAGGAGGGGAGCACGTAGACCCCCACCACAAACCATATAATAAGGAAGAAGAGGAGTTTGCCGATGGAGAGGAGGAGTTCGAGGCCCTGCACGTCGCCCATGGCGAGCGAGGAGAGGAGCACGAGCATCAGCACCGCGAAGAGGTCTTCGATGATCAGCACGGCGAGCACGAGGGTGGCGAATTTGCGTTGTCGCATACCGAGGTCGGCGAGGGCCTTCATGATGATGGTGGTCGACGACATGGAGATCATTCCGCCGAGGAAGATGCGGTTGATCATGTTGAGGCCGAGGATGTAGCCGACGCCGAAGCCGGCGAACGTCATACCGGTGATGACAATCAGTGCGGTGATCACCGCCGAACCGCCTGCCTGCATCAGTTTGCGGAAGGAGAACTCCAGACCGATCGAGAACATGAGCACCACGATGCCGAGGTCGGCCCAGAACTCGATGTTCTCCATGTTGGAGATGGAGGGGAGGTAGGAGAAGCCGGGTCCGGCGAGGAAACCGGCGAGGATGTAGCCGAGCACCACGGGCTGCTTGAGCTTCTTGAAGAGGAGAGTCACCACGGCGCCGAGCAGGAGGATCCAGGCGAGGTCGGCGATCAGGCCGTTGGTGATCTGCTCATGCTTGGGGGCGGGTTCGCCGGGGTCGATGGCTTGCCGGAACTCCGAAACTTCGCCGGAGACGGTGGTTTCCTGCGGGATCGAGGCGAGGAGCATGTCGAGTGGCAGACTTGTCATAGCATATAAGAAAAAGGGGGTGGGGTTGGATTGGAATTAATTCTGGGGGCCGAAGATCTCGAGCAGGAGGTCGGCGATCTTGCCGCGGGCGGCCGAGCGGTTGGCCATGTCGTTGAGCATGAAAACGATGGTATGGGTCGGCGCGTAGTTGTCGTCGAGGAGATAGCCGGCGTAGCACTGGATGCCGTTCATCGAGCCGGTCTTCATCGCCGCGTAGCCCTCGAGCGGCGTACCGGCGAGGAATCGGCGGAGGGTTCCCTCCTGTCCGGCGAGGGGGAAGAGGGAGGCGTAGACGGGGTCGGAGGCCATGCGGGTGAGGACATGGGTCATGAAGTCGGCGGTCATGCGGTCGGCGCGGGAGAGTCCCGAGCCGTCGAGGATGGCGACTCCCTCGGCCGGGGCCTTGTCGCGGCGCCAGCGGTTGAGCTCCGCCTCGGCTGCGGCCGCCGTCGAGCCATCCTTGCCGACGGCCACGCCGTAGGTGCGGAGAATCGCCTCGGCAAACTGGTTGTCGCTGCGCATCATGCAGCTGCGGAGGATCTCGTCGAGGGTGGCCGAGCGGTGGGTGAGGAGGCGCGAACGGCGTTTGCCGGGGGAGGTCTCCTCGCCGCGGAGCGCGATACCCGCCGCGTCGAGGCGCGAGCCGAGGCGGCTGCGGAACACCGCCGCCGGGTCGCTCACCGCGCGGCTTCCCGAGGCGTTGTCCTCGAAGTTGAAGCCGTGGGAGCCGGTGCCGTAGGCATGGCGGAGGTCGCCGGAGCACCAGGTCGGATTGACCGACGCGCCGGCAAAGCGGCTCTCGTCGATCACCACCTTGCCGCGGATCTCGATGATCCCCTCCGCGCGGAGCGCGTCGACGATCTCGCCGACGAAGTCGGGTGTGTCGGGGAAATGGCGCGAATTGAGCGAGGGGTCGCCGCTCGCCACTATCAGCAGGTCGCCGTCGAGCACTCCATCCTTAACCTTGCCCAGGAGGAAGCACTCCGTCTCATAGCGGAACTTGTCGCCGAGCTCAGAGATGAGCGACGCCGTGGAGACGCACTTCATGATCGAGGCCGGCACGAGCGGCAGGCCGGCGTTGTGGGAGGCGACGGTGCGCCCCGTGGAGAGGTCGGTGATCAGCACCGCCGTCTTCGGGGCGTTGATGGCCGCCGAGGCCGTGAACTCGTCGAGCGCCTCCTGAGGAGTGCGCCCCTGAAGCGGGAACGCAGCGGCTACATATATAATTAGGAGTAGAAGTCGTGATATTTTTTTCAATCTCATATCACAAAATTAGCCAATCCCGACGGCAATCCCAAAAAAAATTGTAATTTTGTAGTTTTTAGCGGCGGAAGTCGGTTTTCCGCGCTATCGGAAAAGAAAACTGTAAAGAAAACTGCTATGGCTGAAGAGAGACGACCCTATACGTTCGACAGGGTGGTGCGCATCTTTTTCACGGTGTTCGCCCTGATAGCGATCCTTTATCTGCTCGACGTGCTGAAGGGAGTGCTGCTCCCCTTCATGGTGGCATGCCTGATCGCCTACCTGCTGGAGCCGGTGGTGAAATGGAACATGAAGCTTTTCCACACGCGGCGGCGTTTTCTGCCGGTGGTGTTCGCGCTGCTTGAGACAACGGCGGTGCTCGGCATCTTCTCGGTGCTCTTCTTCCCCTATCTGGTGAACGAATGCACGCAGATGGCGGAGATGGTCCGCCATTACGCCACTTCGCAGGTGCGCATCCCTTATATATCGGAGAATATCCACCGCTTCATCCGCGAGAACCTCGATCTCAACCAGCTCTCGCGGCTCCTCTCGCGCGAGGAATGGAAGGCGCTGCTGAAGACGGCCCTCTCATCCTCTTGGAGCTTCCTGACGAGCGGCGTCTCCTTCGTGGCGGGACTGCTCAGCTGGCTGGTGGTGATCCTCTACGTGATCTTCATCATGCTCGACTACGAACGCCTGATGCTCAGCTTCCGCCAGTTAGTGCCCTATCGCCACCGCACGCGCGTCTACCGCATCATGACCGATGTGAAAAACGCGATGAACCGCTATTTCCGCGGTCAGGCGCTGATCGCCTTCATCGTCGGGGTGCTTTTCTCGATCGGTTTTCTGATCATCGGACTGCCGTTGGCCGTGGTGCTCGGGCTTTTCATCGGAGTGCTCAACCTCGTGCCATATCTGCAGCTTATCTCGCTGCCGATCACCGCGTTGCTCTGCATGGTGTGGTCGGTCAATACCGGAGGCGACTTCTGGCTGATCTTCTGGGAGGCGATGGCGGTCTATGTGGTGGTGCAGTGCATCCAGGACCTCTTCCTCACGCCGAAGATCATGGGTAGCGCGATGGGGCTCAACCCGGCGATCATCCTGCTGTCGCTCTCGGTGTGGGGATCGCTGCTCGGTTTCATGGGGCTGATCATCGCCCTGCCGCTGACCACGCTATTGCTCTCCTATTATAATATGTATGTGGTAAAAGAACCGAAGAGTTTAGTGAATAGTGAATAGTGAATAGCCTAACGCCTAAAACCTAACGCCTAAAAAATATGAATGACATAATCAATCGGATTAAGGATAAGACATACGAATTCGAGGGGCTGCTGGAGCTGTTGTCGCAGCGGCCGGAGAAAGAGGAGGCGCTTCATCCCCTTCTCTTCACTCGCCTCGCAGAGATCAACTCGCTCTTCGCGATGCTCGAGCCGTCAGAGCCCGAGCCCGAGCCCGCCCCGGCAGAACCGGAGCGGGGTGAGGCTTTACCGTTATCGGAGCCTGCGGCTTCGATTCCCGAACCCGCGCCTTCGATCTCCGCGCCCGCGGCGGCCGGAAGGCCGCGGCCGGCGCTCTGCCTCAACGACCGCTATCGCTTCACGCGCGCCCTTTTCGGCAACAGCCGAAAAGCCCTCGACGATGCCCTCGACCGCGCCAGCCGTATGGAGAGCTACGAGGAGGCCGAGGAATATTTCTACGGCTCCCTCGCCTTCGACCCCGAAGACAGCGACGTCTCCGACTTCATGGCGATAATCCGGGAATATCTCGAAAAATAACTATATATTATGGCAGGCATCCTTTATATTGTTCCCACGCCGGTGGGTAATCTCGACGACATGACCTTCCGCGCCATCAAGGTGCTGAAGGAGGCGGACCTCGTGCTTGCCGAAGACACGCGCACGAGCAGTGTGCTGATGAAGCATTTCGACATCCACGTGCCGATGCGGGCGCATCACCGCAACAACGAACACAAGGCCGTGGCCGGCCTCGTGGAGGAACTGGAAAGCGGCAAGAGGATCGCGCTGGTTTCCGACGCCGGTACACCGGGGATCTCCGATCCCGGTTTCATGCTCTCGCGGGCCTGCCGCGAAGCGGGGATCGAGGTGGTTTGCCTGCCCGGCGCCACGGCCTTCGTGCCGGCGCTCGTGGCCTCGGGATTGCCCTGCGACCGGTTTGTGTTCGAAGGGTTCCTGCCGCTGAAGAAGGGGAGGGCCACGCGGCTCGCCGAATTAGCGGCCGAGACGCGCACGGTGATCATCTACGAATCGCCGCTGCGCCTCGAGCGGACGCTGCGGCAGCTCGCCGAAGTCTTCGGCGAAGAGCGCCCGGCCTCCGTGGCCCGCGAGATCAGCAAGATCTATGAAGAGAACCGCCGGGGCACCCTCGGCGAGCTCGCAGAGCATTATGCCCAGAACAAAGCCCGCGGGGAAATTGTTATCATCATCGAAGGCGCTGACGCGACTTCTCTTCGCCGCCCTCAAGGGGGCGGGCCGGAGCCAAATTTTGCCTGACACACGGGGCTGACATAATAAAATCACCTTTTTGGCTTAATAAAATTCTTTATAAGCCGTTTTTTTGATAATTAACCCAAATTATATAAAAGATGAAGAAAAGCATTTTAATTCTCGGAGTTTGCGCGCTGATGCTCAGCGCCTGCAACGGAAACAAGGGTGACAAGGCCGACAGCGATTCGCTGAAGATCGCCGACCTTACGGAAGAATATAAGGAAGCCACCAACTTCAACGACTCCCTGATGCTGCTGATGGGCGACATCTACACAGGTCTCGACTCCATCAACGCCCAGGAGGGCCTGCTCTACAATATGGGCAACGGCGAGGGGGTTGACCGCCGTGCCGAAATCCGCCACAACCTCTCGTCGATCCGCGCGCGTCTGGCCGCCAACCGTCAGTTGCTCGCCGAACTCGAGGCCAAGATCAAGGCTTCGGGTGAGGAGACGGGTGTGATGTCGCGCACGATCGCCCAGCTGAAGCAGCATATCGAGTCGCAGAACCAGAAGATCGCCCAGCTCGAGTCCGACCTGAACGCCGCCAAGGGTGAGATCGCCAACCTCAACACCAAGGTCGAGGAGGGTCAGCAGGCGCTCACCGAGGAGACCGCAGCCAAGGAGGAGGCGCAGCAGCAGGCTGTTGCCGCCGAGAACGCCGCCAACGTGGTTTACTATGCTGTCGGAACTTCGAAGGAGCTGAAGGAGCATAAGCTGATCGAGAAGAAATTCCTGCGCAGCACGAAAGTTCTCAAGGGGAATTTCGACATGAACTATTTCGTTAAGGGCGACAAGCGCACGCTGAAGTCGATCCCGACGAATTCGAAGAAGCCTGAGATCCTGACCAACATGCCGGCCGACAGCTACCGCATCGTCGGAGAGAAGAATGGCCTGAAGACCATCGAGGTCACCAACCCGGAGAAATTCTGGTCGCTTTCCAACTTCTTGGTTGTCAAGGCTGACAAATAAGATCGGCTTCCGGGCCTGGCTTCCGGGGAGTTTTTGGCCCGGAATCTTAACTTGAAATTCTTTTTATGAAAGGAAGGAAATTTTTTATGGGCGCGGCTTGGGTCGCGCTCATTTTATCTTCGCTTAGCTTTTCTGCGCTCTTCTCCGCTTGCAAGCCAACGGAGAAGGGGTATAAGAACGCTTACGACGCGGCTGTCAATAAGCGGGCCGAGGCTGTGCGCGAGCAGATGCTCCCGGCGAGGGGGCTGCTCAGCGACGACGGACCGCAGATGCGCGTCGTCGACGGCGACACGATCTTCGTGATGCGCGACCGGATCTACCGCCCTTCCGACCGGGGGGCAGTGAAGGGATGGTCGGTGGCCGTCGGGCAGTTCAAGATGCACACCAACGCCGAGGCGGGTGCGGAGCGTCTGAAGGCGCAGGGTTATGCCGGCGCGATGGCGGCCCGTGCGTCGCAGGAGAGATGGTATACCATCGTCGCCAACGTCAGCACGCTTGACTCCGCACGCGTTGCCGCCACCGAGTTCCGCCGTTCCCGGCCCGACTATCCCTTCGTCGGACTGCCAGGAAGCCCGGTAATCATCGGAATCCCTTAAGCAGAGAAAAGCTCGCGGCTAAATCGCAGCGAAAGCAGGGTTCAGACTCGCTGAAAATTAACAAATGGCGCCCATGTTCCTAAGCGGAATGTGGGTGCTATGCTGTGTAATTATGTTGTAAAACATGTCAAAATGTCGGGATTCGTAGAAAAAATTGCGGTTTGTATGTTAAAATTCGCCGAAATATTTGGAAAATAGCCAACCGTTTCTTAAATTTGCGAAAGTTAAGCGATATTTATACTCTTTAACATTTGCTAAAGTGCAGATGTTAAGGGCATAAAAAATTGCTGATGAAAGATAAAATCAAGGTTGAATCAAACAAAAAGAAAGGAAAAAGAAGTAACAAAACAAGCAAAACAACATTCATAAAAAATTCATGAATCCGAGTCGATTCTCAGGGATGCAAGAGCCGGCCGAAGGGAGGCAACCGAGAGGGAGTCAAACCGAGATGGAGAAGCAAGACCTGGACGACGCTCAGAATCATAAATCCAAGAAACCTTATACGACATATCTAAAAACAAAATAACTTATCTAAATTATTAAGGTATGAGAAAACTGTTTATAATGTTGATGACACTGGCCGCAGTGAGCTGGAGCGCGATCGCCCAGACTCGCACGGTAAGTGGCACGGTAGTCGACGCGGGGAACAACGAACCCCTGATCGGCGTTACGGTTCTCCCGATAGGGGGAGGCCAGGGTGCTGCAACAGATGTTGACGGTAGTTTCACCATTACGGTGCCGGCCAACGTGAAGCAGGCCAAATTCAGCTATGTCGGTTATAAAGAGGTGACCGAGCCGCTCCACGACAAGATGGTGGTTCGCATGGCAAGCTCTACGACCGACCTTGACGACCTCGTAGTCGTGGCTTACGGTACGGCCAACAAAGAGTCGCTGACCGGTTCGGTAGCTGTAGTCGGTGCTTCGGAAATCGAAGACCGTCCCGTGACCTCCGTAACTGCAGCCCTCGAGGGTAACGCACCCGGTGTGCAGGTCAACAACTCGACCGGTGCTCCCGGTTCGTCGCCTGCCATCCGTATCCGTGGTTTCAACTCCTTCAACAGCGCAGCCCAGTCGCCTCTTTATGTAGTCGACGGCGTGATCTATGAAGGCGACGTTGCCGCCATCTCCCCCTCCGACATTGAATCGATGTCAGTGCTGAAAGACGCCGCATCCTGCGCCCTTTACGGTTCGCGCGGTGCCAACGGTGTCATCCTGATTTCTACAAAGCGTGCAAAATCCGTAGGTAAAGTCGACGTGACCGCCACGGTTCGTCTCGGTAGCTACGGACGTGGAATTCCCTTCTACAAACGTCTCGGCGCAGGCCGCTGGTCGGAGCAGGCTCTCCGCGGTCTTGCCAACGGCGCGGTGACCAACTCGGGCGGCGCCTCCACATATGAGGCAGCTCTCAAGAGCCAGATGGGCTCGTTCTTCTCATCGTTCTGCCAGGGCACGAACGTGTTCAACATGCTCGCAGCCGACGTATTCAACGAGAACGGTGAAGTGCTCGCCGACGTCAATCCTTACTACACCGACCTCGACTGGTGGGATCCGATCTCGCAGACAGGTCTCCGTCAGGAATACTCCCTCAACGCCGCCGGCGCTTCGGAGAAATTCAACAGCTTCGCTTCTGTTTCCTACCTTAAGGAGAACGGTTATATCCGCCAGACAGACTACGAGCGTTTCACAGGCCGCGTGACAGCCAACTACACTCCGGTAAGCTACTTCAAGACCGGACTCAACCTCTCGGCCAACTACGTTAAATCTCAGGTGGGCGACGACAACGTCGGCACTGACTATGTGACCAACCCCTTCCTCTCCACATTCTACGCACCTATCCAGCCCTACTACGCTCACGATCCCGAGACAGGCGAAATGCTCTATAACGAGGATGGCAGCCACATCTGGAACACCGATGCAATCAACAAGGGTGACAACATGGCATGGACGCTCCGTCTGAACCGCAACAACTACAACAGCAGCTCGATCGACGCATCGGCCTATGCTACGGCAGTGATCCCCTACGGCTTCGAATTCACAGTTCAGGGATCTCTCTTCTTCAACAAGGCATCGCAGACCACTTACTCCAACAACCAGGTAGGTTCGCAGAAGGGTATCGGCGGTCTTGACCAGGCCCACGGCACATCGAAGAGCTACACCTTCCAGCAGCAGCTGACCTGGAGCCACGAATACGGACTCCACCACATCGACGCTCTTCTTCTCCACCAGAACTTCAAGAGCATGTTCGACACGAGCTCGATCCGCATGTCGGGTCAGTTCCTCCCCGGCATCTACGCCCTCTCCAACTTCGAGAACCGCGACGACGCCGGCGAATCGATCAACGCCTACACCACCGAGTCTTACCTCGGCCGCGCACGCTACAACTACGATCAGAAATACTTCGGTGAATTCTCGATCAACCGCGACGGCAGCTCGCAGTTCTACAAAGACAACCGCTGGGGTACATTCTGGAGCGTCGGCGCAAGCTGGATCATCTCCAAAGAGAAATTCATGCAGAACCTCCACTGGCTCAACTACCTGAAACTCCGCGCCGCTTACGGTTCGGTAGGTAACAACGTGGCAGCCGGCTATCAGGCATACCTCAACCTCTACTCCTTCTACGACAACTCGATCATCCCGACGCAGATCGGCAACGAGAAACTGAAATGGGAGGCCACAAAGACTCTTGACATCGCCCTCGAAGGATCTCTCTTCAACGACAGGTTCACATTCTCGATCGGCTACTTCAACAAAGTCAACAGCGACCTTATCTATTCGCTCCGTCAGCCCGGTTCGGCCGGTTCGCTCGGCATGACAGGTTCGAGCCCCGCTATCGCCACCAACATCGGTACGATGGAAAACAACGGATGGGAGCTCCAGTTTGGCGTTGACATCATCCGCAACCAGAACGTGAAGTGGAACTTCAACTGCGACTTCTCCTTCGTCAACAACAAGATCAAGAAGCTTCCTTACGGCCACAACATCGTGAACTCCGCCCTCTTCCAGGGCAAGAGCCTCTACGAGCACTACGACTACGTTTACGCAGGTGTCGACCAGATGAACGGCCGCGCCCTCTATGAGATGGTTCCCGAGTCGAGAGACTATTACTACTACGACGAGAACGACAACTGGGTTTACGACAAGGATCTCTACGAGCAGAACCTCGCCGACGCCAAGAAAGACGGTTCTTATGTCGAGATCAACGGCAAGGGGTATACCTACAAGACACAGTATGCCGGCCGCCGCATCATCGACTCCGCTCTTCCGACAGTCTATGGTTCTTTCGGCACAAACGTAAGCTGGAAAGGCATCAACTTCGGCATGCTCTTCACCTATAGCATCGGCGGAACTCTCTACGATAGCAACTACGCTCGTCTGATGGGCTTCAGCGCAGACTCCCCCTCCGCACTCCACAAAGACATCCTCAAGGCCTGGACAGCAGTTCCCGAGGGCATGACGGAAGACAGCCCCAACCGTATCGACAAGGGCGGCATCCCGCAGATCAACTCCGTAAACGGCGAGTTCAACAACGCAGCAAGCTCCCGCTGGCTCATCAGCAGCTCTTACCTGGCTCTGAAGAACATCAGCCTCAGCTATGATCTCCCGATGAAATGGAGCAACGCTCTCAAGCTTCAGAACATCAACGTCGGTTTCTTCATGGACAACGTGTTCCTCGCCTGCGCCCGCAGCGGTATGAACCCGACCTACAACTTCGCCGGCGGTCAGGGCACAAGCTACGTGCCGAACCGCACCTATACATTCCAGCTTAGCGTGAAGTTCTAATCTGTAAAAAAAAGTAAACGACATGAAAAGAAACATTATATATAAAGGCGTTGCGGCGCTCACTGTAGCAGGACTTTTCGCATCCTGCAACAGCGATTACCTTGATGTGAAGCCGACCACCGACATCACAGAGGACGTGGCCATGAACACTCCCGAGGGCGTGACTCTTGCCATGAACGGTATCATCATCTCGATGAACAAGCAGTACGGCAACCTTGACTTCAACGGCAATGTCGGCGAGGCCTTCATCGGCACTGCCTGCAACGATGCCTTCGGCACGGACCTCGTGTCGGGTCTCTGGTCTTACTATACGTCGCTCTACAACTGGAGCAACATGGGCAACGACCGCACCTACACCAATATCATCCCCTGGCAGTATTACTACGGTATCATCGCCCAGTGTAACAAGATTCTCACGCTGACGAACACCGAGGATCCGAACATGACCGAGGCAGACCGCAAGGAGATCCAGTTCGCGCAGGCCCAGGCTTACACCATGCGCGCACATTCCTATCAGAAACTGATGGGTCTCTACGCTCCCCGTTACGAGGATGCCAAGGGCGGCGAGGCATATTGCATCGTGCTCCGCACCAAACCCGGCACAGAGGCCACACCTCTCGTGACCTTCGCTACGGTCATGAAACAGATCTACGACGACCTCGACGAGGCCCTCAGACTCTATGAGGTTTCCGGTGGCCAGCGTGTCAACAAGTGGGATGTCGACGCAAGCGTGGCTCACGGCGTTTACGCCCGCGCTGCCCTCATCAACCACGACTGGAAGACAGCCCAGGAACAGGCTGCCGCAGCCCGCAAGGGTTACACGATTATGGACGGCGACACTTATCTCTCCGGTTTCACCGACGACTGCTCCGACTATATCTGGCACATGAATCCCGGATATGACACGACCTACTACTGGAGCTGGGGTTCGCACTATACCTGCAACGGCGGCTACGTGCCCAACTGGGCAATGGGTGCCGGTGCTATCGACATCGACCTCTACAACGCCACCGATAAGAACGATATCCGCCGTCAGCTCTACCTGATGCCTGACAAGCTGAACGTTCCCTTCGTGAAGTCGCTCAACAGCCTCCAGGGCAAGATCAAGGAGAAAGACTTCTGGAACGCGAAGATGGTCAACGAGAACGAGTTCCTCAACCTGGCCATGACCAACGTTTACCGTCGCGGCGACTCTTCGGCTCCCGGTATGTATAACATCGCCTGCTACTACAGCTACTACTACTGGACGCAGGTGTTCAAGGGCGACATCAGCCGCTTCAAGGCAGAAGACAACTTCTATGACTACATCTATATCGAGCCCACAAGCACCGACGCCAAGAAGAGCTGTCTTGTCAAGGCCAACACCTACGCGCGCTGCGTGAAGATCCCGTTTGGCGCCCAGTATAAGTTTGTCGGCGAGATCCCCTACGGTAACATGGCTTATCCCTGGATGCGTGCATCGGAGATGTGTCTCGTAGAGGCTGAGGCTTACTGCATGATGAACGACGACGTGAACGCCCGCAAGGCTCTCACGGAGCTTATGTCGAAACGTGTCAAAGGCTTCAAGACCACGAATTCGGGTGCAGACCTTCTTGAGGAAGTCCGCGTGGCTCGCCGCATGGAACTCTTCATGGAGGGCCAGAGCTTCACCGATGCTAAACGCTGGAACATTCCGGTTGAGCGTCGTGCATGGAAGGATGGCGATCCGAAGTCGGGTAACGTGGCTCCGGGTAGCGCAATGAGCAAAGTACCCTCCGACAACAAGGGCTGGGTATTTGCAATCCCCTACACTGAAACAGAATACAATGACTTGGTTGATATCAAGCTTCTCAACAATTAATGATTTAAGTAAGTGTTAGAAACCGGGCGACCGGTTCGTAGAAAGAATGGGCGGCAAAGTGATTTGCCGCCCATTTTGTCTCTCGGCGCCTCCTCCGCCGCCCGAAGGCCGCTGAATAGTGTCAACCAAAATCAGGGAACCACAAGAAGCTGCGTTAGGCCGGCTTTGCGGCTTTGCGTTCTTTGCGAGAGATCAACCATTCGACTGGTCAGGTCAAGGTCTCGCGCAAAGGCGCAGAGGCGCAAAGAATTAGCTTCGCTTCGCTCGCCTTAAGCTCTGCTGGCCGGATGAGTTTGGTTCAATGGGGCTGCGAGCAGCCCAAGCGATACTAAAGCGATACTAAAGCGGATTACAATCCGATTAAATTTTTGGCGATTATTTTGGTTATTCGGTAAAATTGCTTACTTTTGCAGAGGAAAGGCAAAACGCTCTTTTTTAGAAGTTTTTAGCTCCATGATTTGCACTCACAGAAGTCTGCTTACAGCGACAGACAACATAACGATCTGCGAATATAACTTTTTAATAACTATAAATAAAAAATTATGAAAAAATTTTTACTAACGCTATTGTGCGCCGCCGGGCTCGCAACCGCCTCCAACGCCGCGGTAAGCGAACTCTACACCGTGCAGTTCGGCTCAGCCTACAATAGTGAGGAAATGAGTTCTTATGAGAACTCCTGGCATGTGACCTGCGACGGCACGCAGTGGGATATGGCCAACTTCAACAACAATAAGAACGGATGGAATTACGTGAAATGCGGCCGCAGGAACGTAGCATCTGTTGCCACAATCACTTCCAACGCCGCTCTTGCCGATAAGATCAGCTCTGTTGCTGTGACAATTGACAAGATGACTGTTTCTTCTGTTAATTCAATCAAACTCTCTGTAGCCGGCAAAAGCGATTTTACCGATGCTGTAGATGTTACAGCTGACAGTAAGGATTTCAAGGCAGGCGGATGCACTCTTAACTTCACAGTCGCTACTCCTGCTGCCGACAAGTATTACAAACTCACATTCGATTGCGCTGCAGCCTCCGGCAACGGTGTGATCCAGCTGAGCAAGGTCGTCTTCAGCGGCGAGGCCGGTGAGTCGCCTGAGTATAAGGTGGCTACTCCCGAGCTTACGATGGAGAAGGGTGAGTGGGGCTATCAGGTGGTTATGACCTGCGCTACCGAGGGAGCCGCCATCCACTACACTCTCGACGGCACCGCCCCCACAGCTGCCTCCGACCTCTACACAGAGCCCGTCTTTATCATGGGCGAATCGACCGTGAAGGCTATCGCGCTTAAGGGCGAGGACACCTCCGCTGTCATCACCAAGACATTCAACGCTCCCGCCATTCTCGACGGTTTCGGTGCCATGCTCGACTTCCCGACAGGTACAAAGGTGGAGATCGACGGCGCTATGACGGCTGTTTGGCAGGGCGGCAGCAACCTTTACATGAAGGATTCCTTCGGCGCCTACATGCTTTTCTACGGAAACAATGCCACCACCTTTGCAAACGGTGACGTAGTTAATCACGCCGAGGGTACATACAAACCCTACAACGGCCTTCCTGAGGTTCAGAACTACACTCTCGGCGAGAAGAGTGCAGGTACAGCAGTCGCTCCTGCAGAGGCTACTCTCGACATGATTGCCGGCAACATGCTCAACCACTACGTCAAGATTGAGAATGTAACCATCGCAGCAGACGCATCGAATGCAAAGAAATTCACGATGACTGATGCCGACAATCAGACATCCGTTCTCTTCAACCAGCTCGGTTATGACATGGCAGACATTGAGGCCGGCAAGGCTTACACCGTTACCGGTTTCGTAGGCTGCTTCAACGAAACTATGCAGCTCTTCCCGGTTGAGATCGTGGAATATGTGGCTGTTGATCCTTCCGAGGTTGCCGCACCCGTGATCAAGGCTGTTCGCGGCGAATATGGTTATATGGTCGAGATGAGCTGCGCAAGCGAAGGCAGCAAGATCTACTATACCACCGACTCCACCGAACCGACATCGGCTTCGGAAGAGTATACCGAACCCCTCGAATGCTGGGAGGCAACAACCTACAAGGCAATCGCATACGTAGGCGAGAAAGCTTCCGCAGTGACAGAGTTCTACTACAATCCTCCCTACATCCTCGACAGCTTCAACGGTCTGACCGACATGGTTGCCGGTGGCGAGGAATACAATGTGGAATTCGAAACTCAGATGCAGGCCATCTACCAGAGCGGCGACTATACATTCGTCCGCGCACCGTTCAGCCGCACTAACATGCTCTTCTACGGCAACGCACCCGCACTTGTAAACGGTGACACCTTCTTCACTGCAAGCGGTGTGCTGAAAGCTAACGAGAACGGCATGCCTTGCGTTGCCGACGTAACTTACGGTGACATCACCGAGGGTGGCACACCCTATGAGCCGATGGAGGCAACAGTAGCCGAAATCGTATCCTACATGCCATACGAATATTATGTTCTGAATGGCGTGACAGTCGCAGCCAGCGAAGGCGAGGGTGTCTTCACTGTTACCGGTAAATCGGAGGAAGGCGAAGATGCAACAGCTACGATGAAGAACCTTCTCAACGTAACACTCGCAGCAGGCAAATACACCAGCATCACAGGTTTTGTGGTAGTGGCAGGAGAGGATGTTTACTTCCTCCCGGTAGAGGCAGTAGCAGAGGGTGGCAGCGAAGAGCCCACTTACGGCACCGCCATCTTCGACTTCACTGATCCCGAAGTCTTCAATGCCTATGGCATCACGACTCCTGCCGAGGTTAGCACAGGCACGAACCTCTGCGGCAAGGGTGAAAGCAAATCTATCACAGTTGAGAAGATCACTCTTACTGTTACTGTAGCTGACGACGCTACCGAGAGCCAGCTTCCGCGCGTCTGGAAGAATACTGACGGAACGTATGCTCTCCGCAGTTATAACAATAATATTGTCACATTCAGCCCCGCCGAGAGTAAGGTTGTGATTAAGGAGATTGTATTTGAGTCTGTAAATAAAGGAAAATGGGATGCAAACAACACCTACGTTCCTAATACTTTCGACAAAACTACCAAGACCTGGACTCCTGCAGCAAGCGAAGTTGTAGCTTACGCAGCCGAGGATGGCTCCTTTACTATGACTAATGCCGGAAGAACTGACATTGGCAAAGTGAAAGTGAAGTATGAGGTTGGCGCAGGCGTTGAGGAGATCGGCATCAGCACCGACGACAGCAATGCAGAGGCAGTTTACTACAACCTGCAGGGTGTTCGCGTGGCTAATCCGAGCAACGGCATCTTCATCAAGGTAAAAGGCAGCAAATCTGAGAAAGTTCTGGTGAAATAATTTTCACAGCTCCTATAATTAAAAAAAGGGAGGCAGCTTTTTGGCTGCCTCCTTTTTTAATTATTGTCGCTGTCGGAATTAAAATTCCTGAGCCGGAGACAAATTCCGGCCTACCGACTTCCGGCATGGTGCCTTCCGGCCTAATTTAGCTATCGGAGCTATTTCGCTAATTTAGCTATTTTTGCTATTGGGATAAGGCTTTTATGCTGAGAAACATGTTTTATTATCGGGTCGGGATGATGGCTGAGTGGAAAATTATTTGTAATTTTGTGAAGAAATTGCCTTATGGCTATCGCACTTATCCGACGCATAAGATTACACTTGAATAACATAAACATAAGTTAAACAAATAAATATTAAATTATGAAGAAAATTTTACTATCTATGGCTGCTGTGGCAATGGCATTCAGCGCTAACGCCACAGCTTACACACTCTTCGACATCAATAACGACTACAACTGGGGCGGCGACGTCAACGGTTATGGCACCACAGAAACTTTCGGTACCGTAACTTTCGAAGTCAAGTCGGTCAAGTCAACATCTACGACTGATCTGAAATCTCCGGTTGACAACGATTTCTCGTGGCGTATATACAAGTCGAGCGATGTTGTCATCACAAGCAGTGTTGATATCAAGACTATCGTCATCACATTCGATGATTATACCAACGGAAGTAATACTTACTATGCCGAGATGGATCTCAGCGAAGGCTGGCAAGGTACGCTTGATGGTTTAACCTATACAGTTACTAGCGACGGTTTGAAGAACATCACACTCAAAGCGGCTAAGCAGCAGGTGAGGATCAAGACGATCATCGCCAGCACTGACGCCAGCCTTGAGGGTGCGCTCACTCCCGACAAGACAGAAGCAGCAGGCGGCGGTGGCGAACCCGTTAATCCCGACGAGCCCACAGATCCCAACGTGATCTATTCCAACACGTTCGATTCGAACTTCGACGGCTGGACGAAGATCAACGACGAGACTCTCAGCGACTTCAGCGGCTGGAAGATCAACAACAACAATCCCAAATGCCTCATCTGCAACAGCTACTATAGCGGCGAGGCTCATGCAGCCGACTCATGGGTGGTTCGCGAATTCGACTTCGCCAACCGCACAGACGTCAACATGACATTCGAGCAGGCATTCGGTTATGACTTCCCGCAGGAGCAGAACGAGAACTACACTGTCAACATCCGCACGGTCGGTGGCGATTGGGTGGCCCTCGCGCTCTCCAACTTCCCCGAGAAACCCGCCAAGAACTGGTCGGACTGGGTAAGCAACGACCTCGACCTCTCCGAATGGGATGGCCAGAAAGTTGAGATCGGTTTCCGTTATCTCAACGACGGCAGCAAGTCGGGTGCTTGGGAGATCAAGAACCTCGTGATCAAAGGCACACCCGGTGCAGGTGCAGTAGAAGGCATCGAAGCTGACGAGAACGTCGCTCCCGTTTACTACAACCTTCAGGGCGTACGCGTGAACAATCCCGAGAACGGCCTCTTCATCCAGGTGAAAGGCTCGAAAGCCACTAAAGTTCTCGTAAAATAAACTCGAAACAACTCGGGGGCGAAGAATCGCCCCGCAAGCTCAGGGAGGCCGCGATTTCGCGGCCTCCCTTTTTTAGTTTGCAAATGCATCGGGTATTTATTATATTTGCAAAATATTAAGACTCATCTAAGACCAATCATGAAAAATACAGGGGAGAAAGGGAGTCTCGCCCGTCCGCGCATCCTCATCATTTACACCGGAGGCACTATAGGTATGACGGAGAATCCGGTCACAGGGGCTCTCGAACCATTTGATTTCGAACACCTTATCGACAATGTGCCGAAAGTGAGGCGGCTCGACTACGACATCGATAACTATCAGTTTGCGGTGCCGATCGATTCGTCGGCGATGAATCCGAGCCATTGGGACGACATGGCGCGCGTGATAGCCGAGAACTACGACAAATACGACGGCTTCGTAGTGCTCCACGGCACCGACACCATGGCCTACACCGCCTCGGCGCTCAGCTACATGCTCGAGAACCTCCGCAAGCCGGTGGTGATCACCGGCAGCCAGCTACCGATCGGCGAAGTGCGCACCGACGGCGAAGAGAACCTCATCACGGCGCTGCAGGTTGCCGCCGCGCGCGACGACGACGGTTCGCCGATGCTCCAGGAGGTGGCCATCCTTTTCGAGAACTATCTCTGGCGCGGCAACCGGAGCACCAAATACAGCGCCGACAACTTCAACGCCTTCCACAGCAGCAACTTCCCCCGCCTTGCCAAGATCGGCCTGGGGATCACGTTCCGCCGCGACGTGCTCTGGCGCCCTCATGAAGAGGCGCCTCTGAAAGTCCACTACGGCATGGACACCAACGTCAGCTACATGTCGCTCTTCCCCGGCATCACCGAGAAGATGGTGCGCTACATGCTCGCCGCTCCCGGACTGAAAGGAGTAGTGATGAAAACCTTCGGGGCCGGCAACGCACCGACCGACCGCTGGTTTATCGACGCGGTCCGCGACGCGGTGGAGCGCGGTCTGGTGATCGTCAACGTGACGCAATGCGGCAACGGCATGGTCGACCCGATGCGCTACGAAACCGGTTGCGCGCTCTACAGCACCGGCGTCATCTCCGGCCACGACCTCACCTCCGAGGCCGCCATCACCAAACTGATGTTCCTCTTCGGGCAGGGATATAGCGCCGAAGAGGTGAAGAAGATGATGGAGAGGCCATTAGTAGGGGAGATGCGCAGCGACGCCAACGCCCTGAAGATACTCTGAGAATCCATTGAGAATCAACAGGGAAATATTGCGGCTGGCGGTTCCGGCGGTGCTCACCAACATCGCCATCCCGCTGCTTGGCCTTAGCGACACCGCCATCTCCGGCCATTTGGGGAAGGCCTCCTATATCGGCGCCATCTCCGTCGGGGCGATGATGCTCAACGTGGTCTACTGGGGTTTCGGTTTCCTGCGGGCCGGTACGACGGGGCTGACAGCCACGCGCTACGGCGCCGGCGACCGCTCGGCGGCAGGCGACGTGCTGCGCAAATCGCTGCTTCTCGCCGCCGCTCTCGCCATCGCCGTCCTGATCCTCCGCCACCCCCTGCTGCAGCTCATGCTGCTCATCACCGGCCCCGAACCCGACGTGGCCGCCTACGCCTCCCGCTACTTCCTGCTCTGCGTCTGGGCAGCCCCCGCCCAGTTGGGGACAATGGCCCTCACCGGCTGGTTTATCGGCATGCAGACAACAGTCGCGCCGATGATCGTCAGCCTCACCACCAACCTGCTCAACATCGCGCTGAGCCTCCTGCTCGTCTTCGTCGCCGGGATGGGCTTCGAAGGAGTAGCAGCAGGCACCGTCGCCGCGAGCTGGGCCGGACTTCTCCTCGCCGCCATAGCAGGGAGAGTCATCTGGAAACGCTCAGCCAAGACGTTGCCGCAGCGAGGCGAGAGCCAACCCGTGAAGCTCGGCAAATTCTTCAGTGTGAACCGAGACCTCTTCCTCCGTTCCCTTTTCATGATAGCCGTGTCGCTCGCCGTCACCGCCATCGGTTCGCGCCTCGGCACCGTCACTCTCGCCGCCAACGCCGTGATGATGAACTTCTTCATCTTCTTCTCCTACTTCATGGACGGTTTCGCCTTCGCCGGCGAGGCCCTCGTAGGGAAATTCTCAGGCGCCTCCGACAGCGCGGGCCTCACCCGCTGCGTCAGGGCGCTGCTGATCTGGTCGGTTGCCATGGCGACGACCTTCTTTCTCATCTATCTCTTCTGGAGCGACGCCATCGCCGCTCTGATCACCGACAACGAAGAGGTTTGCCGCGCAGTTGCCGGCATGCGACTCTGGATCATACTGTTGCCGCCGATCACCGTAGCCGCCTTCATCTTCGACGGCATCTTCATCGGGCTCACCCGCATCCGCCCCATGCTCCTCTCCACCCTCTGCGGCGCCCTGCTCTTCGCCGGCACAGAGGCGGCCGGCACCGAGTGGCACTTCCTCCCGCCCGAAGACACCCTCTGGCTCGCCTTCGAACTCTATCTGCTGGCCCGAGGCAGCATCTTAGGGTTAAAATATGTCATAATTCACCGCCAAATTTCCCCGCAAGAAGGGAAAATCCAAAAGAATTAGTTAATTTTGCTGTATGAATGAGACCGGTTCAACATACACGGCAGTGCGCATCGGCGACGTATCCGACTGGCGGTTGATCGCAGTGATTTCCGAGACGGGGATGACCGCCTATCTCAAGAACATAGAGAATCCCGCCGACGAAATCGTGACTCTCTTCGAAGAGAGCTGGGAGCGCGACTCCTCCAACCTTCTCGAGCGGATAGAGAACGCAGTCTACGACCATCCGCAGGTGCTCGACGACTTCTCCGCCGACATAGCCCTCGAGGCTCCCGCCGCAGTGTGGGTGCCCGCAGAATACGGCGACGATGAAGAGAAATGCTGCGACATCTACTCCGCCATCTATCCCGCAGAGGCGCAAGACGTGATGTTTGAAGAGAGCGCCGGAGCCCTCTGTCTCTACTCCCTGGCGCCCGGAGTGCTTCCCTTCCTGCAGCGCACCTTCCCCGGGGCCCGCTGCCATTCCCATCTTGGAGTGATGGCGAAGCGCTTCAGCGAACGGGGCGGCGACGTGCCCTGCCTCTACGTCGACATCCGCGACGAAGAGGCCGACTTCGTGCTGCTCGACAACCGGCGTCTCCTTTTGGCCGCCACCCACACCTGGAAGCACCCCTCCGACATAGAATACAAACTCTACAACATTCTCAACGTCTACGGCCTTGACCCCCGGGAGATGCAGGTGTCGCTTTCCGGCCTCAAGGAGGTGAGGAGCGAACTGCTCACCGGGCTGCGGCGCAACATCGCGTGCGTGATGCTCACGATGCTCCCGGGCATCGGAGTGAAAAGCGGCATGCCGCTGCCGGCGGTTCTCCTATTGAGAAATTAGATCAGGAATCCGGAATGAGGATAATACGCGGAAAATACGGGCACCGGCGTTTCGATGTGCCCAAGAACATAACGGCGAGGCCGACCACCGACTTCGCCCGCGAAAACATATTCAACGTGATCGAGAACCTCGTGGATCTCGAATGGAAACGTGCCTGCGACCTCTTCGCCGGTACGGGGGCGATCAGCTGGGAGTTCGCCTCGCGGGGCTGCCGCGAGGTGACGGCCGTGGAGCAGGCTGCAGTGCAGTCGGGCTTCATCCGCTCGGTCAAAGAGAAACTCGGCGACACGGCGGTCAGAATTGTCAGGGGAGACGTGTTCCGGTTTATCGAACGCGCCGACACCCCCTACGACATCGTCTTCGCCGATCCTCCCTACGATCATCCGCGGTTTGCCGAGATACCCGGCCTGATCCTCGGATCGAAGCTCGTGAAAGAGGGGACGCTCGTAATAGTGGAGCACAACCGCGACCACGACTTCAGCGAATTGCCCGGCTTTTTCCAGCACCGCGCCTACGGCAGCGTAAACTTTTCCCTCTTTATAGTTAAAGACACTTAAGTGTCTTTCGAGAGGCCTCCCGATAGAAAAGCCGGAAGAGAAAAGCGAAAAGCCCTAAAAACCTAAAGCCTAAAACCTAAAGCCCAAATATGGATAAGAACATAAAGCTCGATAGCATAGAGGAAGCGATCAAAGACTTCCGCGAAGGGAAATTTCTGGTAGTGGTCGACGACGAAGACCGCGAGAACGAAGGCGACCTTATCGTCGCCGCCGAAAAGATCACCCCCGAACAGGTGAACTTCATGCTGAAAAACGCGCGCGGCGTGCTCTGCGCCCCCGTCACGATCAGCCGCTGCAAAGAGTTGGGCCTCGACCGCCAGGTGGAGGACAACACCTCGATGCTCGGCACACCGTTCACGATCACCGTCGACAAGCTCGAAGGGTGCTCCACCGGAGTCTCGATCCATGACCGCGCGGCCACGATCCGTGCGCTTGCCGACCCGATGTCGACGCCCGAGACGTTCGGCCGCCCCGGCCATATCAACCCCCTTTACGCCCAGGACCGCGGAGTGCTCCAGCGCGCCGGCCACACCGAAGCCGCCGTTGACCTCGCGCGCCTCGCCGGACTCGAACCCGCCGCCGCCCTGATGGAGATCATGAGCGACGACGGCAGCATGGCCCGCCTTCCCGAGCTGCGCCGCCGCGCCGACGAATGGGGACTCAAGCTCATCTCCATACGCGACCTCATCGAATTCCGCCTGCAGCACGACACGCTCGTGGAGCGCGGCGAAGAGGTGGACCTCCCCACCGCCTGGGGGCATTTCCGCCTCATTCCCTTCCGCCAGAAAGACAACGGCCTGGAGCACATCGCCCTCATCAAGGGTGACGTGACGGGCGACGACCCAGTGCTCGTGCGCGTTCACTCCAGCTGCGCCACCGGCGACATCTTCGGCTCGCTCCGCTGCGAATGCGGCGACCAGCTCCATCTCGCCATGCAGATGATCGAGCGCGAAGGGAGAGGCGCCGTGCTCTATCTCAACCAGGAGGGGCGCGGCATCGGACTTATGGACAAGATCAAAGCCTACAAGCTCCAGGAAGACGGCCTCGACACAGTCGACGCCAACCTCCACCTCGGCCACAAAGCCGACGAACGCGACTACGGCGTAGGCGCCAACATACTCCACTCCCTCGGCATCAAGAACATGCGACTGATGACCAACAACCCCGTGAAGCGCATCGGGCTCGAAGGCTACGGCATCAAAGTCTCCGAGATAGTGCCGCTTGAAATCGAGCCCAACGAATACAACAAGCGGTATATGGCCACCAAGAAAACCCGCATGGGTCATAACCTCCACAAAGTGTGACGCGATGAAAACCAACCATCTACTTGCCGCCTCAGCGCTGCTGCTCGCCGGGAGCGCCATGCTTGCGACCGCCGGCGAGAAAAAAGCGCTCGGCCACGACGACTTCGACGCCTGGAAGAGCGTGCGCAACTACTCCCTGAGCCGCGACGGCGTCTGGGCCGCCTACGCCGTCAACCCGCAGGAGGGTGACGGCGTGCTCACCTTCCGCAACAACAGCACGGGGCACTCGATCGACGTGGCCCGCGGCTACCAGCCATCCTTCACCGCCGACGGCCGCTGGGCCGTGGCACTCGTCAAGCCCCTCTTCGCCGACACCCGCCAGGGAAAGATCGACAAAAAGAAAGACCACGAGATGCCCCAGGACTCCATGGTGATCGTCGACCTGAGGAAGATGAGCGTCAAGCGCATCGGCAACGTCAACGGCTACAAGATAGCCAAAGAGGGGGGCGACTGGGTGGCCTACAAAAGCTGCGACACCACGCTCATAAAACCCGCCGACCTCAAAGAGAAAGAATCGCGGCCCCTCGTGGTGTTCAACCTCTCGACGGGCGACTACAAAGTGACCAACTACGTAAAAGATTACCTCTTCTCCGAAGACGGCAGCCGGCTCGCCCTCACCGTCAAGAAACCCGAGAACGACAGCATCTCGACCGACTGCGTCGGAGTGATGGACCTTCCCGACACCAGTTTCGTGGTAGTTGACCGCGACAAACGTCATTACGGCACCCCCTCCATCTCGCGCGACGGCCGCTACATGGCCTACACCGCCAGCGACGACTCCACCGAGAGCGGCACGCGGCGCACCGCCATCTTCCTGAGCGACCTCACCCGCTCGATGCGCACGCCGACCGAGATACCCCTCTCGTTCCGCGACAGCGCAGGACGAGAACTCCTTCCCAACCAGTATACCAAGGTGGGATTCAGTCACAACTCCCGGCGCCTGATCGCCGGCGTGGCCCCCGTGGTAGCCCCCGACGACACCACCATCGTCGACTTCGAGAAAGGTAAGCTCGACATCTGGGTATGGAACGCACCCTACATCCCGCCCATGGAAGAGAACCTGCTCGACCAGATCAAGGAGAACAACTATCCCGTGGCCATCGACCTTCAGAGCCTCAAGCCGACTCTCATCACCGACAATTGGCTCGCCGAAGTCATGGTTCCCGACCGCTGGGACGGCAACCATGCCCTCGTGATCGACCCCACATCGGCCGCCGTGAGCTACCAGTGGGACTATCTCGCCCCGACCGACATGCAGATCGTCGACGTCAACACCGGCGCCTCGAAAGCGATCGGTAAATTCCGCCGCGGCAACCGTCCCGAGCTCTCCCCGGCCGACAAATATGTGGCCTGGTTCGACAAGCGCACCTGGTGGGTCTACGACATAGCCACCGGGAAGACCATCGACGCCGGCAAAGAGGTTCCCGCCGAACTCTGGAACACCGACGCCGAATATCCGATGGAACCCTCGCCCTGGGAAGAATCGGCGTGCGCCTGGAGCAAAGACGACGCCGCGCTGCTCGTCTACGACAAATACGACATCTGGAGCCTCGACCCCAAAGGGGAGCGGAAGCCCGAATGCCTCACGGCCGGCGAAGGACGCCGCCGCAACATCCGGTTCCGCTACCGGAACACCGATCCTGAAAACCGCCTCTTCCTCACCAAAGGAGACCTGATGCTGCTCGACGTCTTCGACTACGAAAACAAATACAAAGGGCTCGCCACGATGACCTACGGCGCGGCGAAAGCTCCGGCGGTGCAGGTGCTCGACGGGCATTCCTACACGCAGGTGCGCAAGGCCCGCAACAAAGACGTCTTCACCTGGCAGCGCGCCAACTTCTCCGAGACCCCAGACATCTGGCTCTCGCAGGGCTTGCGCTTCGCCAACGCCCGCCAACTCACCGACGCCAACCCGCAGCTGAAAGATTACAGCTGGGGAACGGCGCAGCTCGTGAAATGGAACGCCTACGACGGCAAACCCTCCGAAGGAGTGCTCTATCTCCCAGAGAACTACGACCCGTCGAAAAAATATCCGATGCTCGCCGTCTTCTATGAGACAGGTTCGGAAGATCTCTACACCCACTACACCATGGAGCCCTCCTGGAGCTGGGTGAACTATCCCTTCTACGTGAGCCGCGGCTATGTAGTGTTCGTTCCCGACATCCACTACACATCAGGGCGTCCCGGCGAAGACGCCTACAACTACGTTTGCTCCGGCTGCGAAGAGATGTGCCGGCGCTATCCCTTCATCGACAAAGATCGCATCGGCATCGACGGGCAGAGCTGGGGCGGATACCAGACCGCCTTCCTCGTGACGCGCACCGACATGTTCGCCTGCGCCGGTTCGGGAGCCCCCGTTGCCAACATGACCTCCGCCTACGGCGGCATCCGCTGGGAAAGCGGCGACTCCCGCCAGGGCCAGTACGAGCAGGGGCAAAGCCGAATCGGCCGCACCCTCTGGGAAGCCCCCGAGATGTATATCCAGAGTTCGCCGGTGTTCCACGCCGACCGCTGCCACACTCCGCTGCTGATCATGCACAACGACAACGACGGCGCAGTGCCCTGGTATCAGGGAATTGAGCTTTTCATGGCTTTGAGAAGGCTCGAAAAACCGGTCTGGATGCTGCAATATAACGACGAGAGCCACAACATCCGCGCCCGGAAGAACCGCAAGGACATCACAGTGCGCCTTCAGCAATTTTTCGACCATTACCTCAAGGGCGACCCTATGCCGAAATGGATGAAAGAGGGCGTGCCGATGATCCGCAAGGGTCAGGAATGGGGTTTCGAAACCGAATGACGCGATGAAATTAAACATGCGATGAAATTTGTCAACGCCAAGATAAACATAGGTCTGCAGATCGTGCGCCGTCGTCCCGACGGCTATCACGACCTGCAGACCCTTTTCTATCCGGTCGGTGTTTACGCCGGCCTTCCCGAGAATCCCGAACCCTTCTGCGACCTGCTCGACGGTCGGCTGCTTCCCGACGGCGCCACGCCGCAGCTCCATCTCTCCGGCCGCAAGGTGGACTGTCCGCCGGAGAAGAACCTCGTGTGGAAAGCAATGAACCTCTTTATAGAAGAGGAGGCACCCGGTATGGCGGCCGAGCTATGGCTCGAGAAGCATCTTCCCGACGGCGCCGGCATGGGGGGCGGCAGCGCCGACGCCACCTTCACCCTCCTGATGCTCGCCGAGATGGAGAAGCGGCGGAGCGGCCGGGAAGTGGGGCGCGACCGCCTCGCCTCGCTCGCCCTTCGCCTCGGGGCCGACTGCCCCTTCTTCCTGCTCAACTCCCCGGCCTACGCCGAAGGGGTGGGGGAGAGGCTCCGGCCGGTTGACCTCGACCTGAGCGGCTACTGGATCCTTGCAGTAAAACCGAGTCTTTACGTCTCCACCAAAGAGGCCTTTTCCGGGGTCACGCCCCGCGAAGCCGACTTCGACCTGCGCCTCGCCGCCACTATGTCTCCCGAAGAGTGGCGCGGCAGAGTACACAACGACTTCGAAGACTCCCTCTTTCCGCTCCATCCCGAACTTCCCGCCATCAAAACGCTGCTTTACAGCTTAGGAGCCGCCTACGCCTCGCTCACCGGAAGCGGCGGGGCGCTCTACGGCATCTTCTCCACGCGCGAAAAAGCCGAAGCCGCGAGAGAGGAAATTTCGCATCGCCCAACTATAGAAGCCACTTATTTGTTAAAAGCATAGGAGCCGCCCGAAGAGGGAGGACCCGACCCTGAAAACTTGCGGAGAGCCGAATTTTAACAGAATTTGGCTTAATATTTGCAAAGGAATAAGGAAACAAAATAGAGAAACAAATAAATGGCGCGGATGAAAGCGAAGCGTGTCCGCGGAAAGATATTGAAAAAATGAAAGATAAAAAGGAAGAGAATAGCCGGAAGGCGCAGGATCCGGAGGCAGTGGTTGTAGACGAAGTCAACGCCACGCCGGCCGAAGATCAGGAGGCTGAGGTCGCAGGCGCGGAGATCGCCGACGACGAACTCAGCGAAGAGGAGAAGCTTCAGAAAGAGAACGAGAAGCTGAGCGCCGATCTGGAGAAAGAGAAGAAAGAATATATGTTTCTTATGGCGGAGTTCGACAACTTCCGCAAGCGCACTCTGCGCGAGAAATCGGAGCTGATCAAGAACGCCGCCGAGTCGGCCTTCCGCGGCCTGCTGCCGATCGTCGACGACTTCGAGCGTGCGCTCAAGGCCTCCGAGGGTAGCGAAGACGCCGCCTCGATGCGCCAGGGAATGGAACTCATCTATAAGAAACTCGTGAAATACATGGCGACCAACGGAGTGAAGGAGATGGATCCTGAAGACCGCACCTTCGACGCCGACCGCCACGAAGCCATCTCGGCCGTGCCTGTTCCCGACGAGGAGCAGAAGGGGAAGATTCTCGACACGGTGGAGAAAGGGTATACAATCAACGACAAGGTTCTTCGCCACGCCAAGGTGGTAGTTGGCCAGTAAAACTAACGAGCGATGGCTGAAAAGAGAGATTATTATGAAGTTCTCGGGGTGTCGAAGACAGCGACGCCCGAAGAGATAAAGAAGGCCTACCGCAAGAAGGCCATACAGTACCACCCCGACAAGAATCCCGGCGACAAAGAGGCCGAGGAGAAATTCAAGGAGGCGGCGGAGGCCTACGACGTGCTGAGCGACTCCGAGAAGCGGGCGAAATACGACCAGTTCGGCCACGCGATGGGACCTCAGGGCTTCGGCGGAGGCGGCGGTTACGGCGGCTTCAGCGGCGGGTTCTCCATGGAGGATATCTTCGCCCACTTCGGCGACATCTTCGGCGGCCGCATGGGCGGTTTCGACGGCGGTTTCGGCGGGGCCACGGGGCAGCGTCCGCGCCAGCACGTGAACAAAGGAACCGACCTGCGGATCACGGTCAAGGTGACGCTCAAGGATATCGCCGAGGGTGTTGACAAGAAGCTCAAGATTCCGCGCCTGGTGGCATGTCCGCACTGCAAGGGTACGGGTGCCAAAGACGGCACGTCGTTCCACACCTGCCAGCGCTGCCACGGATCGGGTTATGTCACCACCGTGCAGCAGACGTTTATGGGCGCCATGCAGTCGCAGTCGGTCTGCCCCGAATGTAACGGCGAGGGTAAGGTAGTGACCGAAAGCTGCACCTATTGCGGCGGTTCGGGCGTGGAGAAGAAAGAGGAGATCATCGCCTTCCATATTCCTGCCGGAGTCGAAGACGGCATGACGCTCACGCTCCGCGGCCAGGGGAACGCACCGCGAGGCGGCGGCGTCAACGGCGACCTGCTCGTCAAGATCCAGGAGGAGAAAGATCCCGAACTTATCCGCGACGGCAACGACCTGATCTATAACCTGATGCTCGACTTCCCGACGGCGGCTCTCGGCGGCACTGCCGAAGTGCCCACGATCGGCGGCCGCGCCCGCGTCAAGATCGCGGCCGGTACGCAGCCGGGGAAGGTGCTCCGCCTGCGCGGCAAAGGTCTGCCGCAGATGAACGGCGGCGCAAGCGGCGACCTTCTGGTCAACGTCATGGTCTACGTGCCCGAGCAGCTGAGCGACACCGAGAAATCGGCGATCGAGAGCCTGAAAGAGGCGCCCAACATCGTGCCGACCAAGTCGACGTCGCAGCGCATCTTCTCGCGCCTGCGCCATATCTTCAGCAAAGAGAGCCGGGGAGAGTAGTTGGAAGATTGTAGTTATTAGATAGTAGATATTAGATATTAGATAGTAGATAATAGATGATAGATAATAGTGAGGGGCTGTCCTCTCATTAATTATATTGCAGCGCTCGGACCTGATGGTCGGAGCGCTGCTTTTTATTTCTTTTATATCGACTTAGATTGACTTTGCCGGGGTCAGATTTCGGTCGATTTCACGTAGGCGGTGATCTTCTTCACCGCGTGATGGTAGGAGGCTTTCAGCGCACCGACCGAAGTGCCGAGAATTTCCGACATCTCCTCATATTTCATCTCGTCGTAATAGCGCATGTTGAAGACGAGACGTTGTTTTTCCGGGAGGTTCATGATCGCCTTCTGGAGGGTGAACTGGAGTTCGTCGCCGTCGAAATATTCGTCGCTTTCGAGATTGCGGAGGAGAAACGACTCGTCGTCCTCGTCGCCCGAGACGTTGTTGCGCTGGCGCTCCTTGTTGAGGAAATTGATCGTCTCGTTGACGGCGATCTTATAGAGCCATGTCGAGAGTTTGGCGTCGCCCCGGAAATTGTGGAGGTTGTTCCAGGCTTTGAGGAAGCAGTTCTGGAGCAGGTCGTTGGCATCCTCGTGGCTGGCGACCATCTTTCTGATCTGCCAATAGACAGATTCGCCGTAGGTGCGCATCAGCGTGTCGAAAGCCTGCTTTGCCGTTTTCGGCGTCTGCAGATCTTTCACCAGCTGCTTCTCGTCTATTGGTGCCCTATATGCCACGATTACGTTATTATGCCTGATTTTTCAGCTTGTAAAATTAGTTAAAAAGATTGAAACGACCCATTCCGCCTCTCCTATATAACTAATTTTAACAATTAGCAGGGTTCGGAATTATCAGAGATCGGAATTATAAGACTTATAAGATTTATAAGACTCATTGGAGCCGGGCCGTTGCCGGCCATATAAAGCAAAAGTGACCGATTTCACAATCGATCACTTTCAAGTGTTTTCCATAATACTTTTTTTCGAACTAACCTAACATCATGAAACGATTTCTTATACTTATAAAACACGCCCCACCGGAAAAAGTTCTGGCGGGGCGAAAAAATTTTAAATTTTAGCGGAAAAGATTCAGCCGGCTATGTTTAGGCGGGTTGGATCAGCTGGCTTTTCCGCGGATGTCGACGCGGCGGATCTTGCCGGAGATCGTTTTGGGGAGCTCGTCGACGAATTCGATCACGCGCGGATATTTATAGGGAGCGGTGGTCTTCTTCACATGGTTCTGCAGCTCCTTCACGAGGTCGTCGCCGATTTTCGACTTCCAGCCTTCGGCGAGCACGATCGTGGCCTTAACGAGCTGACCTCGGATCGGGTCGGGTACGCCGGTGATTGCGCACTCCACCACGGCCGGATGGGTCATGAGCGAATTTTCCACCTCGAAGGGGCCGATGCGGTAGCCCGACGACTTGATCACATCGTCGGCGCGGCCAACGAACCAGAAATACCCCTCCTCGTCGCGGGTGGCCACGTCGCCGGTGTGGTAAACGCCGCCGCTGTGGGCCTCGCGGGTGAGCGCCGGATCATAGAGATATTCGCGGAAGAGGCCCAACGGACGCTCCCTGGAGGTATAGATCACGATCTCACCCTGCTCGCCAGGCTTGCACGACTCGCCCTCGGCGTTGATCAGGTCGATGTCGTAGGCCGGGTTGGGGATGCCCATCGAACCCGGTTTCGACTTCATCCAGGGGAATGTGCCGATGGTAAGCGTGGTCTCCGTCTGTCCGAAAGCCTCCTTGATGTCGAGACCGGTGAGTTCCTTCCATTTCTCGAACACGCTCGGGTTCATCGCCTCTCCGGCGGTGGTGCAATATTCGAGCGCCGAGAGGTCGTAGCTCTTCACATCCTCGAGGATTAGGAAGCGATATACGGTCGGCGGGGCGCAGAAAGAGGTGATATGATATTTCTCGAACATTTCGAGCAGGTCGGCCGGTTTGAACTTCTCGAAATCGTAGACGAAGACGTTCGCTCCGGAGAACCATTGGCCGTAGAGCTTGCCCCAGACGGCCTTTCCCCAGCCCGTGTCGGCGAGGGTGAGATGGAGCGACCCCTCGTGGAGGTTATGCCAGTATTTGCCGGTCACGATATGCCCGAGAGGGTAGAGGAAATCGTGGGCCACCATCTTCGGCTCGCCTGTTGTGCCCGAAGTGAAGTAGAGGAGCGAGAGGTCCTCGTTGTTGTTTCTGATTGCGGGGCGGCGGAAGGGAGCCGCGTCGCGGATGCCCTCGTTGAAATCGAGCCAGCCCTCCGGCACGACGGAGCCGGTCGAGATGCAGCTTTCCACCGTCTTGCAGCGGGGGAGGGCGTCGAGCACGTGGTCGGTCACCACCTTGTCACCGACGGCCACGATCGCCTTGATGCGGGCGGCGTTGCAGCGGTAGACGATATCCTTGCCGGTGAGCAGATGGGTGGCGGGTATGGCCACTGCGCCCAGTTTGTGGAGGGCAAGGATCGAGAACCAGAACTGATAGCGGCGCTTCAGGATGAGGAGCACCTTGTCGCCGCGTCCGATGCCGATCTGCTGGAAGAAAGAGGCCGTGCGGTCGGAAGCCTCCTTCATCTCTGAGAAAGTGAACTGATGCTCGTCGCCGCAGTCGTTGGTCCAGAGCAGGCAGGGCTTGTCGGGAGCCTCCGCAGCCCAGCGGTCGACAACATCGTAAGCAAAATTGAAATGAGCCGGAACTTTAACCTTGAAGTTCTGCTGAAAATCCTCAAGCGAGTCAAACTCGCATTTCTCTAAAAAATGCTCCAACATAACTATAACCTTAATTTTTGGAGGCATGCGGACAGAACCGCGAAGCCAACCTGTAGAAATAACCTTAATCTTGATCACTGATACCGGAGTCCGAAACAGGAAACCGGGAAGAAAGAAACCGGGGGAAAAGCGCCGGTTCTGACGTTGTGGCTGCAAAATTCTGTAAAAAGATTGGGATATGCAACTAATTGTCAATAAAAATTTTAATCATTGCGCAAAGGGAAAGTAAATGCGCAAAAATTACGGCACAATGAGAAAACTAATGTGCAGTAATGCACTTGTGGAGGGAAAGTGAGCAGAGGAAAAAACAGAAATCCGGGAGAGGGAAAATGAAGGGCGGAGAGGAAAAAATGAAGAGAGCGGAGGAAAAAATTACAGAAACGAGAATTGGAATTAAACTTAGGGGGAGAGAAATTGTCAATGAAGTATAAAAATCAAGATAAACAGATAATGACGGAAGAACAGAAACTCATCGAGAAGTTCGGGCAGGACGCCGGGATGCGTGTTCCGGTCGGCTATTTCGACGCCTTCGCCGAAGAGATGGCAGAGAAACTTCCGGCATATCCGGAAGCTCCGAAGCTGCAGCCGCTCACGAGGTGGCAGCGGGTAAGGCCCTATGTCTACCTGGCGGCGATGTTTGCCGGAATATGGTGCATGATGCAGATGTTCCATCATATCAGCAATGTCGGGAACGTGAGTCTCGAAGAGCCGCCGGCGCATATCGCGGCGCTGATGGAAGATCCGGAAATCTCCGACTATTATTCCGTTCCTTCGGATGAGTCCGACTACGAACTCGAATCGGAAGTGAGCGAGGCTTACTCCGACATGGAGGAATTCGAGAAGGACTTCGGATATGAGATCTCGCCCGAATATGACAAGATAGACCTATGAAACAGATATTGTTGATAATAATGATGGCGGTGCTGGCGGGCGTGCCCTCCATGGCACAGACGTCGGAAACGCTTCCCGTGGCCTCCTCGGCCTCAGTTGCCGGTCAGGTTCCGCAGAGGGAGAAGGGGGGCAAGATGAAAGGGAGATCTTCCCACAGCAAATGGAAAGACATGCTCGAATACAAGATAAAGTTTCTTGCGCAGGAGATGGAGCTGAAGGAAGACCAGACCAAGCAGTTTGCCGAGGTTTACGCGGCCATGAGCAAAGAGAAGCGGCAAGTTTTCCGCGAGGTGCGCAAGGCCGAGCGTGAACTGAAGCATAAGAAAAATCCGACGGAAGCGGATTACGAGGCGGTGAGACGTCTGCAGACCGCGGCCAAAGAGAAAGACGCCGACATCGACCGGGCCTACGACGCCAAATTCGCCACTTTTCTCTCGCAGCGCCAGATCTTCAAGATGAAGGAGGCCGAGGATAAATTCCGGGCCAGGATGAACGAGATGAAACAGAAGAAATCGAAGAGATGAACGGCTAAATATTAAAATATGAAGCTAAACCTTATAGCAGCGGCAATCCTTTTGACAACGGTCACCTTTGGGATTGCCGCTAAAAATTTATCGAAAGTGAGTGAGAACAGATTCCAGACTCCCGACTTCGCCTATCCGCAGACGGTAGAGAAAAATGCCGAAGCTGCGATGAAAAAGGGGGCGAAGAGCGGCGACGGCACCACGGTGGTGCTGGCGGGGATACAGCTGACGATAGCGCGCGACCTGCGGAGCAGCGATGAATTCACGCGGGGCATAGCCCTTTTCGACTCGCTGGCCAACACCCAGCCGGCGCCATATTCGAGTCTCTGCCGCCTGCTCGAGGCGCAGATCTACGCCGAAGTCTACAGCGACTCGCGCTGGCAATATGACAGGCGCACACTTCCGGCCGACTCCGTTCCGGCCTCGCCGCTCGAATGGGACGGCCGCATGTTCCGCGCGAAGATAGCCTCGCTTCTTGCCTCCGTCAGAGCGCAGGGCGGTGCCGACTCGGCCGTTCCCCTGAGCCGCATCTCCGGACTGCTCGTCGAATCAGACGACGCCGTGAAAGCCGGGTTCAGCGTGGCCGACTTCACGGCCATCCGCTCCATTTACATCAGCAGGATGTGCGGCCAGCCGGGCAATCTGACAATACCCTTCGGTCCGGCCGGGAGCGGTCAGAGCAACGGCGACGCCATCGCAGCCGAAGCTATGGGTGCTCTCGACGCAGCTATAGCGCGCCATGAACACGACGCCGACCTCAGAGGTCTCGCCTCGCTTTATCAACTCAAGCAGACAGCCATGCCGCAATACGCGCAGAAGGAATTTGCCGAGAAATGCATGAAGCGTTTCATCGACACTCCCTATTGCGTCAGCTTCATCAACGATTATTGCGACATGCTCGACCAGGAGAAATATAACGACGCAAACTACGACGACGGGAACGACAGTGTAGGTGACACCGCCGCGCTCAACGCCCTGCAGCGGCGCAAACTCGCCATCTACGACGACTATATCGCCCGCTTTCCCGAGGCCGAGAATATCTGGCAGCTGAAAAACGCGCGCCAGACAATGTTTGGCAAGAACGTCTGGCTCACGATTCCCGAGCGCGTGATTCCCGGAGCCGACGTCAAGGTAAAGGCGCAGCTCAGCAACGTCTACGGCTTCTACGCCCTCCTTTTCAAGGTCAACGTGAAGGATGACGACGAAAACTTCGAGCTGATCAACCTCCGGCGCACCGCCCGACCCGTGGCTTCGGTCTATGTCAAGGCCGACGGCACATCGCCCGACCGCGCCGACACCACCTTCACAATCAGAGTGCCCGAAGCCGGGCATTACATACTTCTCCCCTCCAACACTCCCGACGCCAAGGGGCTGATCAGCAATGTCAAGAGGGCTCAGACACCGGTGATCACGGCGTCGGCGCTCAGTTGGGCGGCTCTTCCGAAGGCCGACGGCAACGGTTCGCGGCTTTACATAACCGACGCCCGCACCGGCGGCCCGGCTGCCGGAGTGACCGTCAGCTTCTACTCAAGCCGCTGGAACGACCGCAGGCTTATCGGCACGGCAACTACCGACGCCGACGGGGCCTGCGACGTACCCGCCTACCGCACCGGCGTACGCTACCTCGCATTCGCCGGAAAACGGGGTGACGACACAGTAAACGGCAGTTTCGCCACCTCGGCCAAGCAGGAAGAAACTGCCGAGACCCGCCACCACGCCGACGTGCTTACCGACCTCACCCTCTTCCGCCCCGGCGACGAGGTGAAATTCGCCGTGGTAGCCTACGACTACTTCAGCAAAGAGAACAGGGTTGCGCCGATGGCCGACACAAAGATCATCGCCGACCTCATCGGCGCCAACTGGCAGAAAGTCGACTCCCTCGAACTGACCACAAGCAGCATGGGACGCGCCGACGGCAGGCTCACCATCCCGAAGAGCGGAATGTTGGGACTCTATCAGGTCCGCGTAAGACTCGCCGACAACGGCAAAAAAGAATCGATAGGGAGCGAGATTGTCGAGGTGGCCGAATACAAGGCTCCGACATTCTATGTAGAGACCCGCGGTGCCGACGGGAACATAACGCCCGGCGACACGGTGAAGATCACAGGCCGCGCCATGACCTACGCAGGGATGCCCGTAGCCGGCGCCGAGGTGAAATACACCGTCCGTTACCGTCAGCCCTGGTGGCGCTGGCGCAGCATCGGCGACGCCACTTATAGCGGCACGACCGTGACCGGCGCCGACGGCAGCTTCAGCTTCGGCCTCGACACGGCCGGACTGAAAGGAACAGCCTTCGCCGACGGAAGCTACACGGTGAGCGTCGACGTAACCGACGCCGCCGGCGAGACCCGCGAGGCTCCCGCCGCCTGGTTCAGCACCGCCGCCGCTTTCCGCATCGCCGCCAACATCCCCGGCCAAGTCGAGATTCCGGCCGACAACCAAAAGAAATTCACGGTCAGCGTCAGCGACGCCTCCGGAAATCCGGCCGTGAAAACCGTATATTACCGACTGCTTCGCGACGGCGGCAAAGAGAAGACTCCGCTGAAGAACGGAGAATTCCTTTCTCCCTCGATGACAGCCGACTTCGCCGGCGTTCCCTCCGGTAAATATCAGATCGAGTTCTCGCTCGATCCCGAATTCAAAGGGGGCGACCGCACACCCAACTCCACGGCGGAAGTAATCCTTTACCGCTCAGCCGACTCACAGCCTCCGGTCGAAACCTCCCTCTGGCTCCCCGAGAGCGAGAAAACGGTTGCGGCAGGCGCGAAGAGCGTCACGCTCAGAGTGGGAAGCAGCTATCCCGACAACTACGTGCTCGCCCGGATCGTCAACGGCGACAAGGCGGCCGAAACCCGATGGGTGAAAGTGGATAAAGGATTCGTCACTGTCAACCTTCCCGCCCCGGCCGACAACGAGCGGGGGAGCGTGGTCTTCCTCTCCACCCGCGACTTCAAGCAGATATACAAGAGCGTCACGCTCGTTCCTGCAAAGCAGCGCGAACGCCTCGCGGTGAAGAGCGAGACATTCCGCGACAAGATAGAGCCCGGCGCTCGCGAGACCTGGAAATTCCGTTTCGAAATCGACGGCAAACCGATGGCCAACATTCCGGTGATGGCCGTGATGAGCGACAGATCGCTCAACTCCATCTATCCCTTCGAATGGAATCTCAACCCGAGGTCGTCGCTCAGCCGGGGAGTGAGCAACAGCATGAGCTTCGACCGCCCCGGTTTCCTGACCGGCTACACCACTGTGGCGCAAGACCTCATCGACGGCAAGCTGAAACAATTCATTCTGCCTTCGTTCCAGACTTACGGTTATTCTCTCTATCAGGAGGGAACCATCTATTACAATTTCGCAACGTCTCGTTCGGCGCGTCTGATGAAGATGGCCGCCAAGCAGACGAATGCCGTGCTCAACGACATGGCCGACGGAATGGAAGTCACTCAAGAGGAGGCAGCCATTGAATCGCCCGATGCCGCCGTGGGTGCGACCGATGGCGGCATGTTGGCCGAGGAAAAGGTGAAGAATAATAAAGAACCTGAGGTGACGCTCCGCTCCACCGACTGTCCGCTCGCCTTCTTCATGCCGGCGCTCGTGACCGACGCCGACGGCATTGCGACCGTTGAATTCGAGGCTCCGCAGTTTGTCGGCACATGGCAGTTCCAGATAGCGGGCTACACCTCCGACATGCTTGCAGCCGTGAGCAGCATGGAGGCCGTGTCGGCCAAACGGGTTATGGCTCAGCTCAACGCACCGCGCTTCCTGCGCACCGGCGACAAAGCAGCAGTGGCCGCCACGCTCTTCAACAACAGCGACAAGGCTATGGCTGTGAGCGGAAAGATCGAGATAGTCGATCCCCTCAGCGGAAAGGTGATAGCTTCAGTTTCCCCCGCCGCCACGGAACTCGCACCCTCGGCCTCAACCGTGATAAGCATCGAATATCCCGTAAGTGCGGAATATTCCGAGCTGGCGATCCGCGCCTATGCATTCGGCGACGGCTGCAGCGACGGCGAACAGACCATCATACCCGTTTATCCGAGCTCGACTCCGGTGACCGAATCGACAACATTCTATATCCAACCGGGTGTAGGTGACAAAGAGGTGAAGCTTCCGAAATTCGAGAAAGGATCGAAGGTGACGCTGCAATATTGCGACAATCCCGTATGGGAGGTTGTCACGGCGCTCCCCGGCATCGTCGAACCCGGTTCGGTCAACACTCTCTCGCAGGCGGAGGCTCTCTACGGAAACGCCGTGGCAGCCGGCATCTGCAAGAATTATCCCGACATAGCAAAGGCACTGCGCGAGATGGCCGATCCGTCCAACGCCGCCGACTCCACGCTCGTCTCCAACCTGCAGAAGAACAGCGAGCTCAAGACCGTGGCGCTCAACAACACTCCCTGGGTGAACTCAGCCGCCGCCGAAACCCTCAGGATGAGCAGCCTCACCGATTACACCGACAGCGACCGTGCCCAAAAGGGGGTCGACGCGATAATGGCAACGCTCAAGAAGACTCAGATGGCCGACGGCGGCTGGAGCTGGTGCCCCGACATGCGTTCGTCGGAATATATCACCGGGCGCGTTCTGCTAACTCTCTCCATGCTCCGCACGATGGGTTATCTTCCCGACGGCGCCGAAGCGATGGCAAAGAAAGCGTTTGCTTTCTGCGACAAAGAACTCACCGACGCCTGGATCGAATCGGGACGCAACGGCGGCAAGCGCTGGTTCTCCGTCAGCAGCCTGCTCAATTATCTATATATAAAGAGCGCCTTCCCGCAGATGAAAGCCACCAACGGCTTCGGTGCGCTGGAGCGCGAGGCGATGAAGGCTGTGCGCGGAGGCTGGAAAGGCTTCTCCATCTACGACAAGGCAACGGCAGCCACCTTGCTGTCGCGCCGCAACGAGCCCAAGGCGGCCGCCGGCATTCTCGAATCGCTCCGCCAATATGCCATGTCGACGCCCGAGAAAGGGATGTGGTATGACAACCTCGACTCTTCGTGGGACGGCTTCAACCGCCTAATCACCACCGCGCAGGTTCTGGAGGCGTTTGCCGAGATAGAACCGCAGGCGCCGTCGGTCGATGCCCTCCGCCAGTGGCTGCTCCTCTCCAAGCAGACCGAAGACTGGGGCGACCGCAGC
Organism: uncultured bacterium; assembly: GCA_905214735.1. Lineage (GTDB taxonomy): Bacteria > Bacteroidota > Bacteroidia > Bacteroidales > Muribaculaceae > Lepagella. The sequence goes on along the minus strand of CAJMNI010000010.1, from coordinate 33,216 downwards.
AACACCTGCGAAGTGATCCATGCCATACTGACGACAGGCATCAAATGGACGGCTCCCTCCGCCCAACCGGTTATAACCCTCGACGGAAAACGGATCGAGCCGCCGCACATCGCCAAGTACACCGGCAGCTTCACCATGACGCTCGGCGAGAAGGAGGCTTCGGGCAAGAAACTGAGCATTGCCAAGAGCTCCGAAGGTCCCGCTTGGGGTGGGGTGATGGCGCAGTATGTTTCGCCGATCCTCGACGTGAAACCCGCCTCGGTCAACGAACTCCGCATAGAGAAGAGTGTCTACTCCATCGGCGCTGACGGAGTGGCGACCGCAGGGAAAGTCAAGACCGGCGACCGCATCCGCGTGACGCTTACCATCGTCTGCGACCGCGACATGGATTATGTGGCGGTCACCGACGGCAGGTCGGCATGTCTCGAACCGGCCGAGCAGCTCTCCGGTTACACCTCGAGCGACGGCCTCTGGTTCTACCGCGAAGTCCGCAACGACGCCACCAACCTCTTCATCCCCTTCCTGCCGAAGGGAACCCACGTGATCAGCTACGACTGCTTCGCCGACCGCGAAGGGACATACTCCTTAGGCATAGCAACCGCCCAGTCGCAATATGCTCCGATGATCGTGGCCCACTCGGCCGGAGCTGAACTGACAGTGGAAAAATAACTGAAAGAGATAATGAAAAACATCCCCGTCGGCGCGCTGCCGGCGGGGATGTTTTTATGGGAGCGAGGGAGGGGAGTGGTGTCACAGTTTGGTCACCAGTCCTTCGCGGTTTAGGATCACGTTGGGAAAAACGGTCTCGGCCTCCTCCTTGAATTTTTCCTCGCAGTCGGGATATCGGGCGGAGTAATGACCGGTGAGGAGAGCCTTAGCCCCGGCGTCGCGCGCCACGGTGGCCGCCTGGATGGCTGTGGAGTGGAAATATTTCTTCGCGAGCGACTTCGACTCCTCGAGATATGTGGTCTCGTGGAAAAGAAGGTCGACGGGGCCGATCTTCTCCGCTATGGAGGGGATGTAGCGGGTGTCGGAGATGTGGGCATAGCTCAGCGAGGGGGCGGGGTCGGAGGTGAGCCGGGCGTTGGGAATCACCGTGCCGTCGGGTTTCACGAAATCGGCGCCCCATTTGAGGTCGGGGCGCACTGCCACCGGTACGTTGTGGAAATCGAGCATGTCGCCAAGGAGATGACGCGGTTTCGGTTTCTCCTCAAACACGAAACCGACGGTCGGCACGCGGTGCTGCAGCGGAATGGTGCGTACCGTCAGCGAAGGAGTCTCCATGATCACTGCCTCCTCGGGACGGATCACGTCGTAATCGATTTTGAAAGTCAAATCGTCGTCGAAACAGGAGAGCACTGTGGTGAGAAAGCGGTAACCCGGCTCGAGGGTGTGGATTGTGAGCCGTCCCCCCTGGCCTCCGAGGCCGAGGGTCGAGATCAGTCCCGGCAGACCGAGCACGTGGTCGCCGTGGGCATGGGTGATGAAAATATGACGCAGGCGCGAGAAATTGAGCCGCTGGCGCATGAAGGCCACCTGTGTCCCTTCGCCGCAGTCGATCATGAAGAGGTTGCCCCGGTAGTCGATCACCGTGGAGGAGGGATTATGGCGGAGAGTCGGTTTCGCCGAACCGCAGCCGAGAGTGTGAATGCTGAAATCTGACATATTTATTAATCGGTGCGGAGGGGAGGTTTATTGCGTTGGAAAGGGTGGGGAAGGGGCCGGGTATAATATATAAAAAGTAAATTCGTTACATAAAAGCACAAACTATCATTGCAATCTATAATAACGAACATCAAAATAGAAATGAAGAAACACATCCTCATTGCAGCAGCCGGTCTTGCTGCCGTGGCTTTGACATCGTGCAGCGACAGCGAAAGCCACAACACCACGACATGGAACAGCAGAGTCTACAATCTCGTCACCTCGCTCAACGGCGCGGCCAATCCCTATGTGTCGCAGGCAACCTACAGCTTCGAATTCGAATCATATTCCGCCAAAGCAGCCCTTACCAGTGAGCGCGTTCAGCTCTCGGCCGACAAGTCGATATCGTTCAAGGCAGCCGATTTCGATTACCTCTCCGGAATCTACACGAGCATCGACAACGGCAATTACGTCGGTTATGAGTTCAACGTGGCAGCCCCGAAGATGGAGGCCGGCCAGCCTGTGACCGACCTGAAGGCGCTTCTCACCGACGGCTTCTATATCTGCCCCACGCTGATTCCCGGTCTGGAGAAGGTGGTTTACAGCTCGCTCTATACCAACATGACCTACAAGACAGAGAATTGCCTGGTGCGCACCTTCGCGGCCGACGCCTGCTTCAAGGGAACGACGATCGCCACCGCCAACGGCGCGACGCAGGAGCCCAACAAGGATATCATTTACCGCGTGGTACTGAATCTGCAGGATGCGTCGAAATATACGGCCGATCTCTATCTGGTCAACGCGCAGTTCGCCCAGGGGATGCCTAAGATGACCATCGCGGTCAAAGGTCTCGATCTCAAATTCGTCAGCACCGGTTACATAATCTCCGGCACCAACGTGGCCGTAAGCCAGGTTGCCGACGGCAAGCTTACGCCTGTTCCCGGCTTCAACATCGACAAGATCGAATTCAATGTGCATAACGACAAATTCGGCTTCCTCCGCGCTGCCAACGGCAGCTACGAGCTGATGGGCGGCAATCTGAAGGCTGTCTTCACCGACGGCAGCTGCAATGTGGTCGGCAAAAGCGACAAATAAATTTTCGGACCCCGAAAAATTCTTTCCGGAAACAGCTTAAAGAATTCCGGCAAAAGAATTCTGACGAAAAATTTTTTTCGCACGGGGATCATCCATTAATATCAAAAATCTATCATAAGCGCCTTCCGAACGGTGAAAAACCGGCGGAAGGCGTTTCGTTTTGACATGGTGCGGGGGAGGTGAAAAAAGAAACGGATAAGGAATGGTGAAAAACGGGTTGTAGATAAAAAGTGGCGATAAAGATTGCATATTTTATTGTTTTTTGAGAAAAAATGGTTAAATTTGCGCTGAAAGTCGTGTAGACTTCAAGGCGTGACGTAGTTTCGGGTGGAAATCCGGAGTGGTCACGTCCGTTTACCATGTAAAAATGAACTACCCTAACTCATTAAATAAAAACAGGATATGAATTTAATGTGCGCAATAAGCCAGGGGGCTCTGTCAATCACTGCGGTGCTGACAGGCCTTGGATTGGTGTTCGCCGCCCTGCTTATAGCAAAATTGATTTCCCCGAGGTCATTCTCGGTAAAGAAGGCCGAGCCTTACGAATGCGGTATCCCCACGCGCGGGGAGTCGATGATTCAGTTTAAGGCCGGCTATTATATTTTTGCTATCCTCTTTCTTCTGTTTGACGTGGAGGTTGTCTTTCTCTATCCCTGGTCGGTAGTGATGAAGACACTCGGTCCGCAGGGCCTCCTCTGCATCGGAATTTTCATGTTTGTTCTTATTTTAGGTCTGGCATACGCCTGGAAGAAAGGAGCTCTTAAATGGGATTAGACAAGATTAAAAGCATGAAGCGCGAAGACTTCAAGAATAACGAGTATATCGACAAGCTCGTTGAGGAGTTGAACGCTACAGGTGCCAACGTGGTGGTTGGCAAATTCGACGAGCTTATCAACTGGGGCCGGGCCAACTCGCTGTGGCCTCTCTGCTTCGGCACGAGCTGCTGCGCCATCGAGTTCATGTGTCTCGGCGCAGCCCGTTACGACATGGCGCGTTTCGGTTTCGAAGTTGCCCGCAACTCTCCCCGCCAGGCCGACTATATAATGGTGCAGGGCACGATCGTTCACCGCATGGCTCCGGCTCTTCGCCGTCTCTACGAGCAGCTTGCCGAGCCGAAATATGTGATAGCCTGCGGCGGTTGCGCCGTGTCGGGAGGCCCGTTCAAAAATTCATACTGCGTGGTTAAGGGTGTCGACGAGATCCTTCCCGTCGATGTCTATGTGCCCGGCTGCCCTCCGCGTCCGGAGGCAATGTTCTACGGCCTGATGCAGCTTCAGCGCAAGATCAAGGTGCAGAAGTTTTTCGGCGGCGCCAACAGAAAAGAGAAAATCGACGAATTTTTTGCCGAGCATCCCGAGGAGAAGGGCCAGATCGGCTGACCTGACAGCGCGTCTGCAGGCATAACAAAGCATATCTATCTGAAATGAGCGATATTAAAGAACAAATTCAAAAGATATATCCGGCCGCGACTTTCGAGGAAGGCGACACGCTTCTTGTGAACGTGGCCGAGAAAGACTGGCATGATGTGGCTCTCGCCCTCCGCGACAAGCTTCATTTCGACGTGCTGACCGCGCTTGTCGGCATGGACTGGAAGGATAGCCTCGGAGTGATCTATTATCTCACGGCCACAAGCCGCGACTGGGAGGTGATCTCGGTGAAGGTGGTTGCCGCCGACCGCGACAACGCTTATATCCACACTGTCAGCGACATCTGGAAAGTCGCCAACTTCCAGGAACGCGAGGCCTACGACATGTTCGGCATCAAGTTCGTGAACCATCCCGACATGCGCCGCTTCTTCCTGCGCAACGACTGGGTTGGACACCCCCTCCGCAAGGATTACGACGCCAACCCGGAGCTGAACCCGATCCGCCTCGACGACGAGATCAACGAAGACGACACCCGCACATATTCTCTCGACGAGGAGGGTAAACTGAAAGAAACTCCCGGCAAAGTGTTCGACGCCGACGATTACGTGGTGAACATCGGCCCGCAGCACCCCTCGACCCACGGCGTGATGCGTTTCCGCGCATCGATCGACGGCGAGATGGTGAAGAAGGTAGACGTTGTGTCGGGCTATATCCACCGCGGCATCGAGAAACTGACGGAAGGTCTGTCGTATCCACAGACGCTTCACTTCACCGACCGTATGGACTATATGTCGGCAATGCAGAACCGTCACTGCCTCTGCATGTGCATCGAGAAGGCTCTGGGCATTGAGGTGCCCCGCCGCGCCCAGGTGATCCGCACGATGATGGACGAGCTGATGCGCATCTCGTCCCACCTGCTTTCGTTCGGTTGCACCGCGATGGACCTCGGCGCCACCACGGCGTTCTTCTACGGCTTCCGCGAGCGCGAACTCGTGCTCGACATCTTCGAGAAAACCTGCGGCGCCCGCATGTCGCTCAACTATAACGTGATCGGCGGTGTGATGGCCGACCTTCACCCCGACTTCGTGAAAGATGTGAAGCATCTGATCGAGATCATGCCTTCGCGCCTGAAGGAGTATCACAAGGTGTTCAGCGGCAACCTTATCGCCAAGAACCGTCTGGTGGGCGTGGGCAAGCTCTCGAAGGAGGATGCCATCAACTACGCCATCACCGGTCCGAGCGGACGCGGCTCCAACTGGAGCAACGACTGCCGCAAGAAACACCCCTACGCATGCTATGGCGAGGTTGAATTCGACGAGGTGCTCCTCGACGGCTGCGACTCCTATTCGCGCTATATGGTGCGCATGAAGGAGATCGAGCAGAGCTGCCGAATCCTTGAGCAGCTTGTCGACAGGATTCCCGAGGGTGAGATCCGCGCCCAGGTGCCGAAGATCATAAAGCTCCCCGCCGGCCGCTGGTATCAGCAGGTGGAGGCAAGCCGAGGCACATTCGGCGTCTACATCGAGTCGACCGGCGAGAAGACCCCTTACCGCATGCACTTCCAGAGCCCCTGCTTCAACCTCGTGGGAGTGATGGACCTCACCTGCACGGGTTATATGATCGCCGACCTCATCACCATCGGCGCCGCCCTCGACTTCGTGATCCCCGACATCGACCGATGACCGGAAAAACAAGAGACATCAATTAAGACAACATCATAACCACAAAGCTAAATAATCATGTTTGATTTCGGAAAATGGACTTCGGGTTTCAACGATCTGCTCCTCTCGTGGGGACTGTCGGAATGGCTCACCGTTCTGATCGAATGCGTAATCATCGGAGTTCTGATTCTCGGTGTCTATACAGTGCTCGCACTCTTCTATATTCTTTACGAGCGCAAGCTCTGCGCCTGGTTCCAGTGCCGCCTCGGCCCTATGCGCGTGGGCCGCTGGGGTTTGCTGCAGGTGTTTGCCGACATGTTCAAGATCCTCATCAAGGAGCTTATCTGCCTTAAGGGAACCGACCGTTTCCTCTTCAAGCTCGCTCCTTATCTGGTGATTACCTCTTCGGTGACGATGCTCGCCTGCCTCCCCTGGGGCAACGGCCTGCAGATCATCGACTGGAACATCGGCATCTTCTTTGTGCTCGCCGTTTCGTCGGTGGGTGTGCTCGGTATCCTGCTTGCAGGCTGGGCTTCCAACAACAAGTATACGCTGATCGGCGCCATGCGAAGCGGCGCCCAGATGATAAGCTATGAACTTTCGCTCGGTCTGGCGCTGATGACGATCATCGTGCTCGCCGGAACGATGAATATCACCGAACTTGTAATGGCTCAGGAAGACGCGTGGTTCATCTTCAAGGGTCATGTGCCGGCGATCATCGCTTTCATCATCTATGTGATCGCAGCCACGGCAGAGACCAACCGCGGCCCGTTCGACCTTCCGGAGGCCGAGCATGAGTTGACGGCCGGTTACCACACGGAGTATTCCGGTATCCACTTCGGTTTCTTCTACCTGGCCGAATACCTCAACCTCTTCATCGTGTCGGGTATCGCCTCGCTGATGTTCCTCGGCGGCTGGATGCCTCTCCACATCCCCGGATGGGAAGGCTTCAACGACGTGATGAACTATATCCCGTCGGTTGTGTGGTTCCTTCTCAAAGCATTCTTCATCTCGTTTGTGATCATCTGGTTCAAGTGGACCTTCCCGCGCGTGAGAATCGACCAGATGCTTTCGTTCGAGTGGAAATACCTTATGCCTTTCTCGCTTGCCAACCTGATTCTGATGGCAGTGTTCGTGGCTTTCGGCTGGCATTTCTAATCAGCTGAGACCAACAAGCCGGAAGCCTTGAAGCCGGCAGCCGGCAGAGGCGGCAAAAATCTAATATCAACCCCAAGCTAAACAGTAAAAATAAAGATATGAGCGAAATTTTTGGTACGGTGACCCAGATTATCGGTCCTGTAATCGACGTCTCGTTTGAGGGCGGAAAGGAAAACATTCCGCCGATCTATTCGGCTCTGAAGGTGGAGCGCGACAACGGCGAGGAGCTGATCCTCGAGGTTGAACAGCACATCGGCGAGGATATCGTGAGGTGTGTGGCCATGGAGAGCACCGATGGTGTTCGCCGCGGCGTAAAGGTAAAGAACCTCGGGCATCCGATTTCCGTTCCGACCGGAAATCAGGTGAAAGGCCGTCTGCTGAACGTGCTCGGCGAGTCGATCGACATGCTCGCGCCGCTCGACCGCGAGAATCTGCGTTCGATCCATCAGCCCGCGCCTGAATTTGAGGATCTTGCCATCTCGACGGAGATCATGTTCACCGGTATCAAGGTGATCGACCTCCTCGAGCCTTATTCGAAGGGTGGTAAGATCGGTCTGTTCGGCGGTGCCGGTGTGGGAAAGACCGTGCTTATCCAGGAGCTCATCAACAATATCGCAAAAGGGCATAATGGTTTCTCGGTGTTCACCGGCGTTGGAGAGCGCACCCGCGAGGGTAACGACCTTCTCCGCGAGATGATCGAGGCCAACATCATGCGTTATGGCGACAAATTCAAAGAGGGAATGGAGAAAGGGGAGTGGAATCTCGCCGACGTCGACATGAATGCCATCAAGGACTCCCAGGTGACGCTCGTGTTCGGCCAGATGAACGAGCCGCCGGGCGCGCGTCTCCGCGTGGCCCTCTCCGGTCTGACAGTCGCAGAGCAGTTCCGCGACACAGACGGCGGCGGAAAGGAGATCCTCCTCTTCATCGACAATATCTTCCGTTTCACACAGGCAGGTTCGGAGGTTTCCGCCCTTCTCGGCCGTATGCCTTCGGCCGTGGGTTACCAGCCGACCCTTTCTTCGGAGATGGGTGCGCTTCAGGAACGAATCACTTCTACCAAGCAGGGTTCGATCACCTCTGTTCAGGCCATCTACGTGCCTGCCGACGACCTTACCGACCCGGCTCCGGCCACAACATTCTCCTTCCTCGATGCCACAACGGTGCTTTCGCGTAAGATTTCGGAGCTCGGTATTTATCCGGCCGTCGACCCGCTCGACTCTACGAGCCGTATCCTCGACCCGAACATCGTGGGCGAAGACCACTACAACACGGCTCAGGCAGTGAAGCAGCTTCTGCAGAAATACAACGAGCTTCAGGATATCATCGCGATCCTCGGCGTCGACGAGCTCAGCGACGAGGACAAGGAGGTTGTTGCCCGCGCGCGTCGTGCGCAGCGCTATCTGTCGCAGCCTTTCCACGTGGCAGAGCAGTTCACCGGTCTTCCGGGCGTGATGGTGCCTCTGTCGGAGACGATCCGCGGCTTCAAGATGATTCTCAGCGGCGAACTCGACCATCTTCCCGAGCAGGCCTTCCTCAACGTCGGAACTATCGACGAGGCTATCCGGAAAGGTGAGGAAATGCTCAAGAATGTGAAATAATCCTGAAGACGGAAGTCTCTCAGGCATCATAAAAGAATAGAAGATGACACTCGAAATTATATCTGCCCATGAAATAACGTTTACCGGCGAGGTCGTGTCAGTCACGCTTCCCGGCGCAATGGGTCAGTTTACTGTTCTGAAGGATCATGCTCCGCTCATATCGGTGCTGACGGCGGGAAAGGTGCGTTACACCACTCCGGCCGGGACAGTCGAAGAGCATGAAATCGCCGGCGGCCTCGCCGACGTGAACAACAATAAAATTTCCGTGTGCGTCTATTAAAGCGATAAAGATGTCGAAAAGAATATCCATATTGGCATTACTGATGCTTCTTCTTGCAGCAGTGCCGGCGCGTCTCTCGGCGGCCGACGGCGAGAAGGGGGAGCAGAAGGAGAATTTAGATGTGAAGGAAATCATTTTCGAGCATCTTGGCGACGGCTATGGCTGGGAAGTCCCTTTCAGCCATACGATGCGCATCCCGCTTCCGGTGATCGTGCGTTCGCAAGACGGCCATTGGTTCTCCTTCTCCTCGAAATGGCTCACCGAGATCCACAACGACACGGTCGGCGGAAAGGTGGAAAGCCATGCGGTTCCGGTGGTGAAAACCATCGAGCGCGACGGCAAGGAGTACAGCTTCGTGCTGGCGAAAGTCAGCTCCCATAAAGACAAGGTGGTGGAAATCTTCCCCCTTACGGCTGCCGATCAGAAGGTGGTCGACACGGAGCTTGCCAAATACCGCAGCGAGAGCAATGCCGAAGGTTTCCCGGTGATCGACGGCTATGTCGAGGTCGACGGGAAGTATTACCGCGAATATCGTCCGGCCGATTTCTCTATCACGAAAAATGTGCTGGCACTCTTCATCACGGTTGTGCTTGTGATCTGGATGATGCTCGGACTTGTGAGATACTATAAGAAGAACGGCATGCGCGCCCCGCGCAAGGGAATGGGATTCCTTGAGCTGATCGTCGGTTTCATCTATTATGACACCATCAAGGCGACGCTCGGCGACCGCACGAACAAGTATGCCCCCTATCTGCTGACTGCTTTCTTCTTCATACTGGTGATGAACCTCGTCGGCCTGATAGTGATCTTCCCCGGCGGCGCCAACCTTACCGGCAACATCGCCGTGACGATGGTTCTGGCAGTGCTCACCTTCGTGGTGACGAACATCAACGGTTCGAAACATTACTGGAAGGAGATCTTCTGGCCCGATGTGCCCATCTGGCTGAAATGTCCGCTTCCGATCATGCAGCTGATCGAGGTGTTCGGAATCTTCACCAAGCCGGCAGCGCTCTGCGTCCGTCTTTTCGCCAACATGATGGGCGGCCACATGATCGTGATCACGCTGACGCTCCTGATCTTCATCTTCGCGGCTCTGTTCGGCGCCGCGGTGGCAGGCGGTGCAGCAGTGATATCGATACTCTTCTCTCTCTTCATGCTCGCGCTCGATGTTCTGGTGAGCTTTATCCAGGCCTATGTGTTTACCCTTCTGTCGACTCTCTTCATCGGAATGTCGACCGTCAAGGAAGAGGAGCATGCAGTGAAGGCCGACAAGGGCGATGCCGCTCTTGAGGCTCGCGACGAGAAGGAACTCACCGCCGAAAAGGCCCGCCTCTCGAAAGAGGCCGCGGCTGTAGATATGAATTAAATAATAAACAAACAATAAATCTAAAACCGAAGAATTATGTTATCAACGATTTTGAACGAGGTTATGTCTCTCCAGCCTCTGGCAGCACTTGGCGCAGCACTTGGCGCAGGTATCTCAGCTATCGGTGCCGGTCTCGGTATCGGTAAGATCGGTAGCTCGGCCATGGAAGCAATCGCACGTCAGCCGGAATGCGCAGGCGATATCCGAAGCAACATGATCGTGATCGCCGCCCTTATCGAGGGTGTTGCGCTGTTCGCAGTGATCGTGTCGGCACTTGCAATCTTCATCAAATAAGAGAGACCCGCATGAGGGCGTCGGCTGCCCTGTGGCAGCTGACGCCGGCATGGGCTTAACAAGTCAAAAAATTTAGCGTATGGAATTATTCACGCCCGAAGGCGGTCTGGTGTTCTGGATGTTCGTAGCGTTCATCCTGCTCTTCTTAGTCCTTGCGAAGTGGGGTTGGCCCGTGATCATCAAGATGATGGACAAACGTGCCGCCACGATCGACCAGGGCGTGGAAGACGCGCGCAAGGCTCGCGAGCAGCTTGACAACGCCCGCGAGGAGGCCAAGAAATATGTGCGCGAGGCTCAGGCAAAGCAGTCAGATATGCTCCGCGAGGCAGCCAAAATGAAGACAGAAATCATCGAGGAGGCCCGTCGCGAAGCCCAGGAGGCTGCCAAGCATGAGATGGATCAGGCCCGTCAGGCCATCGACCAGGCGAGAAAAGAGGCCGAGCTGCAGTTCCGCAACGAGGTGGGACGCTTCTCGATCGACATCGCCGAGAAGATGGTCCGCGAGAAAATGAAAGACGACAAGGCTCAGTCGAAACTTGTCGACAAACTGTTGGACGAAATCGAGAAAAACTGATTGAGAGATGATTTCCGGACTTATACCCCATCGCTACGCGAAGGCACTTTATAAGTTTGCCCTCGAAAGCAACTCTGCAGAGAAGGTCTATGTTGAGATGAAGAATGTTATCGCATCCTTCCGTCAGAACCCTGATCTGGGCAAGGTGCTCGCCAACCCGTTTGCGAAGCCCGAAGACAAGCGTTCGCTTCTTCTGGCTGCAGCAGGTAAGCCCGGAGAAGACTACTCCCGGTTTGTCACTCTGATCATCGACCATAAAAGAGAGGAGTTCGCTCTTCTCATGGCTTACGCCTACCGCGACATCTACCGCCGCGAGAAAAATATCTCGCAGGTGAAGATCACCACTGCCGTGGAACTTCCCGACGCGGAGATTGAGAAACTCCGCGATGTCGTGGGCCGCGCGTTTAAGAATTCTACGTTCGAGTATGAATATGCCGTTGACCCCGACCTGATCGGAGGTTTCGTGATTGACGTCGATTCCACAAGGATGGACGCCTCGATAAGCAATGAACTCGAACAGTTACGTCTAAATCTCTTGGAGAGTGTTTGATTTTCAAAGGCGTTCCCCACAGGGGAGCCGAGAAATAACGACACTGTTTCCTTAGCAAAATCCAAACACTCAACAAACATCAGGATCATTATCAAAGATGCTTAATCCCAGCGAAATATCAGATGTCTTGAAGCAGGAGCTCGAGAACATCAATTCGAAAGTCAAATTCGAGGAAGTGGGCACGGTGCTCAACGTCGGCGACGGCGTGGCCCATGTCTATGGTCTGGAGAACGTAAGAAGCAACGAACTCGTGGAGTTTGAGAACGGCGCCAAGGGCGTGGCACTCAACCTCGAGGAGAGCAACGTCGGCGTGGTGCTTCTCGACAAGGTGAATTCCATCACGGAAAACATGTCGGTGAAGCGCACGGGCGAAGTGGCTTCCATCCCGGTGGGCGAGGGGCTTCTCGGGCGTGTTATCAACATGCTCGGCGAGCCGATCGACGGCCGCGGCCCGATCGAGGGGAAACGAATCCTTCTCCCTCTCGAGCGCAAGGCTCCGGGCGTGATCTTCCGCCAGCCGGTGAACCAGCCGCTGCAGACCGGCATCAAGGCCGTCGACGCGATGATTCCTATCGGCCGCGGACAGCGCGAGCTCATCATCGGCGACCGTCAGGTGGGCAAGACCGCAATCGCTATCGACACCATCATCAACCAGAAGGAGAACTACGAGAAAGGAAAACCTGTCTACTGCATATATGTGGCCATCGGCCAGAAGGCGTCGACAGTGGCCTCGATCGTCAACACTCTGGAGAAAAACGGCGCCCTTCCCTACACGGTGGTTGTTGCCGCCAACGCCTCCGACTCCGCTTCGATGCGCTATTACGCTCCGTTTGCCGGCGTGGCTATCGGCGAGTATTTCCGCGACTCGGGCCGCGACGCCCTCATCATCTACGACGACCTGTCGAAGCAGGCTGTGGCCTATCGTGAGATTTCGCTGATTCTGAAACGCCCCTCGGGCCGCGAGGCTTACCCGGGCGATATCTTCTATCTCCATTCCCGTCTGCTCGAACGCGCAGCCCGAATCATCTCCGACCAGAAGGTGGCCGAGGAAATGAACGACCTCCCCGAGGTGATGAAGCCTATGGTGAAGGGTGGCGGTTCGCTTACGGCCCTTCCGATCATCGAGACCCAGGCAGGCGACGTTTCCGCTTATATCCCGACCAACGTGATTTCGATCACCGACGGCCAGATCTTCCTCGAGACTTCGCTCTTCAACCAGGGTATACGTCCGGCGATCAACGTTGGTATCTCCGTGTCGCGTGTCGGCGGTAACGCACAGATCAAGTGTATGAAGAAGGTGGCCGGTACGCTGAAGATCGCCCAGGCCCAGTTCCGCGAGCTGGAGTCGTTCACGAAGTTCGGCGGCGACATCGACCCGGTGACCGCAGCCGTGATCGACCGCGGCCGCAAGAACCAGCAGATTCTCGTTCAGCCGCAGTATCACCCCTGGCCCGTTGAAAACGAGGTGGCAGTTATCTATTGCGGTGTAAACGGTCTTCTGGAGAACGTGCCTCTCGACAAGGTGAAAGATTTCGAGACCCAGCTTCTGCAGTTGCTTCAGATGGGCGACAACAAGGAGGTGCTCGAGACTCTGAAGAGCGGCAAGCTCACACCCGAAGTTGAAACCAAGCTCACGGCAGCCGCCAAGGAGGTGGCCGACCGCATCGCGAGCGAAACCAAAGCATAAGAGTTGAAAGGCGGGGAGAGCTTTCGGGCACTCCCTGCCTGCAACCCGCTTCTCTCCAGGATATTCTCTCTCCCGGTAAAGAATCTCTTCTCGAAAAATCAGATAATCTCTCTTCTGCAGTAACAACACAAAAGAAAAAGACCCGGCAATGGCAACTCTAAGGGAACTAAAGACACGCATCGGCTCAGTGGCCTCCACTGAGAAGATCACCGGCGCCATGAAGATGATATCCTCGGCGAAGGTGCATCAGAACGAACAGTCGCTCCGCCGACTGCAGCCCTTCAAGGATCAGATCAAAAGCGTGATGGGGCATATCCTCGCCACGGGGCTGGAGTTCAACTCGCCTCTGATCGAGCCCCGCGAAGTGAAACGCGCGGCTGTGGTGGTCTATGGTTCCGACGACGGTCTCTGCGGCGCCTATAATGTCAACATCGCCAAGGGACTCCTTCTGACGCTCGACGAAATCCGCCGCAACAACGGCGACGACGTGGAGATCGACCTCTATGCAGTGGGCCAGAAAATGGCCAAGGCTGTCAGAAAGATCAAGGGGATGAAACTCAACGTGATCGTCACCGAAGGCGTCGACAGCAAGATGAAAGGAGACAAGGTGACCGAATTCACGACGATGCTCCGCGACCGTTTCACGGCCGGAGAAGTCGACCTGGTGAAGGTGGTCTATATGAGATATTTCTCGATGAGCCGCCAGAGGCTTACGACCGACACGCTTTTCCCCGTTTCGGTGGAGGCGGTTTCGGAGGAGGCTTCGAAAGTCGACGCCAATCAGCTTTATATATTCGAGCCTGATGCCAACAGCATTTTCAACGAGGTTCTCCCGATGTTTGTGCTCTCCACAATGCAGGAGATCACAATCGAGAACCGCTCTTCGGAGCAGGCTGCGCGCGTGATGGCCATGCAGAGCGCCAACGACAACGCCCACAAGCTCCTCGATCAGCTGCAGCTCGAATACAACAAACTTCGCCAGCAAAGCATCACCACCGAACTTCTCGACATCATCGGAGGCCAGGTGGAAAGATAATATAGATAACTTTTTCGGAATAATAACAGTTATTTCTCTGATGAGCAATATTTTAGAATATTTTAAAGAGGTGGGGCAGGGCGTAAAGAGCCTTGTGACCGGCATGGGAGTCACCGGCAAAGAGTTCGTGACCCCTAAGATCACGGAGCAGTATCCCGAAAACAGGGAGACCCTTCAGATCTCCGACCGGTTCAGGGCCGAACTGACCCTTATCTACGACGAAGAGGGCCGTCACCGCTGCATCGGCTGCGGCATCTGCCAGATGAACTGTCCTAACGGCACGATTCATCTGGAGACAAAGATGGTCGATCTTCCCGACGGCAAGAAGAAACGCAAGCTCGACAAGTATTTCTACGATCTTGGAAGCTGCACGTTCTGCATGCTTTGCGTCACGACATGTCCGCAGCACGCGCTGGAATTCTCCAACGACTTCGAGCAGGCAGTGTTTGAGCGCGACAAACTTGTGAAGCAGCTCAACTACCGTCCCGAACCGGCCGATGCGCCTGCCGCTCCGGCGAAACCGCAGTTATCACCCGAACAGCTGGCCAAGATAGAGGAGGCCAAGAAGAAGGCACTCGCGTTCAAGGCAGCCAAAGAGGCAGCAGCCAAGGCGGCAGCCGAAGGTAAAGAGGCCGCTCCGATGGCTGCAGCTCCCAAAGATGATAAAGGCGGCGCTGACGCCAAGGAGGCGTAGTGAGACATCTTCAGATTCGAAACCCCGAATTTTAAAAAACAACAACAATCATAATGGATTCAGTTTGGAATATAATCTTGTATGTCGTGGTGGCTCTGGTCATCGGGATTTTCTCGGTGATGACCGTGACCTCCCGCAGAATACTCCGTGCTGCGACATATCTTCTTTTTGTGTTGCTCGGCACGTCGATATTCTATTTCCAGCTCGGCTATGAGTTCCTGGGAGCGGTTCAGATAGCGGTCTACGCAGGAGGCATCATGGTGCTGTTTGTGTTTGCGATTCTGCTCACCCGCCGGCCTGGCGATGTCGCACCGCTACTCGACAGCCACCGCCGCGCGCTTGGCGCGGGAGTGTCGGTTTGCGGCACGATTCTGCTGCTTCTGGCGCTCTTCTATATGCCGATGCTCAACGGCGTATCGCTCAGCGACGCGCTCTCCGGCGGCACTCCGGTGACAATGGAAATGATAGGTAAAGCCTTTACCGGCACGGGCAAGATGCAGTATATGCTTCCCTTCGAAGCTATCTCGGTGCTTCTGCTCGCATGTATAATCGGCGGCGTCGCTGTCGCCCGCAAAAGATAATCCACGCAGACTATGGATTTAAGTATGTTATGGTATCTGGTGCCGAGCATCATCATGTTCTCGGCCGGTGTCTACGGGTTTGTCACCCGCAAGAATATGATCGCCCTTCTCATCTCGCTCGAGCTTATGCTCAACTCGGCCGACCTGAACTTCGTGGTGTTCAACCGCTTCCTGTTCCCCGGCTCGATGGAGGGTATGGTTTTCACATTGTTCGCCATCGCCATCGCGGCAGCCGAAACGGCTATTGCGATCGCAATCATCATCAACATTTACAGAGCGGTGGGCAATACTGATATTAACTCCGTAAAACAAATGAGATTCTAAATCATGGGCATCACACTTCCGATAATGATTCTGGCCCTTCCGCTCTTCATGTTCCTCTTCCTGGGACTTGGAGGGGTGAAGATGAGCCGCAAGATGGCGGGCGTGCTTGGAATTCTGGCCAACGGCGCACTGCTCGTTATGTGCTATTGGGTGGCGTTCACCTATTTCTTCAGCGGCGACCCCGCGTTTATCGTCGACGGTGTCCGCCAGCAGGTGCAGCTTTATGACGTGACCTGGCTGGCATTCACCGACCGCATGGTTGTCAACATCGGCTTCCTTCTCGATCCGATCTGCGCCATGATGCTCGTGGTGATCTCCACGATCTCATTCATGGTTCACCTCTATTCGTGGGGGTATATGGAGCATGAGCCCGGCTTCCAGCGCTACTACGCTTTTCTGGCTCTCTTCACTTTCTCGATGCTCGGCCTGGTTGTCGCCACCAACATTTTCCAGATGTATATTTTCTGGGAGCTCGTGGGCGTCTCCTCCTATCTGCTGATCGGCTTCTTCTATAAGCTTCCTTCGGCAGTCTCCGCTTCGAAAAAGGCATTTATCGTGACCCGTTTCGCCGACCTCTTCATGCTGATCGGTATTCTGGTCCTCTCATATTATGTAAGCCACACTCCGGCCGACGGACCTCTCGGCGGCAGCTCAGCGTTCAACTTCCTTATGCTGAACTCGCAGCCGACCAATGTTCTGGCCTCGACACTCGGCGCAACGTTCATGGGCGGCTCCGTGCTGACCTGGGCGATGGTGCTGATCTTCGTCGGCGGTATGGGTAAGTCGGCCATGATGCCTCTCCACATCTGGCTTCCCGACGCCATGGAGGGTCCGACCCCTGTATCGGCCCTCATCCACGCCGCTACGATGGTCGTTGCCGGCGTTTACCTCGTGGCCCGCTTCTTCCCGCTCTTCTGCATCGTTCCCGATTCGCTGACATTCATCTGCGTGATCGGCGCCATCACGGCATTCTACGCCGCAGTCGTGGCCTGCGCACAGATCGACATCAAGCGTATCTTGGCGTTCTCCACGATCTCGCAGATCGCCTTCATGATGGTTGCGCTCGGATGCGCATACAACGAGCCTGTTGAGGGAGTCCATTACTCGGGCCTCGGATACATGGCCGGTATGTTCCACCTCTTCACCCACGCGATGTTCAAGGCGCTCCTCTTCCTCGGCGCGGGCTGTCTGATCCATGCCGTTCACTCCAACAACTACACTGCGATGGGCGGTCTCCGCAAATATATGCCTATCTGCCACATCACCTTCCTGATCGGCTGTCTGGCTATCGCGGGTATCTATCCCTTCTCCGGATTCTTCTCGAAAGACGAGATGCTCACCGCCATGTTCAGCCGTCACTGGTTCTGGGGCGCCTGGATGACGATGGTTGCCGGTCTGACCGCCTTCTACATGTTCCGCATGTATTACCTCGTGTTCTGGTGGGAGGAGAATCCCGAATACAAGAAAGAGGGTCACAAGCCCCACGACGCACCCTGGCAGATGTCGGTGCCTCTGCTCATTCTTGCAGCCATCAGCTGCGTGGCAGGTTTCATCCCCTTCGGCGAGCTGGTGACATTCAACGGCAAACCGTATCATATTCATATCGATCCTTCAGTTGCAGCCACCTCGCTTACGGTAGCTGTTGTAGCAATCGGTCTGGCTACGGCGATGTATCTCAAGAAGAATCCCTGGCCGACGCGCATCAAGAATATCTGGCCGTCGCTCTGGACAGCAGCCAACCGCCGCTTCTACTGGGATGAGATGTATCAGTTTGTCACCCACAAATTCATCTTCGGAATCATCTGCAAGAGCATAGCATGGTTCGACCGCCACATCATCGACGGCGCAATGGACGGCATGGCCGCCATGACCCAATGGTGCTCGGTGAAGATCAAGGGTATGCAGAGCGGTTCGGTTCAGGCTTACGTGATGTGGTATTTCTTCGGAGCCGTAATGCTCGCCGCCATCACATGGGTTTGTCTCTTATAATAGAATTGTCGCAATTAAAATAGAAATCTCAGGATTATGTTTGGAAATATCTTAATCTGGTTTGTAATAGTGCCAATCATCATGATGATCGGTCTTGCATGTTGCGGCAACAGCAATATGAAAGCGATCCGCGCGGTGATGGTGACCTGCTCCACGGTGCTCTTGGGTCTTGCGATCTGGGTGCTCGTGCAGTTCCTCGAGCTGCGTGCGGCCGGCGACACATCGGAAATGCTCTTCACAGGGAGCTGGATGTGGTATGCGCCGCTCAACATACATCTCGCCGTCGGAGTCGACGGAATCTCCGTGCTGATGCTGATGCTCTCCTCGATTATCGTCTTCGCCGGAACATTCGCCTCCTGGAAGATCAATCCTCTTCCGAAAAACTTCTTCCTCTGGTATTCGCTCCTCTCCACCGGAGTGTTCGGCTTCTTCATCTCGATCGACATCTTCACGATGTTCATGTTCTATGAGGTTGCCCTTATCCCGATGTATCTTCTGATCGGCGTCTGGGGCACGGGCCGCAAGGAGTATTCGGCCATGAAGCTTACGCTGATGCTGATGGGCGGCTCGGCCTTCCTGATGCTCGGCCTTCTCGGAATCCACTGGCTCTCGCCGATGGTCGACGGGCAGCACACCTGGAATCTTCTGGAGCTCGCCCACAACCCGATTGCCGACCAGGGCTGGCAGAACTTGCTGTTCGTCTTCACTTTTGTCGGCTTCGGCGTGCTCGGCGCCATGTTCCCGTTCCACACCTGGAGCCCCGACGGTCACGCCTGCGCCCCGACTGCAGTGTCTATGCTTCACGCCGGCGTGCTGATGAAGCTCGGAGGCTACGGCTGCTTCCGCATCGCCATCTACCTGCTCCCGGCAGCCGCCAACGAATTGGCATGGATCTTCATCATCCTCACCGGTATCTCGATTGTCTACGGAGCCTTCTCGGCCTGCGTGCAGACCGACCTCAAATATATCAACGCCTATTCGTCGGTGTCGCACTGCGGCATGGTGCTCTTCGCCATCCTGATGCTTAACAAGACAGCGATGACGGGCGGTATCCTCCAGATGCTCAGCCACGGATTGATGACGGCTCTCTTCTTCGCCCTCATCGGTATGATCTACGGCCGCACCCACACCCGCGACATCCGCCAGATGGGCGGCATGATGAAGATCATGCCTTATCTCGGAGTCTGCTACATGATCGCCGGTTTCGCATCGCTCGGTCTGCCGGGCATGTCGGGCTTCGTGGCCGAGATGACAATCTTCTTCGGATCGTTCGAACACGCCGACATGTTCCACCGCATCTTCGTGATCGCAGCAACCTGCTCGATCGTGATCACCGCGGTCTATATCCTGCGCGTGGTCGGCAAGCTCATCCTCGGCCCCGTCCAGGACGAGCACCATCTGCAGCTCACCGACGCCAGCTGGTGGGAGCGCCTCTCCACGGCGACTCTGATCATCTGCCTTGCCGGAATCGGTTTCTTCCCCAACTGGATCAACGAAACCATCCAGCAGAGCTTCGTGCCGATCATCAACGCAATCCAGGGAGCCATCTGATCTCCCCAATAAACAAGACATCAAGAACAACTTCAGCAATAGTTTCTTAAAATGGATTATTCACAATTTGGGGCGATGCTCCCCGAACTCATAATCTTGGGACTCTTCTTCATCGTGCTGATCGCGGATGTGTTCACGCGCGACGGGGCCGCCAAGAAATGGCTCACGCCTATGACAGCCGTCCTGTTCGGACTCGCCACAGTAGCTATATGGATCATTCCTGCCGGCTCGGGAGAGGAGGTGTTCGGCGGCATGTATGTCGACGACGCGGCCTGCAAGGCCATGAAGGCCATTCTCAACATCGGAGTATTCATCGTCTTCCTGCAGTCTGCCTCCTGGACGGAGAGCGACGAGGTGGCTATCCGCAAGGGTGAGTTCTACGAGCTGATTCTCGTGACGCTCTTCGGAATGTATCTCATGATCTCCGCACGCCATTTCCTCCTCTTCGTGATCGGTCTGGAGGCCGCTTCGCTGCCGCTCGCCGCACTGGTGGCCTTCAACAAGCGCCATTACGAAAGCCATGAGGCGGCCGTGAAATATATACTCACCGCAGTCTTCTCGTCGGCAATCCTGCTGATGGGTCTCAGCTTCGTTTACGCCTTCTCGGGAGGTTCGCTCTATTTCTCCGACATATTCGAGGCTGTGTCGAACGCAGAGACTTCCGGCCTGCTCATCGCGGCTCTCGCCTTCGTGATCGCCGGCATCGGTTTCAAGCTCTCGCTCGTTCCCTTCCATCTCTGGACGGCCGACGTTTACCAGGGCGCTCCGACAGCCATCACGAGCTATCTCTCGGTGGTGAGCAAAGGTGCGGCCGCATTCGCCTTCTTCGTGATCTTCGTGCAGGCATTCGGCGCCGTCTACAGCCACATCTGGGAATGGATGATGTATGCCGTGATCATCGCGACTATCACTATCGGTAACCTTTTCGCCATCCGTCAGAAGAACATGAAGCGATTCATGGCATTCTCCTCGATTTCGCAGGCCGGCTACATCATGCTCGGCGTGATGACTGAATCGGCGCTCGGCCTCGGCTCGATGATGTATTACATCTTCGTCTATGTGGTGAGCAATCTCGGCGCGTTTGCCGTGATCTCGGCTATCGAGAATAAGACCGGCAAACTCTCGATGGATGACTACGACGGACTTCACAAGACCAACCCCTGGCTCGCCTTCGCCATGACGCTGGCGATGTTCTCGCTCGCCGGTATTCCTCCCTTCGCAGGTTTCTTCAGCAAATTCCTTATCTTCAGCTCAGTCACCGCAAGCAACAACATGGCGCTCTACATGCTCGTGCTTGTAGCCTTGATCAACACGATCATCTCGCTCTATTACTATCTGCTCGTGGTCAAGGCTATGTGGCTGAAGCCTGGCGACGCCAAGGTCGAGGCATTCCGCAGCGACAGCTGGGAACGTGCCGCTCTCTGGCTTTGCGTGGCCGGTATCGTATTCTTCGGCCTCGTTCCGCAGATCTACGAATACTGCTTCAACTCGGCCCAGGCACTCTTCTGATGAAGCAGAGACTTGATCATAGCCTGAATTAGAAGAAAACAGAGACTACATAAGAAAACACTGACTGCATTATATTCTGAATGCGGCTTCCTCGGAAAAGGGGAGGCCGCATTTTGATTATTGATTTTTTTACGGTTTCTGATGAAAAAAACGGCGGGAATTTTGGATAATTGGCAAATGTTTGTTTAATTTGTGATTGCGAAACAAGGAGTTTAAGCTCAGCAGGCTTGCGAACATCAATGCTTGCGAGCACCGAATCGGAATGATGCTCCGGCAGACTCGGGACAGTTCCGGGAATCGTGAGGCTACTTATTTCGCCACTTATTGAGACTATAAACAATCTATCCGCATTTTTATCGAGCATGGCCGGATGCAAATTCGCGACGTGACTCCTTAGTAAACAAATCGAAACCTGATATGATCAAGAAACTTCCCTTATTAGCCTTGGGAACAGCCGTAGCGCTTGGCGTATCGGCCGCTCCGGTTTCTCCGGAAGCCGCCCTTCAGAGGGCACGTTCAAACTCGCCGGCCAAGGCCCGCGGACTTGTGCAGCGCGAACTCAAGCTCGCCCACACAGCTTACTCAGAAGCCGGTCAGGCAGCAGCCTATGTGTTCAACACGCCGGGTCGCGCCGGATTCACCATCCTTGCAGCCGACGACGTGGCAATGCCGGTGCTCGGTTACTCCGACACTGAAACGTTTGATGCCGACAACATGCCTTCTCAGCTTCGATGGTGGCTGTCGGAATATGGCCGTCAGGTGGAATATGCCACAGCTCACGGTGCAACGGAGGCTTACAAGGCTCCCGCCCGCAAAGCATCCTATCCCGCCATCGCGCCACTCATTACTGCGAAATGGAACCAGACCGAGCCATACAATAACCTCACCCCGATGCAAAGCGGCGTGCATTGCCCCACGGGTTGTGTCGCCACCTCATTCGCTCAGGCAATGAGCTATTTCAAATATCCCGAGAAAGGAACAGGAACCATATCTTACAGGTGGGGAGGGAGCAAAACCCTTTCGCTTAATCTTGATAGAGTGACAATCAATTGGGATAAGATGAAGGATGTTTATGTCAGCGGTGATTATACTACAGAGGAGGCAACGGCAGTTGCTTATCTGATGATGGCCTGTGGATATAGCGTTGAAATGAATTATACTGCTGACTCGTCGGGTGCGTTGAGCAATAAGATTGTGAACGCCCTCACCAAATATTTCGGCTATTCCAAGGAAGCTACATACGAGGATCGTGGTACTTATACAGCCGATGAATGGGACGAGATGATCTATAACAACCTTAAGGATTATGGTCCCGTAATCTATAACGGTACGTCACCTCTCGACGGAGGTCACTCCTTTATCGTTGACGGATATGACGGCAACGGTTATTATCACCTTAACTGGGGCTGGGGTGGAACATCCGACGGCTATTATGCTCTCAACGTGCTGACTCCTGAGATTCAGGGCGTCGGTGGTGCTATGGGTGGTTTCAATTATAGTCAAGATGCTGTATTGAAAATGCATAAGCCTACAAGCGCTGACGAGGAGTATCCCGAAGGTCGCCTCAATATATGGGGAGCTGCTAAGGGAACGCTGAGCGGTAAGTTGCTGCAGATTGATCTTGAGGATTATCCTAATACAGGTTGGTATAATGTCAGTGCATACAATGTCAATCTTGAGCCGGGAGTCATTATTTCCGGAGAAGGATATAATGAATCAGTATCCGGAGTAATGTATAATAAAGAATATAAAGAGGAACTTGATAAAATTGTTCTTGAAACCGGAGTGATGTATATGGGATCTCGGATTAGTTTCAGAGTTAACCTGCCTACAGGTCTTGCTGACGGACGCTACACTGTGACGTTGGCAACCAAAGACCTTAATAGAGAAAACTCGACATTCCTTCCGATGCGTCCCTTTGTCGGTTATCCGAACTATGTGATCCTTAATGTAAAGAATGGATCGTATACTATAGAGAATGCCAGCATCGATCAACTTACATTTGAAGACGTGAAGCTTACAACTGACCTTTATTATGGCAAATATGCGAAATTGTCGGCTAAGGTCAGCAACAACACTGATGTTCAGCTCACTCAGTGCATAGCTCCGGTTCTGCTTCTTGAGGAGAAGGGTGTGAAACGAGCCAACTTCCAGGCTGATGCATTTATGGTGACAGTTGATCCTCATTCCACAATTGAGACAGAATGGATTGTCAATTTCTTGGAGCTTAACACCTCAAGCTATTCTTCACCTACAACTTATATGCTTTCGCTTTTGGATGTCGATTCAAAGAAATATTTGGCCGATTTCGGGAATGTCACGATGTCGACGCTAAGCGGTTCTACTTCTGTTAAATTCGGCGGAATCACTATCGAAGGCGCTGAAAAGCAGACAATGACTATTGATGGCGTACAGTATCGTAATGTCAATGTTGTTCCGAATTTTGACAATATGAAGGTCAACTTCAAGTATTCCGTTACGCGCGGTTATCTTGACTCGGGAGTTACCTGTGGAATTTACAGCCGTATGGGAACCAACGCTGTATATATACCGATGCAGGACAACTTCTATTCGGAACAGCCCTTTATGAGCGCAGGAGAATCTAAAGATCTCAACTTCGACGTAAACTTCCCCGAGGGAGAACCGAATAAGATTTACTACATGCGTGCGCAGTGGGCGAACGGTAGCAGCTATACATATCTTGGCCAGATCTCATTTATGAGCACCGGCTCTGGTGTGGATGGCATCGAGGCTGAGGATAGTGCAGCCGAAGCAGAATATTACAATCTGCAGGGCGTGCGCGTAAGCAATCCTGAAAACGGGCAGATTCTTATCCGTCGTAAGAATGGAAAAGCAGAGAAGGTTCGTTTTCATGAATAAGGATTAAATCGAAATCCAATACAATCAATTTTAATTTGGGGTTGCGCCATACGCGCAACCCCAAATTGCTTAGCAAGTTAAACAATAGCCTTGAATTATACTGAAATAGAGGGTTGGAAAGGGAATTTTCAAACTTTTTTTTCTGAAATCGTTTGCTAATTAAGAAAAAAGTTGTACTTTTGCAGGTAGAGATTTTCACTCTCAAGGATTTTGCGGAAAGAGGAATGCTTTTCCGCGCTGTATAAGCCTGAAACAGTCAAAATTCAAACAATTATAAACTAAAACAAAAAAGTATGAAGAGAATCTACTTAGCAGCAGTTGCTGTTCTCGCACTTGGGATGACGGCAAATGCCGAAATCACACCGTTTTGGACAACATCCAACGTAAATGAAGCAGTAACTTTATCAAAGGATATGGTAAAGGTTCCCGATCTTCAGAGCAGTGGCTTGGTCAAGAGAGGCCCCTCAAAAGTCGATAAGAAAGCTGCTCCTGATGTCAGCATTATGTATGGCACATACATGAGTCATGCTTGTAAGCCATTTTCTGGTGAAGATTATGAAAACATGTGTTATGGTACAATTGTGGTTGGCCCCGGCAGTCAGGAAGGTTATGTAACTCTCGATGGATTGTTTTTCGGCTATCAGATTGAATGTCCGGTTGTTACTGTTGAACTGAAAGATGGATCCACATTGGTCGGTTTCCGACTTACAAACGGACAAAAGCTTGGAGAACTTGAATATCAAGAAGGTGTCTTTGATCATGAGATAGAGACACGTCAGTGGAATGAGAATGGAAAGGGCTCTTTCGCTATTGACTACATGGACGTTTTCTATATGCCTGAAGAAATAGAGGTGGAAATGGAGATTATCAACAACCAAATTACTAGCCCCAAGACTTTCAGTAAAGGGTTTGTTTCGTATAGAACGGATCAAATATGTCTTTCTAAGATAATCGGTGGTGGTTATCAGGGAAATTCAAATATGGGATATGATTATGCGCTGCTTCCTATTGACGAATATCTTGGCACAGGAATCGGAGCTTTTGAATATAATGCATCAGAATGGGAAGATGCTGGTGAAGCCACAGTCTCAACATGTGGTTATCTCAACTGCTTATATGAATCCCCCTGTCCTGCATATACTGTCCCGGTAAAGGTTAAGAAAGGTATGCCGAGTCAGGCCCTCCTCGTTAATCCTTTCCAGAATGGCTATTTCACGCAGGATCCAAACATGGAATTCTCGGAAGGATACATTTATCTCGATCTTTCTAACGAAGGATTCCCTCTGGTTCGTCCGTTGGTTAATTCCGGTATGTTCTGGAAAGGTGGAAACGGCTATTTTTATTGTTCAAATGAAGGTGCCAGAATGGTTTATATGGAGGGCGCTGATGTTGAAAGTGCAAAGGCTATGTTTGAAATGTTGGGTATAACTTTCCCGACACTTGATGACAGCAACGTTCTCACTCTCCCCAATGCTAAATATAGCTTCTCGGGCAAATTGACCCTTCTCAAGACATGGACGTTCTCGGGGGAGGTTCAGGATATGACAACTGTCATCGAGCTTCCGGCCAAGGTTCAGGCTTCTGTAAAGGGCATCGAGGTTGACGAGGTTGATGTTAACGCTCCCACTCGCTATTTCAACCTTCAGGGTGTTGAGATCAGCGCTCCCGCAAAGGGTGAGGTTGTTATCGTGAAGAAGGGTGGCAA
Source organism: uncultured bacterium (assembly GCA_905214735.1). Taxonomy (GTDB): domain Bacteria; phylum Bacteroidota; class Bacteroidia; order Bacteroidales; family Muribaculaceae; genus Lepagella. Next base: position 7,670 of record CAJMNI010000010.1, on the reverse strand, counting down.
AGCTGTCAAGACTGTCTTCTAATCGAAAACCTAATCGACATTATCATACTAAAAAGGGTCGGAATAACTTCCGACCCTTTTTTCAAATTATAACTTGGCAGTCGGGGCTGGCCGTCGGGGTCGGCTGTCGCGGGCCCGGTGCGGGCCTTCGGGACCGGCTGGTGGCTGATAGCTGGCTGGCTGGTGGCTGGCTGGTGGCTGACGACGGGATTGTTTTTGTATTTTACTTAAATTTGTTTTACTATGAGACTTTTTTCTTTACTGGCCGGAGCTTTGGCTGTTGGTTGCCTGGCTTCTTGCGCCAATAAAAACGTGAAGACGATTTCTGTTTCTGAGGCTAATCCATTGGGAACTGCCATTGTGAGACCGCAGAAGGAACTGAACTTTATTCCGAAGGCAACAGCTTTCCGCATGAGCGGCGATTATGCCGACCATGTGGCTGTGACTCTTGGCGAGAACGGCAAGCTGGCCTATTACCCCGATCCTCGCGATATCTCCGAGGCTTCCAAACCGATTTCACTCGGTGACGGCTGGTGGCTCAATCGCCAAGGTCTCGGCCCGAACTCTGTGTTCCTGAAGTATACTTTCGAGGAGTATTCAAATCTGAAGGAGGTTCCAAGCCAGGAAGAGATCATGGAAGCGATCATTCCCGGGGCTAAGGTGACAACATTCCGCGCGCTCCCTATCGGTATGTCGGAGGCCGACAAGAATATCGACAAGGTGCGCGAAATGGTGAAAGGACTCTAAATCACCACATGGGGGTGAAGGGGGCGGTGCGCTCGAGGCGGCTGTTGGCGCATCCTGCGAGTTCTTTGGTCTTCGAAGTGTCGAGACGGTAGACCCAATTGCCTGAAAGCTTTTTGATCTCCGTCAGGTCGACATAGAAGATTCCCTGGTTGGTGACGATGTCGAAGTAGTAACGGCCGTCGCGTGGCACGGCGTAGCTGCGCCATTGCGTGCTGCTCACGTTGGGCTCTCCCTGGATCATGTAGGTATAGGGAACGCTCGACCCGCTGAGAATGCTTCTTGTGATCGAAACACCGAGATCAGTGTCGGAAGTCTTTTCCACCTGATGGGCGAAATAGTTGGCCCGAACGCATCTGTCGGGACTCGACACCGAACCGGGGAGGAAATTGCGTCCGCCGATTTTATTCCAATAGTCGATGATGGCTGTCATTTTCGGCCATGTCGGGTCGTTGGTCATGGCGCGGTAGTCGCCCATGTCATAGATATTGATGCGGCCGTGGTCGAATTCGAAGATGATGCTTTTGCCTGAGGCGTCGGTCACACCCCAGTGGAGCTGGGAGACTGTGCCGCCGTCGAAAGTCGCTCCCTGGATCTCGAAATCGGCATTCTCGAGGGCTGAGCGTACCTGATCAACATTCTCGTTGAGGTCGAGGAGCCATTCCACGAAGACCGCCAGCGACATCGAGTGGCCTTTGCTGAGGGTGGAGTCATTGTAGACTGTCCCTTTGCAGAAGAGTCCGTTGACCACAAGGCCTTTTTCGTTCATACCTTCTGTTACTCCGCCGTCATAGCCGACAGCATAGACCGCGGCATATTTGGAGCGCCATTTAATCGGATTGTCGAGGTTGGTGCTCCTTTTTTCCATGCCTCGCGGATAGACATAGATGTTGGTTGGGATAGGGGTCTTCCAGTCGAGCGAACGACCGACAACGTAGAGGGAGTCGCTGCCGTGATAGACCACGCGCGAGCAAGCGTCGGCGTCGGTGGAGTGGAACAGGGAGATAGCAGGGGCTGCGAAAGCAGCGAAAATAAAGCTTAAAGCCAAAGCCGGGTGTTTCATAGTGGATCTATATTAATGATACACTGATAAAACACCCGGCCTTGGCTTTAGGTTTGCTCGCCGTCCGGATAACCGGGGCGGCTATTTTCTCATGCGGCTAATTCAGCTGATCTAAATTATCCGGGTAGTGTCAGAAGATTATTTTTTCGGATTTGTTGCCGGAGATGCGGATCAGAATCTCTCCTTTGGAGGGAGCGGTTACTTTCATTCCCTGGAGGTTGAAGTATTCTGCGCCGTCGGTCGCGCCGTCAACGCCGGCTGCGGGTTCGATCTCAATACCCTCAACAGCCGAGGGGTCGGCGTTGATGTTGGTGGCGTTCATCGTTACGTCGGCGTCTTCGGAGATGTTGGTGAGCGTCACTCCGCAATCCTTCTTAGCCCACGACTTGAACTGATAGGATGTCACGCCGGCCGATCCGGGGAAGGGAGAGCCGGTTGTGGGACGGTTAACGCCGTTGGCCTCCACGAGGTCGACGTTCTGGTGCGAGCTCTGATTGTTGACGTAGTTGCCTTCGAAGCGGGCGCGGTTATAATCCACATGCCAGATGAGCATGCCGGAAGCGGGGATATATTTGTCCCAGCCGACGAGCTGACGGTTCTCGATGAGGAAGAACTCGTTGACATTGGCGGAGAGGTCGCTGCGTTCGGTGAGCACGCGGTATGCGATGTTCGATTCGCCGAGGGCGGGGAGGGAGATCTCGCCGTCGTAGGGAACTGTGCGGGGGTTGAGCCAGTCAAGGGCATAACGCTCGTAGGCGGAATAGTTGGGGGGAGTGCGGCCGTCGTTGTTATAGGGGCCGTAGTCGAGCACCGAGAATTCGCCGGGAGTGTAGTAGGCCGTGCTGCTGGTGGTGTGATAGAGGTCGGGAAGACCGATCACGTGGCTGAACTCATGGCAGAATGTTCCGATTCCGTCGGGTTTGCCGGCGTAGTCGCACTCGTTGTTGCAGGCGTAATGGTTGACCGTGACGCCATCATATTCCTTTGTGGCGTTTTCGTAGCTGAGGTCGTAGGAGTGGGGCCAGACAGTGTTGCGGATACTGCTGTCGGCCTCTCCTTTTCCGGCATAGATCACATAGACATTGTCGACATAGCCGTCGCCGTCATTATCGTAGTCGTAGAGATTGATCTCCGTGGCGGCGTCGGCGGTGAGGACGTCGAGTGCGTCGGTCACCATGAGGTGGGGACGGAGGTCGTCGCCGTTACGGTCGTTGCCGCCGTAGTAGGCGCGCTCGTGGGGAAGAGTCACCGGGCCGAACACGTCGAATGTGGGGCGGAACTGCGGATTCCCCTCCTCATCGCGCGAGTTATAGCGGAACCAGTCGCTCACCGAACCGGTGGCTCCGTAGGTGTCGAAGCCCTCCTTGTTGAGCATATCTTTGAAATATTTGCCGCCATCGTAGTTGGAATAGGCGGAAGTTGTCTCGTCGCCGAATCTCACGTCGGTATATTCCACGAGAAGCACGAGCGCCTTGACGTCACCCTTCGTTGTGGTGAAAGTCGAAGTGCAGAGACCGCGCGACATATCCTTCTCGGTCGTGGAGGCATTGCGGCGCACCTTGAAGGGGGAAACGACGGTCTGTTCGGCGGTCGAAACGGCCCTTGCGGTCATTTCGGGAGTGATCTTGGCGAGGAAACTCTTCTCGGCTGCGGAACGGTGGGCGGCGTCGCGGGCTGCGAAATCGCTGGCGCGGATGCTGCCGTCGGCGAGGATGGCGGCATAGACCAGACGTCCGGAGGCGTCGTCGGTGAGGAGATAGCCATCTTCGGTAAACATGAAATGGGAGAATTCGTCGCCTGTCTGGCGGACGGTGATTTCGGTTCCGTCGGGCTGAGTCACCCTGACGAGACCGCGATATGCAGGCACAGCCATAGCCGTGGCTGCAGAGCCGGCGAGCAGGATGGCTGCCGGGAGTGTGCGTGCGGCGGAGTGGAGCAGATGCTTGAAGTTGTTCATGATTGTAAAAATTTGTTTTCTATAATGGATATATGAAAGATATTCTTCTTATTAAAATCTTATTGCAGGTATCATCCTTTTCTCTCGGGGAGAGTTTCGTCGGCTCCCTTTCCAGGTTCCTCTTTTGCAGCGGGAGCGGCGGTGTCGGGAGCGGCCTCGCTGTCGGGATCGATCTCAGGCTCCGGTTTCTTCTTGGCGGGAATCGTCCACATCGCCGAGAGGGAGAATCCGAAATTGTCGGCGCCATAACCGGGAATGAACCAGGGTTCTCCGGCTTTGCCTTTCGAGACGTGGAACTTCTGGTGCCATCTCACCGACCAGCCGAGTGAGAAATTCCCCACGATCTTCACCTTGATTCCGGCGAGGAGCTCACCCCAGAGGGCAGTGGAGCGCTGCGACGGCATATTGAACGTGGTCTCTTCTCCCCAATAGTCGGAATTGATAGTGACGTTTTTCACATCCCAGTCGAAGCTGGAGAAACCGAGGCGGAGGCCGGCGTAGACCTGATAGTCGGGGTTGCTCTTATAAACGAAATTATAGTTCATGCCGATCTTGGCATAGAAGGAGGGCTTCACCTTATATGTGAAATTGGTCCGGCCGGGGGTGGCGTTGGCGAAACCGACGCCGGCCTCGAGGGTGGGGAAAAACCAGTTGTGGAGCGATACGTCGGCATGCAGGTCGACGCTCGCATATTTCTGTCCGAACGCCATGAAGAGGAGATCGCCGAAATTGGCGCCTACGGTCACGCCGTTGTAGAGCGGATAGAGGGGCTTGGAGGCCGCCTTCTTCACAGTGTCGAGTGTGGCGAGGAACATCACCGGTTCCTTGAGTGGTTCGCCATGCTTGTCGTAATAATGGAGCACAACGCGGGGTTTGTCGTCGTCGACGTCGACAGGCGTGATCTTTCGCGGTTGCATGGCCGGAGTCGCGGCCACGGAATCGGTTGCCGAGGAAACTACTGTCAGGGAATCGGCAGCGACACTTTCGGCCTCAGTGATGGCGGACTGCGCCGAAGCCGCTGTCAGGCCCGCGATGAGCAGCATGAGGCAGATTATGAATCGGAGCGGTCTCATTGCATATCCAAAGCTGAGGGTGAGAAATAGATGCGCATGTTCTCCTCGTTGACGTTGGTGATTTCGTCGGTGAGCGGCACCACAGAATCGATCAGCAGACCGGAGCAGGAAACATCTTCAAGAGTGTAGACATAGCTCACGCCGCATTCTCTGGAGACAAACTTCGCCCGGCGGGAATAGCGGAACGTAACCGTTGATGAAATCTCGGAGCCTGCAAGCGAGTCGGCGCCCTGAGCCGAGAAGCGGTAGACGGTCTCGTCGGAGTCGATTCGGAATGGGAGGTAAAGCTGCGACACGGCGCTTGCTCCGTCGAAGAGCAGGGAATCGCCCTGCGCACCTACGCCTTCGACCCTGAGGCCGGAGACCGAAATCTGCCTTGTGGCCGAGTCGGTGACATAGAATCCGGCCAGCGGCAGGGCGTTGCGGTTTTCCGAGCAGTCGCTGCTGCAGGAAGCCGCCGCAAGCAGTGTGGCCGCCGCGAGGAGAGGGAGGAGATGCATTGATATGGGGCGTATTCTCATCTTGATCAGAATTCTTCGGCTATGAGATAGTTGTTGCGTTCGGCGGAGTTCCGGGTGATCATCTCGCCGATGAAGCCGGTGCAGAAGAACTGAGTGCCGAGCACCATCGTCACGAGCGAGAGATAGAAATAGACCGACTTGGTGATGTAGAAATAATAGGAATCGGAGGCCATCGAGATGCATTTGAGCACGAGGGTCACGACCATGGCGATGAATCCGACGGCAAACATCAGCGAGCCGAGCAGACCGAAAATATGCATCGGTTTGATGCCGAATTTCGACTGAAACCAGAGGGTGGCGAGGTCGAGATAGCCGTTGACGAAGCGGTCGAGGCCGAATTTGGTCACGCCATATTTGCGGGCCTGGTGATGCACGACCTTCTCGCCGATCTTGCGGTAGCCGGCGTTTTTGGCGAGATAGGGGATATAGCGGTGCATGTCGCCGTAGACCTCGATGTGTTTCACCACCTCCTTGCGATATGCCTTGAGCCCGCAGTTGAAGTCGTGGAGATTCTTGATGCCGCTCACCTTGCGGGCCGTGGCGTTGAAGAGCTTGGTTGGGATGGTTTTCGACAGCGGGTCGTAGCGCTTCTTCTTCCAGCCGGAGACGAGGTCGTAGCCGTCGGCGGTGATCATGCGGTAGAGCTCCGGAATCTCGTCGGGTGAGTCCTGGAGGTCGGCGTCCATGGTGATCACCACGTCGCCCTGGGCGCGGCGGAAACCGGTGTCGAGAGCAGGCGACTTACCGTAGTTGCGGGCAAAGCTCACGGAGTGGATGGCGGGATTCTGTGCCGCGAGGGTCTTTATCACCTCGAGGGAATTGTCGGTCGAGCCGTCGTTGACGAAAATTATTTCGTAAGAGAAACCGTGGGTGCTCATCACGCGCTGGATCCATTCGGTCAGCTCGGGGAGCGATTCGGCTTCGTTGTATAATGGTATAACTACTGAGATGTCCATCTTGAATTTAGTGAATAGTGTGTAGTGATTAGTGATTAACTAAAACTGCATGTCGGCTTCGGCGAACAGCTTTCTGTCGGAGGCTATGTCGTTGGAAACCGTGGTGAGCATGTCGCCCATCAGCACGCCGTTGACGCCGCCGCGGAGGAGGCGGAGCATCGAGGCATGGCTGAGCCTCATTCGGCCGCCTGCGAAACGTATCGACACCTTCGGGAGGATGAAGCGCCATGTGGCGGCGGTGCGGATAATCTCCTCCTCGGAGATGAGGGGAGTGTTTTCAAGCGGAGTGCCGGGTATTGGATTGAGGATGTTCATCGGGGTTGAGACCACGCCGAGTTCGCGGAGCTCGAGGGCGAGGTCGATGCGCTGTTCCATAGATTCTCCCATTCCTATGATACCTCCGGAGCAGACCTCGAGTCCGGCGTTTTGTGCCGCTTTGATCGTTTGCCGTTTGTCGGCGGGGGTGTGGGTGGAGCATAGCGAGGGGAAGAAAGCCTCCGACGTTTCCATATTGCAATGATAGCGTTTCACACCTGCGCGGGCGAGGCGACGCATCTGTTTTTCGTCGAGTAGACCCATCGAGGCGCAGAGGCAGAGGTCGGAGCCGTCGGCGATTCGTTCGAAAATTTCGCAGAATTTCTCGAGGTCGGCGTCGGAGACGGCGCGGCCGCTTGTCACGAGCGAGAAACGGCGGATGCCCTCGCGCTCGTTGTGGCGGGCGGCGGCGAGAGCCTCTTCCGGATCGAGGAAATTATATGTGGCGCAGCCGGTGTGATGGCGGGAAGCCTGGGCGCACCATTTGCAATCTTCCGAGCAACGGCCCGAGCGGGCGTTGACAATCGAACAGGAGTCGATGGTCGAGCCGCAAAACCGGCGGGATATTTCGTCGGCGGCGTCGCAGAGGAGGTCGAGGTCGGCCGAGGCGGCGAGGCGGATGGCTTCGTCGCGGGTGGCAGGCGCGCCGCCGTCGAGAATGCGTTTCTTTATATCGTCGATAAACATAGATAAAGAAAAAAGGAAATCTTTTCTGTTTTGAACCTACAAATTTAACGAAAAAAACGCAAAGATGCAATCGCTAATATGTTAAGAGAGCCGCGGAGGGGATAAAAACGGGGAATTTGCATAATTTTGGAAAATTTTTGTCGGAAAATTTGGAGGAATAAAAAATAAGTTGTAATTTTGCATCGCTTTTCGGGAGAGACCGAGGGCAAACAAATGATGATTCGCTAGCTCAGCTGGTAGAGCACAACACTTTTAATGTTGGGGTCGTGGGTTCGAGCCCCACGCGGATCACAAATCAAGCTTCAGTAGCTCAGTTGGTTAGAGCACCTGACTGTTAATCAGGGGGTCGTTGGT
>CAJMNI010000009.1 GCA_905214735.1 uncultured bacterium | reverse complement strand
ACATATTAACAATTAACAATCCAAATTCCAGTCAACATTTTTCAGGACGGGTCATTAAACACTTGGCTCCTCGGAGCCGTTAACAAATTCTCAAAAAATAACCGAAGTATTGTTGTAAAGATAATTGAGAGAATGAAATAACTCGCCCCGTAAATGGCATCCATCTACGGATTCCGATTATTCAGCGCTTGCAATGAATAAAAATACTGAAAGATATACCGGGGAAGATATTGAGGCAGCCTTAATGCAGCTCCGGAATGAGAAGCAGCGACAGATGCTATGCCGGTTTTTCAAGACCGGGCCGGGTGAATATGGAGATGGCGACCAGTTCCTCGGCCTGAAATGTCCGCAGACGAGATCGGTGGTGAAGATGGCTAAACTTCGTGTAGAGTTTTCCGAAATTGAAAAACTTCTTTATTCGCCGTGGCATGAAGTGAGGCTTTGCGGCTTCCTTCTGCTTGTGGAGGAGATGAACGCCGCAATCCCAAAGAAACGCGACCTGCCGACAGCGAAAGCAGGCCGTCGTGAAGATATAGCCCGCTTCTATCTGAAACATGCCAGGCAGGCCAACAACTGGGATCTGGTTGATATGTCGTGTCCGGGCATTCTCGGAGTCTGGCTCTGTTATCCCGGGGAAAACGGGAGAATGCCATCCCCTGAAATTCTCGACCGGTTGGCCGACAGCCGGAATCTATGGGAGCAACGCATTGCCATGGTCACAAACTGGCGATTGATCCGTGCCGGTCGGTATGACGAAACAATAAGGACTGCGAAGAAACTTCTCCCCCATTCCCACGACCTGATCCATAAAGCCGTCGGATGGATGCTCCGCGAAATGGGGAAGCGTGACGCCGACCTACTTCGAGACTTCCTTTCAGCACACTATCCCCATCTTCACCGCACCACCCTCCGCTACGCCATAGAAAAATTCTCACCGACCGAACGCCAATCCTGGCTGAAACATGACATGAAGTAAACAGTGCAGTGACAGTTTAATCAAATTTTTGACAATACTGCAATATTCTTATAGATATTCGGACGTTCGGTGGAAAAATCAGCCGCTTTATATACATAAATTTTTGTAAAATCACGAATTTTATTACATTTGCGGTGGAAATTAATAAAATCAACTAACCGACAACCATGGAAATTTCGATTTCAACTAAAGAAACCGGCGAAATCATCGCTGCGCTCAAAGGACGCCTCGACACTCTTCAGGCCGCTGAATGCGAAAAGCAACTTGCACCCCTGCATGAAAATACGGATAAAAATATACTGATCGAATGCAGCGGACTGGAATATATCAGCAGCTCCGGTCTGCGCATTTTCCTCGGCCTTCTTAAAGATGTGAGGAGCAAGGGGGGCTCGCTTGTGCTGAAAAATGTAAATAACGAAATTCGCAATATCTTTACAATCACCGGATTCCACAAGCTCTTCAACATCGAATAGGTCAGCATGTCACTGGCAAACAGACTCAGCCTCTATATCTCTCTGATAATCATAGTAATCTTCTGCGCAATCGGTTTTCTGTTCATGCAAGACGGAGCCGAGCGCGAGGAACGCCTTGCATCGCTATATGCCAATGTGATCGTCGACGGTTCGGTCGATAAGCTCGACAGCGAGATTTCCAGAGTGGAATATCATCTTGTGAATGCCGCTCCCCTCTTTGAGAACAAGCTCGGCGACACCGGTGCGCTCATGCCGATGGTGGAGCGTTTTGTCACCTCCGACTCTCTCATAATGGGAGGCTGCGTGGCGCTGCTACCGGCCCACGATGGAGAGCCGAAGATAATGGAATATGTATCTCTTGATTCCGAAGGCAGGCCGGTAGGCAAGCATCTTGGCAGCAAGGATTACGATTATACGACCATGCCATGGTTTACCAACGCCCTGAAAGCGGATTCGCCGGTATGGTCGGATCCTTACTTCGACAAGGGTGGAGGCAACAAGATGATGGTGACTTGCTCCTATCCTCTTCACGACTCCAATGGCAAAACCGCAGGAGTGCTCACCGCCGACGTCTCTCTTGACCGGCTCTCGTCGGAAATAGCGAGACTGCGTCCGATCGACGACAGCTATGCCTTCATCATCAGCAACAAGGGAATCTTTATGTCGCATCCCGACAGCACGCTGATCCTGAAGAAAAACATTTTCGATTATGCCCGCGAAACAGGCTGCGGACATATCGCGAAAATCGGGCGCGAAATGCTCGCGCTTAAAAAAGGCTCGCGCCATACCGACATTACCGGCGAAGATGCCCTTGTGGTCTATGAACCGATTCCCGGAACAGGCTGGTCGATCTGCTCCGTCTGCTCCTACAAATCGATAATGTCGCGGCTTGATTCGGTCACTATCAAAGCTCTGGTCCTTCTCTTTCTCGGGCTCCTGCTTGCAATCGTGCTCGTCAGGCTCGTGGTGCTCTATGCGATGAAAAACCTCGCACGCCTCACGACCGCCGCAGCCAAGATCTCGGAGGGAGATCTTAATGTCAAGCTTCCCGACATGAAACCTTCCGACGACATAGGGCGACTCAACAACGCCTTTACCGAAATGCAGAAGTCACTGCGCTTCCAGATGGAAAGGCTCGTGGAGACCACAAAGGCCAAGGAGCATATCGAAAGCGAACTGCACATTGCGCGTGACATTCAGATGAGTCTCGTGCCTCACACCTTTTCTCCCTTCGCCAAATGGCCCAATCTCGAACTTTACGCCAAAATCCGTCCCGCCAAGGAGGTAGGCGGTGATCTTTATGATTTCTTCATCAGGGATTCGAAGCTCTTCTTCACGATTGGCGACGTTTCGGGCAAAGGAGTTCCTGCCTCGCTCTTCATGGCCGTCACCCGCACTCTCTTCCGCAACGCAGCCAATAGCTGCAACTCTCCGGCCGAAATCCTTACGGTGGTCAACGACACGATTGTGAAGGATAACGACAACTGCATGTTCGTGACCATGTTCGCCGGATCGTTAGACCTCTCCACAGGCTATCTCGTTTACTGCAACGCGGGTCATAATCCTCCCGTGATTGTCAGCGGAGACAAGGCAGAAATGCTTACGGTCAACGAAAACATCCCGGTCGGAGTAATCGACGGCTTCGACTATCGCGAGGAATGCATGATTCTCAAACCCGGAGAGATGCTTTTCCTCTATACCGACGGACTGACCGAAGCGGAAAACGCCGACAAGAATCTTTATGGCGACGACCGGATGCTGTCGGATCTTTCCCGATATGCCGCCGACAAGCCGAAAGAGGTGGTGGAAAAGATGGAGCAATCTGTCGACGATTTTGTCGGCGACGTAGATCAGAGCGACGATCTGACCATGCTCTGTTTCAGATATAACAAAGCTGTCGGGGCACATATCAGTAGGAAATTCATCAACACTCTGGATGTGGTTGGTGAACTTCCTGGGTTCGTATCGACGCTCGAAAAACGTTTCGGACTTGACGAAGCCCTCTGCAGCCGCGTCAATCTTCTGCTTGAGGAGGCGCTTGTAAATGTGGTAAGTTATGCCTATCCCGAGGGATCGACCGGTGAAATCGAGCTGTCGGCATGTTTTGAGGAGAGCGGAAGAAAACTGATTCTTTCCATTTCCGATTCGGGGAAGCCGTTTGATCCGACCAAGGCGGAGGCTCCCGACCTGAATGCTCCGATTGAGGAACGACCTGTAGGAGGTCTCGGCATATATCTTGTGCGCACTCTTTCCGACAGCGTGGAATATAAACGGGAAAACAACCGGAATACCCTGACTATCACACTGCTCGCCGAGCAGGAATCCAAGCCTTAAACTTCATTCTCATGAAAAGGAATTCTTATCTTGTGAACAAAGCCTTCAAGAGCTTTCTGTTTGCCTCGGTGATGACGGTGGCCGCCTCGCAGATGGGCGGAGTCGTCGACGGCCTGATGGTCACTTGGTTTATAAGCGACGCCGCTATGTCGGCCATCAACATATCGATGCCCGTGCTGCAACTCTATTTCTCCCTCTGCCTCCTGCTTGGAGTCGGCGGTACGCTTTTGGCCGGTAAAGCCATCGGAGCCCACGACCGCGCAAAGGCTTCGCAGATTTTTTCTCTTTCTGTTTCATCGGCTGTGGTTGTCGGTCTGGCTCTCGGCGTTTTCGGTCTGATTTTCTTCAATCCGATTGTCGGGATGCTTTGTCCCGACCCGTCGATATCCGGTTTTGCTTCGCAATATATGGCCATTACGATCCCGTCGGCGCCGGTATATATGCTGATGATCGTGCTGCAACTGTTCGTGGCTCTCGACGGCGAACCGAAAAGGGTGACCGCAGCGGTCTCGACCTGCATTGCGGTAAACCTTATTCTCGACTATATCTTTATCGCTCTCTTCGGATGGGGCATGACCGGAGCGGCAGCGGCTACAGTAATAAGCTATTTCCCGGCAATAGCCATTCTGCTCTCGCATTTCAGGAAGAAAGAGACCTTGCGTTTCAGCATGGTCAAAAGCATCAGCCGGCTTCCGGAGATCATGCGCAACGGTGCTCCTTCCGGATTCACCGGAATGCTCATGTCGGTACAGATCTTCGTCTGCAATATCGTGGCAATCGATTACCTCGGCACAGCCGGCGTGATCGTCTTCGCAGTCTGCATGTATCTGCTGAGGCTCTCGATGATAATCCTCACCGGAGCCATCGACTCCTTCCAGCCGGTTGCCGCAATCCTCGCAGGTTCTGACGACAACCGGGGCGTGGCGATGGTGATGGGAAAGGCTTACGCATTTCTCGGAATAAGCCTCGCGATATATTCCGGAATTATGATCCTTTTCCCGCAATGGATCGGGTCACTTTTCGGCATAAGCGACACTTTGACAATGGGCGTCGTCCTGACGGCTATCCCGGCATTCGCTTTCAATATTATTCTTCAATGCGCCATCGGATTGCTGATTCCCGTCTACCAGGTTTACGGCAACACTCGCCAAGCTATGGTTGTCTCCATCGGACAGCCTCTCCTCCCGATGCTCTTCTTCTGGATAATGGCTGTGGCAGGTGCGAATCCCTGGTGTGGTTTCGCCATCGGTCAGGTTGCCCTGCTTCTTCTCCTGCTTCCAATGGTCATCGGCAAAAAGGGGAACATAATGCCTTTCTTCCTTATCCCGAAGCAATCGGCCGACAAAGTTTTCGATACGAGCATTCTCCCCGACATATCCGACGCCGGTTCCCAGCTTGTGGAGGCCGATGACTGGATGAAAGAAAACGGCGTCGACAAGAGCCTTCGTTTCCGCATCGGTGTCTCATGCGAGGAAATTTTGAAAAATATCATCGACCATTCCGAGAAACTCGACAGAAAAGTTCCCTCGGTCGATGTGCGCATCTCGCTGCGGCCCATGGAAGTTACAGCCGTGATCCACGATGCCGGCCGGGCTTTCAATCCCGTGGAGCAGGATCCGGGCACAGGAATCGGTCTGCTCATTGCTAAGAAAAGCTGCGACAGCATGAAATATGAATATATGTTCCATCAGAACATTCTGACCATGTCGTGGCATTCCGGCGAAGCTACCCCCAAAGAATAATTAATCTGATAACCTGACGCGACAGGCGCCGACGGAATTTTCCGGTGCTTTAAACGTCGAAATTCTATAATCTTATGAGAAAATCCCCGCTCAACCAGAGTCAGCTCGGAATCTATCTTGGCTCTGCCTACCGTGAAGATCTGGCATATCATATCGCGTTCGCATTCCGCTATCCCGCCGACACCGACGTGATGCGACTACAGAAAGCCGTGAGGAAAGTGCTCGCGGCCCATCCCGCCCTTTGCGCCGACATAGTGATTGACGACGAGGGCGAACCCGCTATGCAATGGGACGGCGTAACCATACCCGACGTCGTAATCAAAGAGATGACTGTCGTCGGATTTGAGGAATATAAGAAAACCGCGATTCAGCATATCGACATCCCAGGAGAGAGGATGACGCGGATGGAAATCATCCGCACTCCCGAAGCCGTATGGCTTGTGATGCTCGTGCACCATATCATCTACGACGGAAGCTCCATGCCGGTGTTCATCCGCGACCTTAACGCCTGCATGAAAGGTGGCGACCCCATCGCTGAAACAATCGATTGCTTCGAATATGCCAAAAGGGAAAAAGAGGCGCGTAAAAGCGCGGAATATGAAGCTCAGAAGGAGTTTTACGCCACGACATTCGGAAATTTCGATTCCGACGGAGCCGCAATATATTCCGATGCAAAAGGTGAACCCGGTTTCTCGCATAAGATTTTCCGCCTGACGACCGGTATCGAGCAATTCAAGGGTGGTTCGGCGGTTGCCAACGCTGCCATGGGAATCACGCTCGGCGCATTCACCGGACGCGAAGACGTGCTCTTCACCACTGTCTATCACGGACGCAACTCCTCCGACCTCGCCGACACGGTCGGAATGTTCGTGCGCACTCTCCCTGTCAGATGCCGCCTCGGGAAAGATGTCACCGCAGCCGATCTCGTCGCAGAGATGAAGCAGCAGCGCACCGACACCCGCGCAAAAGATCTCTTCTCGTTCGGAGATTTCGTATCGATGACAGGATATGAGCAAAATCTGCTCTTCGGCTATCAGGGCCGTCTGCTCAACATCGACTCCATTTGCGAGGGGATGGTTCCAGAACGCCTCGATACCGGCGACACCGGAGTACCCCTCTCAATCCAGATGGTTCTTGCCGACGATGGAATCGACATGGACGTGATGTGGCGCTCCGACATATACTCCGAGAGAATGATCGACCGTCTGATAGCCACTTTCGACACCGTGCTCCCGCAAATAAGCGATCCCTCCAATGCCGACCAGTCTGTCAGCACATTCCGCATAATCGACGAAGCTTCGGAAAATGAGCTCAAGAACATCGAAAGCGCGCCTGCTCTCGATTATGACAGGTCAGTGCCGATTGAAGGAGTGGTGGCTCGGATCGCACGCGAGATTCCAGACAAGACGGCAATAGTGACCGATGAGAAATCTCTTACCTACGCCGAGCTCGACAGCATATCAACCATAATGGCCCGCAATCTCCGAGCCCGCGGAATCGGAGCAGGATCTACCGTCGGCGTGATGATTCCGCGCTCGGAATGGATGGCGCTGATTCCTCTTGCAGTCATGAAAACCGGCGCGGCCTACATGCCGCTCGACCCGACATTCCCCGAGGAACGTCTGACATTCATGACCGATGACGCTTCCGTGAATGATATCATTACCGTCGGCCGACTCGCCGACAAGGTGATGCCCTCGTTTGCCGGAAACATCCTCGATGCCCACGCACTCGCCGTAGGGGAAGCCGAAGAGGTCGACAAATGGCCGGCAAATCCCGGGTCACCGTTTGTGGTGTTATACACATCCGGGTCGACGGGTAAACCTAAGGGAGTGACGCTCACTCGCGGAAACATTCTCAACTATAGCCACGATTATGTCGACATAGTGGCGTTCAACAGCGAAGACCGGGTTCCGGCCTATGCCAACTTCGGGTTCGACGCCCACATGATGGACCTCTATCCTACCATCATGTCGGGCGCTACGCTCTATATTCTCAATGAGGAAACAAGACATGACCTCGACGCCTTGCATGATTATTTCGTGAAAAACGAACTGACAGTGGCCTTCCTTACCACCCAGATCGCGTGGCAGATGATCTCACTTTATGAGTTTCCGTCGCTCCGCTGGCTTTCCTGCGGAGGCGAGAAACTTCCGCCGACAGGGGAACTCCCCTTCCGTTTCGCCAACCTCTACGGTCCGACGGAATGCACGGTGATAGCCACATATTTCATGCCGCAGGGAGCCACCGACGGCTCGGTGATCGGGCGTCCGATTCCGG
This sequence comes from uncultured bacterium, assembly GCA_905214735.1. Classification (GTDB taxonomy): domain Bacteria; phylum Bacteroidota; class Bacteroidia; order Bacteroidales; family Muribaculaceae; genus Lepagella. Next base: position 66,236 of record CAJMNI010000009.1, on the reverse strand, counting down.
GCTACGAGCTCCGGGTTCTCGACAAGTTCTGCCGCCGAGTGCCGCTGGGCGTCCCCGGCGAACTTGTGATTCTCGGTGAAGGAGTCGGAGTCGGCTATCTCAACCGTCCTGAACTGACGGCCGAGAAATTCATCACCATCGACGGTCATCGCGCTTATCGCACAGGCGACCTTGTCCGCTGGAACGAAGATGGCGACATTCAGTTCATGGGGCGTATGGACGGCATGGTGAAAATGCGCGGACTACGCATCGAACTCGGCGAAATTGAAGCCGTCGCCACCCGCCATCCCGCAGTGCAATCGTTTGCCGCCGCCGTGAAAACTGTGGGAGGAAACGAACAGCTTGTAGGATATTATTCGGTGAAATCCGGCCAAAACGTCGAACCTGAGGAACTGCATGATTTCATGCAGTCAGACCTCACGGAGTTCATGATTCCGACCGCGATGATGAAACTCGATGCCCTCCCTATGAACCAGAACGGGAAAATCGACCGTAAGGCTCTTCCGGTGCCTGAGATTGCAACAACCGAGGAGATGGTCGCTCCCGCCTCGGAAGATGAAAAGGAGATGAGCGAAATTGTCGCCGGAGTGATCGGTCACGATTCCTTTGGCGTCACCACCAATCTGCTCAAAGTCGGACTCACCTCTCTCCTTGCAATGCGGCTTGTGGCTACGATCGCCAAACGCCGCAACGTGCGCATGACCTCGAAAGCAGCAATGGCCGACCCGACCGTCAGAGGCCTGATAAAGGCTCTGGAAGCAGCCTCGGGCACTGCATCGCCTGCAAAGAGCGCGGCAAAACGCAAATATTATCCCATCACTGAAAACCAGCGCGGCGTGCTCATTGACTGGGAACGCAACCGCGACGCCCTGCAATATAATGTGGCTCAGGTGATAAAGGTCAAGCCCGCCACTGACCTCGACCGGCTTAAATCAGCATTGGCAAAAGCGGTTGAAGCCCACCCCGCCCTTAGCGCACGTTTCGTGAACCGCAACGGCGACATCATGCAGCAGCGCCTCGATCCCGGCGAGGTGAAGGTCGATGAGTTTATTCTTGACCATGAGCCTACGCGCGAGGAGATGCAGGCTATTGTCCGTCCGTTCGACCTCTTCAACGAACCGCTATATCGCTTCGCCATTGTAAGACACGGCGACGAGTCATGGCTTTTCATGGATTTCCACCATATCGTTTTCGACGGAATGTCGGCGATGGTTTTCTTCGATTCCCTTTCCAAAGCCTACTCCAGCGCTGAACTGCCCGGCGAGGAGTATTCGGCATTCGAATGGGCCGACGACGAGGCTGCCCTTTTGCGCGGCGCGGAGGCCGAGGAAGCGGAGGAATGGTTTGACCGCCTTCTTGGCGAAACCGAAACTACCGTATATTCCCACAGCAGCACTCCCGAGCCGGTGATGCCAGGCACCCTGATGCGCGTGGCAAATGAAATCAGCGCGGAAGAGATCGATTCCTTCTGCAGCGCCAACGCCGTGACGCCGAGCAATTTCTTCCTTTCGGCATTCATGCAGACGCTCCACCGGCTCACGCGCAACGAGACCGTGGCCATAACCACAGTCAACAATGGCCGAAGCGACGTGCGCCTCGTCGACGACATAGGATTCTTCGTCAAGACCCTTCCTGTCGTTTCCAAAATGTCGCCAAAGCGCGCAGGCGAGACGTCTCCGGTAGATATGGCGCTCGATATCCAGCAGCAGTTCAACACCACGAGAGGTTTCGATTTCTATCCTTTCACGGAGATGGTGCGCAAATATGGTCTTCGTCCGGAAATCATGTATGTCTATGAGGGAGGTGTGTCGCTTGAAGCAGCCGACGGTCCGCTCTCCGACGAGAAGATACCCGTGGTTCTCGACACTGCCAAAGTGCCTCTGACTCTCCTGATATTTACTCCCGAACCGGGTAAATACCGCATGGAGCTGGAATATGATGCCTCTCTCTACAGCAACGCCGACATGGCGCTTCTGCTCGACATGATAAGCACTGCGGTAGGAAACAACCCGGCTGCCAAAACTGTGAAAGATGCCGTTCTGCTCTCAGCTGAACAGGAGAAGCTCCTTGAGGAGATTCGCGACGGAGAGCAGGGCGAGGTTGAATACAGATCGTATCACGATGCCTTCGAGGCGCAGGCCGACGCCCGCCCCGACGCTACCGCGCTCATAGCCTGCGACCGCACTCTGACGTTTGCCGAATTTGACGCCGAAGCCAACCGCATCGCCAACTCCCTGCGTCAAAGAGGCGTGGACCGCGGCGATAAGGTCGTGGTGCTTCTCCCCCGCGACTCCCGCCTCCTCACGACTATCTATGGCGTGATGAAATCGGGCGCCGCATATATCCCCTGCGATCCGGAGTATCCGGTGGAGCGCATCAAGCTCATCACCGAAGATTCCGATGCAAAAGTTATTGTCACGACCGCAGAGAAACTCGATTCCTTCCCCGGGAAAGCCGTCGATGTCGATTCGTTGCTCGAATGCTCCGACACTTCCCGTCCCGGAGTTGATACGCAACCCGACGATCCGGCCTATCTGATATATACCTCCGGAAGCACCGGGCGTCCGAAGGGCGTTGTGATCCATCACGGAGCCGCCACCAACTATCTTTACGGCTACCGCAAGCTTATCTACGCTCCGATGGGTGATGACGAGCCTAAGGTCAACATGCTGATCGTCACAATCTCGTTCGACGCCTCGCATGTGGATCTCGGCACTTCGCTGACTTCCGGCCATACGCTCGTGCTGGCCAACGAGGAGGAATGCAAGGATGTCACCTTGCTTGCCGACCTGATGAAGCGCACGGGCGTGGAGGCTTTCGACGCCACTCCGAGCCGTCTGGCAGCTATGCTTGAGCTTCCTGAATTCTGCGAGGCTATCTCCTCTTGCAAACTGCTCAACATCGGCGGCGAGGCCATTCCGGCATCTCTGCTGCCGAAGCTGGAAAGCGCCGGATTCAAGGGACTGACTGTAAATGAATACGGACCGACCGAGACCACTGTCGGTTCGAACCATGCAGTGCTCCGTTCCGACTCGCCCGTGACTGTCGGACGCCCCTTCTATAATTACCGCGAGTTTATCAGCGATGCCTGGGGAGGCGAACTTCCTATAGGAGCGATCGGCGAACTGGTGATCGCCGGGCGGAGTGTCGGGAAGGGATACCACAATCTTCCGGAAAAGACCGCCGAGAGTTACATCATTTTCAGGGGCGAAAGAGCATACCGCACCGGCGACCTCGCCCGCTGGCTTCCTGACGGCGATGTCGACGTGCTCGGCCGCATCGACCATCAGGTGAAACTGCGAGGCCTCCGGATCGAACTGGGCGAGATTGAAAACGTGGCCAATTCTTTCCCGGGCGTCAAACTCTCGGTGGCCAATGTTTGCAAGATTCAGAATGTCGACCATCTTTGCATTTGGTATGAGGGCGAGAATGTCGACATGGAGGAACTGCGCACTCATCTCACCCGCCATCTCACCGACTATATGGTGCCCGACAGCTTCAATCCCGTAGATAAGATTCCGGTCACCCCCAACGGCAAGCTCGACCGCAAACATCTCCCCGCCCCGGTGCTGGAAAAACTCGCCGAATATGTGGAGCCTGAGGAGGGAACGGAGAGCCTTATCGCCGAAGCCTTCCGACGCACCCTCGGACTCGATTGCGTCGGGGCCAACGATGATTTCTTCAAGATCGGCGGCACGTCGATCAATGCGATCAAAGTGGTGGCTCTCCTCTCGCAATCGGGTCTCAAGATAAGCTATAAAGATCTTTTCGCCACCAAGACTCCGCGCATCCTCGCCGCAAAGATCAACGGTGCCACGCCGGCTGCAGCCCCGAAAACTGAATCTACTGCCGCGTCGGAGGCTAAAGAGGAGTTTGCCGACGTGCTCCATGGCAACAGCATTGAAGCATTCAACGTCGGACCGCGTCTGGAGACAGGAAACGTTCTCCTAACAGGCGCCACCGGCTTCCTCGGCATCCACGTGCTCCATCATCTGATTGAAAATAGCGAAGCCATCATAACATGCGTGGTGAGATCGTCGAAACAGTTCGACGCCTCTTCGCGCCTGCGCACACTCCTCTTCTATTATTTCGGTGAGACCTACGAGTCGCTCTGGGAGAAGAGGATATTCGTCATTCACGGTGACCTTACTGAGAAAGCTACTCTCGCGGCGCTCGACGATTCGAAGATCGACACTGTGATAAATTGCGCGGCAAGCGTGAAACATTTCGCTCCCGGCAATGAAATTGAACATGCCAACGTCGACACGGTGAGAAACATCGTGGCATGGTGCGTGGCCCACGGCCGTAAGCTCGTTCACGTTTCCACTATCTCGGTGGCCGGCGATGCCGAAGCTGAGATCGCTGCGTCGAAGATGCTCACCGAGCAGTCGCTCGACCTCGGCCAAGGTCTCTCCAACCAGTATGTGAAGTCGAAATATGACGCCGAAAAGATTATTCTCGGCGCGATAGCTGAAGGCAAGCTTACCGGCAAGATCATGCGCGTTGGGAATATTTCGCCGCGCGAGTCGGACGGTGAATTCCAGGCCAATTTCCAGAGCAATGCCTTCATGGGGCAGCTCAGGGCTTATCTCGCTCTCGGTTGCCTGCCCTTCTCCCACATGGGATCCTCATGCGAGTTCACCCCCGTTGACCAGCTCGCCGACGCTCTGCTTCAGCTTGCCACGTCGCCGGCGGCAAACGTCGTGTTCCATCCGCTCAACAACCATCATATCCCGATGGCCGACGTGATCGACATGATGAACGAGGTGCTCGACAAGAAGATTGAATTTGTAGAACCCGAGGAGTTCACCCGACGCCTCGGAGAAGCTATGAGTTCGGAATCGGAGACTGTCACACTTCTGCAGCCTTTGGTGGCTTATCAATCGGTGGAGGAGAATACAGCTTATATCCGCTGCTCGCCCGATTTCACCAACGAGATCCTGTTCCGCCTCAATTTCCGGTGGAGTCCGACATCGCTCGAATATATCCGCAATTTCATCACGGCTATAGCCGGCCTTGGATATTTCGACACCGCAATTGAATAAGATAATGATATGCGGGGTGACCGAGTGTTGCCCCGCATCTGTTTTCCTCAGCTAATTTTTCGCATATAACTATGCTGGAATACCGAGTTCAGGAAATTGATCCTGAAAAGGATTTGGAATCATTAGAGGAGCGTCTGGCGCATCTTCCTGAATGGAGACGCCGGTATGCCTGTTCGTTCCGGCGTCCGATCGACCGATTGCTTTCCGCCATGGCGTTTGAGCTCCTTGCATCTCTTTTGCGTGAGGTTGTCGGAATCAGCCGGGATCATCTGGTTATCATATATGATTCCAACGGTAAGCCTTCAATCAAGGGGCATTCCGATCTGCATGTCAGCCTCAGCCATTGCGAAAAAGGGGTTATTGCAGCAGTTGCCGATACGCCGGTAGGCTGCGACATAGAGGTGATAAACCCAACGGTTGAGGAGAATTTGATGGTTGCCAGATATTGCTACAGCGCCCGGGAAAAGAGAATGATCTCGGTATCCGTCGATCCTGCAGCGGAATTTACAAGAATCTGGACCGTGAAGGAGGCTCTGTTCAAACTCGACAATGCTTTTGAAATAGAATGCACCGACACTACAATGCTTGAAAATAGATATTTCCCTTTCAATGACATAGAAGTGCATTCCCGAATCACCGACTCTTATGTCGCCACTATAGCTATAAAAAAAGCATAATCCATGGCATAATATCATATTTTTATTGATAACTTTTTGCAAAACTTTTTGGCTGATAACCAAAATTAAACTAAATTTGCACTTCGCGAAAAGCACTTAACAACCAATTAATACAGATATAAACTAATTACCAAACAAAAATGAGCAAAACATTCAAATGGGCTGTTCTCTTTGCATCTGCAGCCCTCATGACAGGCCTCACAGCCTGCGGAAGCGATGACGATGGCGACGAACCCGACGGACCCGACACCCCCACAGCAACTGTAGGCGTACGTCTTTACTCTGTTGGAGGCACATCTTTCTCTTACGACAATCAGGGCCGTGTCGACGGATACCGCAGCAGATATGGCGAATATGCCTCGATCGACTGGGAAAACGGCGAGATCGAATCTTCTGATTCCGAAGATGGCGAGCCTATCAATTTCAAAACCAACGGCAAAGGATATTTCACTGAATTCTCGCAGAGCTGGAACTATAAGGAAGACGGCGACAGCTATAAGGGAAGCGGTAAGATGAAATTCTCCTACGACAAGCAGGGTCACCTCACCAAGATTTCTGTCTCTATGAGCGAAAGCGGCAAGGAAGACGGCGAAAGCTATAAATATGAGGAGACATCTGAAATCGAATATACCTGGAAAGACGGCAACCTCGTGAAGGGTGTATGCGAGACCATCGAGAAAGAGGATGGCGAAAAAGATGTTTACAAAACTACTGCCAACGTGGCTTACGGTCTGAAGGAAAATCTCTTCAACCAGTATTGCCAGTCGCTGGCCAGCGATGTGATTGAATTCGATTTCAAGGATTTTGCTCTTGTCGGCCTGCTCGGCGTCGGCCCGGCTCAGTTCCCCACAGTGATCGAGACCGAGGAGGATGACAACGGTTACAACTCTTCGAGCACCAACAACATCAGCATCTCTGTCAACCAGGTTGGTCTTATCGAAACTGAATCCTCTTCCCATGGCTATTATGTATATAGCTATGAGAACGTTCCGACTTCTTCCAAGGTAGCAGCCAAGAAAGTTAAAAAACGTCCCGGAAGCATGTTCCGCATGAGAAAATCGAAATAAACCGATCCCCAACGAATAAAAAAATGGGAGGAAAGTCCTAATTTCAGGATTTTCCTCCCAATTTTTTATCTATATATTCTCCTATTCCTGCCGGTCAGAGCCATGTTCTGAACCGGGTCACTTCCGTAGATGAATTCCTTCTAAGGCGAGGAGGTTTTGTTTGGTGTCGAGGCCGCCGCCGTAGCCGGTGAGCGTGTGGTCGCTGCCGATCACTCGATGACAGGGGGCAATGATCGAAATGGCATTAGCTCCGTTGGCGTTCGCTACCGCCCTCACAGCCGCCGGACTCCCTATCCTTCGGGCCAGCTCGCCATAGGAAATAGTCGTTCCGTATGGAATGCCAAGCAAGCCGTTCCACACCTTTTTCTGAAAATCAGTGCCGACAAAAAGCAACGGAATGTCGAAAGCCTTGCGTTTTCCGGCAAAATATTCATCCAGTTGCCTGGCGGCCGATTCAATCACCTCCGACGTCCCCTCCTCGATCCGCGCCTTCAACATGCGCATAAGCCGACGGTCAACCCGTTCGCGCTGCTTCTCAACACGCCAGCCGCAAACGCACAACTTATCGCCAAACGTCCCCAATACCAGTTCACCCAACGGCGAATCATACCGTCTAACCTTAACAACTTCGCTTTCTGACTTCATATCTTATTATCCTAATTCGATTATTTCGCAGTCTGACATGTTGCCTTGGTCGAGCTTCAGGCGAACGAGGGTGCGCTTCTTCTGCCATCCCTGCTGGCCGGCTGCCCCGGGATTGATGTGGAGCAGGTCGAGCTGTTTGTCGTAGATCACTTTCAGGATATGCGAATGACCGTCGACCATCAGCTTGATGCCGAGCTCCTGTAGCCATTCCCTGATTCCGGGCGACCATTTCCCGGGGTATCCACCGATATGGCGCAACATCACCTTGACTCCTTCGACTTCAAAAATCTCGGTCTCCTTCAATATGCGTCTCACTTCGCCATGATCCACGTTGCCGCGCACGGCCCGGACATCCGCAATTTCCTGCAGTCGTTCGATTATGGAGATGTCACCTACATCCCCCGCATGCCATATCTCGTCGCAATCGGCAAAATATTCGGCATAGCGGTTGTCCCAATATCCATGCGTGTCGCTCAATATTCCAATCTGCTTCATGACCTTATAACGCTCAAGAAATTTCTTTATTGAAAAAGGGTGAATCTGAAAAAGCATGAAAGTGGAAAAGGGAAAGATTGAAAAAGGGAGAACAGACCTGAGTCCGTTCTCCCTTTTTGAATTGTTTATCTATTTTTACACGAGCGGCTCGTAGTTGAACGTCAGACGCTCGTCGCCATCTTTGTAGCTGATATGGATTGTGCCGCCAATCTGTCCTTCGGCTCCGAGACGGAGAAGAAGTTCGGCGAGATCATCCTCAAGATATTTCTGTATCGAACGCTTGAGCGGACGAGCTCCGAAATTCTTGTCATATCCCTTGGTGGCGATAAAGGCTTTCGCCTCGTCGCTCAGATCGAGGTTGAACCCAAGCTTCTCCACGCGGCTGTAGAAATCCTTCAGTTCGATGTCGATGATGCTGGAAATCGACTCGCGGGTAAGCTGGTCGAACATGATGATGTCGTCGACTCGGTTGAGGAACTCGGGACTGAAAGCGCGGTTGAGCGCCTTCGAAATCACCCCGTGAGCCTGCTCCTTGGAGACATCGGCGGTGTTGAAACCGACTCCGGAGCCGAACTCCTTGAGCTGGCGCGATCCGACATTGCTCGTCATGATAAGAATCGTGTTCTTGAAATCGATGCGGCGGCCGAGAGAATCGGTGATCCGTCCTTCGTCCATCACCTGCAGAAGAAGGTTGAACACGTCGGGATGAGCTTTCTCGATCTCGTCGAGGAGCACCACCGAATAGGGATGGCGGCGCACCTTTTCAGTGAGCTGTCCACCCTCCTCGTAGCCCACGTATCCCGGAGGCGCACCGACGAGGCGCGACACTGTGAACTTCTCCATGAACTCGCTCATGTCGACCCTGATCAGCGCGTCGGCTGAATCGAAAAGATACTCGGCGAGTTTCTTGGCGAGCAGCGTCTTGCCGACACCGGTCGGACCGAGGAACATGAAGACGCCGATCGGTTTGTCGGGATCCTTGAGACCAATGCGGTTGCGCTGGATGGCCTTCACCACTTTCTGAATGGCATCGTCCTGGCCGATGACGCATCCTTTCAGCGACTCGCCCATCTTGATGAGACGGGCACCCTCTGCCTGCGCGATGCGCTGTGTCGGCACGCCCGTCATCAGCGCCACCACTTCAGCCACTTTCTCGTCGTCGACCTCCTGGCGGTCCTTATCAAGGGCACGCTCCCATTTGCGCTTGGCCTCCTCAAGCTGATTCTTGGTGGAAACCACTTTGTCGCGCAGGGCGGCAGCCTTCTCATAATCCTGGGCCTTTGCGGCGGCCAGCTTCTCCTGAGTCAGCGTATCAACCTGCTTCTCAAGCTCCTCGATCTCGGCCGGAACCTCGATGTTGGTGATATGAACGCGGCTGCCGGCCTCATCAAGAGCGTCGAGAGCCTTGTCGGGGAAGGAACGGTCGGAAACATAACGCTCCGTCAGCGAGACGCAGGCTTCAAGTGCAGCGTCGGTATAGGTAACATTGTGATGGTCTTCATATTTGCCCTTCACCTGCCGAAGGATCTCAAGGGTCTCCTCCGGAGTGGTGGGCTCGACCATAACCTTCTGGAAACGGCGCTCGAGAGCGCCATCTTTCTCGATGTTCTGACGGTATTCGTCGAGAGTCGTGGCTCCGATGCACTGGATCTCACCTCTTGCCAGTGCAGGTTTGAGCATGTTGGCGGCATCCATCGAACCGGGAGCGCCGCCGGCTCCGACAATAGTGTGGATCTCGTCGATAAAGAGAATGATGTCGGGATTCTTGGAAAGTTCGTCGAGCACTGTCTTTATGCGCTCCTCAAACTGACCGCGATATTTAGTGCCGGCCACCATTCCGGCCATGTCGAGGCCGATAACCCTTTTGTCGAAGAGCACTCGCGACACCTTGCGCTGCACGATACGAAGCGCCAGACCCTCGACGATGGCCGACTTGCCGACGCCCGGCTCTCCGATCAGCACCGGATTGTTCTTCTTGCGGCGCGACAGGATCTGCGCCAGTCGCTCGATCTCGTTCTCACGGCCGACGACCGGATCAAGCCTGCCCTCCTGGGCAGCCTTGGTCATGTCGTAACCAAACTTGTCGAGAGCCGGAGTATCGCTCTTCGGGGCCTTTCCGCCATGCTTTTCCCCGCCGGACTGCCTGCGGGGTTCGCCGGCCCATTCCTCACCTTCGTCAAGATCCTCATCTTCTATCTCGCGCGAAGCCCCCATTGGCGGTTGCGGAGCCTCGCCTATGCTCTGGATCGAGATGTCGAAATTGAGATATTCCTCCTTTATATGCTGAAGCAATGCCGAGTCCATCGAGCGCTTGTCGTGGATAAGCGCAAGGATTATATGCTCTGTGCCGATCACCGACGCATTCATCTTACGGGCCTCCGAAGTGGCCAGCTGAAGATGGCGGATTGCCGCGAGACTTATTTTATATTGCTGCTCAAACAGAGTCGTAGTCTCTCCCGGATCGTGATGCTCCGAAAGATAATCCTCAAGCTCCTTGCGGAGTTTGTCGACAGGCACCTTGAGCTGCGACAGAATCTTGAAGGCATATCCCTCTTTCTGAGTCACCGCGGCCAGTATGAAATGCTCGCTCGTGATCACGCTCGAGCTGAACCGCCCGGCCTCGGCGAGGGCCAGATCAAGAATCGGTCGGAATTGTTTGGAAAAATCGTTCTTCATCAAAATTCAAATAATTTACATTAGCCTTAACAAAACGCGTGCCAACTTTTCCTAATCGTGTGTTAATTTGATTCCAACAGGATAAGCACTCTCTACTAATGTTCCTATATTCTACTAACGGAGAAGAAAGCATAATAGTCGATTCGCCGCCACAGATTTTGAAAAGAGGGGGATTTTTAGTAATTTTGTAAAAATATTTGCCCGCTTTTTATATGAGTCTTCGCTGAGAGGAGCGTTTTCCACGGGAGACAACTTGCGGCGAGGCAAATCAACCCGAATTATCAACTGATTAAAATGCAAGGAGACGACAAAATTATTCCGATCAACATCGAATCGGAAATGAAAAGCGCCTACATCGACTATTCAATGTCGGTGATCGTGTCCAGGGCCCTCCCCGACGTCAGGGACGGTTTCAAGCCTGTTCACCGCCGCGTGCTTTTCGGTATGAACGAACTCGGTAACACATTCTCCGGCGACACCAAGAAATCGGCGCGTATCGTCGGCGAGGTGATGGGTAAATATCACCCCCACGGCGACTCATCGATCTATCTGACGATGGTGCGCCTCGCCCAGGACTGGTCGTTGAGATACCCGCTCGTATTCGGCCAGGGTAACTTCGGCTCGATCGACGGCGACTCGCCCGCAGCCATGCGTTACACGGAGGCCAAACTCGCCCGTATGGGTGAAGAGATGCTCCGCGACCTCGACAAAGACACCGTGGACTTCGTTCCAAACTTCGACAACACCCTCTCGGAGCCTTCAGTGCTCCCGACCCGAATCCCCAACCTCCTCGTCAACGGAGCCTCGGGTATCGCAGTCGGTATGGCAACCAACATGCCTCCCCACAACCTTACGGAATCGCTTGAGGCTTCCATCGCCCTGATCGACAATCCCGATCTCACTGTGGAGGAACTCATGCAATATGTCAAGGCCCCCGACTTCCCCACGGGAGGCGAAATCTTCGGCCTTCAGGGAGTGAAAGACGCCTACGAGACAGGCCGCGGAAGGGTGATTCTCCGTGCAAAAGCTGAAATTGAATCGGAAGGCGGCCACGACGCCATCATCATTTCCGAAATTCCCTACGGCGTTATCAAGAGCGACCTGGTGAAAAGCATCAGCGAACTCGCCGACGAGAAGAAAATCGACGGCATCGCCGACTGCACCGATATCTCCGCCCGCGGAAAGATCAATATCGTCATCGACATCAAGAAAGACGCCAACGCAAAGGTGGTGCTCAACAAGCTTTTCAAGCTCACCCAGCTCCAGACGAGCTTCAGCGTCAACAATGTGGCTCTTGTCAACGGTCGCCCGAAAACCCTTAACCTCAAGGAAATCCTCCAGGCATTCGTCGACCACCGCCGCGAGGTGGTGATCCGCCGCACCCGCTACGACCTGAAGAAGGCCGAGGAACGGGCCCACATCCTGAAGGGATTGATGATTGCCTCCGACAATATCGACGAGGTGATCCATATCATCCGCAGCAGCGAGACCACCGACGAGGCAAGACAGCGACTCGCCGAGCGTTTCGAACTCGACGAGCTCCAGACCCGGGCGATTGTCGAGATGCGACTCCGCCAGCTAACCGGTCTGGAAATGGAGAAACTCCGCGCAGAATACGACGAGTTGATGAAGATGATCGCTTTCTACAACGAGATTCTCAACAACGAAGAGACTCTGCACCGCGTGATGAAAGAGGAACTCGCCGAAATCCGCGACAAATACGGCGACGAACGCCGCACCAAGATCAATCCCTTCTCCGGCGACTTCAACTCCGAGGATTTCTATCCCGACGATCCCATGATCATCACCATCTCCCACCTCGGATATATCAAGCGCACGCCGCTGCGCGAATTCCGCGCCCAGCACCGCGGAGGAATCGGCGCCAAGGGAAGTTCCACACGCGACGAGGACTTCATCGAGTATATCTATCCGGCAACCAACCATAACTACATGCTCTTCTTCACCCAGAAGGGCCGCTGCTACTGGCTGAAGGTGTATGAAATCCCCGAGATGCCGAAAAACAGCAAGGGACGTGCCATCCAGAATCTGCTCCAGATCGATCAGGACGACCGCGTCAATGCCTTCATCCGCGTGAAAAACCTCACTGATCCGGAATTCAACTCCACCCACAATCTGATTTTCGCCACCAAGAAGGGCATAATCAAGAAGACCTCGCTCGAAGCCTACTCCCGCCCGCGCGCCATCGGCGTGAATGCCATCATCATCCGCGAAGACGACGAGGTGATCGAAGTGCGTCTCACCGACGGCAACGCCGAAATCGTGCTCGCCGACCGCGCCGGCCACGCCATCCGCTTCTCGGAGCAGAAAGTCCGCGCCATGGGCCGCGTGTCGACCGGTGTCAGAGGCATGACGCTCGCCGGTCCCGACGACGAGGTTATCGGCATGATCACTCTCACAGGAGCTCCCGACGAAACGATCATGGTCGTTTCCGAACATGGCTTCGGCAAACGTTCCGCCGTAGAAGACTATCGCGTCACCAACCGCGGCGGAAAGGGCGTCAAGACCCTCAACATCACCGACAAGACCGGAGCCCTGATTGCCATTAAGAATGTCAACGACTCCAACGACCTCATGATCATCAACCAGAGTGGCGTTGCGCTCCGCCTGCCGGTCGACAGCATCAAGGTGCAGGGGCGCGCCACTCAGGGCGTGAAACTAATCGAGCTCGGCAAACGAGGCGATACAATCGCATCTGTATGCAAGGTCGAATCAGCTGCCGAAGAGGAGGCCGAAGAGCAAAACGAACAAGCCGACTCTGCAGAAAATGCGCAGGATATAAACCATTCCGCTTCTGAAGCGTCAAATAATGAAGAGGCTCCTATGTCGGATGCAGCAGATGCTCCCGCCGAAGGAGGCGAAAATTAACAATCATTCTAAAAATCCTATAAAATGAAGAAATTCCTCACAATCGCACTTTGCTTTGCTGCCGCAAGCTCTATGTGCGCTCAGAAAGCCGTGGTGGATCAGGCCAAGAAACTCTCCGGCAAGATCGACAAGATCGAAGAGGCCCGCAATCTCATCAAGCAGGCTGCTGCCAACCCCGAAACCGCCAATGATGTCAACACTTATTTCATCGGCGGTAAAATCGAGTTCGACGCCTACGACAACGCCCGCAAGAAGATGATGATCAATCCCGACGACAAGGATGTAAATCCCATGGCCATGGCATATAACATCATCAACGGCTACGACATGTATATGAAAGCCCTTCCCCTCGATTCAGTTCCCAATGAGAAAGGCGAAGTGAAGGCTAAAAATTCAAAGAACATCATCAGCGCCCTCCAGAATCACTTCAACGATTACTATCAGGCCGGCGGAACGTTCTATAACGAGAAGAAGTACTATCCCGAGGCTTACAAGGCCTTTATGGCTTACGGCTGCTTCCCCTCTTCCCCCTATACCAACAAGGCGATCAGCTCGGTGCCTGATTCCGTGATCAATATGGCCCTCTTCTATGCCGGTCTCAGCGGATACGCAGGCAACAAGCTTCCCGAGGCTGCCAAGGCCTTCAAGAAAGCCCGTCTGCAGGGTTATGACAATCCTCAGAACTATATCTACGAGATCGCTTGCTGGCAGAATATGGCCATGAACGATTCCACTCTCCAGGAGGCCGCCAAAACAGAGATTGAGCAGGTCGCTGCCGCCGGTTATCAAAAATTCGGCATGTCGCAGCCCCTCTTCTTCAACAACCTCATCAACTCCTACGTGCAGGAAGACCGCGGCCAGGAGGCCATCGAACTGATCAACGGTCAGATTGAGAAAACCCCCGACAACGCCTCTATCTATGGTCTCCGCGGATATGTATATGACCGTTTGAACAATGACGATGCATCTGTAGCCGACTATCGCAAGGCCGCTTCTTTCGAAAACGCCGACTTCGAGACGCTCAAAAACGCAGCCAAGAAACTCTTCAAGGAGGGCACAGTGAAATGGGACGGCATCGAACGCAGCAATCCCGACGCCCGCCGCGACGTGATGGAGAATTACTTCATCGCCGCCAAGAACATCGCTACACGTGCTAAAGCTCTCAACTCCAGCGATTCCGATATCGACTACGTGCTCGACAACATCAACTACGCACTCGAAACTTATTTCCCCAACGGAAAATAATTTCCAAGATATTTTCCTCAGTCAGCCGCCTCCCGCACCGGAAGGCGGCTGATTTTTTTGCATCAGAGGGAAATTTGCGCTAATTTTGCATATTCAACTGCAGTTATATGGAAAATCAGAACAATCACGATACAATCGCCGAATTTCACTCTGCCGCCGACCTTTGCCGCGACGTCTACGAGAAGAAACTCCGCGATTACGGCACCTCCTGGCGCGTGATGCGCCCGTCGAGCCTCACCGACCAGATTTTTATCAAAGCCCGCCGCATCCGCACTCTCGAAGAGAACGGTGAAAGCTATGCCGCCGTCAACGAAGGAATCGAACCGGAATTTATCGGCATCGTCAACTATTGCGTCATTGCTCTCATTCAGCTCAAACTCGGCTACGGCGACCCCATCCCGGCGGAAGAGGCCCTCTCCCTTTATGACGCCACCATGAAGGAGACCCTCGCCCTGATGGTGAGGAAAAACCATGATTACGGCGAGGCCTGGCGAGGAATGCGCGTCAGCAGCTTCACCGACATTATCCTTCAGAAACTTATGCGCACCAAAGAAATCGAATCAAACCATGGCCGCACAATCGTTTCCGAGGGAATCGACGCCAACTATATGGACATGATCAATTACGCCATCTTCGCTCTAATCAAACTCCGCTTTGAATAATACTGACTCAAACACCGACTCAAAACACCTTTCTCCTTCTCCCGCTGTCGCACCGCTGTCGGCCGGCAAGCAAGCCCCGCATTCCGGAATCATCACTGCAGTCACCTGGCTGATGCGTCTGCTTGTGGGAGCGGTTTTCATATATTCCGGCTTCGTCAAAGCCGTCGACCCCTGGGGCACCCTCTATAAATTTGAGGAATATGTGACAGCAATGGGAATTCCTATGTTCCATTCGCTGCTCGTGGCCGGAGTATTCGCTCTCTGCGCGCTCGAATTCTGCATCGGAATCTGCGCGTTGCTCGGTTGCTACCGGCGCTCTACCCCGATATGCGCCGCCGCCATGATGGCCGTCATGCTTCCCCTGACGCTCTGGATTGCCATTGCCGACCCTGTGGCCGACTGCGGCTGCTTCGGCGACGCACTAATTATCTCAAACTGGGCGACTTTCTGGAAAAACGTCATTATCTCCGCCGCCATTGTCTGGCTGTTGCGTTTCAACCGCCGTGCCGTCACGGTTATTTCTCCCGCTTTCCAGTGGATGGCGATAATCGCATCGCTCCTCTTCATATTCGCCATATCGCTATATGGCTATATGGTTCAGCCGCTTATCGACTTCCGGCCCTACGAAATCGGCAAACCGATTGCTGAATCTTCTGCCGGAAAAAATGCAGACGCCTCAAATTATGATTCGGCTGATGAAGATGAGCAGTTCGTTTTCGTGTATGAAAAAGATGGAGAAAAGAAGGAATTCACGGTCGATGACGATCTTCCCGATGAGGAGGATGGCTGGAAATTTATAGAGCGCAAAGAATTGTCGCCTAAGTCCAAACCGATAAAGAATGCAAAAAAGGGGGGCGACGATGCTACCTTCCGGCTCTGGGACACTGAGAGCGGCGAAGATGTCACCGACAAGGCAATCCGCCATAACGGTCGCCAGATCCTTCTCCTCATGCCTGATCTGAAGGATGCGTCGATAGCTGTGACATGGAACATCAATTCCCTTTACGGCTGGGCTACTAAGCACAACATCGATCTGATAGCGGTGGTAAGCGGCACGGAAAGCGACATTGCCGACTGGAAGGATCTCTCCATGCCGGAATATCCCATCTATACAGCCGATGACACAGCCATCAAGGAGGTGGCCCGTGGAAATCCGGCTGTGGTCTATACTGAAAACGGCATTGTGAAATGGAAGTCGACCCTATCTTCTCTCAACACCGACGACTTCAATGCCCCGGGGACTCCCGGCGACCCCATGCTCTTTGCCCGCAACAGTAGCCGTACGCTTTTCAATCTGACCGCCATTTATCTTGCAGTGATGGCAGTGGTGATCATTCTTTCGATGACTCCGAGAGCATTTTCTCTTATTGGCGGCCATAGAAAGAAATCGGGAGGTCGCAAGGGGGAGAATCAGTCGCCTAATCGTGATGATAAGGCTCGCCCCGAAGAATAGTCATTCCTCGATAGATTTGTTCGATAAAGAAGAGGCGCACCATTTCGTGGTTGAACGTCATCTTCGAAAGTGATATTTTCGCATCGGCTCTCTGATAGACAGCCGGTGCGAATCCGTATGGCCCCCCTATGAGAAACACCACCCTCTTGCGCCCCGACGCCATTAGCTTTTCAAGATAACCGGCAAACTCTTTCGACGTGAATTCACGCCCTCGCTCGTCGAGAAGCACGAGCATGTCGCCGCTGCCTATCTTGGAGAGAAACCCTTTTCCCTCCAATTCCTTCTGCTGCTCCCGGCTCATCGACTTCCCCCCTTTCGCGTCGGGGAGTTCGACGATCGAGAATTGCACATAATGACGAAGCCGGAAATAATAATCCTCGATTCCTTTCTTAACATAATCGGTGCGGGTAGCGCCCACCGACATCAATACGAATTCCATATTTCTAAAACGCCGCTACAGCGATAAAAATTACACAACTGTCACAACGCTACAAAAAATGCATCCGCCCCGTCGGGACAGATGCACTTTTTTTCAGAAGGTCTCCGGAATCTGCCATAAACAGATTCCGCGACCGTGGGTTCTTGACTTTTACTTGGCTGCTTCAACGCCTGTCTGAATGACTTTCACCTCATTCTTGCCGTTGTAGAGAGTCTTCATGAAAGCATTGAGGCTTTCGAGAGTTACGTTTTCGATAGCGGCCTTTCTGCCGGTGACATTGTCGAATCCGCGTTCTTTAAGCAGGAGGGAGTTCATCCAGTAGTCGTTGGTGCGGATGTTGGTCTCATACTGTTTCAGCATTGCCTCGCGGGTCTTATTGAAGTCTTCCGCCTTGGCGCCGTTCTTGAGCAGATTGAGCATCTCGTCGTTTGCACGCTTGATGATCTTATCCTGCATCTTGTCGTTGGTGCCGACCACATAAATAAGGCTCCATTCGCCAAGATAAGGATTGAGCGAAGCTGTGGCATAGGGAGAATATGCTCCTCCCTCTTCCTCGCGGAGAGTCTGGGTGAACACATCGTCGAGAATGTCGCCGAAGAGCTGAACTTTCACCGAGTTGTCGCTGCTATAAGGCACGTTCTTGTCCCAGATCATGGCATAGATGTTGGTGGAAGGTGTCGCCATCTCGAGCTTGTAATCGTCGTTGTGGATACCTGTGGGGTGAACCTCGTTGCTGATGATCTTCGGAGCTACGGCTTTGCCTGTGGAGGGAAGAGATGCGATATACTGTTCCATGAGAGGCTTGAACGTATCGAGGTCGATATTGCCCGTGAATACAAACGTATAGTCGGCTGCATTGGCGAGCGAACCCTTCACGAGGTCAAGACCCTTCTGATAGTTGGCTTTCTCGATGGTTTCGGCTGTAACCTGAGCATAAAGGGGATTGTTGCCGGTCGACGCAGCGCTGACATGTTTCTGGAACACGAAGTTCGGGTTTTTGTCGGCGTTTTTCAAAATCGAGAGAGCCTGGGCCATCTGGGCGTCATAGGTTTCCTGATCGGGATTCAGACCGGTGAACTTGGCATAAAGGAGTTCCATGAATGTCGGAAGATCTTTTACCGTCGAGTTACCCTCAACTTCAGTCACGGTTGTATTCATCGAATAATCGAGGCCTACATTCTTACCTGCGAGATATTTGCCAAGTTTCACCTGATTGAAGTCGTTGACTTTGCTGAGCGAGAAGATATCGCTCGAGAGAAGCACTTCGGGAGCCATTTCAGCCTGCATGCAGTTCTTGCCGCCGGCCTTGAATGCTGTCATCATGATCTCGTCAGCCTTGAAATCTGTCGGCTTCACGATCACTTTCGCACCATTGGAAAGAGTGAATACTGTCGATTCGTAAGCACCCTGCTCTGTCTTGGTGATTTTGCCTTTCTTGGGAAGATTCGGAATCAGAGGATCGGTAATCACCTCGTCTACGTATGCCTCATACTGAGCGTTGATGGCGTTCTGGAGTCCGCCTACGATTTCCTCTTTGTTGACAACTGTCATCCCCTCTTTTTCGGGCTGAGCAACCACAATCACCTGATTTTCGGGAGTGAGAACCTGGGAAACGGCCTCGTTATATGCAGCCACGGGAAGCATCGGGAGCATCTGCTTCACCATAGCATATTCTGTCTCAATGCCGGGAGCAGGTTCGTTGTCGATAAAGGAACGGATAAGTTCCTGGGCGAGATTATCGCTCTTCGTGTTCTTGCGCTCGTTGTAGATTTTCTCGTAGGAAGCGAGCATCTCGTCGCGGGCACGAACGAGTTCAGAATCGGTGAAGCCGGTCTTGCAAGCGCGGGCAACGATAGATATGGCGTCATTGTAGGCTGCCTTCACGTCATCTTTCGCGATGATAGTGATCGAGAAAGCATCTTTCGTCTTCGACACGAGGAAATCGTCAAAACTTACGCCTGCGTAAGCGTAATGGCATTCAGGTTTCTGTGAATATTCCTGCAGACGGTTGTTGATCATCATGCTGATGAGGTTCTGCACCACGTTGTTGACATAACCCATGTCGGTGTTGCGAAGTTCCCAGGGCAATTTCTCGCTCTTGAACATCACCATGATCATCGGGAACTGAAGTTCCTTGTCCTGGAAATAGACGTAGATCGGCTCTTTGTTGTCACTGACGGTGGGATATGTGCGCTCTGCGGCGTTGGCCGGCATGGGAATGTCAGAGAAGAGTTTCTTCACTTTCTCTTCCATCTCGGCTGCGTCGATATCACCGACGATCACTATTCCCTGCTGGTCCGGACGATACCATTTGTGATAGTAGTCGCGGATGGCCTGCGGCGGGAAATTTCTTACGATCTCCATCTTTCCAATAGGCATCTGCTGATACTGGTATTCGCTGTAGATCTGCGGAAGCATGGCCTCATACATGCGCTGCGTAGCGCTGTTGCGGTCGCGCCATTCCGATTCGATCACACCGCGCTCGGCATTGATCTCGTCTTCCTCGAGAAGGATGCTGCCGCTCCAGTCGTAGAGGGCGAGAAGCACGCTGTCAACAAGCGCCTTGTCGGTCGAGGGAACCGAGTTGATGTTGTAGACGGTCTCATCGAAACCGGTGTAGGCGTTGATGTCGGCTCCGAAACGGATTCCTTTCGACTGAAGGTAGTTGAGCATGTTTTTGCCGGGATAATGCTTCGTTCCGTTAAAGGCCATGTGCTCCAGGAAGTGGGCAAGACCGAGCTGCTCGGGTGTCTCCAGAGTCGAACCGACTTTCTGAGCAATATAGAAATTGACTCTCTCTTTCGGCTCTTCGTTATGAAGAATGTAATAATTCAGGCCGTTGGCGAGTTTACCATGCCTTACTTCGGGATTAAGCGGCAGAGGAGTCTGGGCGGCTGCGCCCAGCATTGAGACTGCCATAATTCCCATGCACAAAATCTTTTTAAACATAGAATTTTGATTAGGTTATATTTATTTTATTTTATTTCAGACTTATAGCGGCAAAATCCGTTGTCGGTTCTTTAAAGTGGAAGCCTTAAATAAGCAGAAACGCCTTTACTTGATTGGAATCCATTTTTTAAGCAATCTTTTCGATGGAAACCCATTTCATTACAAATATAAGCATTCTGCACGAACGCAGCAAAATATTTCACCTTAAAAGAATGGCATTTTAACTAACTTTATTATTTTGGCAATCATCCGCCGCCGATCATTTGAGACGAATGAATGCTAACGTTTGGGTGTATTAGTTGTGTAATACACTGCAAAGCTATATCAAATATTTGATTCCACCAAATTTTTCCCAAAAATTATCAAAAAAATTTCCCCAAGAATGGAAATCTTATGTGTCTTATGTTTCTTATACGACTTATAAGACTTATTCGACTTATTCGACTTAAACGACTTATATTTATCGCCTATTTATCGTCCGCTCTAACACCCTTTCCGGAAAAATTTCTTTATTGCGTTCGAACCTTTTTACCCGCAAATGAGTTAATGATTAAAATATTCAGCTATCTTCAACATTATCTTTTATTCTTACAGGTAAAGAGTATGAATTCCATTGCAATGAGTTCCGACGTAATCACGGATCTTTCGCCTGTCGGCATGGCCGATATCCCTATGCTGAAAGAATTTTTCAAAACATATCCTTCGCGCTCATGCGACTTCTCTCTTGGAGGAGTATTGATGTGGAGGGATTATTTCGACTATCATTATGCCGTAGCCGCCGATTCCCTTTTTATAATCGGCAAAGCTCCCGACAGCGATACCGCGATATTTTATGAGCCTCGCGGCCCCCTGTCATTGCAGCAATATGAAAAGATGATCCGCGATTACTGCAATCGCCGTCATATCGACGGCCGTATGATGATTACTGTCGAGAATACTCCCGAAGCCCCGGCCACTGCTACTGTCGAACAACCCCTTGTCGACGACTGGAGGGAATATCTTTATGACATTTCACACTTTGAGCATTTCGCCGGGAAAAAGATGGAGAAGAAGAGAAACCATCTCAATTTTTTCAACAGCCATTATCCGAATGCGAAGATCGAGGAGATCGAGGAAAAAGATATTCCTGAACTTATAGCTTTCACCGAGGAATTCAATCTTAGGCATGACGGCAGCAAACTGCTCCACTATGAAAACATGGCCACAAAAGGAGCCTTGGCATCATATTTCGTTTATGGCTTCACCGGCATTGTAATAAGAATAGATGGAAAAGTTGCAGGTTTTACATTTGGGGAGCCTAACGGCGACACATTCTTCGTTCACGTGGAGAAAGGGGATATTGAATATCGCGGAATATATCAGGCTCTGTCGTCGGCAATGGCGAGGCTGGTAAGAAAACTTTGGCCGGAAGTGGCTTATCTCAACCGCGAGGACGACATGGGATTCGAAGCGCTGAAAAGTAGCAAAATGTCATATCATCCCACTCTTTTCATCGACAAACGTCTTCTATAATTCCCTACTCTCCCCTCCGAATAAGCCCGAACAATCTCTGCAACGCAGCCTTTCTGCTATCTAATTTTAACTATTTTTGATTTTTTGTTTCGATTTTGTTAGGTTATTAGATTATTTTTTGTAATTTTGCTCCCGTAATAATCAATCAACCCCACTTGAAGGAGCAGCAGCATTCTGTTAACAACTCCTTTTTGTTGACAGCAGCAGCACTATAGACGCAGAATAATTCAGCAAGAATCATCAAACATAAATATTAACAATAAAAATTAAGAGCCTATGAAAAAAACTGTTACTATTTTATCGATAGCAGCTATAGCTGCATCCGCAACAGCAGCCCCCTTCTCGGCACAGCATTCCCTCAGGACAGCGATGCCTGTTCGTCAGAACATCCAGCCCGCCATGCTCAACAAGAGCCTGAAGTCTGCCGCCAAGGGTGGTATTGTCAACGGACGAGCTCTCCTTACCGACAATGTCGCCTCGCTGAGCTCTCTCAACGTAAAGGCTCCCGCCAAAATCAAAACCAAAGCCGACGAGGCTGTTCCCGAAATTATCACCGAGCAACCGGAAGGTGCAGTTTCCCACTTCATCCGCGAAGGAGAAGGATATCTCTCTTTCTGGGGATATATCCTTAATTCACCCCAGCAGGGAATCGCTCTCGACATGGTCACATCGCCCGACGGAAAGACAGTTTACCTCAAGGACTTTGTTTCCGCTGCCGTGACAGAAACCTGGGTCAAAGGCAACGTCACTGAAGATGGTTTCTCAATCCCCTGCGGTCAGTATGCCTTGTATAGCGAAGAATACGGCTACGGTTACGTGCTTCAGGCTGCGAAATACACAGAATTTGAAGAGGAGGGTGAGATGTATATGACATACGAAGTCGATCCTTCAGTTACGGAAATCAAATTTATCAAGAATGCCGACGGAAGCTATAAGATTGAAGATAAATTCTGCTCCTCTGCCGATGCCGATGCAGAATATATAGCCGCTTACGCATATTCCGACGACATGTCGTGGTCAGGCTATGGCGATTACGACACATCCTACATTCCTTTCAATGAAAGTGCGATGCTATTCCCCGATGGAGCTCAGGTGGAAGGCTGGGTGCTCAAGACATCGGATCCTGAAATTTTTGAGGATGGCGAAGCTCAGGCTGACATGAGGATCGTTCAGGTGTCTGTTTCCGGCGACAAATGCTATGTTGGTGGTCTTAATGAAGGTGATCCCCAATGCGTGGCTGTCGGAACAATCAGCGACGGCAAAGTATCTTTTGCATCCGATCAGTATCTTGGCCTTTCCTATGGCGTGTATACTTATCTCGTAGGCGGAACATACTCATCCGAAATTCTTTCCGACGATATGGGTGAATATGTTAATGTAACCTATGTTCCGGGTGAATCCCTTGATTTCCTCTACGACGCTGAAGCAAAGACGCTCAAACCTGTGGCAGACGACGAGGCAATGATCCTCAATTGTGGCAAAGTGGGAGATTATGGTCTCTATTATTACTACGCAGCCGCTACTCCTGAACTCTATTACTTCAACGACGTTGCAGCCACTCCCGACAAACCTGTGATCACCTATTTCGAAGATGTATTCGATGATTACGGTTACGTTGGATTCAACGCTACAATCCCCACTCATGATGTCGACGGAAACTTCATCGATCCTGAAAAGATGTCGTATATCGTCTGGATGGATATCGATGGCGAGCAGGAGAAACACACTTTCTATTCCGACGAATATCCTGATATCGAATCGCTCGGAGTCTCCGAACTCGTTGAAGTTCCCTATAGCTTCTCGTCAGTAGATTATGAAGGATACGGCGCAATCTACGAGGGTGCGGGCACAATGATATTCTTCTGCACAGCTCCCGACAAGATCGGACTCCAGTCGGTTTACATGGGCGGTAACGAACGCCGCGAATCGGAAATCGAGTGGTATGACTGCATGAGCGCAGTGAAGGATCTCGCAGTTGACAAAGCTGCTGTTCCCGTGGCATTCTACGGCGTCGACGGCGTGAAGCATTCCGAAATGCAGTCGGGCATCAACATCGTCCGCATGTCTGACGGTTCCGTCCGCAAGATGATCGTCCGCAAATAAGCAGCCGAAAATCAGAATTTACAAGCCGGTGCGGTCACCAGCGACCGCACCGGTTCATTTTAACAGGTAATTTAATTCGACTCAATATGAAGAAATATATACTTGCATCGCTCGGTCTCATGGCCGCTTTCAGCGCATCGGCCGACAGTGTCGACTTCGGATATGCCGGATCGGGCCTCGGGGAAGTGGAATGGGGAACAGGTAAAGCCGAGACCTTCGGCATCGCCATAAAAGTGGACAACGCAGCCCTCAACGGCATGAAGGTCACCTCGATTCAGGTTCCGCTCGTTGACGGGGCGGCATATTCTGATTGCTATGTCTTTTTGGCCAAGGAGCTGAAAGGAAGCAACGGAAAACCTCAGTCGGAAGTCAAGGTTGATTTCGAACCGGGAAGCGGAAGTGTTTCCGTCAAGCTCCCAGACGCATATACTATCGACGGCGCATTCTACGCCGGCTATGCTTTCAAGATCGCAAAAGCCACTTCTGAAGCCGACAAATATCCTGTTTCGGTTGTCGAAGGTTATAAAGAGGGAGGAATGTATGTCACTTCCAGCCGTACATACAAAAAATGGAGCACCGGCGAGTCGGCAGATGTCTCCTCTGCTCTCAGTGTTACAATCGACGGAGAGTTCATGGCCAACCACGCCTCGGTTGTGAAGTTCGGCGACCTTATCACCACCCCCGGAGTCGGAGGCAGCGCAAGTGTCGTGATTGTGAACGGAGGTTCGGCTCCAATCTCTTCCCTTGCCTATTCCTACGAAATAGATGGCAAGACCTCCGAAGGAACCGCAACATTCTCGCCGGCAATTCCGGCCGACTTCACCTCAAGCGGATCTTTCGATGTGGAAATTCCTGCCATCGAAGCTATCGGCACCTACGAAGGCGTCCTCTCTATCAGCAAGATCAACGATGCCGATGTCAAGGTCAGCGGTCAGAATGCCGTTTACGTGATGGAGCGTATGCCGGTTCACCGCGTTGTCATGGAGGAATTCACCGGCACATGGTGCTCATGGTGTCCGCGCGGCTGGCAGGCCATCGAGATCCTCAATGCCGAAATGCCCGACAAGTTCATCGCCCTCGCCTATCACGACGGCGACATTATGCAGACAATGTCGCAGTTCCCCGTGCCGGTCGACGGCTATCCCCTCGCCTATCTCGACCGCGATTTCGAGGTCGACCCCTATTTTGGAACAAGCAGTTCGACTCCTATGGGAGTCCGCGACGATGTCGCCAAGAAGGCTGCAGAAATAGTCGACGCCAACATCGAGGTCTCTGCTGAATATAGCGCCGACGGAAATCAGATCAATGTGACCGGAAGCGTTTATTATTTCAGGGATTTCGCAGAAAACCCCTATCTTCTCTCCTTTGCAGTGACGGAAGACGGACTGACAGGCGACAGCGAAGACTGGTATCAGGCAAATAAATATGCCGGAGAATCCATCGAAGAATATGGTGAAGAGATGGCTTTCTGGATCAATGGCGAAGGCAGCATGAAAGTCGATTTCAACGATGTGGTTCTTGCCTCAGCTCCCTTCCGCGGCGTTGCCGGTTCTCAGCCTGAAAGCGTGAAGTCGGGCGAGACATACGACGGCTCATACTCCTTCGACTGCAGCAAATTCGTCAGCACTGAAGATTTTGACTCGGTCAGCCTGCTGCAGAACCGCGACAAAGTCAACGTAGTGGCGCTTCTTGTCAACAAGAGCACGGGCCATATCGTCAACGGAGCCAAGTTCAGCTTCGACAAGGGAAGTGTAGGAAACATCGCCGATGACCTCGCACCCGCCGCCAAGGTTTCGACACAGTTCTTCGATCTCGCAGGACGCCGCCTCAGCAGCGCTCCCGAAAACGGCATCTACATTCAGATTGACTCGATGAGCGACGGCTCGCGCAAGGCTTCGAAGCGCATCCGCTGATTCCGCTCAGGCAGAATTCAGCCGACCGTTCTGAATAATATTAACTGAAAGAGGGCATGTCAGGAAATTTTCCCCGGCATGCCCTCTTTCTCTGTTTCTTCCTTACTATTTCATTATTCCATATCGCCTTATTATGTCAACAATTGGATTCCTTGCGGGTGTATTTCAGATAAAGGGTGAAAAGGGCGATTGTGCCCAGAATGGCGAATGGAGTCCCCACGAGCGCCGGTGAAGCAAGGCCGAATCCCTGACGGATTGCAAACCCTCCTATCGCGGCGGCCATGGCGTTGGATACGTTAAAGGCTATCTGGATGCCGGCTCCCCCGAGCATCTCCCCTCCTTTGGCATATCCGACTATCAGATACTGCAACGGTCCGCCGAGTCCGAACAGCAGAGCCGCCGCTATAAAGGCCAGAAGAAGCGAGGGAATCTTGAACGGCGCTAAAAAATATATCATCGGCATGACTACGACTATAAGAAGAGCTATCACCGCCGGAACCAACGAAGATGAATAACGGTCGGCGAGTTTTCCCGAGCAATAGTTTCCCACAACCATTCCTGCGCCGACAAGAATCATGATCATCGACATCGAGCTTTCTGCAAAACCCGCCACGCGAGTCATTATCGGCGATATATAGCTGAGCCAGCAATAGACGCTCGCCTGGCCGAAAAAGACTCCGGCATAGATCAGCCAGGGCTGCGGTTTGCGGAGGAAACGGAACTGCCCCTTCATCCCGGTGTCGGGGATGGGCTGAAGCACCGGTATCCAGCACCGGATGGCGACAAACGTCACGACTCCGATTCCGGCCACAAGCGCAAACGGTATGCGCCAGGAGATCACGTTGCACAAGAATGTGAAGACAGGCACTCCCACGAGATTGGCCACGGTCATGCCGCCGACAAGTATTGCCACCGCCGAAGCTCCTTTGCCGGGATCGGCCAAGCGCGCGCAAACTATGGCGCCGGCACCGAAGAAGGCTCCGTGGGGAAGTCCGGAGATGAATCGCGCGGCCAACAGGGTCAGATAGCCCGGCGACAGCGCCACCAATGCGTTACCGACGGCTATCACGGCGGCAAGAAGCAACATCAGTCTGCGCAAAGGCATCTTCCGCAGAAACAGCAGCGACGGCGCACCGATCGCCACTCCCGCCGCATAGGCAGAGATCAGATGGCCCGCCCGGCTGACACTGATGTGAAGGTCGGCAACCATGTCGTTGAGTATTCCCATCATGCCGAATTCGACGATGCCGAGGGCGAATGTGCCGAATGCAAGCGACAACAATGATTTTTTCATAGATGAACCGAAATTTTGACCTAAATAATTAACGTAACCTCCGATTTTCGAGGCGCAAAATTAATAAATCTTGCGCAATCAGTTCAAGATTTCTGCGAAAAATTAATTGGCGAAGGAGATGGTTAATCGAATTTTTGTTATTTTTGCATATTGACAATAATGAATTTTCAACAACCCTATAAGCCATGTTCAATAAAGAGATCTACATCAGCCGTCGCCGGGAGCTCAAGCAGCTCGTGGGCGAGGGAATGATACTGCTCTTCGGCAACAACGAAGCGCCCAACAACTATCCTTCAAACGTTTATTATCCTTTCCGTCAGGATTCCTCTTTCTTATATTATTTCGGACCTAACCGCGATGGCCTCATCGGAGTTATCGACATCGACAACGACCGGGAATATCTCTTCGGCGACGACATCGACATCGAAGATATCGTCTGGTATGGCAAGGTAGACAGCGTTGCCGACATGGCGGCTCAGTCGGGAGTGGCCAATTCTGCACCGCTCGGAAAAATCCGCGAACTCATCGACAAAGCCAAAGCCGGCAAGCGCACAATCCATTTTCTTCCTCCCTACCGATTCGACACGAAGATCGCCATCATGGATCTTCTCGGCATCCGCCCGGAGGCTCAGAACGAGGCCGTATCGCTCAAACTCATAAAAGCAGTGGTGAAGATGCGTTCGGTGAAGACCCCTCTCGAGATAGCAGAGATTGAGGACGCCTGCTCTATCGGCTACCGAATGCACACCGAGGCCATGAGACTGACGCGCCCGGGAGTGACGGAAAAGTTCGTGGGAGGCCAGGTCGACGGCATAGCCCACAGCTATGGCGCGCAGGTATCATTCCCCACCATCTTCTCGCAGCATGGCGAGATAATGCACGGCAATCCCTCCTATGATATCCTGACCGAAGGTCACCTTGCCCTCTGCGACGCCGGAGCGGAAAACCGCAACAATTATTGCAGCGACAACACGAGGACATATCCTGTCAGCGGACGTTTCTCGCAACGCCAGCTCGAGATCTATTCGATCGTGGAGGAATGCCATGACCTCGTGCTGAAAGTAGCCCGCCCCGGTGTGAAATATATGGATGTCCATTTCGACGTGTGCCGCCTCATGACCGACCGTCTCAAAGAGCTCGGCCTCATGCGGGGCGACACGGAGGAGGCCGTAAGAGCCGGTGCACACGCCATGTTCCTTCCTCACGGACTCGGCCACATGATGGGCCTCGATGTCCACGACATGGAGGGACTCGGCCAGATTTATGTAGGCTTCGACGAGGAGACGAGACCTATCCTCGACCAGTTCGGCACCAATTGCCTCCGAATGGGACGCCGCCTCGAACCCGGTTTCGTGGTCACCGACGAACCCGGCATCTACTTCATCCCCTCACTTATCGATGACTGGCGCGCATCGGGCCACTGCGCCGAATGGATAAACTTCGACAAACTCGAAACATATAAGGACTTCGGCGGCATCCGCATTGAAGACGACGTGCTCATCACTGAAGATGGCTGCCGCTTCCTCGGCGAGAACCGGATCCCCTACCATCCCGCCGACATAGAAGCCTTCATGGCCCGCTAACCCGCTAAGCCGCAAAGCAGCCGAAGCCGATAATATCAGCTGCAGAAGATTTATAAGACTTATAAGACTTATAAGATTTATAAGAGCCAAAAAAACCGCCGGAGCGAAAAGCCCGGCGGTTTTAGTTTTGTCACTGTTCCAACGATTTATCGTTGAGCGTCCTAAATGTGCATTTATTTCTTCAGGAATTTCAGCGTCTTCCCGCCGCAGCGGGCGATATATACACCCGGCTCAAGAACATCGGTCTTCACGCTGTCGCGACCCGAGACCGCGAGCACTCCCTGAAGAGTATAGACTTCGATATCACCTTTGCCGACGACTGTTGTTCTGATGTTATTCTTCTAATGTGTTGTTGCTGCTTGATTGTCATGAAAGGCAATCTAAGGATAACACGACATATTGACAAAATCATATTCCAAATCTGTCAAAATGCCCCGAATGCCTAATTTGCGCACATACTTACACAATAAGACCCGAACGACCAATTATTTCATTAATATTTTTTGAATATTCTCCTCTTTTCCTTTTGACCGGATGGGCCGGACTTTACCTCTGTTTCAATATTTAATTATTGATTTAGAAGAATATACCCCTTATTAACAATATTTAACATTCGGGGGGGGTATATTTTGATTTATTATTCTTATTTTTGCTAAATAATATCAGAATTTTAAGCAAAACGATATAACAACTTCTAAATAGACCTTATATGAAACAGATTACTACCGCTCTTGTCATGCTTTCGGCAGCGGCAGGATTGTTTGCGGAGCCCCTAAAGATCACCGCAACCATGACCGACGACACGCAAGTCGAAATCGAGTTTGAAGACGAAAGCCAATATTACCACCATGTTGTGGAGGCTGAAGAAGGGACAGGCAACCTTATGACGGTAATTTATGACGGTTTTGGATCTGATGATTACCAGCCCGTAAAAGTATTTGAAATGCCTGTTTCGCGCATGAAATCCTTCCGTCGCACGGACACCGGTGCGGTTGGAACGGTGATGGAGGAGCCCTCGGCAAAATGCAGCTGCAAAGATGGAGTTCTAACGCTTGTTTCGCCTGAACAATCAACGATGCTCAGCATCGCCGCGCCCGACGGCACACTTATCATGAAGCGTTCCGTAACGACTGAAACGACAGTAAATTTAAGCGACTTCGGCACCGGCGTCAGAATCATAAGATTCGGCGAGGCCAATTTCAAAATTCTTGTTTCAAAATAATACCGATCAACTATGAACATCAGATATTTTCTCCCGATTGCCGCTGCCGCATTGATGGTTATCACCGCCGCTGCCGACAACAACGACCAGTATACACGAATGGATTTCTTTTCCCCGGAAGGGAATCGAATATTCTCAGAGTATACAGAACCGAGCAATTTCGTTTACTCACAGTTTTATAACAATACTTGGACACCTGGAGACGGAAGATATTACATGAACGAGCTCGGCCGAATTGACTTCATCCAGCCCGGTTCGGTTACGAACGGTATTGACTTTACCGCAGCAGAAGATGTGAAGGTCTCTGTTATGCAATCATCCACAAGAGAGTCTCGCGTACCTGCCAAAGTCGTGGCAAACCATATCGACGGTGAATTCGGAACAGTCTATACGTTCAGAATCGAAGTGCCCGATGGTAAAGTGCCCCATTGCGAAGTGGAATATCCGTATACCTGTCCAGATATGGGTTCAGTCCATTATGTACAGTCGAAATTTTATCCGCTTGCATGGGATAAAAATTATAACTATCAGTCGACAAATATGGAGAGTCGGCGATGGATGAATGCAGACATCGTAACTTTCCAAAAGGATGAAACAGAACCTAATATTTGGTATTTCGAATGGGAGATGAACAATGAGCCGATCAATATGACATTCAGCGCAAGACTCGAAGCCGAACCGGAGTATCTACGCAAAGCGATGCAAAATATACTGTATTCACTATATGAGCAGAAAAACGCATACATCAGCAATGAAGGATTC
Source organism: uncultured bacterium (assembly GCA_905214735.1). Classification (GTDB taxonomy): domain Bacteria; phylum Bacteroidota; class Bacteroidia; order Bacteroidales; family Muribaculaceae; genus Lepagella. The sequence goes on along the minus strand of CAJMNI010000009.1, from coordinate 35,608 downwards.
GGATCGAATCACTCTCCTTCTGGCGAGGCATCGATAATGGACATATACGGCAATTGCCATTCCGACGACTATATCTCCAATCTTATCGTTGCGGAAGATGTCGATCATAACATTTCAGGTCTGACCGGATTAATGAATGGCAGAACCTACTTCGCTTGTTATGGATGGGAATATTGCTATGCCACAATAACCTACGCCAACCGGATTCTTGACAATCTGGAGCCGTTCAAAGCAACAATGGCTGCCGAAGAGCTGGATGTTATCAAGGCCCAACTGCTTACTCTCCGCGCCAATGCTTATTTCAACCTGATGCGCGTTTATGGTCCGCGCTGGGAGGATTCGAACAACGGCGCTGTGCTCTGCGCACCGCTTGAAATCACATTCAACACCGAATATCAGGCTCCGGCTTCGATGAAGGATATCGCCGACAGATGCTATATGGATCTTGACGAAGCCATCGGAATCTTCAAAAGCAGAAACTACAAGCGCAAATATATCGTCGAACCCGACATCAACGTGGCCCGTGGTGTCAAGATGCGCGTCGCGATGCTTCGCCACGACTGGAACAGCGCGAAAACGCTCTCGGCCGACATCCTCAAGGATAAACCTCTCTCTACTTCCGACGAGATTCTCGGTGGCTTTATAGATCATGCCGACAGCTGGATCTGGGGAGCTCAGGAAAACAGAGCCGGCAATCCCGACAAATTCGGAGCCGATTTATATCACTGGGCATTCGGCGAGCATTACAACAGCAATGGCTCTTACGCTGCCCATTGGAGCTTGGGCGCAGCCGCAATCGACAAGGATCTTTACAATTCGATTCCGGCAACCGACATCCGCAGAAAACAGTTTGCCATGCGCAACGACCTCTTCCCAAAAGCATTGAACTCGCAGATCCCGTCCGACCAGCAATGGTACAACAGCAGTAACGTCAACACCGAAAAACTGTTCTACTTGCTCAACAACGACTGGACCGATTTTTCAAAGAAAATGGCCAAGGCTTTCAGCATCGTCAAACCTGCCGGAGTCACATTTCCTCCCTTCCAGGCAATCGACGCATTTTACTCTCCGGTAGCCGAATATGTGCCCTTCACCTATGGGGCCAATCTGAAATTCCTCACCAGGCATTACGCATCTATGAGCGACGGTTGCGACGTCTGCTTCATGCGCGCGGAAGAGGCTCTTCTCGACCAGGCGGAGGCATGCTATCGTCTCGGCGACGAAGCTACCGCACGCAAGCTGCTCACCGATCTAAACAGCACCCGTGATTCCGAATATGCCTGCACAGCCACCGGCGAGGCTCTCTTCGACGAGATCCGCAAATACCGCCGCATCGAACTCTGGGGCGAAGGCCACTCCTGGTTCGACGCCAAACGCTGGAATCTTCCTCTGAAGCGCAACATCTACAATATCACTGACGTCAACTCGGGCAACTGGCCCTCTTCCTATCAGCCGGAGGTAGCTACAGATGCAAGCAACGGATGGCGTTACCCCGTTCCCCGCTACTACGTGAATCAGAACAACCTTATCGACGTCGAAAAGATGGGCTATAAAGGTGTGACGGGATATGAGGCCTCCGAGTCCGCACCCGAAAAGACTCCCGCACTGCGCGAGGAAAGTGACCAAACCAACCCCACGGTAAACAGCATCCGCCGGCAAACAGAGCGAATCAAAGAAATGAACTCGAACGCCCCCTCGAAAGAGATGCAGCCGATCTTCATCGCCAGATAATCCTCTACAAATAATCTGACCGACAACGAGGGTGTTCCGGAAAATCCGGAACACCCTCAATCTTTCGTCCCTCCTGCAGACCGGCCGGCCTCTGATGGGAATAATACTTTATTGGCAGATGGTTGGTGTTTGATAGCGAGCCGTGGCGGTTTAATTGGCTGTTTTGCTCTTTTTTAATAAATTTGTCTGCAAACATTGAAGTTAGCCAATTTTACCAATCTAATAATTACCCATCATGAAATTACTCAACTTAACGGTATCTATGGCCTTTACAGCGGCTCTGTGTCTGCCGGCGCAAGCTGCAGAAATGCGCGAAATCACTCTGCTCGAAGGACCGATTGAAGCCGACTGGAGCGACAAAAACTCCGTCGACCCGATGCAACTGGCCGGTGTCGCTGCCGGTGACGTGATCTATGTCTACACAAGCAATGTCAAGAACGGCGCAAAGGGTTTCATCCGCACCAAGACCAACGGCTGGCCCGCTATCTCTCCGGCCTACGACTCGTTTACCGTGACCGGTGACTACAGCTGCGAACTGACAGAAAGCCTTATCAAACAGATCAAAAACCAGACCCTGATGTTCGGTGGATCAGGCTACACGATCGAAAAGATAACACTGCAGACCACTCGCGAAGAGGATACCCGAGTAGGTTATGACGACCTCTGCAATCCAGATGCATCAGTTGCCACACGTCAGATCTATGATCTTCTGCGCGACTGCTACGGAAAGAAAAGCATCTCCTGCTCCATGGCCGAAGTGGAATGGAACTACAAAGAGGCCGGCTACGTAAAGGCGTGGACCGGAAAATATCCCGCCATCAACGGCTTCGACTTCATTCACCTCACCTACGACTGGGAACCGTATCGCGACATTTCGCCGGTGAAGGAATGGTGGGACATGGGAGGCCTTGTCACCATCTGCTGGCACTGGCGAGCCCCCGACAGCCAGTCGGACTGGGAAGCCTATAAGAAAGACAACAACAAGAACACAGTGTTCGAGGGATTTTACGCCCCCGGAGGCGGTTCGCCGAGCACAACCTTCTCCGCCGCCAACGCCGTGAAGGAGGGCACATGGGAGAATGAATTCGTACGCGCCGACCTTGAAAAAGTGGCCGACCGTCTGGAGTTGTTGCAGAATGAGGGGATCGTGGTGATCTGGCGACCGTTTCATGAAGCCGCCGGAAACAGCACCATCTATAGCGACGGAAAGGCATGGTTCTGGTGGGGAGCCGACGGAGCCGAACCCTGCGTGAAACTCTGGAAAATGATGTTTGACTACTTCGCCGAGCGCGGACTCAACAATCTGATCTGGGTCTGGACTTCGCAGACGAAGGACGACGATTGGTATCCCGGCGACGAATATGTCGACATGATTGGCCGCGACCTCTATAACTACTCCGTTGACGACGCAAGTTACAATTTCCGCTATCTCACCACATATTATCCCCACAAGATGGTGGCTCTGAGCGAATGCGGATATAGTGGCGGCACGTCACCCTATGTAAGCGACCAGTGGGAAGCCGGTGCGAAGTGGAGTTATGCGATGCCTTGGTATCACTATCAGTACAAACTCGGCGACAACCACAGCTATGCCAATTCCGACTGGTGGCAAGACTGGTTCGAACAGGAGAATGTCGTGACCATGAATGAGATGAAAGATCTCAAACAGCAATACATGTCTATGGATCCTTCCGGCATCACGGTGAAATCCGATGCTGTGCAGGAAACTTCGGAGGATATATGGTATAGCATCAGCGGAATGAGAGTACAAGCTCCCACTCAACCCGGCCTATACATCCACAACGGCAAGAAAATCATCCTGAAATAAAGCACATCCTGAATAAATTAAGCTGCTTAATTTTTAGGCATTAGCGTTTTATTGCAGGGCCATCGACCTGTTGGCGGTCGGATGGCCCTGTAATATTTATACGGATTTGTTAACATTTTTTGCATCGGGCATTCTTAAACTTAATGATTGCTCAGGCGTCAATATTACAAAACAAATTAAAACAGAAACGAAATGAAAAAACAGATTTTTGCAATTGCATTGGGAGCAATCCTCCTCTCTTCAGTAAATTCACAGGCACAGGAAATCAGATCGGTCACGGAAGCTGAGGCCACCACTGTCGAAGCCCCTGTGTTCAAGGGCCGCAAACTCAACTCCGCCTCGGAAGGCGCACGGATAGTCAGCGCCCGTCCCGTCGAAGCAATGCGTCCCGACGTGTTCGAACAGCTCAACCTCACTCCCGATCAGAAATCGAAAATCGCCGCACTCAACGAAGAGGCCCGCACCGCCTGCAAGAAATCTCCCGTAGAACGCGATTCAGTCAGAAACGCACGCCGCAACGCCGCCTGCAACGCAAGAGCGGAATATCTCGGCAAACTCAAAAACATTCTGAACCACGAGCAGTATATCCAGTTCCTCGAATATAACTACACCACGATGCCCCAGCGTCACGCTGTCGGCCCCCGCGGCGAGGGATTCAGAAAATTTGACAAAGCCAAAGGCCCCAAGGCAAGAAAAGCCGACAAAGCAAGAAAAGGCGACAAAGCTAAGAAAGCCGACAGGCGAGATAAAAAGGATTGATATCCATTCTTCTTGACAATCAGATAAATTTCTTACCCGATATGCCGTGCGAAACCTTTTCACGCATATCGGGTAAAATTTTGTTAAAATTAACAATTAATGTTAAACCATATAATATCATAATATTTTATTGCTTTAATTTGTAAACAAAACAACGATAACGGAGCTATCGGCAGGAAAGAGCCATCTATCCGGCACCTACCTCCGGCATCAACAAAGAATAATCATAAAAATATATATTGCGAATGAAAGGTTTGAAATTAAGCGCGGCCCTTCTGTTGACGACTCTCGCCACAGGCAACCTCTACGCCGCCACAGAAGCAGCATCAGAAACACCCGACAACGGATTTATCCGCACTGCGGCTCCCGCCACTCGTTCGACGATGCCCGCCTTCGAGACAGATTTCACCACGGCGGCCGAGAAGACCGTCAACGCAGTGGTCTGCATCAAGAGCTACACCACCCGCCAGCAGAACCCCTACGGCAACCAGGGAGGCTACGACCCCTTCGGAATGTTCGACTTCTTCTTCGGCCCGCAGGGCGGCCAGCAACAGCAGCGCCAGCCCCGCCAGCAGAAAAAGAAATCCGAACCCGTGCAGAGCGGCCTCGGCTCGGGCGTGATCATATCGGAAGACGGCTATATCGTCACCAACAACCATGTGGTTGACGGCGCCGACAAACTCGAAGTCCTCTTCAACGACAACTCCACCTACGACGCCAAGATCATCGGCACCGACGAAGCCTCCGACCTCGCCCTCATCAAGGTAGACGCCAAAGGGCTCTCCCCCATCACTTTCGGTGACTCCGAGAATGTGAAGGTCGGCGAATGGGTGCTTGCCGTCGGCAACCCCTTCGGCTTCAACTCCACCGTGACCGCCGGCATCGTCAGCGCCAAGGCCCGTTCGCTCGGACAGAGCAACCGTGGCGGCAATCTCTCCATTGAATCGTTCATCCAGACCGACGCAGCCCTCAATCCCGGCAACTCCGGCGGCGCACTCGTGAACCTTCGCGGCGAGCTCATCGGCATCAACTCCGCAATCTATTCAAACACGGGCTCATACTCCGGATTCTCCTTCGCAATCCCGACAACGATCGTGAAGAAAGTGATCGCCGACATCCGCCAGTATGGTACGGTGCAACGTGCCGTTCTCGGCTGCTCCGGAACCGAGCTCGACGCCAAGATCGCAAAAGAGAAAGGCATCACAGCCACGAAGTCCGGATTCATCATCGCCGACGTCAACGACATGAGCACCGCCAAGGAGCTCGGCCTTAAGGAAGACGACGTAATCACATCCATCAACGGTGTCGAGATCCGCAACCACGCCGAACTCGTGGAACAGCTCAACAAGTTCCGCCCCGGCGAGCAGATCACCGTCACTTATGTGCGCGACAACAAGAAATACCAGAAGACCGGCACTCTCCGCAACTCGCAGGGAAGCACCTCTCTCACCAAGAAGAGCGACTTCTCGCAGCTCGGATGCGCCTTCATGAAACTCAGCGCCGAGCAGAAAGAGCATCTCGGAATATCGAACGGCGTTCAGGTGCAGGGTCTTAAGGCAGGCGCATTCCGCGACGCCGGAGTGAAAGACGGCTTTGTGATCACCGACATCAACGGCACCCCCGTAAGCTCCACCGATGATGTCGAATATATCTACGACACGATCATGAAGAGCGCCGACGAAGACAAGGTGATGTTCCTAACCGGAGTCTATCCCACCGGCAAGAAATACTACTACGCCGTCAACCTCGGCGAGTGATTCAGACCATCCTGTCAGCGTGAAAACAAGCTGAAACAGACACTTGACATACTCTTAGGCCCGAAAATTTTGATTTTCGGGCCTTTTGTGTTAATTTTGCAATTTGAAACCAAGGCAGACGCAACCGTGTCAACAGCGGCCGGCGTCTTGCCGACATAAGCTAAGAGAAAAAATCTTAAGACAATGAGAAAGAACATCGTTGCAGGAAACTGGAAAATGAACACAACGCTCGACGAGGGCGTAGAACTCGCCAACAACGTCAACAACCTCCTCAAAGACAAGAAAGCCAACTGCGAGGTTATTGTCTGCGTGCCTTTCACCCATCTCACATCGGTCAACGCCGTGCTCGAGCCCGAACTCGTGAAACTCGGCGCGGAGAACTGCTCGGAGCATGCCAAAGGCGCATACACCGGCGAAGTCAGCGCTTCGATGGTGAAATCGACCGGCGCGGAATACGTGATCCTCGGCCACAGCGAGCGTCGCCAATATTTCGGCGAGAACAACGAGCAGCTTCTTGCCAAGACAAAAATCGCCCTTGAAAACGGTCTCAAGCCCATCTTCTGCGTGGGTGAGGTTCTCGAGCAGCGCGAAAACGGAACATACAACGATGTTGTGAAAGGCCAGGTAGAGGCTCTCTTCGAGCTCCCCACCGAGGATTTCGCCAAGATCGTTGTGGCTTACGAGCCCGTTTGGGCCATCGGCACCGGCAAGACCGCCACAGCCGAGCAGGCTCAGGACATGCACGCCCACATCCGCAGCGTGATCGCTGAAAAATATGGCAAGGAAGTTGCCGACAACACGTCGATCCTTTACGGCGGAAGCTGCAAGCCCGGCAACGCCAAGGAACTCTTCGCAAAGCCCGACGTCGACGGCGGCCTCATCGGTGGCGCTGCCCTCAAGGCTGAGGACTTCCTCGGCATCATCTCGGCTTTCGACAAATAAGTCATACCCCCTCATGCAGCTATTCAAGAGAATCATAACGGCAGCCATAGCCGGGAGCTTCATGCTTCCGGCTGCGGCTCAGTCGCCCGCCGAACCGGCGCCTCAGGCCGCCAACGCGATTGAAAGGATCGTGGTGGAGTCTGACAGCAACGTGACAATCGACATCCCGCAAAGCATCCTCGACGATCTGCTTCGCGAACAGGTGTCGAAGCCCCAGAAGCAGGAGCAGCATCTGCGACCCGGAATCAACAAGATGAGCGGATTCCGCATTCAGGTGTTCAGCGACGGCCGCAATCAGCATTCCCTTGAACGAAGGGCCAAGGCGCGCGGCAACGCCATCGCCGCCAGATTCCCCAAATACCGCGGGCAGGTTTACACTTCATCAAGTTCTCCCAACTGGTATACGAGAATCGGCAATTTCCGCACCCAGGCCGAAGCCCAGGCTGCCATCGCCGAACTGAAAAGGGCTTTCCCCCAGTTCGCCTCCGAAATGAGAGTGGTGAAAAGTCAGATCGTCGTCATCAAATAGAGGCTGCTTCGGGCAGCCGTCTGATAAAAACAAGGTTACTGTCAGTCAATGGCCTCCAAATATAAACATGATCCCGAACTTGTGGCGCAGATCGCTGCCCACTATGAAGCGATTCTGCGCCTCGTCGGTGAAGATCCTACGCGCGAAGGGCTGGTGAAGACCCCCGTGAGGGCCGCCAAAGCCTTGCTCGACGTGACGCAAGGATACAGGATGGATCCTCTCGCCACTGCGCGTCAGGCCATATTCGAATATGAAGGGTCACAGATGGTGATCGTCCGCGACATCGAGTTCTACTCCACTTGCGAACATCATATCCTTCCCTTCTTCGGCAAAGTGTCGGTCGGATACATCCCCGACGGAAAGATGATTGGTCTTTCGAAGCTCGCCCGTATTGTCGACAATTTCGCCCGTCGGCTTCAGGTGCAGGAACGAATGACCGCCCAGATCTGCCAGCTCCTCTCCGAGGCCATGCCGACCAAGGGGGTGATCGTCAGCTGCACCGCCGAGCACCTTTGCATGAAGATGCGCGGAGTGGAGAAACAAGACGCCGCGACCACCACTTTCGAATACAACGGCCTCTTTAAAGACGATCCCGCTCTCCGAGCCGAGTTCATGACGCTCTGCAAATCCTGAGCTCAAAATTCAAAATTCCAAATTCCGAATTTATTAAATCGAAGGACGCCCTCGCGCGTTCTTCGATTTTTTATGCTTTGTTCACAATTTAAGGAACCGGTTTTGAATAAATTCCATAGATTTTTATTATATTTGCGAGTTATGGAATTCAAACTGACGTCTGATTATTTCCCCACCGGCGACCAGCCGGAAGCAATCGCCGAGCTTGTGGCCGGAGTAAACGCCGGTCAGAAGCATCAGACGCTGCTCGGAGTGACGGGCAGCGGAAAGACTTTCACCATGGCCAACGTGATCCAGCAGGTGAAACGTCCGACTCTCATCCTTTCCCACAACAAGACGCTCGCTGCCCAGCTATATTCGGAAATGAAAAACTTCTTTCCCGAAAACAGCGTGCAGTATTTCGTGAGCTATTACGACTATTACCAGCCCGAGGCCTATATACCCGGGTCGGACAAATATATCGAGAAAGATCTGATGATCAACGAGCAGATCGACCGTCTGCGCCTCTCCACAGCGGCCGCCCTTCTGTCGGGGCGCCGCGACGTGATCGTGGTCTCCAGCGTCAGCTGCATCTACGGCATGGGGAATCCCGAGGATTTCGCCCAGACCGTCGTGAAGATCGCGGTGGGCGACCGAATTTCGCGCAACGCCTTCCTGCGCAAGCTGGTCGAATCGCTCTATTCACGCACGGAAATCGAGCTCAACAACGGCCAGTTCCGTGCCAAAGGCGACACCGTCGACATCAAGCTCTCATTTGAAGATATTCAGCTAAGGGTGATTTTCTGGGGCGACGAGATCGAGAAGATCCAGACCGTCGATCCGGCGAGCGGTGCGGTGCTCGAAAACCTCGAAGGATTCAACATCTACCCCGCCAACATTTTCGTCTCCTCCAAGGAGCGGACACTCAAGGCCATCGACCAGATAACCCTCGACCTCGGCCGCCAGTGCGAATTCTTCCGTAACGAAGGTCGCATCCTCGAAGCCGAACGGCTCAAGGAGCGCGTCACCTACGACATAGAGATGATCAAGGAGCTCGGACACTGCAGCGGCATCGAGAACTATTCCCGCTATTTCGACGGCCGCGAGCCGGGAATGCGTCCGTTCTGCCTACTTGACTATTTCCCGAAAGACTTCCTCACCATCATCGACGAGAGCCACGTAACCCTCCCCCAGATCAGAGGAATGAACGGCGGCGACCTCTCGCGAAAGATCAACCTCGTGGAATATGGCTTCCGCCTTCCGGCCGCCATCGACAACCGTCCGCTGAAATTCGAGGAGTTCGAACGTCTCACCCCGCAGACCATCTACGTGAGTGCCACTCCGGGCGACTACGAGATGGAGCAGACCGAAGGTGTCTTCGTGGAGCAAGTGATCCGCCCCACCGGTCTTCTCGATCCGGAGATCGAAGTGCGCCCCACAGCCAATCAGATCGACGACCTCATGGAGGAGATCCGCCTGCGCATCGAGGCCGGTGAGCGCACGCTCATCACCACTCTCACCAAGCGCATGGCCGAGGAGCTCAACAAGCACCTTCTCCGCTGGGGCATCAACTCCGCCTATATCCACAGCGACGTCGACACCCTGGAGCGCATGCGCATTCTCGACGACCTGCGCAACGGAATCTACAACGTGCTGATCGGCGTCAACCTCCTCCGCGAGGGTCTCGACCTTCCGCAGGTGAGCCTCGTGGCGATTCTCGACGCCGACAAGGAGGGTTTCCTCCGCAACCACCGTTCGTTGACGCAGACCGCAGGCCGAGCCGCCCGAAACGTCAACGGTAAGGTCATAATGTATGCCGACAAAATCACCGACTCAATGCAGCGCACCATCGACGAAACCGAACGCCGGCGCGCAAAGCAGATGCAATATAACATGGAGCATGGAATCGTGCCGACCCCGATCGTGAAGAAGAGCAACAACGAGCTTATAGAACTTTACGAAAAGGGAAGCAAGACTTCCGACCGGAAAGCCTCGCCCCGCGTTGCGCCGAAACAGAAGCCAGCGCATTCACCCGAACGCCCGTCGGCTCCGCGTCCCTACATCGAGGAGGAGCATCAGGTCGGCCTCGTGGCTGATCCGACCGTGCTTTATATGACGCCGGGCGACATGGAGTCGCGCATCGAAATGCTGAAGAGGGAGATGACCGACGCCGCCAAGCGAATGGACTTCATCGAGGCCGCCCAGCTGCGCGACGAACTCATCAAGCTTCAGGATCTTCATGACGGCATCAAGAACAAAACAATCAAAGCCAATTGAGTAACCGAGAAAGGATGTCTGACAAATTGCCGAAAAAATACGACAAGAGGCTATACCTCCCGACGACCCGCGACGAGATCGGGGCGCTCGGCTGGGAGCAGCCCGACGTGATCCTCTTCTCAGGCGACGCCTACGTGGATCATCCCTCGTTTGGCGCGGCGGTGATCGGAAGATCGCTCCAGGCCGCCGGTTTCAAGGTGGCGATCGTGCCCCAGCCCAACTGGCGCGACGACCTGCGCGACTTCCGCAAACTCGGCCGCCCGAGGCTCTTCTTCGGGGTTTCCGCCGGTGCGATGGATTCGATGGTGAACCATTACACAGCCAACCGCCGCATGCGTCACGACGACGCCTATACGCCGGGAGGCCGCCACGGAATGCGCCCCGATTATCCAACGATAGTATATACGCGAATCCTCAAGGAGCTTTTTCCCGACGTGCCGGTGATTGCCGGTGGGATTGAAGCATCGCTCCGCAGAGTGGCCCACTACGACTATTGGGAAGACCGTCTCCGCCCTTCGATTCTGCTCGATGCTCCGGCCGACATTATTGTCTACGGAATGGGCGAACGGACCACGGTCGAACTCGCCCGGCGTCTCGATGCCGGAGAGAAACTCGCCGACATAACCACTCTGCCGCAGACGGCGTTCATCACCGACGAAACTCCGGCCAAAGGCGACATCGTGCTCGCATCTTTCGAGGATTGTCTGCACAACAAGAAACTGCAGGCTCTCAATTTCCGCCACGTCGAAGAGGAATCCAACAAATACGCCGGGAGCGTGATATGGCAGAAAGCAAAAGGGAAAATGGTGAAGATCAACCCGATGCTTCCACCCATGACCACCGGCGAGATCGACGCCTCGTTCGACCTTCCCTACATGCGCACCCCTCATCCGAGATACAAAGGGAAAACCATCCCGGCCTACGAGATGATCCGCCATTCCATCTGCATGCACCGCGGCTGTTTCGGCGGTTGCGCCTTCTGCACCATCTCGGCCCATCAGGGAAAATTCATCGCTTCCCGTTCAAAGGAATCAATTCTCAAAGAGGCGCGCCAAGTCACGGAGATGGATGATTTCAAGGGTTATATCTCCGACCTCGGCGGCCCGTCGGCCAACATGTATGCCATGGGTGGCCGCGACCGTTCGATATGCGCCAAGTGCGTGCGCCCGTCATGTCTTCATCCCAAGCCCTGCCCCAATCTCGACAACGACCACCGGCCGCTGCTCGACGTCTACCATGCCGTCGACGCTTTGCCCGGAGTCAAGAAATCCTTTATCGGCAGCGGCGTGCGCTATGACCTTTCGATGGCCCCGGCCAATTCGCAGGAGATCGCCGAAGCCAACCGGCGCTATATGCGGGAACTCATCACCTCCCATGTGAGCGGGCGCCTCAAAGTTGCGCCCGAACACACCTCCGACCGGGTGCTCCAGTGCATGCGCAAACCCTCGTTCGACCAGTTCCGGCAATTCAAGCGGATATTCGACCGGGTGAACCGCGAAGAAGGGCTGCGGCAGCAGCTCATTCCCTACTTCATCTCCTCCCATCCCGCTTGCCGCGAAGAGGATATGGCCGAACTCGCCGCGATTACCAAAGACCTCGATTTCCGCCTCGAACAGGTGCAGGATTTCACTCCCACCCCTATGACCGTGGCCACCGAGATCTATTACACCGGCTTCCATCCCTACACCGGCGAGAAAGTGTTCACTCCACGCTCGGAGAAGGAGAAACTCGCTCAGCGCCAGTTTTTCTTCTGGTATAAGCCGGAGGAACGCGGCGCAATCATCAACGAACTGAGGCGCATGAAGCGCCCCGACCTGATTCAGGCTCTCTTCGGAAACAAATCAAAAGATTTCAAACACCATAAATCTAAAAAAACATGAACAAAACAACAGTAGCAATGTGCGCAATGTTATTGCCGCTCGCCGTCACCTCCTGCAAATGCAAGGATGAAGGCAAAATCATCGGCAAACCCGATGTAAAGGTAGAAAACGGCATGCTCACTCCCGAAGTGCTCGAATCTTTCGGCCAGGTCGGCGAGGCCACCCCTTCGCCCGATGGAAAAAAGGTGATCTTCACTCTCAAATATGAAGACATCAAGGAGAACAAGGGGAACGCCGAGATCTACATGATCGACATCGACGGCAGCAACATGACCGCCCTCACCCGCACCGCCGCCTCGGAAGGAAACATCCGCTGGTTTGACGACGGCAACAAGATCGCCTTCCTCCGCATGGACGAGGAGACCAAAGCCATGCAGATATTCTGCATCAACAAAGACGGAGGTCAGGAAAAACGCCTCACTAAGGTGGAGAACGGTATCGAATGCTTCGAGATTTCTCCCGACAACAAGAAGATCGTCTATGGCAGCCCGATCGACGCTTTCGACAAAGACTCGACGCTCTTCGAGGGTCTTCCGAAAACCACAGGCCGCGTGGTCGACGACCTCATGTATAAGCACTGGGATGAATGGGTGACCCGCATTCCCCATCCCTTCGTGGCCGATTTCTCGATTCAGGGCGTGACCAATGCCAAAGACATCATGGCCGGCGAACCGTTTGAATGCCCGATGCGTCCCTTCGGCGGCGCCGACGCTTTCGCCTGGAATCCCGACAGCAAATCGCTCGTCTACGTGAGCCGCAAGCTGAAAGGCCAGGATTATGCATTCTCCACCGACTCCGGCCTCTATCTCTATGAGCTCGAGAGCGGAAAGACATCGCTTCTCACCGAGGGAATGCCCGGTTACGACACCGACCCCGTCTTCTCCCCCGACGGCAAACAGCTCGCTTGGCTCTCGATGGAGACAGCCAAATTCGAGAGCGACAAGAAGCGCCTGATGGTCATGGACATGCAGACCCGCCAAATGCGCGACCTCACCGCCAACTGGGACTACTGGCCCGAGCAGATCGCATGGGCTCCGAGCGGAAAGAAGATTTTCTTCGCCGGATATTATGAAGGGACCGAACCGGTGTTCGACATCGACGTCGCAACATGCCGCATCGACACTCTCGCCAATGAAATCGCCGACTTCGGCGGCATCCACCCCGTGAGCGACACCGAGGTCATCGCCCTACGCAATTCGATGCGTTTCCCGAAGGAGATCGTCAGCGTGAAGAAGGGAGCTGTCAAACAGCTCACCAACATCAACACCGAGCTCCTCGGCCTGCTCAAGCTTGGCGAAGTGAAGAAGGTGAAAGTGCCGACCACCGACGGCAAGATGATGACATGCTGGGAGATCCTTCCCCCCGATTTCGATCCCAACAAAAAATATCCCGCCATCCTCTATTGCCAGGGTGGCCCGCAGCAGGCTGTCAGCCAGTTCTGGAGCTATCGCTGGAACTTCATGATCATGGCCGCTCACGGATATGTCGTGATCGCGCCCAACCGCCGCGGCCTTCCCGGCTTCGGAACGGAGTGGAACCGTCAGATCTCAGGCGACTACGGCGGCCAGAACATGCAGGATTACTTCGCCGCTACCGATTATATCGCTTCGCGTCCGTATGTTGACGCTTCGAAAGTCGGAGCAATCGGAGCAAGCTACGGCGGTTTCTCCGTTTACTGGCTCGCAGGCCACAACAACGGCCGCTATGCAGCCCTCATCGCCCATGCCGGCATCTTCAACATCGAGGCCCAGTATCTCGAGACGGAGGAGATGTGGTTTGCCGACTTCGACCTCGGCGGCCCCTATTGGGACAAGGGCAACGCTATCGCCCAGCGCACATACGAAAACTCTCCCCACCGCTATGTCGACAACTGGACGGCTCCGATGCTCATCACTGTCGGCGAACTCGACTACCGCATCCTCGCCTCGCAGGGCATGATGGCCTTCAACGCCGCCAAGATGCATGGTCTTGAAGCCGAAATGGTGGTATTCCCCGACGAGAACCACTGGATTCTCAAACCCCAGAACGCCATCCTCTGGCAGCGCTGCTTCTTCCGCTTCCTCGACAAATATCTGAAAAACGGAACCGGCGCCAAGAAATCCCCGGCAGCCGAAACAACAACCGAGACAGCAGAACCTGAGAAAGCTGAATAAAAGAAACCGTCAATAAGCAAAAAGATAGCCGCCAAATCTGGCGGCTATCTTTTTTGCTTATAATCAGGCCGATAGTGGATTCAGCGGTTGAGGCGCGCGGTCAGCGCTTTGAGCAGTCGCGCTTTTACCTCCGACATCGGAACTTCACGGCCGAGCTCCTTCTGCAGCGACGTCACACCCTTGTCGGTGAAGCCGCAGGGATTGATCAGCGAGAAGGCCGTGAGGTCGGTGTTGACATTGAGGGCAAGGCCATGCATTGTCACGCCATGGCTCACCTTCACCCCTATCGCGCAGATCTTCCTCGCCGTCGGCTTCTCCCAGTCGATCCAGACGCCGATCGCATCGTTGTTGCTGGTTGTCTCCACGCCATACGAAGCACACACTTCCCTCACCGATTCCTCAAGCATCTCGATATATTTCTTCACACCCAGACCATGCTTCACAAGATTTATGAGCAGATAGACCACAAGCTGCCCCGGACCGTGATAGGTAATGTCGCCGCCTCGCTCTATGCGTATGCACTCGGCGCCCATCGAGCGAAGCCTCTCTTCCGAAGCGATCAGATTGGCGGCATTACCGTGAAAACCGAGTGTATAGACCGGCTTATGCTCCACAAGCACTATCCTTTCGGGAGCCGATGGATCCTCTTTGAGCTGATTGCAGATGTCATGCTGACGGTCCCAGGCGCCGCGATAGTCGCACACTCCCCAGTCTTCGGCTATCGGAGCCGGATTCAGACTCTTTTCCTCTGAATTCGAAGCCATCAGTGAAGATGTTTTTCAGCGTGATAACTGGAGCGCACCATCGGGGAAGACTCGATATGCCGGAAACCTTTCTCGCGCCCTATGCGGCCATATTCGGCAAAAGTGTCGGGATGGATATAATCCTGCACGGGATAATGCAGCTTGGAGGGCTGGAGATACTGGCCGATGGTCATGATTCGGCAACCGGCGGCAAGGAGGTCGTCCATCGTCTCGAGGATCTCCTCGCGGGTTTCCCCAAGACCGAGCATGATTCCAGACTTGGTCTTCACTCCGCTCGAAGCCAGGTAACGGAGCACGGCGAGCGAACGGTCGTATTGCGCAACTCTGCGCACCTCCGGAGTCAGCCTGCGCACAGTCTCCATGTTATGGGAAATGATTTCCGGCTTCTCGGCGATGATGATGTCGAGAAGATCCTCACGGCCCTGCATGTCGGGAATGAGCACCTCCATAGTCACGCCGGGACACTTCTCCTTGATCGTCCTTATGCAAGCCGCCCAGTGTCCCGCTCCCTGGTCGGGAAGGTCGTCGCGAGTCACAGAAGTGATCACCACATGCTTCAGCTTGAGCTGACTGATCGAATTGACTATGTCGTCGATCTCCTTCGGGTCAAGCGGACCGGGCTTGCCCCCGGTCACGTTGCAGAAGCGGCAATTGCGCGTGCAGATGTTTCCGCCGATCATAAAGGTGGCCGTTCCCGCTCCCCAGCATTCCGCCCTGTTGGGACACATTCCGCTGGAGCATATCGTGTGAAGATGCTTGTCGTTTAGCAAACCGATCACCTGCTTGGTCTTGAAGCCGCGTGGAAGCTGGATCTTCAGCCATTCAGGCTTGCGACGGAAACTGACTTTCGGCTTTTCCCCGGCTGTTTCCGTCCTCTTTACAGCCCCTTCGGCATTCTGATTCTCTGCCATGATTTTAGCAAATTAATATTTTAGCAGAAATTATCCGCAGTTCACAAGTTCATACTCGCGGGTGCCGAGGCCGAGCTTTTCGGCATGTACAAGGCCTGCTTCCCAGTTGGTGTCGGGATGGAGGAGCTTGAATTTCTCCTTTCCGGCAAGATCCTCGTGCTCATGGGCGTTCTCGAGCTCATTGTCGGAGGGCAATACCGGAGCCTTCTTCACCATGTCGACGCAGGCCTGGTCGAGTGCGACGGGATCGGTCGAAGCGAGTATGCCGAGGTCGGGAACGACGGCGGCATCGTTGTGGTTCCAGCAGTCGCACTCGGGGGATACGTTCATGATAAATGAGATATGGAACGATGGCTTGTCCTTAAGCACAGCCTCTGTGTATTCCGCAATCTTGCAGTTGAGGTTTTCAGAGGAATCCCATCCTTTGAGCACCGCACCCTCATGCTGGCAGAGTGCCACGCACTGTCCGCAACCGACGCAGTTGTCGTAATTGATCACTGCCTTGTGCTCGGCGTCGAGCGAAAGGGCATGGTGGTTGCAATGGCGCACGCATACGCCGCAGCCTATGCAGTTGTCGCGGTTGATTGAGGGTTTGGAGTTTCCGTGCATCTCCAGCTTTCCCCTTACCGAGCCGCCGCCCATGCCGAGGTTCTTCAGTGCGCCGCCGAATCCGGCCATCTCATGCCCCTTGAAGTGGGTGAAAGAGATGATGACGTCGGCGTCGGCCAAGGCTGCTCCAATCTTCGGAGTCTTGCAATATTCGGCGTTGTCGAGTGGAATCTCGCGGTCTTCTACACCCTTGATACCGTCGGCGATGACAACCGGAGCTTTCACGGCTATCGGATTGAAGCCGTTCTCCATAGCCGACTCGATATGGTCCACACCATTTGAACGGCGTCCTGAATAGAGTGTGTTGCAGTCGGTGAGGAAAGGTTTGGCGCCTTGCTTGCGGAGGAGGTCAACGAGCCGCCCCGCGAAGTTCGGACGGATGTAAGCCAGGTTGCCCGGTTCGCCGAAGTGAAGCTTGATGGCCACAAACTGGTCTTTCAGTTCCATGTTCAGCAGACCGGCGCGGATACAGAGTCGCTCGAGCTTGTCAAGAAGGTTGGTGTTTGCGTTGGTGCGCAAATTCGTAAAGTAAACCTTTGATGCCATAATCTTATATATGTTTTGTTGGATATTCCGATTATAAGGCTTTCGCCAAATGCAAATTTAACCAAAATTCTTCAAAACATCAATACTAAAACAGAATTGGGAAGGAAGAAGCCGGAAAGAGAGTGCATAAATGAGAAAGAGACGGCACGCCGGCCGTCTCTCGCTCGATAAGTTTTGATAATATAGTTTACTAACTATATCTTCTCGTTGTGTTCTCTACTCAGATTATTTCACCATTACCTTCTTACCGTTGATGATATAGAAGCCGTGGAGGTCGTCAAGAACCGTGACACCGGGAACAACGTGAGCATATTTCACGATGCCTGTAAGGGAGATGATGGCTACATCTGCCTCATGGTCGGCGAGGATGTAGACTTCACCGCCGTTCACGCGGACATCGATACCTAAGGACTGGGTCATGTCGATTCCGGAAGATGCCCACAAGCCCTTGTCCTCAACAGAGCCACCGGCGTGGCCGAGATAGAGGTGAGATTTCTGGGGTTTCTGGGAGTAACCGTTGGTCTGCTGGCTACCGTCGTTGTTGCAGAAGAGGAAGCCGTTGAGGCTCGAGGGTTCCTCACTCCATGTGTACTTCCATACGTTGTCGACAACGTGGGTCAGAGATACGCCGGGCCATGAAGTGTTCGGGGTATTCCAGTAATGGATGTGGGGCTCTGACCAGTTGGTTTCGGAGTTGTCGTAATAGATCGTGAACTCGCCGGGCTGGGGTTCGGGACCGGGACCCGGTTCGTCGAAGTTATAAAGCTCGGCACTGGAGCCGCCGTCGTAGGTGTAATAAACATCGCCGGTGATTCCCATGATGTCGGCTGTCTGAGCGCCGCTGCCGTTGTTGAAGATGATGTTGAAGTTCTTGCTTTCGGGCTCTGTGAAGGTGTAGAATGTCTCGCCTTTAACAACTGCAGTCGAAATCATCTGCTTGCCGGGCCAATCGCCGTTGAGCTTGCCGTTGTCATCCCATGCGTAGATATAGGGAGCGGAAGCAGCCTTGCAGTATACGGTGATTGCTGCGTTGGGATCAACCTTCTTGTAAGTTACGGAGCCTGTCTCTGTTCCGAGGTTATTGGATGCGCTCCAGGTAACTGTAACGGTTTCGTTGAAGTCCATGTCCGCACCGATGGTGAACGTCTTGGTTTCACCCTGGTTCATGGTAACTTCAGCTGCGTTGCCTACCTTGAACTTGCCGGAGGTAGCAGCGGGAGTAAGGCTTACGTTTACGGTGAGAGTGTTAGTGTTGAACGTTCCGCCGTTGGGGCTGAAGATCATGACGGCGTTCTCGTCAATTGCATCCTCCTTCGTGTAGAACTCGGTTGCACCTGTATCGGTAGCTGTCGGTTTGCCGCCCTTGGCAACAGCGCTTGTGGTATAGATGAACTTGCCGTCTTCTACGACCTTGCCGCCTGTCCAGCCCTTTACGAGCACGCGGAGCTGGCCCTTGTTCTCGGGAGCATCGACGGTGATTGTGCCGCCGCCGTTGTATGTCTTGCCTGTCACGATATCGGTGTAGGTTCCGGCGGGTACGTTGGTGAAGGTTGCACCGCCGTTAACGGCTACGAGAGCGTAGCTGTCTTTGTAAGCGCGCTTGAATGCCCAGCCGCCGTTGGCCGAGCAGCCGTCGTAGGTATACTGACCTTTGCGGAGAGCGGGGACGGCAGCACGGATCTTGTTAAGCTGCTGCAGATGGAAGGCGAGGTCGCCGTTAAGTGTCTGAGCAACCTGACCGGATGCTGTATACTCACCGAAATCGGAAGCAGTCACACTTCCCTCGAGGTACTGGCCGAAGTATGCGCGACCGGTGTCCTTAAGTTTCGTGTTCATACCGTCGTCGATGACCTTGCCGGCCTGGAATTCAACCTCAGATCCGTAGTAGAGACAGGGGATGCCGCGGAATGTGAACATCCAGGAGAGGTTCTCGGCCCACTGCTCTGTGCCGCCGTTGAAACGGATGCCGTCGTTGGGACCCGGGCTGTAGTCGTGAGAATCGACATATACCACGTTATACGTGGCGTCGTTGTAATAGTTGTCCTGTTTGAAATATCCCTGAATGTCACCGACGCTCTTGAAACTGTAGTGAACGGGGAAGTCGATGATGCTGAATCCTGACCACTGAGAATAGTCGGGTTCGTGCCATGCGCCGTTGATCATCAGGGCGTTGTTCGAACGGGCCTTGTCAGTGACATCTTTTTCGCAGACTGCCATTGGGCCGACGGGAGTGTCATGACCTTCGGGGAGAACCTGGCCATCCCACCATTTCGGAGAGCTCTGAGCGTTGAACTCGCTTACGAGAGAAGGATCAGACTTCCATGTGTAGAAATAGCTTGAAAGGTTCGGCTGATTGCGATATACAACCGAGCCCTGGAAACGCTGGCAAACCTCGCCAAACATAAAGAAGTCGGCGCCGTTAAGACGTTTGTTCTTGTATTTCTTGCCCAGCTCGGTAAACTGTGGGATGAACTGCGTATTGAACGTGAGCGGCGAGATATGGCCGGATGTATCGATACGGAAAGCGTCGACACCCATCTCGATGAATTTGCCGTAGCACTCCACAATATATTCGGCCACTGCGTCGTTTTCGGTGTTGAGGTCAACGCAGTCGCCTGCGATCTGACCCCACCAGCGGTTGGGTAAGTCCCAGTTCCAGCCGGTGCCGTAGTGATGGTAATAGTTGTGGGGCTCATACTGCGGATTCTTGAAGTAAATCCAGCGGGCCGGATACTGCTCTTTAAGCGGAAGTTTCCAATAGTCGGAACCGAGGCGGTCACCGGGCTTCATGCAGTGTTCGATGCTTGCCTGGTTGCGGATATTCTGATTGCGGGTGAAGAGAGGATTGAGTTTTGCCTCGCCGAAGTTGCCGGTGTGCTGAAGCACAACGTCGAGCACGATCTTGAGGCCTTTTGCGTGAGCTGCGTCGATGAGGTCCTGGAATTTGACATCCTTTGCGGAGCCCCATTCCTTGCGGCTTTCATAACGGAGATCGACAGTCGACAGGTCCATGGCGTGATAGCCGTGGTAGTCGATGCCGGAACCGTTCTGCACGATAGGTGTGATCCAGATGGCTGTGAAGCCGAGGGCCTTGATGTAGTCGAGCTTCTCGATCAGGCCGGCGAAGTCACCGCGCCAGCCCGGGTCTTTGTCATCAATCTGCTGTTGCTGCTTGTCCCAGGTGCAGACATTGTTTTTCTGGTCGCCGTCATAGAAACGGGTTGTCATCGCGAAGTAGATGGTTTCGTCACGGAAGTCCGTGCGGTCGCCTACAAACGAGGCTTGGGCAGGCAACACGCATGCCGTCATCAATGCTCCGAGAAGGATCTTTGAAAATGTTTTCATGTAAAGCTAATAATGTTAAGTATGGTTTAAATTAAACGATAATTGTTTTCAATAATGAGTTAGCTTTGCCGTAGATTTCAAGGTTATCTGAGTTCTAAATTTTAAGGTTTGATAATTCGAAACTATAGGAAAGCTTTTCTGGCTGCTTCGCGGCCGGTCAGAGCCGCGAAGCATAAAAATTTTAGTATCGTGAACTTTATTTCACTAGAACCTTGCACGTCTTGTTTCCTTTCTTCACGATATAGAGGCCGGGCTGGCTCATCTCGATGACGCGGATACCCTGGAGAGTGTAATACTCAGCGGGCATGTCGGCTGCCTCGACGGCGCTCTCGATATTCTCGATTGCGGATGTCGCGAGCTTGCCAACGCGGGCGGGAGCGTAGGTGATGATATCCTCATCCTCTTTCTCGGCCGACGTGTTGTCGCCGTAGGAATACTCGCTGAATGGATCGTCGAAGTAAGAGGGATCATAAGGAGTACCGCCGACGGGGCTTACACCGTACTTGTCGACATACATCACGCCGATACCGGTGTTGCGGATATAGTCGGCCGTGATGCCGAGAACGCTCAGAGGAATCTTGAACTCATAGAAAGTATGGGCAGATTCGTCGATTTCACCTTTCAGGTCAACGAAACCTTCGTTCCCTTTGAGAAGCTCGGGATCGTAACCGAATTCGGACTGACCCCAGATGTGCTCGATCGAGGGAAGCAGACCGTCGGTATATCCGTAGGTCATACCGGCCGGTTTGGCGATGCAGTATTCCGGATCGTAGCTTGCGTGGCCGTCGGGTGTCGGTTTGAAGAGCGTGAAGTTGTTGGTCTGGGGTTTGGTGGAGAGCATGATCACATGGTCAACGCCATTCTCAAATTTCGCACCCTTGAACTGGTCGCTCCAGATCGGGCCCGTGCCACCGATATAACCATCGAACGAAACGGCGGGATCGAGGTCGAGGGCCCAGATCATGTGGCCGTCCATGTTGTAAGGCTTCGATTCGCCGGGCTGCTTTCCTTCTCCACCGAGATCCCATACAGTGTAAACGAACTGGGCGCCGAGGTAGAGGTTGTCGTTATCGTAAGCGGCATAGATTGCGTAGGAGTCTACGATAGGACGCTCGTGGGTTCCGCGGAATGCCTGGCATACGTCGCGTGCCACACCCTGGGCGATAAGATCGCTCTCGCTCCAGTTGCTGAATGCGCCCGATGCGGGATGACCGCTGACGTTGACAGTCTTGAATGAACCGCACTGGCCGTTGGGGTTCACCTTGTAATAATCGGTGATAAGGTTGTTGCCGGGCTGGGGCTGCGGGCCGGGGCCGGGAGTGCTGCTCTTGGTGTAGGTGAACGACTGCTCCTTGCTTGCGCCGTCGGCTGCTACTGCGAGAGTCTTCAGAGTCGTTGTCTCGGCGAATGTGAGAGGCGACGAGTAAACGGAAGAGGAGGATGTCGGAGCAGAACCGTTTACAGTATAGTAAATGGTAGCTTCAGGAGAAACCGTCAGGGTCACTCTCACGCTCTCGGTGAAGGATGTGCCGGAAGCGGGGGATGCTGTCACTGTCGGAGTCGTAGGAGTCGGAACGTCGCCGTAAAGACCTTCGTCGGTAACGACGCCTTTCGAACCGCCCGCACCTTTATAGATGTGGTTGGCAACCGGAACCTGCGTGAAGTCGTCTGTCTGGTTGTTGTCGCCGGAGCCGGAGCCGTCGCAGAAGAGGAATCCGGAGAGCGAAGATACGTCGGCCGTGAATGTGTATGACCATACGTTATTCTTAACCTTGGTCATGGCAGTGCCGGGCCAGGTGGTGTTGGGAGTGTCCCAGTAATGGATGTTGACGTTGCTCCATTTTGTGTTAGAGTTGTCGTAATAGATTGTGATTCCGTCGCCGGGCTGCGGGCCGGGGCCGGGGCCCGGATCGGGAGGTGTCACACCGCCGTCGTAGATTACGGCGATGCCGCTTGCACCTACGTTACCGGAGATGGTGCTGGCCGTCACGGTGAAGGTGCCGCCTGATACGCGGTCGGTGTAGGTTCCTGCCGGGCAGTACCCTCCGCCGTTGGCGATCGAGACGTTACCGCTACCCTTCATGATGATGACTGCGCCGCCATCTTTACGCGTGATGGAGACGGCATTGCCGCTGTTGGTGAAATAGTCGGCGCGGCCTACCATTGCGTTTCTGAACTTGTTGACTTCGGCCACCTGCTTCTCCGTGAAGTGGGTGGAGCCTTTGCCGACCTTGATATTGTTGAAACCTTTGGCGTTGGGACGCGAGAAATAGAGAGCGGTGGCATCGTTGCGGCATGCGAAAGCTGCGTATGCGCGGTCGATGACCGACTGGTCTACATTGCACGACCAATCGTCGTTGCTGTATGTGTCGTGGCTCTCGGCCCAGTAGACGCACTTGTCACCGATCTTGTAGTCAACGGCCCATTTGCCGCCGTAGCCGCCGGGGAGACCGCCGTTGTCGCGGGCAGCCGCGTTGCAGTACTGGTTGTCGGTAACCGACATATAGTTGGCATACTCCTTGATGATGCCCTCGTTGGGACCCGGAGAATCAAGGATTTCGCCGTAGTGCCACATTCCGGAGACAGATGTCACGGTTTTCCAGAAGTTGCAACCTTCGGAGGGAAGGCCAATATGTTTTGCGGCATCCCAGCGGATACCCTTCACGCCGAGGTCGGCGAGTTTCTGGATATAGCTCTTGGCGCGTTTCTGAACCTCGGAGTCTTCCGAGTTGATGTCTCCGTAATCGCCGAGCTGTCCGTGGGTGATGCTGTTGCGGTTGCCGTAGTTGATACCGCCCTCCCAGCGCACGCGACCGTTGGAATCCCACCACGTGTCGTGATAACCCGAAGTTTTGTCAACGTGATTTGCAACGACATCGACGATAATCTTGATGCCGTATTTCGCAGCCTCCTCGCAGAGCGATTTGAGCTCAGCCTCTGTACCGAGACCACCTTTGAAGGCAAGGTCGTAGGGGCGATAGAGATCATGCCAGGGAGAACCTGTGCGCACGTCACTTCTCTGCAGCGGGGAAAGCTGAACCGAGCCGAATCCTGCCGCAGCGATGTTGGGCAGGCTGGCCTTTACGTCGGAAATCGTCCAGTCGAAACAGTGAAGGATATTACCTTTCTGAATCTCTGAAGGAAGACCGTAGTCGGCAGCGCTCAGTCCTGCCAGCGACAACAGACATAAGGCAAGAGCCGATTGTCGTAGTTTTTTCATGAGATAATTGTTGAAAAAGTTATTAAAGTTAACTAAGCTAAAAAGTTAATGTTGTCTTGGAGCAGGGTCGATTCCGCACATAAGGTTAACGTCATGTTCCATCACCCTGTAACATCTGTCTCTGTTACCTCGCGCAAAATTACGCAATATTAAATTAATTTCCAAATCATAAGCAAATAATTGGCTAATTTACTATCATTTCACGCTCTCCCCGCAAATATGGCACGGATTATGTTCCGCATTAGACGATTTTTGACTAATTTTGCATTCATGAACTTACCCCCTCTCAATCTGCCCGACCCCTCCCTCCGCATTCGCAGGGAGGGCGACATGCTGAAAGTCTGGGACCCCCTGAGGGAAAAATATGTGGCCTTCACGCCCGAGGAATATGTGCGGCAGCATTTCGTTCCGTGGCTTCAAAACGAATTCCATTACCCGAAAGCGCTCATCGCCAACGAGGTGGGAATCAGCGTCAACGGTACGCGCAAACGCTGCGACACCATCGTGTTCGGTCGCGACAGCAACCCGCTGATTATTGTGGAATACAAGGCTCCTCATATTAAAATCACGCAAGACGTGTTCGACCAGATAGTCCGCTACAACATGGCGCTCCGCGCGCGCTATCTTATTGTCAGCAACGGCCTGAACCACTACTGCTGCAAGATTGATTATGATGAAGGCTCATATCACTTTATCCCGAGAATCCCAGATTATCTCGACATCACAAGCTCATTTTCAGAAAACTGATGAATCCCGACTATAATTATCTCGACAAGCTCAACGAGCAGCAGCGTGAGGCCGTGAAATATTGCGACGGCCCCTCGCTCGTGATCGCGGGTGCCGGTTCCGGCAAAACCCGCGTGCTCACATATAAGATTGTCCATCTTCTCCGGCTCGGTTACGAACCCTACCGGATCCTGGCCCTCACATTCACCAACAAGGCCGCCCGCGAAATGAAATCGCGAATCTCCGAGCTTGTGGGCGAGAAAGTGGCTTCCCGCCTATGGATGGGGACGTTCCATTCAATCTTTCTCCGCATCCTTCGCCGCCATCCTGAAGAAATCGGATTCAAGAGCGGATTTACCATCTACGACAGCAACGATTCCCGCTCACTGATCAAAATGATAGTGAAAGACCTCGGTCTCGACGAGAAAGTTTACAAGGCCGCCACCATCGCCTCGACCATCAGCAACGCCAAGAACGCGATGATGACCCCGGTGCAGTACGAGCGCAACTACGGAGCGGAAGACCGCCGACAGAAACGCCCCATGACGGCAAGGATTTTCCAACTTTATGTGGAACGCTGCAATGCCGCCAACGCCATGGATTTCGACGACATCCTTTTCTATACCAACCTCCTGCTGCGTGACAATCCCGACATCGCCGCCCACTACAGCGAGTTCTTCCGCTATGTGCTCGTCGACGAGTATCAGGACACCAACTTCGCCCAGCATCTCATCGTGTCGCAGCTGGCCAAACCCGACAACCGGATCTGCGTCGTGGGCGACGATGCCCAGAGCATCTATTCTTTCCGTGGCGCCAACATCTCCAACATCATCAACCTCGAGAAAGCATATCCCGGCCTGCACACTTTCCGACTCGAACGCAATTACCGATCCACGCGCAATATTGTCGACGCAGCCGGCTCGCTGATCGAGAAAAACACCCGCCAGCTCCGCAAACACACTTTCTCGGAAAACGAGGTGGGCGACCCGGTGGAAGTCGTCCAGACTTACAGCGACATCGAGGAGGCTTACGTGGTGGCCTCGGGCATTTCCCAATCAAAACTCTCCTGCCACGATTCGCTCGACGATTACGCCATCCTTTACCGCACCAACGCCCAGAGCCGCGTGCTTGAAGAGGCTCTCCGAAAACGGAACATGCCCTATCGGCTCGTTGGCGGAATAGCCTTCTATCAGCGCAAGGAGGTAAAGGATATGATCGCATATTTCCGCATGGCCGTCAATCCCGACGACGACGAAGCTCTCCGCCGAATCATCAATTATCCTGCAAGAGGTATCGGCGAGACAACCATGCGCAAGGTTCAGGCTGCCGCAATAGCAGGAGGAGTGAGCATCTGGACAGCCATAAACAATCCGGACCAATACCCTTCCGGAATCACCAAGTCCGCACTCAAGAAAATAGATGATTTCTGCAGTCTGATAGACCTATTTTACGAAGACAACAAGAAATCGAATGCCTACGAGCTGGGGCAGCTCATCTTCAACCGCACCGGAGTGCTCAATCTCCTCGCCCACGACAACACTCCGGAGAGCATCAGCCGCCAGGAGAACCTCACGGAGCTTCTCTCAGGCCTGAAGGAATTCTCCGACTCGCGGCTCGAAAGCGGCGAGGGGGAAAATTCGATGCAGGCCTTCCTTTCGGAGGTGAGCCTCGCCACTGACGCCGACGAGCAGGACAAGACCGACGAACCCAAGGTGACGATGATGACCGTTCACGCGGCAAAAGGTCTTGAGTTCAAGCATGTCTACATAGTTGGCGCTGAAGAGGAGCTTTTCCCCTCGTCGATGGCGATGGATTCCCTCGCCGACATCGAGGAGGAACGCCGTCTTATGTATGTGGCGATAACAAGGGCGGAGAAAACCTGCGTCATAACTTACGCCAAGTCCCGTTTCCGCAACGGCCAGACCAAGATGACCCGCCCCTCGCGCTTTCTATCCGACATAGACAGGAGCTTCCTGAAGACCCACACCTCCAAAGATCTCGGCAACGATAGCTACGACACGGGGTTCGCAAGTCCCGCCGACAACTACCGGAGGAACGAGTCTCCACGCGGTGGATACGGTTCCGGCAGCCAATACGGCTCCTACGGCAAACCCGCCGGTGCAAACCGCTATTTCGTCCCCGTCGACCGCCTGCCCCGCAATTCATACTCCCGTTACGGCTCAGCGCCTGCAGCCGATTCCCCGGCAGCAGGGAATGCCACCACCCACAAGGCTTCTGAACTGAGCGTTGGCACGCGCATCGCCCACAACTCTTTCGGGCGCGGCGAAATCATCGGCATGGGCCACGTCTCTGGCGAAGATTCGATAACTGTGCAGTTCGAAGTGATCGGGCTCAAGAAACTCCTGCTGCGTTACGCCAAATTCAGCATTTTATAAAATTCCTCATATTCACCGCATACCTCTCCCCTTCCCAGAAAACATAATGAACGAACCCATCGAAGAGCTGCAGCTCGAAACTCCATATTATATCGTCTACGAAGATAAACTTCGCCACAACCTCGAAAAACTTAGTGCCGTGGCCCGCGAGGCCGACGTCAAGATCATCATGGCTTTCAAAGCCAACGCCCTCTGGAAAACATTCCCAATCATCCGGGAATATTTTCAGGCTTCCACGGCAAGCTCACTCAACGAGATGAAACTCTCTCTCGAGCATCTCGGTCATGACGTCCACGCCTATTGCCCTGTATATACGGAGAGGTCATTCCCGGAGTTTCTCGCCGGTTGTTCGCACATCACGTTCAATTCACTGGCTCAGTTCCGCAAGTTCTACCCTCAGATGCAGGCTTCAGGCCGTAAAGTTTCGGCCGGACTGAGGGTCAATCCCCACTGCAGCGTGATCGAGACCGACATCTACAATCCCTGCGTGCCCGGTTCGCGTTTCGGCGAAAACCCGGAAAACCTGCGCGACGGCCTGCCGGAAGGTATCGAGGGGTTGCATTTCCACGCCCTTTGCGAATCGTCGAGTCAGGATCTCGAGCAGGTGCTGAAAGCCTTCAAGGAGCAATACGGCCATCTCCTCCACGGTCTTAAATGGCTCAACATGGGCGGCGGACACCTGATCACGCGCAAGGATTACGACACCGAACTATTCATCTGCCTTATGCGCGAGCTTCATGAGGAGTATCCCGGTCTGCAGCTCATCATCGAACCCGGGAGCGCATTCACCTGGCAGACCGGCGACCTCGTGACCGAAGTTCTCGATGTCGTCACCGACGCCGGCATTCACACCGCAATCATCGACGCCTCGTTCGCCTGCCACATGCCCGACTGCCTCGAAATGCCCTACAAACCGGTTTGCGCCCAAGCCCTCCCCGACGAAAGCCGCGAGGGGATACCCTATCGCCTCGGAGGCAACTCCTGCCTTAGCGGCGACTTTGTCGGCGACTGGCGTTTTGCCGAGCCGCTCTCGGCCGGCGACCGCCTCCGTCTTCTCGACATGAACCATTACACTACGGTGAAGACCAACATGTTCAACGGTATTCAGCATCCGGCCATCTATCTGAAACTTTCCGACGGAAAAATCGAGCTGTTACGAGAATTCAGCTACGAGGATTACCGCTCGAGAATGGACTGAAAATTAGTATCATAAAAGGATATTATAATACAAAGTTTCCCGAAATAATTTTTATTTTACTATATATCAACTGGTTAAGAATCCGAATTGCTGAAAAAGTTTTCCAAAACAAAAAACTTATCAACAATTCGAATTTTTATATTTGTCTATTCGTGATAATTTTATAATTTTGCATTGCAAAGCCGGGGAGTCATTCCGAGAGCTTTGCGTTTACCGATTCAAACACCAATAAAACTCGCAATATAAAGATGATCCAGTTAGTCGAAAAGCGCGACGGACGCGTGGTAGGATATAACGAAGAGAAGATAAAGGCGGCGATCCGCAAGGCTATGCTCACCACCGAAATGGGAGAAGACGAGGCACTCATCGCCAAGATCGCCGACCGCGTCGGCATGAGCGGCGACGAGCGAATGACCGTCGAAGCGATTCAGGACCGCGTGGAGATCGAGCTCATGAAATCCTCGCGAAAGGATGTCGCCAAACGTTATATTGCCTATCGTGACCAGCGCAGCATTGCCCGCCGCGCAAAGACCCGCGACATGTTTCTTGAGATCATCGAGGCGAAAAACAATGACATAACCCGCGAGAACGCCAACATGAACACCGACTCCCCGGCCGGGATGATGATGAAGTTCGCCAGCGAGACAACAAAACCCTTTGTCGACGACTATCTCCTCTCGCCCGAAGTGAAGCAGGCGGTGAAAAACAATTATATCCACATCCACGACAAGGATTATTACCCCACCAAAAGCCTCACTTGCGTGCAGCATCCGCTCGACCGCATCCTCGAACACGGATTCCTCGCAGGCCACGGCGAGTCACGTCCCGCCAAACGAATTGAGACGGCAAGCGTGATCGCCTGCATCTCGCTCGAAACGGCCCAGAACGAAATGCACGGCGGCCAGGCCATTCCCGCATTCGATTTCTATCTCGCTCCTTTCGTAAGAAAATCTTATATAGAGGAGATCAAGAATATGGAGGAGATCAGCGGCAGTGACCTCTCCAGATATTACGATGCCGAAGTCTCCGATTATCTGCGCCGCGAGCTCACCGGTCTTGAAGGAGAGGAAAGACTGATCCAGCACGCCATGAACAAGACCGTCGACCGTGTGCATCAGGCGATGGAGGCGTTTATCCACAACATGAACACCATCCACTCGCGCGGAGGCAACCAGGTTGTGTTCTCTTCGATCAACTACGGCACCGACACTTCGGCCGAGGGACGCTGCGTGATCCGCGAGCTCCTTCACTCCACTTATGAAGGAGTCGGCAACGGAGCCACGGCAATCTTCCCGATCCAGATATGGAAGAAAAAACGGGGTGTGAGCTATCTTCCCGAAGACCGCAATTACGATCTTTACCAGCTCGCCTGCAAGGTGACGGCACGCCGCTTCTTCCCCAACTTCCTCAACCTCGACGCCACTTTCAATCAGGACAAGGATTGGGATCCCGCCGACCCGAAGCGCTATATTCACGAGGTGGCGACAATGGGATGCCGCACCCGCGTGTTTGAAAACCGTTTCGGCCCCAAGACCTCCATCGGGCGCGGAAACCTCTCCTTCACAACCATCAATATCGTAAGGCTCGCCATCGAGGTGATGGGTATGCAGGACAAGGAGGAACGCATCGAGCGCTTCTTCCAGAAACTCGACGAGGTGCTCGACATCGCGGCCCGTCAGCTCGACGAACGTTTCAATTTCCAGAAGACGGCCCTCGCCAAGCAGTTCCCCCTCGTGATGAGCGCCCTCTGGAACGGCGCCGACAAGCTCAAGGGCAACGACACTATCGAATCAGTGATCAATCAGGGCACCCTCGGCATAGGCTTCATCGGCCTTGCTGAAACACTAATAGCCCTAACCGGCAAACATCACGGCGAAAGCGAGGAGGCGCAGCAGCTCGGCCTCAGAATCGTCGGACACATGCGGAGCCGCGTCAACGAATACTCGGAAAAATATCAGCACAATTATTCGGTGCTCGCAACACCCGCCGAGGGACTTTCCGGCCGCTTCACGCGCAAAGACCGCAAGACTTTCGGCATAATCCCGGGCGTAACCGACAAGGAGTATTACACCAACTCCAACCATGTGCCGGTCTATTATCACTGCTCGCCGCGCCATAAGGCCAAAATCGAGGCTCCCTATCATGAGCTCACCACCGGCGGACATATCTTCTATGTCGAAATCGACGGCGACGCCACCCACAACGAGGAGGCTATCCGCCAGATTGTCGACATGATGGACAAATACAACATGGGATACGGTTCGGTGAACCATAACCGCAACCACTGCCCCAACTGCGGTTATGAGAACGCTGTGAAAGATCAGGAATGCTGCCCGAAATGCGGCGCCCACTTCGAGACTATACAGCGCATCACCGGCTATCTCGTCGGCACCACCGACCGCTGGAACTCCGGCAAACTCGCCGAACTCCACGACCGTGTCGTCCACAAATAATCTAGACAGTATTTCAGAAAAAATATAAGAATAGAATCGCTCCTATAATATGATCTGAATGATGGAATGCAACGTCATTGATATTATAAAAGGTACAACAGTGGATGGTCCGGGTTTCCGGACCTCCATTTATTTTGCAGGGTGCCGTCACGCCTGCCCCGGCTGCCACAACCCGCAGTCGTGGGACTTCAACGCCGGCCGCCCGATGAGCATCGAAGAAATCATGGAGGTTGTTGCCGAGGAGGATTTCGACGTGACATTCTCCGGCGGCGACCCGCTCTATCATCCGGAGTTCGTCAAAGAGCTGTCAAAGCGCATCGTCGAAAGCGAACATAAAGTTTGGCTCTATACCGGCTTCACCATCGAGGAGATTATCCGCCGGCCCGAACTCCTCGACGCCCTGCAATATACAGACACCATTGTGGAAGGTCCCTTCGTAGAATCGCTGAAAGATCCGGATCTCCTCTTCCGCGGCTCCTCCAACCAGCGCATCATCCCCCTCTCCGAATTTAAACCCGGATAAAAAGATATTAAAAAATTGCCAAATTTTCATTAATTTTTCGCATTCGGTATTTGCATATTTGTTCCGGTTTGTCTATATTTGCAGTGCAATAGGTTGTCACCGCTAACCTCAACAGATCCATGCAAAAACTCAGAAATCTACTATATTGCCTTAAGCTCTTGATTGTCAGCTCAATAACGGTGGGGGGGGTGTTTCGTATGCCTCATCTGACAGACATTGCTTTACTCTAAATTATCCGATAAACGTCTCTGAAGTAAGACCCGATTTCTCGAGTAATCGGGAGACGGCCGATTCAATTTCAGCCATTCTGAAGCTGATTGATGAAGACCCCGCGCTAAAATTAAACAGAATAGACATTAGCGGAGCCTCTTCTCCCGAGGGAAATCCGCAAATCAACGCCCGGCTAGCCGAGAAGCGCATGCGTGCCGCCGGCAAATACCTTACCACATATCTTAATGTCAGCGACTCGGTGATAAACTATACCGGGTCTTTCGTGCCGTGGGATGAACTCCTGGAGTCGATTGATCGCCGCTATTCGTCAAAAGCCACGGAAATCAGAAAGATACTTACTGAAGGAAACGACACGTCGCCCACGGACGTTGCGCGGCGCATCGAGAGGCTCCGCCGCTTAGACGGTGGCACTGTCTGGAGCGATATGAAGCGCAACGTGCTTCCCGACCTGCGCCGCGCTGCAGTGATCTGCATAACGACGGAGGATGTTCCCCTTCCCGAGTCGCAGCCCGTCATCGCGCCGCAGCCGGTGCCCGAACCTGAGCCAGAGGTCGTGGTCTTTGAGCCTGCAGCCGAAGTTGTTGAAGCGGTTGAAGAGGTCGAGCCCACGGCGTGCCAACGCGCATGGCATATCTCTACCGACGCCTTGGGCTGGGCTGCCGCGGTGAGCAACATCACCGGTGAGTTCGATTTCGCATGCAATTGGAGCGTGGCGCTCAACCTACGCTATTCGGCCTGGAACTACGGCAAGACGACGCGCAAATACCGCACGTTCGAATTCCGTCCGCAGGTGCGCTACTGGTTTGCCGAGGGCCATAACCGCTGGTTTGTCGAGGCCCATCTCTCCATGATCTCCTACAACGTGGCGCTTCCCGGCTGGGACTACCGCATCCAGGACACGCGCGGCAAACATCCCGCTCTCGGCGGCGGCATCGGCGGCGGCTACCGTCTCCCCTTCCGCAATCCACACTGGGCCGCCGAGTTCACGCTGGGCGCCGGCATATACCATCTCGACTACGAACGCTTCGACAACCGGGGCAACGGCCCGAAGGTTGACCGCAAAAAGCGCAATTTCTTCGGCGTGGACCATGTCGGGATCTCCATAGTCTATAACTTCAATCCCATAAAGCGATGACCCGAGCCCTGAAACATATTATGAGACTTGTGGCATTGCTTGCGGGCATATGCCTCTTCACGGCCTGCGACGTGCATGAATTCCCCGACGAACCGGCTCCTCCGCCCGAGCCGGGGCGACAGCTGAAGGTGAACCTGGTGTTCCATCAGGAGCTGCCGATCCATCAGGAGATTGAGTATTCCGAAGGCAGGTTCAACACCCGCTCCATGCTGCTCGCACGCCGCTATATTATAAGGATATTCCCCGTGACGCGCGGAGAAACGAGCCGCGCTCCTATCGACGAGTGGGTGTTCCACCGCAGTGCCGACGATGACGCCGACGCCTCCTTTACCATTGACTTCCCGGAGGGTGATTACCAGATGGTTGTCTGGAGCGACTTTGTCGACGACGCCATCAGGGATGACATGCATTACAACACCGACGACTTCGAGGAGATTATGATCGCCGACCTTGTCAACTACAACGGTTCCGACGACACGCGCGACGCCTTCCGCGGCAGCGGCGACATCACCGCCGAGACCACGGAGCTCACCATCGACATGGAACGCCCGATGGCACGCTATGTCTTCATCACCACCGACGTTGAGCAGTTCCTTAAGACGGAGGAATCGGCTTCGGGCAAACGCAACACCGAATCTCCTAACCGGGCAGTGCAGCTGAGCGACTACCGCGTGCGCATAACCTATCCGCGCTACATGGCCTACTCCTTCAACATGTTCACCGACCGCCCGGCCGACTCGAAGACCGGCGTCTACTACGACTCTAAAATTAAGCGAATTGACGAAAAGACAGCCGAGATCGGCTTCGACTATGTCTTCCTCAACCACCACGACACCAGTATCAATGTGATGGCTGAGGTATACGACCGCGCCACGGGTGTCATCCTTGCGCGAATCAAGCCTATGGACGTACCGCTCTCGCGTTCGAAACTGACAGTGGTAAGAGGCGCCTTCTTGACGACGAAAAACGAAGGCGGCGCCGGCATCGACCCCGACTACGACGGCGACTTCAACATCGAAATCAAATAGAATCTGTACAATAACGATAAACCAATTACAACAAATTCCTAACCAGTTATGAGAACAACCAAATTATTCTACGCCTTGGCAGCTAGCGCCCTTTTGGGTCTGACAGCATGCTCGAGCGACGAACCGGTCGCACAGAACGGCGACGGCAACGTCAACTTCACCCTGCGTCTTCCCGACGCTATCGGTACGCGCGCATTCTCCGACGGTCTGAGCGCCACTCAGCTCGACTACTATGTCTATGACGAGGACAACGGCTCGACCAACATCGAGGCTCTCAACGGCACCGCTACCTTCGTGAACCGCGAGACTACCGTATCGCTTAACCTTGTAAGCGGCAAGAGCTACTCTATCGTGTTCCTCGCAACAGTTCCCGGCCAGAGCCATTACACCTACACCGCCTCGTCGAAAGATCTCAACGTGACCTACGGCTCTGCTGCCCAGGACGAGAGCCGCGACGCCTTCTATGTTTACGAACCTACGTTCAAGGTTACCGGCGCAATCAGCAAGGACATCATTCTGAGACGTCCCTTCGCCCAGATCAACGTCGGCACAACCGACTGGGCATCGGCTACAGCCGCAGGCATCAGCCTGACCGAGACCTCGATGACAGTCACCGGCGTGGCAAACAAGATCAACCTCGGAACAGGCGACGTTGAGGGTAACGAGGAAGTGACCTTCACAAGCGCAGCAATGCCCGCTACTCCCGGCGAGACGTTTCCATACGCAGCAGCAAACGTTGACCGCTACATGGCGATGAACTATGTACTCGTAGGCAAGGATAAAAGCACCGTTGACGTGAAGATGAACACCAACGCCAACCCCGCTATCGACGAGATGGTCTTCAGCCAGGTACCCGTGCAGCGCAACCACCGCACCAACATCTACGGTTCGCTCCTCACCAACCCCGCAGCCTGGAACGTCATCATCGACGAGAAATACGACGACTTCGATATCAACATCGACCTCAACGATGAGCAGATTCACGAAGGCGTTTACGCTAACGAAGAGGCCAAGAGCTACAAGATCACTTCCGCCGAGGGCTTCAAATGGTTTGCAGAGAACCGTACGCTTAAGGCCGGCGAGACCTTCTACCTCCTCAATGACATCGACTTCTGCGGCGAGGTGGTGACTCCTATCCAGGTAGCTTTCGCTGCAGAGAATAAGATAACAATCGACGGCCAGGGCAATACTCTGAAGAATCTCCGTCTCGAAGGCGCGAATGGCGCTATCTTCAGCGGCACAATGGTTGGCGAGCTCAAGAATCTCAATGTCGAAGGCGTGACCGGCGAGATCTCAAACCGTTTCTCCGGCATAATAGCCAACCTTTACGGCAACGTGTCGAATGTCCATGTCAAGAATTACAACGTGCGCTCCACCGAGGGCCGTATCGGCGCTATTGTCGGCATACACAACTCCGGCAACATGACCGACTGCTCCGTGGAAGATGTCACGATCAACGGCGGCTGGTCCGTGGGCGGTGTCTCCGGAGCTATCAACGAGACCAATAACCGCGTGT
This sequence comes from uncultured bacterium, assembly GCA_905214735.1. Classification (GTDB taxonomy): domain Bacteria; phylum Bacteroidota; class Bacteroidia; order Bacteroidales; family Muribaculaceae; genus Lepagella. The sequence continues at coordinate 539 of CAJMNI010000009.1, read as the reverse complement.
ATAAGAATGTGACTGTGAAGAACGTCACCATCAGCGGAAATGCTTCTATATGGGGCGAAGACTATGCTGCCTATAAAGGCACAATCGTAGGCGATATCTATGTCACAGGCGTAGTGTTCGAGAACTGCAGTATCGAAGGCACAGTTCAGGGCCTCAGCAAGCCGGGACTCCCCATCGATACTCCCGATTTAGGTTATACCTGGAACGGAACGTCCATTCAATAACTAAGCGAGTCCGCGGCAGGGAAAGCCGACGCTCTCAGTCGGGCGCGGCTTCCCCGGCGCCTGACCTCTGAAAGAAGAAACTAACAAAACAAATAATATAAACTTAATCTAATATGAAGAAATTCTTATTCTGCGCAGCAGCGGCAGCTCTTCTGACAGGGATGAGCGCCTGCACCAACGACGAGCCTGTCGTCCCTGAAGAGGGCGGCAACGTGACCTTCAGTGTCAACCTCCCGGCCGGCATCGAGACCCGAAGCTATTCCGACGGTCTGAGCGCCACTCAGCTCGACTACTATGTCTATGACGAGGACAACG
>CAJMNI010000008.1 GCA_905214735.1 uncultured bacterium | reverse complement strand
TTATTTTTCAAGAAAAAACAGATTTTTAGTTACTTTTTCAAGGAAATCTCAGATTCTAAAAGCATCTTATTTTGCATCCTCACATATGGCAAACATCTGATAATGACAGCTCACACGGCACTCACTCAGACTAACTGAATGCGATTTCAATTACATCACTACATTATTCAACCTATACACTGACATAATGAGAAAATTACTTACAACAGCGTTGCTGCTGTCGTCGCTTGCGACAACAGCGCTTGCGAAGACGGTATGGCTCATCGGAAACTTTGACTCATGGGGTCGGACCATTGAGGGCTATACCTTAAGCGAGACCTCCGAAGGAAGCGGAATCTTCGAAGGGACCTTCGGCACGGACAAGCTTCATAAAGATGGCGAGTCCTGGCTTATGTTCCGTATTCAGAGAGACGACGAAAATTGGAACACCGAATGGTCGAAAGGCTCGTTCGGCCCGACAGTCGAGGATCACACCAGCACGGCCATCAACCACAATTCGCTTCCCGCCACTTACCCGGTGGCAAACGGAAACTTGGGCAACTGGATAATCCCGGGATATGTGTCCGGCTCGATCACCGTCGTTTTCAACGAAAATGAAAACAGCGTGAAGATATCCGGCACTGACATAATAGTCAGCGACTATACGATGCCCGAGAATCTCTATATCCGGGGATATCTCAAAGACGGCATCTGGGGAAACCCGATAGAGCTTAAAAAAGATGGCCGCAAGTATACGGCTACTGACGTCACCTTCGTAAAAGAGGCTGATGACAACCCTCTTTCATATTTCCGTTTCTTCACCACAAACGTGGAAGGAGAGGACTGGTCGACCATCAACTCCAACGACCAATATGCAGCCCTTGCGCCCAACACCACAGTTGACGCATATACCGCAGCGGACTTCGCCCTCTACTCCGGCGCCGGCGCCGACGGCAAGGGCTACCCCCCCTCGATGTATGCCGACAGAAACAATTTCCAGGTGGCTCCCGGCACCTACGACATCACGCTCGATTTCGACAAACGCAAACTCATCGTGCGCGACAAGGAGCTTATGGGACAATGGAAATATGACGCCGACAGCGAACCAACGGAAAGGTGGACACAGCAGGAGGGTTCGGAATGGCACGATCTCCCGACGTTCAAGATGCTCGATTTCAACGCAGCGAACGCAACCCCCGGAAGGACTTACCGCTGGAAAGATGTGGAAGGACTTCTCGGCGCCGGCGGTCTCCTCGAGGATAAGAACAGAAACAATCTGGTCAACATCTACGCAAGCCCCCTCATGACCAGTACAAACCTTGTCTATGAGGCACAAGGAGACAAGCCTGTCACTATCGACTATATGTTCAGCTCGGCAGCTGACGGCAGCCGTCTCGGCTATTTCTATGTCAAAAAAGGAGATACCCGCACCACGGCACAACTCTGCCAGGCGCTCTCCAAGCATGAGATTCCGACATACGCACTCACCAACGAGATGCGTGCCTCCAAGCACATCACCCGAATCTCAAGCGACGGCAATCACACAGTCGGCAACACCGACCTCGGCAACATCGGCAAACCCGGCACCGACCAGGAGTCTTGGAAAGACGACTCTTTCCGGGGCAAGAAGTTCACGCTGAAATATTATGGCGATGATTACAAAGCCCCGGCAGCCGATATCTTCCCCGAAGGCACGAAGATCTATTTCTATCTTGCCACCTACCAGACCGGCGACGAGCTCACTCTCAATCCCGTCAATGGCGACGGCAGCCTCCGAAATCCCGACAGCTTCGTATTCTCTTCGCGCGAACTCAACAAAGAGTTCGGCACACTGGGCAACTGGCGCAAATCAAGCAGCACCGTCCACGATAATTATTACACGAAGTTTGGAGCCGGCATCAAGGGCGCGGTAGCGGTAAACTACAAATATACCGATGCCGATAATCAGGAGCAGGATCTCAATCTCCTCTGCTGGGAAGACTGGAGCCAGAGCGACGAGTTCGATATGAACGATGTTGTCTTCGCTCTCGACGGCGTCAAAAAGATCGACACCAACGATGGCAAGCTCCCCGAAATCCAGCTCGAAGGGAAACGCGTATCCGTCTACAATGCCGAAACCGGCAAGAACGAATACAAGCACCTGCTGAAAGTCTCCCCCAAAGATGCGGTGAACGATCCGCTCCGTTCGAGCCATCTGCAGATAATTCCTGTCGGTTCAAGCGCATTCAATACTCCCATCTATATTTCCCGCATCGATTACACGGCCGACGGCCGACGCATCGATGCCAAGGACTTCGGAAAAGGCTGCGCAAAGACTATCCTGCTCAGAAAAATAGCACACGACTCAAATGGATCTGAATTGCTAATTACTGAAGATAACAAGATTAACAAAGACATCCAGTATACCATTGACTATGCCGTTGTCGACAATCAATATGCAGGCGGATCCGGCTGGAAACAGCTGAAGGGTTTATACAAGGAAAGCGACGACGGCGAAAGCGACGACGAGATCATCGACCTTTCGCAGATCCAATGGTTAGAAGGCGAAGATAAGAAGGGTTGGGTCGAAGATGCTCACGACCAAGCTATCAACGCCGGAAACGACTTCATTGTGAAAGAGATTTACAAGGCACGTCTCGACGGCATCAAGGTCGACAAGGATGGCGACAATAAGGTTGACGACAACCTCATGGACTCCAATACAGTTGAATTCTCCCTCCCCACTGGAACAGTAGACTTCAAGCTCGCCGGCATGCACGACGAACTCGACGGCGATGTGAAGGATAAGAACAAGAAAATCTCCAACGGTTACATCGTTGAATTCAACGTCAACGGAAACGTTGGCCAGACCCGCAACGAAGTTAACGTCAGCGACGACAATATCAAGCATCTCTCCTCCGTCTACACGGCAAAAGACGAGGATGGCAACTTCTCCTGGCACACCTTCACCACCAAGCTCGACGACGGAACCCGCACCGCTTCTCTGAAGACATCCGACAACTGCACCTTCGGTCTTAATGTCGCTGAGAAACCCAGCGACCCCGTCCTCGAAGTGGCAAAACCTGTTATCACCCTCGCTGATGAAAGCAGAGACGACAAAGCTCTCTATAAATGGAATGTTGACACAAGCTGGGAACTCGTCGGAGCTGTCGGAGCTGATTGCACACCTCTCTACAAGCAGTGGTATTCCTTCAACGACCCTTTCGAAGGGGACGGCAAAGGTTGTCGCAAACACGAGAGCGAGACGAGCTACACACACAAGGGTCTCGTTCAGGACAAAACATTCCCCAACAAGAGCGAGATTACGTTTGAATATACGGTTCGCGGTTATATTCCCGTCTATGTCAACGGCGACGCCCGTCTGATGCCTGACGGAATCGCCTATTCCGGCACAGCCAACGAGAAAACCGAGGTCGGCAAATTCGCAGCCGACGGTAAACCCGACACCAAATGGTGCGATAACACTCAGAGCGGAAAAAATTACCCCTGGCTCGAATACAAATACAACGACTCTGTAACCGTTTCGCGCTGGGCTGTGCTCGGTGCGTGGGGCATGGAAGCCTGGAATGATCTTCTCCGTGACTTCAAACTGCAGTATTACGATGAAGGCAGCTCGGAATGGAAAGACATCGATGGAATCACGGAGAATAAGGACAACCAGATTGTCCGTCTGATCTCCGCGCCCGTCACCGCCAAGCGTTTCCGTCTCTACGTCACCGCAGGCGAACAGGGCGGCAACAAGACTCCGCGAGTATATGAGTTCACCCTCTTCGGAAGCAAGGCTTCTTCCCACTCCGGCATCAAGGCCCGCGCCGCAGCCGCAGCTCCCTCGTTCGATTCCTACTATGTAGTGGAAGCCAACAATTCCGGTTACGAAATCGGCGGTCTCAACACCGGTGTTGACTCCATCGAAACCGACGCCGACGCCGAGGCCGAATATTACGACCTCCAGGGAATGCGCGTGGCAAATCCCCGTTCGGGAAATGTCTACATCGTGATCCGCGGCGGCAAAGCCTCAAAACAGATTATGCGTTAATCAAGGTTAGAATAATAATTTGTGAGGGAGCCCGGTGTCGTGCGACACCGGGCTCTCTTTTTTTGATGCCACGCCCACTGTTTGTACGGGATTTGGCAGAATTTAATACAAAATTGGCGAAAGAGGTGGAAACGGCATCTGATCTCGACATTAACTTTGTCGACATACAACCAACACCATGAAACTATCTTCTGTCATTCTATCATCGCTGGTCGGCATCACGGCCCTATCCCTCTCCGCCAGGGAGGCATCCGACTATGTCAACCCCATCATCGGCACCGGCAGCATGGGCCACGTCTTTCCCGGAGCATGCGCACCTTTCGGAATAGTACAGCTCAGCCCCGACACCGAGAACGTTCCCCACAACATCGACGGGAAATATCAGCCGAAGGCCTACGAATATTGCGCCGGCTACCAGCACGGCGACTCGACGATCGTCGGGTTCAGCCACACCCATCTGAGCGGCACAGGGCATAGCGATCTGGGCGACGTGATGCTCATGCCGACGACCGGTCCGCTCCGACTCGAGCCCGGCACGGCCGCCGGCCATCTCGACGGCTACCGCTCCCTCTTCTCCCACGCCACGGAGACCGCCCGCCCCGGCTATTACTCCGTCAACCTCGACGACTACGGCATCAAGGCCGAACTGACGGCCACCGAACGAGTCGGGCTGCACCGCTACACATATCAGGCCGACGCCGACTCCACCAGCATCCTGCTCGACCTCGACCACGGCATCTACAACTACGACGGCAAGACCCTCTGGGCTTACCTCCGCGTCGAAGACGACCACACCCTCACCGGCTACCGGATCACCAACGGCTGGGCGACCACCAACTATACCTATTTCGCCATCCGCTTCTCCGAGCCCATCGCCTCCTACGGCTACAAAGACCGCAAGCGTCCGGCCTACACCGGTTTCTGGCGCAAATTCAGGATGAACGAGAATTTCCCCGAGATTTTCGGGCGCCAAGTAGTCTCATATTTCAACTTCGCCCTCCCCGCTTCGAAGCAGATCGAGGTGCAGGTTGCCCTGTCGGCGGTCAGCACCGAGGGAGCGCTCGCCAACCTCAAGGCCGAGGCCGGAGGGAAGAGTTTCGACCGGATCGCCGCCGAGACCCGGGCGAAATGGAACGACCGGCTCAACGTGATCCGGGCGCAGGGCACCGACGACCAGCTCGCCATGCTCTACACCTCTCTCTATCACACAATGATCAATCCCTCGGTCTATATGGACGTCGACGGCAGTTACCGCGGTCTCGACCACAACATCCACAAAGCCGACGGTTTCACCAACTATACGGTCTTCTCCCTCTGGGACACCTTCCGCGCCCAGCATCCGCTGATGAATCTTCTCTGCCCCGACCGGGCGAAAGACATGGTCAACTCCATGCTCGCCCATTATGACCAGAGCGTCCACCATGCGCTCCCCGTCTGGTCGCTCATGGGGAACGAAAACTGGTGCATGATCGGCTACCACGCAGTCTCCGTGCTCAGCGACGCCGCCGCCAAAGGGGCCGACCTCGACGGCAAGCGCCTCTTCCGGGCGATGGACAGCAGCGCCAACATCCCCTATTTCGAAGGGAGCGCCGACTATGCCCGCCTCGGCTACGTCCCCTTCGACAAGAACGGAAGCGCCGTGTCGGTGACGCTCGAATATGCCTACGACGACTGGTGCATCTACATGCAGGCGCTCCGCAACGGCGACACCGCCAACGCCGGTAAATACCGCCGCCGCGCCCTCAACTACCGCAATGTCTTCGATCCCGAAATTCAGTTCAGCCGCCCAAGATATTCCGACGGCTCCTGGAAAAAGAGCTACGACCTGATGAAAACCTCGGGCGAAGGATATCTCGAGGGGAATGCCATGAACTATGCCTTCTTCGTGCCCCACGACGTGAAGGGGCTCATACGGGCGATGGGTGGCGACAAGCGCTTCATAGCCAACATCGACCGGCTCTTCTCCACCGACCTTCCAGACGAAGCCTTCGCCGAGACCGAAGACGTGACCCGCGAAGGGCTGGTCGGAACCTACGTCCACGGCAACGAACCGAGCCATCACATCCCCTATCTCTACGCCTGGACCTCCGAGCCATGGAAAAGCCAGTATTGGGTGCGCGAGATCATGAACAGGATGTATCGCAACGAAATCGACGGCCTCTGCGGCAACGACGACTGCGGCCAGATGTCGGCCTGGTATATCTTCTCGGCCCTCGGCTTCTACCCCGTCTGCCCCGGAACTGACCAATATGTGATCGGCGCCCCGTATCTCCCCTACTCCTGCGTCACGCTGCCCAACGGCAAGCGCCTCGAAATCAAAGCAAAAGGAGTCAGCGACAAGAACCGCTACATCAAGGCGGTGCGCCTCAACGGCAAGGTCTACGACAAAAGCTATTTCACTCATTCCGACCTGATGAACGGCGGCACCATCGAATATGTCATGGCCTCGCGCCCCAACAAGAAACGCTGCCTCTCGGCCGATTCAAAACCTTATTCACTTTCCGACTGACAGCTTGTGTGGCACACACAGGTCACAAACAAGAGAATAACCTTTCAAGTCTATTCAACCTTTCAGTCTAAACAAAACCCCAGGACAAAAAAATGAAAACAGCAGTTATCCTCGCGGTGCTGGCCGCAAGCGCAGCATCGGTTTCCGCAGCGGCTCCCACAGCCAAACCGACCACCTACCATCAGCCCATCAAGATAGAGCGCCAATGGCGCAACTACTGCCCCGGCCATATCAATTTCCAGATCACCTCGCCCGAAACCAAAGGAGCGCAGATCTACAAGGCCATCATCCCCAATCCCGAAGAATATATCACCGACAACGCCCGCCGCGTGATCCAGACCCTATACTTCTCCCCCTCCGACAGCATCCCCGACGTGCGCCGCATCAACTATATAGTGCGCGACTTCGACGGCATCTCCTATAAGAGCGGAGACGTTCCCACCGTGCAGATCGACTACAGCACCCGCTGGATTGAGAAAGCCTATTCCGAGAAATGCGACACTCTCAAGCTCGACTACGAGACCCGCGGCGTGATCTACCACGAGCTCACCCACGCCTTCCAGCTCGGCCCTCAGGGCTGCGGAGAATATGACGGCAAAAGCCCCTACTGGTCGTTTATCGAAGGTCTGGCCGACGCTGTGCGCGTGGCCTGCGGATGTTTCGAACAGGATTTCGCCTCCAAAGACCGTCCGCGCGGCGGAAACTGGATGAGCGGTTACCGCACCACCGGTTATTTCCTCTACTGGCTCTCGCTCAACAAAGACAAAGACTTCATCCGCAAGTTCAACCGTTCGGCCCTCGAAGTAGTGCCCTGGTCGTGGGACGCTGCATGCCACCATATCCTCGGCGACGACGAGAAATATTCCGTGGAGAATCTTTGGAACGAATATCAGACAGCCATCGGCGATAAAAAATAACAGGCCATGCTCAAGCGCTCATCTATCACGGCATCGCTGCTCACAGCCGGGCTGATGGCCATGGCTCAGTCGCAATATGTCGACCCGCTTATCGGCACCCTGGGTTTCGGGAACGTCTATCCCGGCTCCCAGGTGCCCTTCGGGGGCATCCAGATCAGTCCCGACACCGATTTCGACGACTATGACACCGCGGCCGGCTACAAATACGACCATCCGACGCTTCTCGGCTTCAGCCTCACCCATTTCAGCGGCACCGGCATCCCCGACCTCGGAGACTTCCTCTTCATGCCCGGCACCGGGAAGACCCGTCTGCAGCCGGGCACCCACGAGAACCCCGACGCCGGCTATCGCTCCCGCTTCGACCACAAGCGCGAGACCGCCACGGCCGATTATTACGCCGTCGACCTCACCGACTACGGCACCCGCGCCGAGATGACATCGGGCACCCGCGCCGGAATCTTCCGCTTCACCTATCCGCAGACCGACGACGCCTGGCTGCTGATCGACCTCAACCACACGCTCCGCAGCAAGTGCGTCTGGGCCAACGTGCGCATCGTCAACGACTCCACCATCACCGGCTATAAGCTCGTCGACGGCTGGGCGCCCGAACGCCACGTCTACTTCGCCGCCACATTCTCCCGCCCGCTGACCGACGCCGTGATCTATATGGACGACAAACCGGTGATCTACAACACCAGCCGCTTCCGCAGCCACAAGGAGACCTACGGCCGCAACGTCAAGTTTCTCCTCCCCTTCCGGTCAGAGGAGGGAGAGCCCTTGGAAGTGCGCGTTGCCGTCTCGGCGGTGAGTCCCGAGGGGGCACTGAAAAACCTCGCCGAACTCGACGGCAAGAGCTTCGAGCAGGTGCACCGCGAGGGCGTCGAGCAGTGGGACCGCCAGCTCTCCCTCTTCGAGATCGAGGGCGACGAGGCCCAGAAACGGACATTCTACACCTCAGTCTACCACGCATTCCTCAACCCCTTCATATTCCAGGACACCGACGGCAGCTACCGCGGCCTCGACCGCGCGGTCCACAAGGCCGACGGCTTCAACAACGTCACCGTCTTCTCCTTCTGGGACACCTACCGCGCCCTGCATCCGCTTTACAACCTCGTGAAGCGCGACGCCCAGGCCGACATTGCCAACTCCATGCTCGCCCATTATGACCAGAGCGTGGAGAAGATGCTCCCGATCTGGTCGTTCTATGGAGTGGAAAACTGGTGCATGATCGGTTATCACGCAGTCTCGGTGCTCGCCGACATGATCGTCAAGGATGTGCCCGGATTCGACAAGGAGCGTGCCTACGAGGCGATGGTGACCACTGCCGAAAATCCCCATTTCGACTGCCTCCCCGAATATATCAGCCTCGGATATGTCCCCTTCGACAAGGAGAAGGAATCGGTCTCCAAGACCCTTGAATATGCATTCGACGATTTCTGCATAGCGCAGGCCGCCAAGAAGCTCGGCAAGACCGCCGACTACGAGCGCTTCATGCGCCGCTCGCAAAACTACCGCAATCTGATCGACCCCGCCACCGGATATATGCGCGGGCGCGACAGCAAAGGAAACTGGCGCACCCCCTTCTCCCCGATAGCCTATCAGGGACCGGGATCAGTCAACGGCTGGGGAGACATCACCGAAGGTTTCACCGTGCAATATACATGGTATGTGCCCCACGACGTGCCGGGCCATATCCGCCGGGTAGGCAAAAAGCTCTACTCCGCCCGCCTCGACTCCCTCTTCACGATTCCCATCCCCGACGACATCCCCGGGGCTCACGACATCCAGGGGCGCATCGGCGCTTACTGGCACGGCAACGAACCCTGCCACCAGATCTGCTACCTCTACAACTATCTGCAGCAACCCTGGAAATGCCAGCAACGCCTCCGCGAGATCATCGACAAATTCTATGGCGACACCCCCGGATCGCTGAGCGGCAACGACGACTGCGGACAGATGTCGGCATGGTATATCTTCAACTGCATGGGCTTCTATCCCACCGCTCCATCGAGCAATGTCTACAACATCGGCTCGCCGGCCCTCCCGGCGGTGACAATGCACATGGAGGGGGGAAAGAAACTCGTGATGACCGCCGAAAACTGGAGTCCCGAAAACGTCTATGTCGACCGCCTCTATCTCAACGGCCGCCTGCACGACAAGTCGTATATCACCTACGACGACATCCGCAACGGCGCCACGCTCCGCTTCGTGATGAGCGACAAGCCCAACCGGAAAAGAGCCACTTCAAAGGGGGCAATTCCCCCGTCGCAAGGCTAAAAAAATGGGATTTGGCAGAATTTGAAACATATTTGACCGCATATTTGCCCTTATGCACGGAAATATTGTCTATATTTGCGACAAAACATTTATACCTTAAAACCAATTAACCCACACATCATACCTATTCCAATGAAGAAATTCGCTCTCACGTTAACCTTAGTCGCCGGGATGATCACGGCAGCTTCGGCCAAGACCTACGAGCCTGTGGATTATGTCAACCCTCTGATGGGAACGCAATCCAAATTCGAATTGTCGACGGGCAACACCTACCCCGCCATCGCCATGCCCTGGGGCATGAACTTCTGGACACCCCAGACGGGCGGCATGGGCGACGGCTGGCAATACTGCTATTCCCACGACAAGATCCGCGGTTTCAAGCAGACCCACCAGCCCAGCCCCTGGATCAACGACTACGGCCAGTTCAGCATCATGCCCGTGACCGGCAAGCCCGTCTTCAACCAGGACAAGCGCGCCAGCTGGTTTTCACACAAGGCCGAGAAAGCCACTCCTTATTATTACCGCGCTTATCTCGCCGACCATGACGTGGTGACAGAGATCGCCCCCACATCGCGCGCCGCGATTTTCCGCTTCACTTTCCCCGACGACCAGTCATACGTCATTGTCGACGCATTCGACCGCGGTTCGTCGGTCACAATCGATCCGAAGACCAACACCATCGAAGGCTACACCACCCGCAACAGCGGCGGAGTGCCCAAGAACTTCAAGAACTATTTCATCGTGAAGTTTGACAAGCCCTTCGAATACGCCGCAGCCTGCGACGGCGACAGCATCGATCCCACGAAGATGAGCTTCACCGGCAACCACGCCGGCGCCATCATCGGATTCAAGACCAAGAAAGGGGAAACGGTCCATGCCCGCGTGGCCTCCTCCTTCATCTCTGCGGAACAGGCCCGCCTCAACCTCAAAGAGCTCGGCAACGACACCTTCGACCAGGTGAAGCAGAAAGGGCGCGACCAATGGAACAAGACCCTCGGCGCCGTCACCATCGAAGACAACGACATCGACAAGCTCCGCACGTTCTATTCCTGCCTCTATCGCGCAGTGCTCTTCCCCCGCAGCCTCTACGAATATGACGCCAAAGGAAACGTGGTCCACTACTCCCCCTTCAACGGCCAGGTGCTCCCCGGCTACATGTATGGCGACACCGGCTTCTGGGACACTTTCCGCGCCCTCTTCCCGATGCTCAACCTTCTCTACCCCTCGGAAAACAAAAAGATGCAGGAATGGCTGGTCAACGCCTACAAGGAGAGCGGCTTCCTGCCCGAATGGTCGAGCCCCGGCCACCGCGCCTGCATGGTCGGCAACAACTCCGCCTCGGTAGTGGCCGACGCTTATCTCAAGGGCGTCCGCGCAGATGATCCCGAATATCTCTGGAAAGCCGTGACCAACGGCGCCAACAACCATCTCAAGGGCACGACCTCCGGCCGCGCCGGTTTCGAGGATTACAACAACTACGGCTATGTCCCCTGCGACAAAGGCCTTCGCGAATCAGTGGCCCGCACCCTGGAATATGCCTACGACGACTGGTGCATCTACAAGCTGGGCCAGGCTCTCGGCAAACCGGAATCGGAGCTCAAGCAATACAAGGAGCACGCCCTGAACTATAAGAACGTATTCGACAAGGAGACCAACCTGATGCGCGGCCGCAAAGCCGACGGCAAGTTCGCCACTCCTTTCAATCCTCTGACCTGGGGCGACGCCTTCACCGAAGGAAACTCCTGGCACTACAGCTGGTCGGTGTTCCACGATCCCAAGGGACTCATCAATCTGATGGGAGGTAAGAAGGAATTCAACAACATGCTCGACTCCGTCTTCACCCTTCCGCCGACATTCGACGACAGCTATTATGGCGGAGTGATCCATGAGATCCGCGAAATGCAGATCATGAACCTCGGCAACTACGCCCACGGCAACCAGCCGATCCAGCACATGATCTATCTCTACAACTGGTCGGGCCAGCCCTGGAAGGCACAATACTGGACCCGCCGCGTGATGGACACGATGTATACCCCCAACTTCGACGGCTATTGCGGCGACGAGGACAACGGCCAGACCTCCGCATGGTATGTCTTCTCGGCCCTCGGCTTCTATCCCGTCTGCCCCGGCAGCGGCCAGTATGCCATGACCTCCCCCGCATTCAACAAGATGACCATCAACCTTGAGAACGGAAAGAAAGTGGTGATCAACGCCCCCGGCAATGATGACGACACCCCCTACATCTTGCAGCTCAAGTATGACGGCAAGAACTACGACAAAAACTATTTCGAACACTCCGACCTGATGAAGGGCGCGCGCCTCGACTACAAGATGGGCAAAAAGCCCAACACCTCCCGAGGCACTTCCGAATCGGCAGCCCCCTATTCATTCAGCAATGAGCTCGCGAAATAATCTCCCGGTTCCGGCTCGCGATCTTCGCGGGCCGGCGCCCGAAGGGTTTCCCTTGCGCTTCTCCGCTTGGGCACCCGGCAGATATGGAATGAATATTTACAGGTAAAAAAGAATGCCTACGAGTAAAAGGTTAAAATTGATAGTTAGTTAAATAAGTGTATTTCAAGGGCACGTCGTGACGACGCGCCCTTAGATGCTTATTAAAACCAATATAAGAACGCCATGCCATGAACAGTAAATCTTTAATAACGGTTGCTACAATAATTATAGGCAACATCAGCCTCTCCGGCTCGCTTGCGGCCACGCCGCAGCCGGTGGACCAAGTCGACCCCTATATCGGCAACATCAGCCATCTGCTGGTGCCGACCTTTCCTACGATCCATCTTCCGAACAGCATGCTCCGGGTCTATCCGGAGCGCTCCGACTTCACGGGGCAGGTGCTCAACGGGCTCCCCGTCGTGGTTACCCACCACCGCGAGCGCTCGGCGTTCAATCTCAGCGCCTGCCAGAGCGGCGAACTGAAGCCGGTGGTGACCTATACCTACGACAACGAGCATCTCACCCCCTATAGCTACGAGGCCGACCTGATGACCACCGACACCGAGGAGCAGATGCATGCCCGCTACGCCGTGTCTCACCAGTCGGCGGTCTACTCCCTGACCTTCGACGCCCCGAAACCGGCAACCATCCTTCTGAACAGCCGCGACGGCATGATGGAAATCAAAGGAAACAGCGTTACCGGCAGCCAGAAACTAAGCGACAACACCACGATATATCTCTGCGTCGAGTTCAGTCAGGCTCCCGAGAAATCGGGCATCCTCTCCGGCGCGACGATCGACCGGTCGCGCGCCAAAGCGGAGGGACGCGACGTCTGCGCTGCCCTGCAATTCCCCGCATCCGCCCGCAAGATCGACCTCCGCTACGGCATATCGCTGATCAGCGCCGAGCAGGCCCGCAGGAATCTCCACCGCGAAATAAAGGGTTATGACATCGACGCCGTGGCCGCCGAAGGACGCAGGATATGGAACGAGACCCTTGGCAAAATCTCGGTCGAAGGGGGCTCTCCCGACGACACGAAGGTGTTCTACACCTCCCTCTACCGCACCTACGAACGCCCCGTCTGCCTCAGCGAGGATGGCCGCTACTTCAGCGCCTATGACGGGAAAGTCCACGACGACGGCGGAATCCCCTTCTATACCGACGACTGGATCTGGGACACCTACCGCGCCAACCATCCTCTCCGCATCCTCCTGGAGCAGCCCCGCGAGGAGGCGATCCTCGAATCATATCTCCGCATGGCCGAGCAGATGGGCAACAAGTGGATGCCAACCTTCCCCGAAATCACCGGCGACTCGCGCCGCATGAACTCCAACCATGCCGTCGCCTCCGTGGCCGACGCCATGGCCAAGGGGCTCAGAATCGACACCCTCCGCGCCTACGACTATTGCCGCCGGGGAATCGAAGAGAAAACCCTCGCCCCCTGGTCGGCCAAACCGGCCGGCGACATCGACCGCTTCTACAAAACCCACGGCTATATCCCCGCCCTCCACGAGGGGGAGGAGGAGACCGACCCCGTGGTCCACGGCTTCGAGAAGCGCCAGCCTGTCGCCGTGACCCTCGGCACAAGCTACGACCATTTCTGCCTCTCGCTGCTCGCCCGCGCCTTGGGCCGCGCCGACGAGGCAGACCATTACCGCCACACTGCCCTCAACTACCGCAACATTTTCAATCCCGAGACCTCCTTCTTCCATCCCAAAGACAAAGACGGCAACTGGATCGAGCCTTTCGACTACCGCTGGTCGGGCGGCGTCGGCGTCCGCAACGCCTACGACGAAAACAACGGCTGGGTCTACCGATGGGACGTGCCCCACAACGTGGCCGACCTGATCTCGCTGATGGGCGGACGCGACAAATTCGTCAGAAACCTCGACGCCACTTTCCGCACTCCCCTCGGCCAGGGGAAAAGGGAATTCTACTGGGTGCTCCCCGACCACACCGGCAACGTGGGCCAGTTCTCAATGGCCAACGAGCCCTCGCTCCATATCCCCTATCTCTACAATTATGCCGGCGCTCCCTGGAAAACTCAGAAATGCATCCGGCAGATGCTCCGGATGTGGTTCCGCCCCGACCTGATGGGAATCCCAGGAGATGAAGACGGCGGCGGCCTGACTTCATTTGTGGTATTCTCCTCGCTCGGTTTCTATCCCGTCACCCCCGGCATTCCCGCCTACAACATCGGCAGCCCCCTCTTCAAAAAATCGAAAGTGAAACTGAGCAACGGCAAAATATTCGAGATCGAAGCGCGCAATGTAAGCCGCGACAACAAATATATCCAATCCGCCATTCTCAACGGAAAAGAATGGAACAAACCATGGTTCTCCCATTCCGACATTGCCGGCGGCGGCAAACTTATTCTAATCATGGGCGACCATCCTAATATCAGCTGGGGAGCGGATCCCCGTTCGGTTCCACCATCCATGGAATAAGAAAATGAAACACTTAAAGAGCTTACTATCAATTTTACTGACTCTCTTCCTTCCATTTGCCACCGATGCCAGCATCATGAGGCAGATCAGCCACTCCGACGGGCTCCCGAGCAGTTCGGTGCTCTCCCTCATGTCGTCGCCCGAAGGCATCCTCTGGATCGGCACCATCGACGGTCTCGTCACCTTCGACGGACGCACGTTTTTCCCCTACGACAAATTCCACAGGGGGCATAACCTCTCCGGCAAGGTGATCCAGGGCATTTACTCCACGCGCGAAACAGAATGGGTCCAGACCTCCAACGGCCTGGACCGCATTCCCTCCCTTTCCAAGCCGACTCTCTCCTCCTTTCCCGACTTCAGGGAAACCGGCAAGACCTTCGTGAGCGAAGACCGCATGAAGATCTTCTGCGTGACCCATCAGAACAGGCTTTTTTATTACGAAGAGGGGAAATCGGACAACTTCAGATGGATCGAGGGAATCGAGATTCCCTCGCAGGGGATATTGCACGCCACCTGGGAGGGGAACACCATCCGGGCCTATTGCACCGATGGAATCCGCACCTTCAACCTCTACAAAGGGAAGGTGATCTCCAGCCATCTCGAACTGAAGGCGCTGTCGGGAGCCTTCCCCGACGCCAAGGGGAAGATGCTGTTTCTGACTACCGACAACAAACTCATGAGCTATTCGCCGGCGACAAAAGCGCAAACGCTGATCGCCGACCTCTCGGAGGAGGTGAACCATCGCGGCAAAATCACCTCCATAGCACGCTCCAAAAGCAGCGGCGACATTTTCGTAGGCTTCCTCTGGAGGGGCATGATCCGGCTCACTCCCCGGCCGAACGGAGTTCCCGCAATCAGCGATCTCAATATCGCCACAGGAGTGATGTCGGTGGTCGCCGACTCGCGCCAGCCGATAATCTGGATAGCCACCGACGGCATGGGTATCTTCAAATATGTGGAAACGCCTCTCAAGCTCGAAGCCATAACCTACACTGACCTCCATAACAAGATAACCCGCCCCATCCGGGCGCTCTATCTCGACGACAACAACACGATGTGGATCGGCACAAAGGGCGACGGAATCCTCCGGATCAGCAATTTCTCCATGGACTCGGAAATCTCTCCGGCCCAGACAGGCCTGCTCACGTCGGCCAACTCCGAATTGCTCAACAACGAGGTCTACGCCATAAAGCGGAGCCGCCGCCCCCTGATCTGGATCGGCACTGAAGAGGGTCTGAACTATTACTCCCTCGCCTCCAACCGCATAGAGAAAGTGGCGCAGACGGCGGGCATCGCTCCGAAAGGGATTCACGACATCTACGAGGAGAACGACTCCGTGCTATGGCTCGCCGCCTCCGGACAGGGAATCATCCGCGTTTCGCTCAGCCGGGGCTCCGGAGCTCCGACGATAACTTCAACCAAGGTGTTTTCCAACAACAACGGTTTCTCCGCCTCCAACTTCTTCTTCTCCATCTCGGGCGACGGCAAGGGCACCATCTATGCCGCCAACCGCGGCCTGGGGGCGTTCAAGATCAAAAACAACACAATGTCGAGGATCAAGCTCGACAATGCTGACTCGGCGCTCAACGACATGTTTTATGTCCTTCCCCAGGGAAACGCGCTCTGGTTAGGAACGGGCGCGGGAATAATCCGCAAGACCCGGAAAGATGAAAAGAGCTTCACCCGGTCGTCGGGAATCCACAACACCACGATCCATGCCCTCCTCCCCTCGGCCGGCAACAAGGTGTGGGCCTCGACCAACGACGGCATCGTCTGGATCGATCCCGACAGCGGGTCCGTGTGGAGCTATGGTTCCAACGTCGGCGCCGAAATCACGGAATTCTGCGACGGAGCCGCATTCACCCGCGACAACCGGCTCTTTTTCGGAGGCACCAACGGACTGCTCGCCATTGTTATGCCCGGCGGAGAATGGAAGAATTCCGTAAAATATCCCGATATCATGATATGCTATCTGATAATCGGCGACGAATATGTCTCTCTGGCGAAATATATCGACACAAAAGAAGGCCGATTTGAATTCCCGGCAGATGTCAACACATTCTATCTGGGATTCACCGCTCCCGACCATATCAACGGAGTCCGCTACCAGTTCTATTACAGGCTCAACACCGACAAGGAGTGGACTCTGGCCGAGGGCGACCGCATGCTCTTCTCCCACCTCGCTCCCGGCTCCTACGAGCTGCAGATGCGCTATGTCGATCCAACCACCGGTTATGAAAGCCCCGTCTTCACCCGCAAGATCAAGATGGCCGCCCCATGGTTTCTCACCCTCGGCGCAAAACTGATCTATCTCCTCATCGCCCTCGCCCTGATAGCCCTGCTGATCTACACCCTTCTCAAGCGCCAGAGCAGCATGCAGAAAAGGCGTCTCGAAAAAATCGAGCAGCGCAACAAGGAAAAGACCTACGAAGACAAGATCAGGTTCTTCACCACCATCACCCACGAGTTCTGCACTCCCCTAACCCTGATCTACGGTCCCTGCGAGCGCCTGCTCAACTATCCGGGCCTCGATTCCTATGAGCGCAAATATGTGTCGCTGATCATCGGAAACGCCCAGCGGCTCAACTCCCTCATCCAGGAGGTGATCGATTTCGGCCGGATCGAAAGCGGCGTGCAGACCCCGGAAATCACCATGGTCGACGTCTCGGGCCTCGCGATGAGCATCATCGGGCAGTTTGACGAGCTCCGCGAGCACAACAACATCAAGTTCTCCTCGGATATCGAGCCCGACATCCAGTGGCCCACCGACCAGCGCTCCTTCACCAAGATTTTCTACAATCTCCTCTCCAACGCCTATAAATACACCCCCTCCTACGGAACAATCAAGGTCAGCCTGAGGGTGGCCGACGGGCAGCTTGAGCTCAAGGTCTACAACACAGGCAAAGGGATCAGGCCCGAAGACAAGGAGAGGATCTTCGACAGATACAGCATCCTCGACAATCTGGAACGCAACGCCACTCAGGGACTCTCGTCGCGCCACGGCCTCGGCATGGCCACCTGCCACGCAATGGTGAAATTCCTGAAGGGAACCATCAACATCGAAAGCGAAGTGGAGAAATACGCCGAATTTATCGTCATGCTCCCCCCGCTCCCCCTGACCCCGCCCGCATCTTCCGACGAAGAAAAAGAGGAGGAAGAACCCATCAAACTGCCGCAGGGGCCGCTCATGCCATACGAAATGCGGGCCATCGGCAAGGGGAAACATCAGGCCAACGCCGAGAACCTCCCCAACATCCTCGTGCTCGACGACGACCACGACATCCTCCAGTTGCTGCAGGAGGGACTCGTGCACTACAACGTGCGCACCGCCGACAATCCCGACGACGCCCTGGAGCTTTTACGGCAGCTTCCCCCCGACCTGATAATCACCGACGTGATGATGCCCGGCATGAGCGGAATCGAGTTCACCATAGCCCTGCGCAAAAACGAGCACACATCGCATATTCCGGTGCTGATGCTCTCGGCAAAAAGCTCGAGCGCAAACAAAATCCAGGGTTTCGACGCCGGAGCCGACGCATATGTGACGAAGCCTTTCTCATTCGCATATCTCGACGCCGTGATCAACAGGCTCATCTCAAGCCACGGCCGTCTGCGCGACTATTTCAAGTCGGGGGCATCCGCCTTCGACTTCTACGAAGGAAAACTCCTATCAATCGAAGACAAGGAGTTTGTCGAGAAGATGCGAAAGAAGATCTCCGAATCTATGTCAAACCCCGACCTCAATCCGGAATTCCTGGCCAACGCCATGAACATGTCGGTCAGAAACCTCTACCGCAAGCTCAAGGATCTCGACTTCCCCTCCCCCAACGACTACATCAAGGGGATCCGCATGGAGCACGCCGCCCACCTGCTGCTCACCACCACCCTTCCCATCCAGGACATCATCTACCAGAGCGGATTCAACAACCGGTCGAACTTCTACAAAGAGTTCGACAAGCGATATTCCATGACTCCGAGGGCATTCCGGGAGGCCAACCAGCCGAAAGGCTGACATCAACGCCCTATCTTATACACGCGTATACTATTTTGGCAGGATATTATACTCTATATCCTGCCTTTTTTTTGATATTTGTGTTGTGATCTTAATACCGTCAAGTATGATTATAATACCATCAGATTGATACCATCAAACCTCAATATTCATTAACCTCAATATTCATTAACCTTAATTTTTTTCAAAATGAAAAAGCTATCTACTTTTTCAGGACGTTTGGGCCTGGCAGCTCTGTTAGGCCTGTCCGCTACGGCGGCCTGGGCCGTCGACCCCGTCAACATCAGCAATGAGGAAGAATTAAGGGCGATCGCCGACAACCTCGCAGGCGAATACACCCTTACAACCGACATCACAGTCACGGGCGACTGGACGCCGCTCGGCGACGACAACCACCCCTTCACGGGCAAACTCTACGGAAACGGTCATGTGATCAAAGGAATCCGCGTCCAGAACGCCGACCGCAATGAAAACGCCTTTATCGGAGCCATCAAAGACGCCACCATCACCAAACTCGGTCTTGAAAATGTCGACATCCTCGGCGACCAAAACGCCGGCGGTCTGGTGGGCAAAGACAAAGGAAACAACACCATCTCGGAATGCTACGTCACCGGTAAGGTTGCGGGTCGCGACCACGTCGGCGCTCTGATCGGCGGCTGCGGAGACGCTCTCACCCGCATCGAGAACTGCTACGGCATCACCTATTCCTATTCGCGCGAGCATCAGGCTGCCGGTCTGGTCGGCACGCCCGTGAACCTCGTGATCGACAAATGCTACTTCGGCGGCACGATCTTAGGCGTCAAGAACTGCGTGGGCGGCATCGCGGCTCTCGTCGACGGCGGCGTGCAACATGAGATCACCAACTGCTTTGTGGCCGCCCCGATGATGATCCGCATCAATACCGACATGGGCGACCAGCACCGAATCCTCGGTAAACCCAAAGACAAGGACGACAAACTCGAGAACGATTATGCTCTCGCCGGTTCATGGACCGGCCCCTATTTCGCTCATTCGATAATCAAGAGCGACAATGCCAACTCGACCGACGGCGCAGACAAGAGTTTCGCCGAGCTCACCGACCCGAAATTCATCACCGAGACGCTGGGCTGGAGCGCTGACGTCTGGACCGCAGAAGCCGGCGTGCTTCCCCGCCTCAAATGGCAGACAAGCCCCGTCGACGTATCCAAAGTTTTCGCCATCCATGCAGGCGATGAAGTAACAGTGGCTCCCGGCGCTACCAAACAGGCCAAAGTCGGCACTCTCTATGGCGCCAAATATAGCTCCAGCGACGAATCTATCGCCACTGTCGATCAGGAAGGCACAGTAACCGGCGTGGGAAAAGGCACGGCCACAATCACCGTCACGATTCCCGGCAACAATACGGTCAAGGAAGCATCGACTACTTTCACTGTAAACGTGAATGAGGTTCCCGTGCCCATCAACACTGTCAAGTTAGACGGCACAGGAAAACTCCGCTGCTTAATCAAAGACGCCAGCGGCCGCGTCAACGACGGCGAGCATGAGTTCTATCTCAACACCAGAGAGGAGACTCGGGGCAAGAAATGGTGTGAAAACCAGTCGGAACACCCATGGGTGATCTGGGAATTCACCGACTATTACAGGATCAACCGCTTCTGGTTTGAGGATGCAAAACATTACGAGCCCAACTCGCAGAACACTCCCGACTGGAAACTGGAATATAGCCTCGACAACGAGAACTGGACCGAGATCCTCCACAAGACCAACGACGGCGACCGCATTTATAAGGATGAGTCGTTTACACCGGTAGAGGTGCGCTATCTCCGCGCCACCTTCACCAAGGCCGACGGCGCCGTCCGCATCTACGGAGTCGACATCTTCGGCGAATACTCGCGTCCGATCGAGCGCGAAAACAACCTCATCAGCGTGGGCAAGACCATTTTGAAAAGCTACGACGCTGTCAACATGCGCGAGACTGCAAGCAATCTGATCAACGGTTACGCCGACAAAGACCACAAATGGTGTTTCGCCCAGGCTTCGAAAAACGATCCCATCAAGTTTGCTGTGATCGACCTCGAAGATACCTACGACATCGAGAAAATCGAACTCGTGGACTGCAAGGCTGGCGGCGAAACAAACGAACCCAACCTCGAAGATCTGAACATCTACGTCTCGAACACAGCTCCCGATCTCGACCTTATCACCCCGCAGGGCGACACCAACACCTGCTGGAACCGCGTCGTATCCGCAACCGGGGTCGGCATCCAGGACATCAAGACCTATACTTTCAAGTCTGAGTCAGGTCCCGAGGCCGAGCCGAAAGAAGTTAAGGCCAAAGCTGAAACAGCTCCCGTGAGAGCACGCTACGTGAAGCTTGAAGTTCCTTTCTTTATCGGCGAAACTCAGACAAACAACAAGTTCACAGCCCGCGTTCCGGCCCTCAACGTATATGGCACCAAATATGTGGTTGGCACCGGTGTCGGCGGCATTGACGCCGACGACGCAGCAATCAGCGTCCGCACAGCAGCAGGCGCAGCAGTTGTAGAGGCTTCCGACGCCACAGTATATGTATATGACCTCGCCGGCCGTCTCATCTCGAAGAAGAGCGTAAACGGAACCGCAGCGATCGAACTCCCTGCTTCGATCTATCTGGTTCGCGTTGTGACTCCCGCCGGCAGCAAGGTTGCCAAGGTAGCCATCCGCTGATTCCCATAACCATCAATAATTCCTCATACGGTGGAGCCGATTCGACTCCACCGTTTATTTTATCTTATTTTATCGGCTTCTCCCGCCCCTTCCCGCGGCTTCTCCCGCCCTCTTTTCCATCCGATATATAAATTCCCTGCCGGGACTCCTTCCCGCCGGAAACAGCGCAATATTCACAATATAATCGCCCCGCTAAACATCTCGTTCGGCGGGGCGATTCTCACGTTTTGCTTATTTAACAGGTTGTCTAAAAACTCAACTTATTACTTATAACTGCCAACATAAAAAACTTAACTTCGTATTTCAACATTACTCTATGAAAACAACTTCCATTTCCATAATTTAAAACTAACCTAAACAAACTTCTTAACGAATATATGTCTCGAGGGCTGTGAAGCCTCCGACGGGTTCGATCTCGTAGCTTCCGGCCGAAGCGGGAAGGAGCACGCTGTGACCGGCTCTCAGGGTGATGCTCTCCCCGCCGCATCTGATGTCGGCCTCTCCTGAGGTGGCGATCAGAATCACGAAGGAATCGAGAGAACCGTAGTCGCGCACGATTGCCGCGTCGGCTTTGATCACATTTGTTGTGAAGAAAGGAGAATCGGCCACATTGACCGCTCCGTTCTCTTCAGCCTTGTAGTCGACGGCTTTTCCGTCAGTGTCGCGGAAATTGATCGCATCGAAGGCCTGGGCAGTGTGGAGCTCGCGCTCACGGCCGTTGGCGTCCTTGCGATGATAATCGTAGAGACGATAGGTGGTGTCGGAGGTCTGCTGGATCTCAGCCACGAATGCCCCTTTGCCGATGGCATGCACCCGGCCGGCCGGGATAAAGAACACGTCGCCGCGGGATATCGGACAGAACCGAAGCTCATCCTCAATTTTTCCCGTCTCGACAAGCCCGGCATATTCTCCGGGATCTACTTCATGACGGAATCCGTTGGCCAGTCTGGCCCCGGGAGCCGCGTCAACGACATACCACATTTCGGTCTTGCCGAAGCGGAAGCCGCGTTTCTGCGCAAGCGCGTCGTCGGGATGAACCTGCACTGAGAGATCCTGACGGGCGTCGATAAACTTTATCAGAAGAGGAAAATCCTCGCCGAATTTCCCGAAATTCGCCTCGCCCATAAGAGAGGCGCCATATTTACGCACGAGCTCACGAAGCGTGAGCCCCTTGTCTTTTCCTTCGGCAACCACCGACTCCGAGCCTGCGACTCCGGAAATCTCCCAGCTCTCCCCCACATTGGGAAGATCGACCGAAACTTTCTTCAGCGCCGGAATCCTGTCCCCACCCCAGATGGTGGTCTTGAAGATATCTT
Organism: uncultured bacterium; assembly: GCA_905214735.1. Classification (GTDB taxonomy): domain Bacteria; phylum Bacteroidota; class Bacteroidia; order Bacteroidales; family Muribaculaceae; genus Lepagella. The sequence continues at coordinate 51,590 of CAJMNI010000008.1, read as the reverse complement.
CGAAAATCCACATGATAATTTCCTGTCTAATGTGAATAAAATCAGATGCTGTTGAGAAGGTCGACTTTACCTTCGTTGACCAGCTTGAGGATCAATTCGCCGAAGAGAGTGTTCTGCCAGGCGAACCATTCGCGTGTGAAATTCGAGGGGTCGTCCTTATGGAACGACTCGTGGATGAATCCCATCTCGTTGTCGGTGTCGACCACAGCTTTGATACACTCCGCGATCTCCTTGTCGTCGGTCGAGGTGAATGCCTTCATCATCAGGCTCATCGGCCAGACCATGTCGTAGCCGATATGCGGGCCTCCGATTCCCTCGCCGGCTTTCCCTGCGAAGAAATAGGGATTCGATTTGCTCCAGATGAGGCGGCGAGTGTTCTGATAAATGGGATCGTTGACGCTCACGTCGCTCAGATAGGGCAACGACATCAGGCTGGGGGCGTTGGAGTCGTCCATCAGCAGATAGTTGCCGAAACCGTCGACCTCGAAGGCATAGACCTTGCCGAACTGCGGATGGTCGTAGACGGCATATTTGTTGAGCGCCTGCTGCACTTCCGCGGCCAGGGCGTCGCAACGGTCGGCGAGCTTCTTCTCATGATTGACCGTGCGGAGGATTTCCGAGGCCTTGCGGAGGATGCTGACGGCGAAGAAATTGCTCGGCACGAGGAACTGCAGCGTCGTGGCGTCGTCGGAGGGACGGAAGGAGGAGACGATGAGCCCGACCGGGTTCACCGGCGCGCCGAGGCCGCCGTTGTTGAGAGTGTCGAGAGCGCGCTCCGTCTTGCGCTGGAACCGGTAGGGTCCTACCCCATCCTTGCGCTGCTGAGTGACGAAAGTCTCGACGATATTGTTGATGGCTTCCATCCAGATCCCGTCGAAAATCGACGAGTCGCCGGTCTGTTTCCAGTATTCGTATGCCAGGCGCACCGGATAGCAAAGGGAATCAATCTCCCATTTGCGCTCATGCACCTCGGGAATCATGTCGGTCATGTCCGACTGCCAGTCGCCCCCGGTGGGGCCGTCGTTAAAGGCGTTGGCGTAAGGATCGAGATTGATCAGCTTGAACTGCTGGCGGATCACTCCCTCCACCATATCCTTCAGCTTCTTGTCCTTGTTGACGAGCTGAACATAGGGCCACACCTGCGCCCCGCTGTCGCGAAGCCACATGGCGTGAATGTCGCCCGTGTAGACAAACGTCTCGTTCTTCCCTTCCGAATCCTTGCGGAAATGAACCGTGGTGTCGATGGTGTTGGGAAAACAATTCTCGAACATCCATGCCAGCTTCGGATTGGTCAGCAGCGATTTCACGCGCTTGATCTGCCTCTCCACCTCGTCGGAATGGAAGAGCCTCTTCTCTTTCGGAGGGCGGCACGTGTTGGCATATCGGGCGGCGGCCGAAGGAGCCACTACCGGAGCGACGGCATCCACCGGACATACGATTTCGCCGGCCATGGCACGCTGGGAGACAACCGTCAGCGGGAGGGCCAGCAGAGCGATGAGTGTCTTATATCTGTTCATGTTTCGATTGTTCGTTCGTATGATTCTTTATTGCAAATATCAGGGATTCAGTCATTTTTTATGTCCTGAATTCTGCCATATCTGTTTTTTGGATATTCTTGGCATTATTTGAGAGTAAGATGAACCGCAACAGGGAAATGGTCGGAGGGAGTGCGGGCAATATAACGCTCCATCTCGAGTTCGGAGGGGGCGTCGTGGGTCTTCATCCCGGCCGACGGGGACTTCGGATCGGGTGCGCGGTAGGTGTCGGTAAGGATGCCATATTTCTCCACGACAAACTGCGGCGTCAGGAAGACATGGTCGATGCGGGAAGTCGTGAATCCATCGGGACGGAAATTGTTGAATGTTCCGGTCGGGGCATATCTGAACCCGGCGATCTCGTAGGAATCGCGGAAGTCGCCATCGGATGTCATGGTGCCGTAGACCGGGTCGTTCTGGTCGACGTTGAAGTCACCGGTGACTATGGCCGGGCAGTCGGGAGCGATCTCGGCCAGCTTGCGGCGCACGAGTTTCGCCCCTTCGACTCTCGCCTTGCGGCCCACATGGTCCATGTGAAGGTTGGCGAAGATGAACTCGCGTCCGCTGGCGCGATGGCGGAATTTACCCCATGTGCAGATTCTCGTGCAGACGGCGTCCCAGCCCAGGCCGGGACGGTCGGGTGTCTCCGACAGCCAGAAATTACCGGAATCGAGCACATCAAACTGATTCTTGTCGTAGAAGATGGCGGAATGCTCTCCGGCCCGCTTCCCGTCGTCGCGGCCTATCCCTATGTAGGCATAGCCGGGAAGCCGGCTCACGAGCGAGTCGAGCTGATGGCGGAAGCATTCCTGGGTGCCGAAGATGTCGAAACCGTGGAATCTCACGATGTCGCAGATATAGGGCATGCGCTGCCCCCAGCCGTTGCCGTTGACAGAGTCCGACCGGTTGGCATTGCGGAGATTATAACTGGCTACCGTAAACGAAGCCTGAGAATGTCTGCTCTTCTTTGCGGAGGCAGGTAAAAAAATTCCCACGGCCATAATGACCGTGAGAATCAAACTAAAACTTATCTTTTTCATATCAGGATGATTATTTCATGACTTTCATGACTTTGCGGCCGGCCACGATGTATAAGCCTGCGGGGAGTTTTGCGAAGTCGGCATAGACGCCGACGCGGATGCCCTGAAGATTGAAGACCTGAGCGTCGGCAGCAATCTCGCTGTTTTCGTCGAGGATATCCTCGACCGCGCTGGGATCCTCCCCCTCGCCATAGACGATTTCAAAGCTGTCGTAGGCGTAAGGACTCTGGAGGTAAGCATTGAGCGGACGGCCTGCGTGAGCGGTCTGTTTCGAGAAGGTCTCGAAATTCTCGTCGAGCACGTGGAAGCCTGCGATTGACCGGATGCTGTAGCATCCGAGCAGTCTTGCGGCGCTACCCTTTTCGGCGTTGGCCACAGTTTCGGCCGGAGCCTCGACGATCGTGTTGGCGCCGGAGAAAGTGACGCTCTTTCCCGTATGGTCGAACGACGTTCCTCCGAGTTCGCCCTGCACTCCGACGAAAAGCGGGGTATTGGCCTCGATCCGGTCGGTTTCCGTGTGTTTGAACATCACGCGCGAGGCGCGGGTGCCCTGCAGCTGCTTGATGAATATGTTCTTGCCGGTGTCGTCGGCCGAGCGGAACCAGTCGAGATCCTGATCGCCGACGCTCACACGGTCAATGGCAAAGGGAACGATCACCGTCGACCAGCGGGGCATCTCGCTGCGGGTGTAGCTTGCCTCGTCGGCGGTGAAGCTTGCCGGAATGGCCAGATCATACTGATCGGAGAATGTGACCTTGGCGGCATGCCCTCCTTTCACGATGTTGGTGATGTTCTTGCGGTAGACGTTCTCCACGCGCGAGGAAATCGTGGCGTTTTCGTCAAGATAGAGCACGAGGTTGGGATTAGCCTCCTTCACCACGATTGTGCGCGGATTCGGGCCATAGAGATAGACGGCCGCCGCGGAGGGAGCGACTTCATAGCTCGGATTCGTCTTGACCGGGGGGAGGGCCGTGATGTTGCCCGATGCGTCCCACATGCAGTCGATGTTATACATCTTTTCGCGGGAGTCGAGGATATTCGACATTCCGGTGTTGCGCGAGAGCACGAAGCTGTGGTTGCCGGGTTCGTTCTTCGGCTGGAATTTGAAATAGATGTCGGCGCTCTCTCCGGCGGGAATGCTGATCGTATTGCCCGACGAGCGTTTTCCGTCGACAAACATATATGTCTCGCCATAGAAATCGGCGCCGAGGTTGGTGATGGTGTATTTCACCTGCTGCCATTCGCCGCCGACAGTGGCGTCGACCAGAGTCACTTCGTCGACACGGAGCTTCTCGCCACGGCCGGGGACAGCCTCGGTCTTCATCTTGTTGTCGGCCACCGTCAGAGTCAGATAGTTGTGATCGGCGAAGAGATCGGGGAGCCATTCGGAGCTTCCGCTCTGCCGGCTGATTCCCTGGAGACGGTAGATTCCGTCGGCGAGCGCCGGGATCTCCACGGTCATGTTTTTGGAATAGCGGCTGGCGGGATCATAGTTGTCGGTGCGGCTGCCGAGGCCGTCGGCCACTACATTCCCCTGCGCGTCGAGCAGACGGAACGCATGTTCGATGTCATATCGATGGAGCAGAAGGGTGCGGAGAGTGCAGCCGACATTGACGCTGAACTTGCCCGATTCGTCGGGATTGACCGTGGCCTGCGAGGCATAGAAATTGGAAATGGAGGCGCAGACCGTCTCCACATCGGGAGTGTCGTAGGCCGGGCGCAGGTTGACGCAGACGTTCTGTCCCATGGAATAGCCGTTGGCGTCGGTCGAGCCGCCGATGCCCTGCGAGTCGGGGGCCATGACGGTGAGCACGAAATAACCGTCGCAGTAACCGCCCCAGCCCCAGTTGATATGGTAGAGGCCGTTGCCGTCGTATCCGTCGCAGATAAACTCATGGCCGCCGGTGCGTTCGTAGTTGTCGGCCCCCATGAGGAGCGGGCGGCCTGCGGAGAGCTCGCGATAGAAAAGGTCTTCCCATTCGGCGAAAGTATAGTCGAGATGATAGACATTGAACATGTCGGCCGAATATCCGAAATAGTTCTTCAGCGCGTTCATCGCGTTGATGGACGTCGCTCCGGTCGCACCGGCATATCCCGACTGCATGGCGCAGCCGGCATAAAGCATCAGCTGCGACACGGCCTCTTTCGAGGCCTGCGAGGAGCTGCCGCTGTAGGTGTCGGTCATGACGCCCCAGTTGAACACCACCGGATCGAGGGCGGGCATCGTCCTGACGTTGCCGCTCCAGTCATATCTGTAGGAGGGGATGGTCTTGGTGGCTTCCTGCGGCCATTTCCAGTAATACATCACCTGGGTGGTGGCCGTTGCGACGCAACCCGTGGCACTGTGGGCCACAGTGTTGCCGTTGGCGTCGACATAGGAGGGAGTCATCAGGTTGAAAGGATACCCCTGGTTCCATTTCGACTTCACAAGGGGTTCGATCTTCGGCTTCGAGGCGAAGCTCGACACCTTCATCGGCGAGCACCCTTTTTGCTGCGCGTCGCCCTGCTCCAGAGCCTTCACGGCCGAGGATAGTTCCCCGAGCCATGCGGCTGCCTGAGGCGGGATCTGCGACATATCGAAACTTCCCTCGTCGGAATAGCCGAGCACCGGCTGAGTGCGGTCGCTCGAGGAGGCGATGACAAAACCTCCCGTGCCTACATTAAAGATATAGAGTCCCTCGGGCGAGGCGACATCTTTCATGGCAACTCCGGCATTTGACGCGCCCGGAGCGAGCTTCTTCATATTTCCCTCCCTGAGAAACGACATGGCGTTAAGGCGGGCCTGCTCCCTGCTGAGGGGAGCGGCTGCCACCGCTAAGGCTCCCGAAAGGAGCAATATCGATGAATATAAACGACGGTTCATCTTTTCTTATATTTCTTATATTCCTTTTGTAATTATTTTCACGACTTTATTACCTCTCTCCGAGCTGAACGAGCAGATATGCGCTCCGGCCTCGAGGCAGTAACGATGCTCTCCGGGCTCGATATATGCGGTGAGTTCGCTGATTCCGGGCATGCTGCAGACGCTGAGAGTTCCCGGGATGTCATTCTTCACCACCAGCTTGCTCCCCTCGGCTCTGAGCGAAACCGATTCGTCGGCGCCGACGGCTGCGACGCCCGCGGGATCAGCCTCGAAGCGGAGGTTGTGGAACTGCACTCCCGTGCCGTTGAACACCACATAGACATCGTGGACGCCCGTGATCTTCTTGCCCAGATCCACGCTCACCTCGCTCCATTGGCGGGGAATGAAGCCTGTGTTTCTGCCCAAAAGATTCTCCTCTCCGAGCCCGTCGACATATATTTTCGCAAATGAGCGGGCGGCCGTGGCGTTGAGCCGGAGGATGGCCTTGTCGAGACCTTCAGTTCCGAAGTCGACGTTGCGGAAGCAGAGATAGGCGTCGGTTAGCGCCGAGGGAGTGGTGACGGGTGTGTCGCCATCTTCTGCCGCATCGGCAATCTGCATGAACTGAATGTCGTCGAAAGCCTCGGCCCCTATCGTCTTGGCGGCCTCTTTTGCAAACTGACGGTTGACATGGGCGTTGAAAGCGGCCGAGACTGCGGTCGACGATCCGAAGGCGTCGTCTTTGATATCCTTGTCGTCATCCCCCTCGCGGCGCTTCAGGTCGTCGGCGGTCTTGGTGAGCCATGCCGACCAGATAACGCCGTCGGGATTGCGGTTCTGCCATGCGAACCACGCGTTTTTGCCGATCCAGTCAAGAGCCTCCTCCTTATGGAAGGTCTCGCCGTAGGTGCGCACATAGCGCATCAGGATGCCTTTGAATCCGCAAAGGTCGCCGTTGATGGTCTGGCAGACATGAATGATCTTGTCGGAGTTTGTGAGGGCGGAAAGGGTGCGCGCATAAACTTTGTCGGCATCCTCCTTATATTGCTCCTCGCCGGTGTAGACATAGAGGGCGATGGCGGCTCCGAGCATCGTGCCCTGGTTATAGGTCGACACCCAATGGTTGAAGTCTTTCTCTTTTCCTCCACCTTCTGTCCAGGCCCTTGAGTCCCAGACTTCTCCGGTCTCGGGATTGTAAAGCAGGTCGCGCTGGCCGGCGTAGATTTTCTTCGCCTTGTCATACCAGCTCTTGTCGCCCGTGAGCTCGCCGAGATAGCAGGCGGCTATCGTGGCCGGGCAGTTGATGCAGGAGTTGGTGCCGAGCTTGTTTTCCTGGTCGTTTTTCCAGATCAGGGTGCCGTAGGGCTGCAACGCCCTGTTATACATCCGCGTGTAGTTCTCTTTGGCCACCGTCAGATAGGTCTGGTTGCCGAAATATTTGTAGGCGCGCAGGCAGGCGAGCGTCATCCAGGTGATGTCGTCGTTAAACTGGTTGTTGCTCCAGTCGGTGCCGTTGCGGCGGGTGAAGTCGATGTAGAGCTCGTCGAACATCGTTTTATACCGGAGGTCGCCGGTGGTGGCGAAGGCGTCGAGGACCGTCTCGAACATCTCGGCGTCGCCCCACCAGCCGCCTTTGCCGAACACATGTCCGGTCTCGGCCTCATGGTAATATTGCCCGAGGAAACCCTCCATCATGTTGTCGCGCACGTTCACGTTGAATTCCGTGGGCATCGGAGTGGTCTCCTCCACAAGCTCGAAGAGGCAGTTGGAGGAGTTGTCGCGGCTGCCAAGCACGGCGGCTGAGCCGTTTTCTGTGGCCTTAAGCGTGATGCAGTTGCCGTCGGATTTGGTCGGCACGATATAATATTTGCCGGAACCGGGGGCAGACTCGACCAGATTCCAGCATGACCTGAGCACGCTGTAGGTGCGCTGGTCGACAGCGGCATTGGCCGATGTCCCGCCATATCCTAAATAATATCCGGTGAAGGCGTTGCGGAGAGCATATCCGTTCTCCCCCTTGTTTTCGAGGATCCAGCGCTGGGCCGGCACCTTGGTGTCAGTCCAGGCCACCACTTTGCCATTGGCTTTCATCGTGGCGTTCTCAAGGAAAAGCGCCTTGTCCCCGAGCGAGATGGAATATGTCGCCCCGTCGGTCAGGGCGAAGGCCTGCAGGCCCATCGCCATCAGGGCAAAGGTAAAGAATTTTCTCATGTCGTCGTTAAGGTTGAATCGTTGTTATTTATTGGTATGGTGTGCCGCGGTCAGGCGGCACACCATTATAGTGCGGTTCGGGTGCGGGGCCGGATCACCAGCCTGTGTTCTGCACGCACTGTTTGTTGCGGTTGATCTCTTCCTGCGGGATGGGAAGCAGCGACATGCGCTTGGTGAAGATGCGCTGCTGCTGAACCACACGCTTGTAGAAGTTGACGTTCTTGTTCTCGGAGGTCACGCCGACGTCGTTGATGTTGAAGCCGGTCATCTCGCCGCCTTCGCCGCCGACATGGTAGGCGGGATAGATCCAGCCGTCGGTCATCTGCGGGCCGTTGGTGCGCCATTTTCCTTCGGCAACACCCCAGCGGCGAACGTCGAAGTAATGCTTGTTCTCGTATGAGAGCTCGAGCATGCGCTCGCGGTAGATGGCCTTGAGCACAGTCTCCTGATCGCGGGCGATCACGACTTTGTCGAGGTTGCGGGCATCCTTGCCGGGAGCGAAGCCATATTCGCCGATTCCGGCGCGGTTGCGGATCTGGTTGAGATATACGAGAGCCTCGTCAAGTTCGTTGAGCTCGGCGCACGCCTCCGAATAGTCGAGATAGATCTCGGCCAGACGCATCACCATGGCCATGTCCCAGTTGCTCTGCTTTGCGTAATAGTTCTTGCGCGAGATCGTTCCGAAGATCGGGAAGTCGTGCGTGCGTCCGTCGGGGCCGGAGTTTCCGTTCATCTGCATCTGCACCGCAGCGCCACCCTGGAACTCCCAGGGACGGTTCTGGAACGTGATGTTGAGATAGAAGCGGGCCTCGCGGTTGTAGAACTGCTTCATGATCGACACCGGAGCCGAATAGGAGATCGTGCCGGCCGACGACACCATCTTGAAATACTGATAGCCCGAGATGGGATCGTTGTAGGCCGTGGTGTTGACGATAGCCTTCGGTCCGCGGGCGGCCGTCGGAGGATCGCTCGTGTCGTAGGTGAAGTAGTCGGGGTCATCCTCGATCTTCAGACCCTTGTTGGTGAAGAAGAGGTCGACAAACTCCAGAGGAACCGTGAGGGCGCCCGATCCCTTGTCGTAACCGCTGGGGAGCGATCCGAAGCGGGGAACCATAACATAGGTGTCGTTGCTGGATTTGGTACGGCCGTAGATCATCTCCTCGTTGGCCGATGTTGCCATAGAGGCGAAGAAGGTCGACTTGTAGGGGCAGGCGCTGGAGAGCGACGTGGTCAGGTTGTCGTAGACGTCGCGAAGAACCAGACGGTATTTGCCGCTGTCGATCACCTTCTTGGCGGCTGCCTTGGCGTCGCGCCATTTCTGCTCGTCGCGGGCCTGGGGGAAGAGCTTCGTTCCGTCGGGGTTGGCCATCGACATGTAGTAGGGGTCGCCGTTGAAGATATAGGAAGCGCGGAAAAGATAAGCGTCGGCGAGGAAAGCCTGAACGGCCTCCTTGGTGATGTTGCCTTTATACTTGTCGTCGTAAGCTCCCTGACCGTCGAAAGTGGAGTAGAGATTGCCCGAAGCGAGCACGTCGTTGAACTCGGAGATGACATAGTCGAAACATTCGTCGATCGTGTTGCGCGGCATCTGCCAGAGGTTGAGGTCGTCGTCGTTGCTCGCAACCTGGTCGCCGATAATGCAGACGGGGCCGTAGAGCTTGATCAGATAGAGGTAGAGATAGGCGCGGATCGCGCGGGCCTCTGCCTTCGTGGCGAGCTTCTCCTCGGGAAGCATCGGGTCGCAGTTGTCGACGTTGGCCAGATAGATGTTGACATTCATGATGCCTCGGTAGCTGTTCTGCCAGAGGCGTCTCACGAAGCTGGTCGACGTCGTCAGCGTGCCGTTGATGATGTCGTGGGTCTCAACCCAGTCCCAGGGGAGGTATCCTTCGATCGTCGATGGATTCCAATACATCGCCGTGCGGTCGGCATAGCGGTTGGTCGGGTCGGGGATGGCCGAGTAGATGTTGGTGAGCCAGCCGAGTGTCTGGCCGCGGTTTGCAAAGATGTCCTCAATCGACGTTGCGTTTTCCGGCACATCGTCGAAATAACTGTCGCAGCTCGTGAAGCCGAGCATCGCTGAGGCTGCCAATGAAAGTGCAATTATTTTACGTTTCATGTTTAGAGGCGTTTTTAGACGTTGAACTGTACACCCACAGAGAAGGCGCGTACATTAGGATAAGCAATACCGTTGCTGGTGTTGAGCTCCGGATCCCAGAGCTTGAACTTGCTCCATGTGAACACATTCTGACCCATGATGTAGAAGCGGCCACCCTTGATGAACGTGCGCTGCCAAGCCTTGGGGAAATAGAAGGAGATTGTGAACTGTTTGAGGCGCAGGAAGCTCATGTCGCGCTTCCACCAGGTGCTGGTCTTGTAGTTGTTTTGGTTGGAGGGGTCGTCTGCGCCCCAGGCCAGACGGGGATAGAACACGTCGGTGTTCTCGGGATCATCTTCACTCCAGTGGCTCTTGATGTTGGAATAAAGCGTACCGCCGCCGCTCGAGCTCTGGAAGGGCTTGATGCCGACGCCGTCGAGAAGTCGGTCGGCTTTGGCTGTGCCCTGGAAGAGGATACCGAGGCCGATGTTCTTATAGCGGATGTCGCCGCCGAAACCATAATAGATCGCCGGGATGTCGCCGCGGCTGATGCATTTCTGGTCGTAGTCGTCGATGTGGCCGTCGCCGTTGAGGTCTTTATACATGATGTCGCCGGGTTTAACCAGCTCGCCGGGATAGGTCTCGCCAAACTGGGTGATGCCGCGCTCCTTGATCTGGGCGTCGCTGGTGTAGAGACCCTCTGCCACAAAGCCCCAGGTGGCGAGCACGTTGTGGCCGCGGCGTTCGAGCCAGGGATAGGCGGGATCGGACTCGGCGTTCTCGATCACCTTGTCTTTGTTATAGGTCATGTTGGCGCGGACCGAAATCGAGAAGTCTTTGCCGATGGCCTTGTTATATTCCACTGATGCCTCGAAACCTTTGTTCTCGACAACGCCGATGTTGGCGTAGGGGTTGGCCTCCAGACCGGTGATGTAGGGAAGGTTGAGACGCTCAACGAAGATGTGGTCGCGGCGCTCCTTGAAGAGGTCGATCACAATGGCCAGGTCGGAATTGATGAAGTTCATCTCGAAGCCGAGGTCATGCTTGTGGACTCTCGACCACTGGGGCTCGTAGCCGTAGGCGGAATAGTGCCAGCTGCCGTTGGCGCCGTTGCGCGTCCAGTAGTTGCTGAATTCTCCGCCGTCGTTGTTGAGCTTGGGGAAGTAGCTGAAGCGGTCGCCCGACGAGTCGTTGCCGACGATACCGTAGGAGTAGCGGATCTTGAAGAATGTGAAGGCGTCGCTGATCGGCGCCCACCAGTCTTCGTTGGAGGGGACGTAGCCGACTGCCACTGCCGGGAAGAAGCCGAAACGGTGGTGCTTCTTGAAGTTTTCCGAACCGGTGTAACCGCCGTTGAACTCGAAGAAGTATTTGCGCTCGAAGTCATACGTGACTCGCATCGAGAGGCTCTGCTGCTTGTAGGGGAGAGTCTCGAAGAGGCTCGCGTTGTTGGCGTCGAGATAGTTGCGGAGGTTGAAGAGAACCAGACCGCCTACGTTGTGCTTGTTGGCGAAGCAGCGGTTGTAGTTCAGCGCCGTCTCGAAATAGAACGTGCGGTAGACCCACTTGTCTGAAGTCACCGACATATCCTTGTTTCCGGCAAATTTCTCGGTGAGCAGCAGGTTGCCGTTTTCGTCGTAGAGATACTTGTCGTCGACCCAGGTGCCGGTGACGGGATCCTGAGTGGCGGAGGGAGCGTAGGTGGAGTCGTCGACTTTGTAGATAAGGTTCTGGTTGGCGCGGACGTCAAACGAAACGAGTGCGCGGAAATCAAGACCCTTGCTCCAGTTCCAGAATCCGAGATCCTGGGAAAGCTTCAGGTTGGTGTTGATCTGAGTCTGAGTCTTTGTCTGATAGCCGCGGCGGGTCAGCGTGACCCACGGCGAGTCGAGCTCGCGGTTGTCGGGCGACATGCCGGGGTTCTCTCCGTTGGGATACTGCACCGGATACATAACCGGGTTGGTCTGCATCGCCTTGCTGAAGATGTCCTCGATCTTCTGAGCCGGATAGTTGCCCTGAGTGATCCATCCGCTGGCGCCGATGTCGAGTTTGGTCGTCTTCGTGGCCTTCAGGTTGATGTTGGTCAGGAAGTTGTAACGGTCATACTTGATGTCGGAGGAATAGTCCTGCTTGGGGTCGGACTTCGTCAGACCGCGCTCGTTGTAGTAAGAAAGAGAGACGTAATAGGTGGCGTTGGGAGCACCGCCACGGATGTTCACATTGTAACGGGCGTTGTAGCCGTATTTGTGATAGAGCTCTCTCATCCAGTTTACGTTCGGATAGAGATATTTGTTGATCGTGCGGTCGCCTGCTACCGTGGCGGCGTAAGCCTGCTCCTCGGCGTTGAGCTTCATTCCGTTGGCGATCTTGGTGTTCATTATATAGTTGGGGGAATAGTATGTGCTTCCCTTGGTGTGCATGTAAGCCTCGTTGACGCAGTTCATGTAGTCGATACCGTTCACAAGGTCGGGGATCTGGGTGAGCTGGGTCATGCCCTGATAAACGTCGAAGGAGAATTTAGGCGTTCCCACCTCGCCGGGCTTGGTGGTGATGATGATTACACCGTTACCTCCGCGCACACCGTAAACAGCCGTTGCGGCGGCGTCCTTGAGGACAGTGATTGATTCGATATCCTCCGGGTCGAGCTGGCTGAAACTGCGTTCGATGCCATCCACGAGCACCAGGGGGCCTTCGTTGCGATTAGTAAGGGTGGACAAACCGCGGATCCAGATGTCTGAGTCGTCCTGACCCGGCAGACCGGTGCGCTGCACTGAAACGACACCTGCCACGCGACCGGCGAGCACCTGGCTCATGTTGGCCACCGGGGCCTTGACGTCGGCCATCTTAAGGCTCGTCTGAGCGCCAAGGACCGAGATTTTCTTCTGCTTGTTATATCCGACTACAACGACCTCGTCGAGCGCGCCTACATTCTCTTTAAGAATGAAGTCGACCGTCGTGCCGTTGGCTTTCTTCTCTTCTGTGTTGTATCCTATATATGATACCTGGATTGTCTTTCCTTTCTGGATCTTGAAGTTGTAGGTTCCGTTGATATCGGTCACGGTTCCGTTGGCTTCCTTTCCTTTCTCGCATACCGTCGCGCCGATCAGAGGCTCACCGTTGGTGTCTTGCACGCGGCCGGTGACTTCCAGTATCTGCGCCATGGCCTGCCCGGGCAAAAATGCTGCCAAAGCAAGGAGCAAGATCCTGACGTATTTTCCGTAAATACCAATCATAATAATGTTAGATTAGTGAGTTTATAGGTTAGGTTGTGAAGGGTGAAAAGAGGGGCCCGTCATGGCTTTATCTGCCCCCGGCGGGCCCCTTTTCTTTTACATCTGTTTATCCGATGCTCCGATTATTTGCTGAGCACCTTGAAGGTCTTCTTTCCGCTTTCGGTCATTACGCTTACAACGTATACGCCGGCTGCAGGAAGTTCGAATGTGGCTGCGCCCTCGACTGTGGCCGTTGCTACGGCTACGCCGTTGATTGCGTAAACTGCAACTGTTGCTTCAGCTGCGGTGGCTACATGAAGCTCGCCGCCGGCTGCGTAGACTACTACGTTCTCAGCCTCGTCGGCTTCGATGCCTTCTACTGCGGAGTTGTCGGCCATCAGAGTTGCGTCGGGAACATTCACACCCTTCAGAACCGGGTATTTATATTCGCCTGCACCCATTGCCCAGACACTGCCGAAGTCCCAGCTGATGCCGGTGTAAGTGGACTGCTGCTGCATCTGGTTGGGGTTGGCTGCCGTAGCTGCCTCTACCACGCCGCCTTCTGCTGTCTCCTTCTTGGCGGGCCAGTCTGTGCCGCTTTCGCCTACCATTGTAGCGTCGGAGTTATAGATATTGCCGGAGAAGTTGACCACTGCGTTAGGATCGTCGCCTGCGCCGTTGCCGGCGATGAAGGGAGCCGCATATTTCGGATTGCCGTCACCGGTTACGGTAGCGTTGCCGATCGATGCGCAATTCTTGATGGTGACTGTGCTGTTGGCTTTGTCGATGAGGCCGATGAAGCCGCCGGCCCAGCCGCGATAAGAGAGTGTGACGTCAACGTTGGAGAGACAGTTCTCGATGGTTGCGCCGCCCTCGAGCGTGCAGCCGAAGAAACCGCCTGCCTGCGAACGGCCTACAACAACACCCTTGGCGTAGCTGTCCTTGATCGTGATGCCGTCGGAATCACCGGCGATAAGACCTACGTGGTCGTCGCCGACTGCACGGCCGACTACTGCAACCTGCTCCAGAGTAGCTGATCCTGTACCGATCAGACCGACATGCTTGGTGGTAGTGCCACCGTCGATCACAAAGTTGGTGAAGGCGATGTTCTTGATTGTGGCGCCTGTAACCGAACCGAAGAGGCCCTTGTCGGAACCTTCGGTGAAGGTGAGGCGGAAGTTCTTTACAGTGTGGCCCTTGCCGTCGAGTGTGCCGGTGAAGCTTCCGCTGTTGTTGAAGAAGCCGTTGAAATCAACGCCTGCCAGGTCGATGTCGGCTGCGAGCTCATAGTTCATGCCAGGAGCCTTTGCGATCGAAAGGAATTCAGCTGCCGTGGAGATAACTTTTGCATCACCAGTCATATAGACATTCATCGAGAATGTGTCGCGGCCTGTGAGCTTGAGCACGCTGCTGAGAGCCGGGTCGATCGAAACCTTGAAGTTGGCTGTGCCGGCGCCCTTGAACTCACCGTTCTCGTCGCCTGCATAGATGGCGTTCTCTTCGGGAACCACGCAAGCGTAATCCTCGCCGTCGATCTGCTCTACGGTGATATCCTCACCCCAGGAACCGTGGATGCCCGAGTAATCATATTTCTCTGTTCCGGCGATGTAGGGGTTGTTGATACCCTCCTCGGCGGGAAGAGCGAAGAGCACCGTGTTGAGCGGAGCGTTGAGCCATGCGGGCACGGGGAGCATGTGACCCTCTGTGCCGGGTATGAATTTCCAGTCTTTCGAGAAGTCGAACCCGAGTGTCTGCGCATACCATGCCTGAGTGCGGGCCTGGTCTTTCGATACTGTCGCACCCTGAGCGCTGTTGGCGTCGCTGCCGGAAGCTGCCACGCCGTCGCGGAGCATATAGTCGATAACGTAGTTGCTTGCTAATTCCATCTGACGGCCGGCAAGACTGATGATGTTGTCAGCGATGCTGCTGGAGTTCAGGAAGGCTGCTGCAAGCATGGAGTTGCTGATCTTCGAGGGATTGCCGTCGCTGTCGAGGAGGCCGACCATACCGATGTTGGTTGTGCCGCCGAGACCTGCGAGCGTACCGGAGAAGACGCACTTGTCGATTGTGCCGTGGTTGGCGACGCCGGCGAAGGCGCCGAGCTGGAACTGACGCGTCTCAAGCACTGCGTTGGAGTAGCTGTTGGAGAGCGTTGCGCCGCCATCGAGGTTGCCGATGAAAGAAGCGACGTGGTCGCGGCCCTGGATATAGGAGTCGATCACTACGATGCCGCTGATGGTCGACGGGGAGTCGGTCTTGCCCACAAGAGCTGCCGTGTTGGCGTTACCGATGATGTATGCGCCCGAGAAACCGAGGTTCTTGATGCTCGTGCCGTCGAAGGTGCCGATGAAGGCTGCCTGGTCGGCGTCTTTGTTCTCGAAGCGGAGGTTCTTGATGAAGTGACCCTGACCGTCGATCGAACCGGAGAAGTTTACGATAGGCGTGAACTCTACGCCGGCCATGTCGATGTCGGCCGTGAGCTTGAAGTCACCCTGCGGGTTGAGACGGAGGTTCTCGATGTCGGCTGCCGTCTTGATCTCGTTGCTGAGGGATTCGACGGTTACGGTCATCGAGCGGCTTGTTCCGCTGATATAGCCGTCGCCGGCTGTGGTGAATGTCACTGTAGCCGAGCCGGGGCCTACCATTTCAAGGCTGGTGCCGTTGACTTTGATCACGTTGGGATTGCTCGAAGTCAGCACGACATCGCGGTTGAGCGAGCTCACTGCCTTGGTCGAAACGACGTTGCCGGTGTAAAGCTTGTCGGCAAGCTCGAAATAGATGTAGTCGCCGTCGAAGGGAACCGTCATGCCGGCGAGCACGGGATAGCGGCCGTCGGAGAGACTCCACTGGCTGCCCCAGCCGAGGCTGCTGTAGGTCGATGCCTTCTTGAGGTCGGCCACCGATGTGATGATACCGTTGTGGGTCTCGTTGAGAGTGGTTTTGTCAATCTCCTCGCCGTTGTCCTTGTTGATGATCTTCGTGGCCTCCGACACGAGGTTGTCGGATGCGGCGAGAATCGAGTTCTCGTTAAGAGGACCGCCGACGATACCATGGGAATAGCGGGCGTTGTCATAAAGGTTGCCGCTCTCCGGATAAGCCATATACTGGCCTTTGATTTCCGGGCCGGCGCTGACGTTGCCGCTGAGGGTAAGAGTGCCGTCTTCATAGAAACCGACGATACCGCCGGCACCGCCCCATGCTCCTACGAATACTTTGCCGAGGAAGATGTTGTCGCTGATCGTCACTGTGCCTTTAGTCCAGCCTGCGATACCGCCGCCCTGATAGCTGGTGCTGTATACGTGGGCTGTCGACATACAGTTCTTGATCGTTGCGCTGTCATCGCCGGCATCGCCGGCGATACCTCCGATGTGGTCGTAACCGGTGACATATCCGGAAGTGAAGACATTCTCGATAACACCGCCGCCGCTGATGCGGCCGGCAACGATACCGACATGATCTCCGTCGCCGCCAACTTGGGCGCCTACGATCTTAAGGTTGGAGATCGTGGCTCCGCTGGCATTTCCGAAAAGTCCGCTCCATGCTTTCTGGGTTACTACGAGGCCCTTGATGGTGTGGCCGTTACCATTGAGTTTTCCGGTGAAGGGCGCCCCGTCGTTACCGATAGGCAGCCATTCTCCTGAAAGCGTAATGTCGGCGGTAAGCTCATACTCGCCCGCGAGGTCCTGGCCCATTGCCATCAGACCTGCCTGATCTGAAATCGGAGTGGCTGCGAAAGCCGACTGCGATGCCACCAGAGCGGCGGCCAGACCAAACATTACTTTTCCACGTAATCGATTGTTCATGTTGTTAAAATAATTTGGTTATTGTTGAAAATATTAGATTGTTAGATCCTGTTGCCTTTTATTGGTTTGTCAGGTTTTATGGTTTTATTTTCAGTTGCTTTGTTTCATTTCCGTTGCCTTTCTTTACTTCACGATCAGCTTGAATGTGTTGGAGTAAATGGCAGACCCGCGGAGTGTGCCTTGCAAGCGGCAGAGATACATGCCGGCCGACATCGTGGGGACGTATTGCGATTCGCATACATATTCTCCCGCCGAAGTGCCGGGGTTCAAAATCTGGTAGTCAAGTTCCTTTCCCGTGAGGTCGAAAACAGCCAAGGTTATATCCGACACTCCTTCGGGAACCGTGTATCTTATTTTGGTGAAATCGCGGCAGGGATTGGGATAATTGCCGTCAACCACGATCGCATTCACTCTGTTGTCGAGGGAGATGCCCTCCACTCCGGAGGCCGAGCGGCCATAAAGTCCGAACTCGTAGATTCGGGCGGTGACGCCACCCTGCTCTCCCTCCCCAATCTGGAGACGGAAACGCGATGCAGTGACGGGCGTTATGACATGGTCTACGATATTTTCGGTGTTGCCCGTGATCGACTCGATGGTTTTCCATGTGCCGTTGTCATAATACTGCACCTTGAAACTGCGGGTGATCTTGTTTTTACCTTCGCATCCGGCATTGAGGATTTTCCAGCGGCTCACTTCCACCGGGGAGTTGAAGCGATATTCGAGCCAGCCGTTGGCCGAAGTGCAGCACCATTTGGTCTCCGTGTCGCGGTCGGCGGCGCATTTGCCCGCCTCGTTGGAGTTCACCTGGCCCGACTGTGTGATATAGTCGGGAGTGAGATAATTCCAGTCGGTTTCTCCGGCGGAAGATCCGGTCTCTATGTAATCGGGATAGTTGTAGATCTCGGTAGCGGCCTTCGTGTCGTCGCCGGCATTGTCGCTCAGCGTCGCGGCGAAAATATACATTCCGCTCTCCGAGGGCAATGTGACCGAAGTCACGTTTTCCGGAAGGTCTATCACATATTTATAGATGTATATGCTTGCGAATGTGTCGTCGCTGCCGTCGGAGACCTTATGGCTGTGGCTCATCGAAAGGGCGACGTTGTCCTTGCGATATTGCGAGCCGAAATTATATGAAGTGTTGGCCTGGCCGACATAGCCGCCGTTGTAGGCCACAGAAATTTCGACCTGCCCGTTTCCGACGCCAAACTCTCCCTTCGAACCGTTCTTATTGGTCGAAGCGGCGAGGATATAGAGTTTGTCCTGACCCGGCTTGCGGGTGAACTGAAGGGTCTGGCCCTTGCAGCCGAGGGCATTCTTTTCACCCTCTCCGCGGCCGCCCATGCGGAAGGAGACATTGTCATGGTTGATCACATCGGCCACAAGCTCTCCGGGATAGGCTGCTTCGATTCCGGAAGTCACATCCTTGCGCTTGCTGTTGAGGCTCATCATGTCGGTGTCGTAGGCCAGATCAATATATGTCTCGTTGACAGCGGCGAGTTTCACAGCGGCGTCGGGATCCTTGAGCTTCACTGCAAAGGTCTTGGGAGAATAGCGGTCGATCGAGAATATCATCCTTGCGCCTCTGGTGGTCACGGGGGCAGCATCGTCGAAGTTTTCCTCCAGACCGTTCACCTCCCTGGCGGAAACTATCTCCGAGGGGAACGTGATGCCTACGTTTTCCTGACGTTCGCCGGTCCATTCGTAGACGCGGACTATATATTCGTCGCTTCTCTCGGCCTTCTTCAGGGCCTTGATTGCCACTTTGTCGGTGCTGAGCCGGGCGAAACCGAACTCGCGGCCCTGCGCGCCGTCATGTTTCGGGGCGACAAACGCCATAAGAGGCTGATTGACTTTCGAGGCCTCGATCTGGGTGCTTTCGCTCCATTTGCCATGGTGGGGGAAATAGGCCACTGTGAAATGATGGTCGCCGATATCCTGCGCCGCCTGGTGGGTATAGCTGTCGCAGCGCGGGGTGTGGATCAGGGTCAGGCGCAGGCTGTTGCTGCCGGGCATGTCCCAGCCATATTTGCAGTCGTTGATGATCGAGACTCCGTGGGTGCCGGCGTCGGCAGTGAGGTCGGCCCACTGGTGACCCTGCATCTCATAATGCTCGGATGTGCGCTGGCCGCGCTCGATCGTGCCGAGAGAAAGGTCGTAAGTAGCTTTGCTGCAATTCATTCTCACGGGGACATTGAGCTTCAGAAGCGTCTCCATGCTCTGCCAGTCGACCTCGTTGACAACCTCAACCCTGTCGCTCAGGGCGTTCATCCTTATATATTGCACGAAGGTCGAGCCGTTTTTGGTGCGGTAAACGCGGAACGCCTTGCGGAGCGGACCGTCTTCGGCCAAGGTGATCTCCACATTCTCGTCGACTGCAGTCGGAGTGCCTGCGACACTATTGTAGAGCACCTCCCAGGCAGGCCATGAGTTCGACTCGTCGTCGAGCATCTGCAGGGTGGTGGCCCCCATCACGAGGCGGTTGTAGGCCACGTCGTAGAGATTAGGCTCGCCGCTGGAGTTGAGCTGTGTGCGGTAGCGGCCGTTGCTAATCTGCTTTTTCGATTCGTCGAGCGTGAGGTCGGAGCCGAGAGTGCACTCCTCGCCAAGCCTTACGTCGAACACCGCGCATCCGAGCGAAGGAACCGTTGCGGCAAAAATTACCGTGGCTTCCCCTCGGGATGCGTTGTAGCCCGTGACCTGCGCGAGGACCTCGTTGCCGTTTCCGTCAAACACACGGACCCCGGCAGGCTTCGAACCACAGGGTATTGTAGCTTCCGCCACATCGTTTCGATTGATTGACAAAGGATTGTAAACCACAATCGGCGTTCCCTCCACCTTTGTGTCGAGAGCTCTTGTCATTGCTCCGACTGCTGTCCGGAAGGCGTCGCCGAAGGCCTTGTTGGCCATGGTGTATTCATTCTGCGAGAAGACGTTGGCTTTCGGAATCGAGGTTCCGGTGATTCCGTCGTGATGGGCCTGCCAGAGGTTGGTCACCCAGGCGTCGCGGAGTGCCTCGCGGGGATATGCTGAAGCCCCGAGCCATTCGGCGGCCACAGATGCCTTCTCGGCGGCGTCGGCCAGAAGCTCGTTCTTGCGGTTCCACCGTTTCAGCACGGCCTGCGACGTGTAGGCGCCGACGCCATGGTTGCGCATCGGCAGCTCTCCGTCATATATATCCACTTTGGTGTTGTCTTGCTCGGCGAGATAACGGAAAATTTCATCGGGAGTGGCAAGTTTGACCTTGACCGGGCCCTCGGAGTCGACGCTCCGGTTGAGCCAGTAGGGGGTGTTGTCGCCCGAAGAATTGGCATCGTCGTGAAGACCGCCGCCATGGTCGCTTCGCGGTCCGACATATCTTATCTCGGCCGCAATGCCATATTTATCCTTGTTTTCCGATATGCGTTTCTGCATGTCGGCGTCGTTGGCCATGTCTTTGTTATATTTCTCATGAGAATCATAGGCGTCCGGCTTATAGACGGCGTAGATCTGCGACCCGTCGACTCCTTTCCAGATTCCCCAACCGGGAAGCCGGTCATACATCGACGAACCCCAGCCGAGCTTCGCACTGTGGAAACCAATCTTGCCGCAATGCTTGGCAAGCGACGGAAGAGTATAAGGAAATCCGAAGCAGTCGGGAAGCATGATGTCGTTGCCTCCGTCGACTCCGAATTCCTCTTCAAAAAAGAGACGGCCGTAAAGCCAGTTGCGCATTATCGACTCTGCCGACGACACCATGACGTCGTTGGCATCGACCGATGCGCCCGACACATGCCAGCGGCCCGTCTCTATATATTTTTTGAGTTTGGCATATTCATCGGGATAATACTCCTTCATCCACTTGTAGCGGATCGAGCCCTCGAAGTTGAGCATGAAGTTGGGGTATTTATCCATCAGACCGAAATTCTCGGTCATCGTGTTTTTGATATAATGGTTGATCGTGGTTCGCACATCCCAGTTCCATTGCGTATCGAGATGCGAATTGGAGATGAAGAAGAGCGTCGGCTCGTCTCCCCAGGCTGCAAGCTGAGAGGAGACGGCCAATACTGCGGCGGCCATTCCCAATCTGCGCATGCCTTGTTTTCTCGTTTTCATGATCGGATAATTTTAAGGATTCCTGTTTTTGTTTGCTCAAATTTAGCCTTATATCGCGCCCGAACAATATTATTTACTGCCATTTTCGTTTATTGGCATCATGCAACACAGTTTTGGCAGAATTTTACACATCTGATTAGCACTATCTTAGCAGAAACTGCTCAAATGCAACCCTTTTTCGGTTCAAAAGAAGACTCCGCTCACTTTATTCTCCCTTTGACCGTTTCTTTATTTACAATAATAACCCGATTAAGCCACTCATTTGTCCACATCAGCGACGTTATAATCTAAATATAGCTTTATTTTTGCTCCCAATTAAACCTGAATCTACTAACTCCAGCAAAGATGAACAAACTCCTGCAAGTTTCGATTCCGCTGATGCTTGCTGCCGGATTATCCGTCACCATGCACGCGAACAACGAAAACGACAACTACGCACCCCACAACCCGAACGTGGCGTTTACGCAAACCAACCTCCCGATAATGATCGTCAACACCAACGTCGACGGCACAGGCACCCAGAAAATCGATCCGGCCCGCAACGCTATCCTCGCGAAGATGACCATCGTCAGCAACGCCGACGGCCTCAACTATCCCGACCTCTCGGCGCATCCCGGACAGACAATCGACTATGAGGGTTACATAGCCTTGAAATACCGCGGCAACTCTTCGTTCAATTCGTCGGACAAGAAGCCTTACGGCATCCGCACTCTCAAGGGAGCCGACCTGAAAGGGAAAAAAGAGAAGGTCGAAATCCTCGGAATGGGGAAAGACAACCGCTGGGCCACGATCGCGCCCTGGGCCGACCGCTCCATGATGCGCGACATCCTGACCTTCGAGATGGCCCGCCCTTGGTTCCACTATGTTCCAAGCGGACGTTTCGTCGAGATGGTGGTCGACAACGTCTATTATGGTGTGGTGCTCCTGATGGAGCGCGTGTCAGACGGCAAATACCGCCTCAATCTTTCCGACTGGGAGGGCATCACCAGTGAAGCCGACCTTCCCGGAGACATCCAGCTCGAACTCGACCGTCCGGGCGACGATCCTTATTTCCAGTCGCCCTATGCCCCCTGGATGAACGCCTCAGGCCAGGAGAAACAGGGCTTCAAAATCACCTATCAGTATGCCTTCCCCGAACAGGAAGACTTTGGAGAGTGTCCCGTCGGCGCCGACAAGGTGCAGGCTTCCATCAACGCCGCCCTCGACGAGATGGAGGCTTCTTTCCGCTCGGAGAATAAATATGACCCCGAAACCGGCTATCGCTCGCAGATTGAGGTCAACTCCTTCATCGACTATATGCTCGCCACCGAACTCTCGTCGAATATCGACGGCTACCGCCTGAGCACCAACCTTTATAAATACTCCGCCAAGACAGCCGAAGAGAATGGCTACGATCCCCGCTGGCAGATGTCGCTCTGGGATTTCAACATCGCCTACGGCAACGCCAACTACAACAACGGCGAATCGACCACCAAATGGATGTATCGCGCCAACGAATGGCACAACGACGAGCAGGTGCCCTTCTACTGGTATGTGATGATGAACGACCCCTCTTTCGTTCAGGATGTCAAGACACGCTGGACCGAACACCGCGCCGGCAATTATTCCGACGAGCGCATCTGCGAGAAAATCGACTCCATCGCCACGCTTCTTACAAGCGGAGGCGCTGTGGCCCGCAATGACGCCGCCTGGAACATCATCACCCGCGAGGGAGTGTGGCCCTGCCCCTACACCCCGACAAGTTATGAGGATGAAATCAACCATCTCAAAACATGGATCCTCAAGCGCGCCAAATTCATGGATTATAACCTGAAGACCGCCACAATTTCCGACATTATCAGAAACGAGCAGGCCATAGCATGGCCTATGCTTGTCAAATCAGGCTGGAACGCCGACATGGTGGCTGAAAATGACAAGAGCGACGGCTCGGAAGGCTACGCCGACACCGGTCTCGACGGCAATTACTTCCTATATACCGATGCGTTCGAAGGCAACGGCGGCCTCCCCGACAGCGGCGACCTCCTCTCCCCCGCCGGAGTGCAGTATAAGCTCGAATATGGCATGAACTCGGCGCTCCACATGAATTCCAACGGCCAGACCGCTTCAGTGGAATTCTCCACGCCCGCAAAATGCGACAGGCTCTATTTCACAGCCACATCGGGCAACGGCGAATCGACTGTCGGTGTCACACTGAACTATTCCGACGGAACCTCGTCGGAAGAAAAAGAGGTGGTGATTCCCGACTGGTCGCGACGCAATCCCGACGGAACGGAGGCTATTTCCGGAATTGGCCGCGGATCAGGCTCCGACGTATCGGCCGACCCCCACTACGCTCTCTATGAATTCGGCTTTGACGCCGACAAGACCAAGCAGCTCAAGGGAGTGACTCTCACCCACAAATCGGATGCGAGAAGCAACATTTTCGCCTTCGCTTCAAATGGCGACCCCTCGACAAGCGGCATTTCCCGCGTAGGAGAAGAGGCTCCGCTCGCCGTCAAGGCTGTCTATAATGTGGAGGGGGCTCGCCTCTCGAGCCTGCAGCCCGGAGTCAACATCGTGGTCTATTCCGACGGCTCCACAAAGAAAATCATCAGATAATACGATTTTTCGAAATCTTAAAATCCTAACCATCAGCAAAATGTATATCAACGACAAAAGAATAGTGGCCACCCTCGACGCGGGCGGCACAAATCTGGTGTTCGGGGCCCTGCAGGGCTGCGAATATATCACCGAACCCATTTCCTATCCTTCTCAGGCTCACGACCTTGAACTGTGCGTAAAAACCATCATAAAAGGATTTCACGAGGTTATCGACTCTCTTCCCCAGAAGCCGTCGGCCATTAGCTTCGCTTTCCCCGGCCCGGCCGACTATCCTCACGGCATCATCGGAGGATTTCTCCCCAATTTTCCCTCCTTCCGCGACGGAGTGGCTCTCGGGCCAATCCTTGAGGAGGAGTTCGGAATCCCGGTCTATATCAACAACGACGGCGACCTCTTCGCTTACGGAGAAGCCCTCTGCGGCGCCCTTCCGGCCATCAACCGCCGCCTGCGCGATTATGGCAGTTCGAAGCGCTACCGCAATCTCCTCGGCTACACTTTCGGCACCGGCTTCGGCGTGGGTGTGATTGTCAACGGCCAGCTCAACCGGGGCGACAACTCATGCGTCGAGACGTTCTGTCTGCCTCATTGCTCCAAGCCGCGCACCATTGTTGAGGAGGGAGTGGCCGTCCGCGCCATCAAGCGTGTATATGCCGAAGCTTCAGGCGATTATGTGCATAATCTGGAACCGAAGGAAATCTGCGAGATAGCCGACGGCAAGCGCGAAGGCGACCAGAGGGCCGCAAAACGCGCTTTTGCCGAACTGGGCCGCACCGCCGGCGACGCCATGGCAATAGCCGCGCAACTTATCGACGGCATCATCGTGATCGGCGGCGGCATAACCGGCGCCCGCCATCATATTCTCCCCGCGCTTCTCGATGAAATCCGCTCTTCTTTCTCCACAATCACGGGCGAAAAGGTTCGCCGCGTGCAGATGGAGGTCTATAATCTTGACGACGAGACTGAATTCGAGCAGTTCGCACGCGGCAAGTCGCGCATGATAAAGGTGCTCGGTTCAAACCGCATGGTGGAATTCGACGAGGCCAAGCGCATTGGCGTCACGTTCTCGCAACTCGGCGCCAGCAAGGCGATCTCAGCCGGTGCTTACGCCTTCGCTCTTTCTGAACTTGACCGCGAACGCGTGGAGGAAGACGCCTGACTTTCCGGGACCTTACAAACCAAGGACTCTTCATAATTTAGATAGAGCCATATTATTGGCTCGCAACAGTTTATAAAATCGCTTTTATCAACATCAAGGACGAAAAGCGTTGAGCCTGGCGGAGGATTTCTCCTTTCGCCAGGCTCTTTTGATTTCGGGAATTATCCCGATCAGGAAATTATCGCTTTAGAAATTGTTGCTGACCGGAATCATTTTGAATGTGAAGGTATAGTCGCCGTAGGGAAGGCGGTACTGCGGCAGGGCTATCGCGCCCCAGGAGTTTTCGCAGGCAAGCCCCATCTGCTTTTTGTCTATCAGCAGGTTGACATAGTCGGCGGGTTTCACTTCCGGCGAATGCAGCTGCATCTTGCCGTCGCTTTCGTCAAGGCTCTCGATGGAGTAATTGAGTGCGGAGGCGGAGAAGGGCATCTCGCTCACGAATTCCAGACCGGCGCCCGCGGCGTTGAGCTGGCGCCAATAGCGGATATCGGTCTTGGTGCCCGTCTCCTGCGGACGGATGTAGGGATAGAATTGCTCCGCAACGCTCTGATTGTAAAGACCTACTGGCGTGGAATTGTTGCGGTCGCAATAGTTCTCTGTCGGCCCGCGGCCATAATAGCGGATCCGGCTGAAGCTTTCAGGCATCTGCATCTGCATGCCGAAGCGGAACATCGGGCTTACATCGGCGTTCTCTTCTGTCTTCAGCGACTCGGTGACAAGCACTTCCCCTGTGTTGTTGATGATATAATTGAGCGTGAGTTTTGACTTCACACTCGGCATGTCATAGTCTGCCACGACTTTGACCAGACCGTCGGATTCGGTGCTCTTTAGCGACGTGAGCTTGATTTCGGGGTGGCGCCAGGCGGAATATCTGTGATGAAGGTCGGCCCCCATGTCGTTGTCGGTGACGGCGCGCCAGAAGTTGGGGGTAAGCTCTCCATCCTTCTTGATCATGTCGAGGCCGTTGACCTCATATTTGGTCATGAAGCCGTTCTGACGGTTGAATTCGATGGTGAAATCCTCTCCTTTGACTATTATGCGATAATACTGGTTGTCGATCACTTCGGGCGCAGCGGCGCTTTGGTTGGACTCGGCCGCATTCGCCATGCTCATGTCGGGCTTTACAGCCTCGGTGATAGCGAGTTGCGCGGATGCCACCTGAAAGCCTGCGGGAAGGACTCCGTCGGCCTCCTTGAGCGTATAGCCTATATTGAGCAGCCATTCGCCGGAGGCATCGATCGGGCCGAAGGGAATCGCGACTTTCACCCTCTTTCCCGGCTCGACATCAAGACGGTCGATAACTCCGGTCCGAACCGGGACGCCGTTGCAGAGAATCGTCCAGTTCAGACGCAGATCGCTCAGGTCGCGGAAGAAGTTCTCATTATATATCTCAACCTCTCCCCTACCCTTGTCGGCAAGCGATGTCCAGACATTCTGATAGATATAGGCCACCTCGCGGGCATGGGGATTCGGCACGCGGTCGGGCGACACGAGGCCGTTGTCGCAGAAATTCTGATCATGGGCGTCGAAACGGTTGAAATCGCCGCCATAAGCATAGATCTCCACTCCATCTTTCCCTTTCCAATGCAGCGACTGGTCGACGAAATCCCATATAAAGCCACCCTGAAATTTGGGATATTTGCGCACAAGATCCCAGTATTCCTTGAAGCCGCCTTCAGAATTTCCCATCGCATGGGCATATTCGCACTGGATCAGAGGCTTCTTGAGATCATCCGATTTGGAATAGCTCTCGCAGCCACCATAGCCGTAATACATCGGGCAGAACACGTCGGTCTTCCCCTCCCAACCGGCCTGCTCATACTGCACCGGGCGCGACGGGTCTTCACTCTTCACCAGATCATAGGCGGCCTCGAAATTCGGACCGTAGCCAGCCTCGTTGCCAAGACTCCAGAAGATGATGGAAGGATGGTTGAAATTGCGGCTTACGTTGCGCTCGTTGCGCTCCAGATGTGCCTTTTTATACGCGGCGTTCCGGGCAAGCGACTCGTCGCCATAGCCCATGCCATGGCTCTCAATATCCGCCTCCGCCACCATGTAAAGGCCATATTTGTCGCAAAGGTCATACCAGAGATTGTCATCAGGATAATGGCATGTGCGCACGGCGTTGATATTGAGCTTCTTCATCATCTGAATGTCCTGAAGCATCCGCTCGGGCGATACCACATAGCCGCCGTCAGGATCGAGCTCATGACGGTTTGCCCCTTTGAAGAGCACGGGCCGGCCGTTGACCAGCACCTGCGATCCGGCAATCTCCACCTTCCGGAATCCGACATTGACAGGGATTTCCTCGCCGCTCCCCTCCATCCGGGCAGTGAGCGTGTAGAGATAAGGGGTTTCGGCTGTCCACTTTTCGGGATTTTTCAGCTCGATGCGTGCTTTTCCGGTCTTGGTCGTGGCTTTGGCCACCTCCTTTCCCCCCGCATCCTTCAGGCTCAGCGTCACCGGAGCTTTCGCGCTCAGGCTCATGTCGATGTCGAGAACGCCGTCGGCATAATTGTTGACCAGATCGGGAGTGACGCGAATATCGTTGATGCGCTTTTTATCGCGAGCGAAAAGATAGCAGTCGCGGCCAACACCGCCAAAACGGAAGAAGTCCTGGTCCTCGAGATAGGTGCCGTCACACCAGCGGAACACCTGGAAGGCGATGAGATTCTCCTTCCCCGGCACGAGATATTTCGTGAGATTGAACACGGCCTCGAGCTTCGAGTCCTCGCTATAGCCGACGAACTGCCCGTTGACCCAGAGATAGATATTCGAAGTGACGGAGCCGAAATGCGCAAAGATATCCTTCCCCTTCCATGAGGCCGGAACCTTGATTTCCCGGCGGTAGGAACCGACATGATTCCCCTCCGCGGGCAATTCGGGAGGATTGCTCCTGAAACTGTTGCGCCATGGATAGCCATTATTCAGATATTGCGGGTCGCCATAGCCATTGAGTTCCCACATGCCCGGCACCGGCATCGTGCCCCACCCTTTGTCGTTGAAATCCTTGCGCCAGAAGTCTGCGGGACGCGAAGCCACATCGTTGACGAAATTGAACTTCCAAGTGCCGTTGAGGCTCAGATAATTTGCCGACTTGCTCTTTTCGGGAGCTTCACCAGCCCTATAGGCGAAGAAATTCGCACGCATGGGCTCGCGGTTGACAGCGTTGACCTGCGGATCCTGCCATTCCCGGAATGTCTGGGCATACCCCGTAACTGAAAAGAGAGCGCACAGCAACGCCAAAGAAGATAATTTTTTCATACTTTTTTACCAATCCTGTAGTTGAACTATTTCAGAGTCTAATTTTAAGGTCTTAACGTCTAATTTTAAGGTCTTAACAATGCACTGTAAAGTTCGTAAAAAATCCCGACATATTCAAGGAATTTCCGCCAAATTCCAATATTCCAATATTCCGCCCTTAGGGCAGAACACTCGACACAGCTAACGCGACGACTGCCAAGCGAGCGGCCAATCGGAGCTCCGAGAGCCGGGGCAGAGGGGGAGGGAGCAAGCAAGCGCGAGCTGGGAAGGGGCGCTGGAAGCGGGGGGCGGCGTTAGCTTGGTTCCGTGATCGGCCCGGAGGGCTGATCCGGCAGAAGGGGAGCTGCGTTAGCTTGGTTCCGTGATCGGCCCGGAGGGCTGATCCGGCAGAAGGGGAAAGAACCGGGCCGGGAAATCAGAATTTTTTTCAGAAAATTTTAATGATGCGGGCCTGCGCACCTTCTTCGAGGGCGGCGGCGAGGTCATTTAGCGAATGAAAGAAGGTTTCCGTATCATCGATCTTGCCGGTGCGCGCTTCGGCCGGACCGATGAGGAGCCCTCTCCCCTCCCGGAAAAGATCATCGAAAGGAGGCTTTAGGCTGAAACGCTCGCCGATGGCATTGTCGAGCATCTTGATGACAAAGCCGCCACTCTTCGCCGCCTCCTCCATCACCCTCTTCTCAGAGAATCTGATGAAGGGGCCGGCGAGCACGGCGCCGCGCTGCGACTCCTCGACAAGGGAATTGCTCTTCGCCTGCATCTCGGCATAGCTGAGCTTTCTGCTCAGGCGCACGGCCAGAATCGACGGATTCTCAAGCAATTCCGGATTGCCATAAAAAGAGAATTGCTTCCCTTCAATCTCTACCATTCCCTTGATCTTGAACGGAGCCGGCACAAGTTTGCGCTTGAAATTCCGCAGCGGATTGTCGACAATATAACTTTTCATTCGCTGCAGCTGTCCCTTGCGGCGCAAAATCCGGTCGTGATAGAAAGGCTTGAACACCGACTGCATCGGCTCCTCCGGTCCCTTTCCCTGAAACTTATGCCATGCACGCGAAATATTGCCGCAAAGAGTCTCCTCGATTCTGCCCAAATGACAATGCCCCGCCTCCTTGACAAAGATCAGGAAATGCAGATGATCGGGCATCACGACAGAACGCCATATCTCAATCCAGGGAAACTTATAGCGGAGATTCTGCAGCTCATTATTCACGAAAATTCCGAGCGGGGAGAGCGACACTCTCACACGGAGCTGCCCTGTATAATCGCCGATGCCTCCGGAGATAGAAGAAAACCATGGCAAGCCGTCATTCTTGAAAAGGGTCAGCATATAGATGGAGCGCGAGGAATAGTCATGCCTCTTGTCGCGCCGGTAATAGCTTGGCTTCAGAGGCTTAAAATAGCCGGGGACATCCATAACGGGGAAATAATTAATTGATAAAAGAAAAAACTTCAAGAGCAGAAAGGCGACCTCTTTTCTGCCCCCTCTTTTTTTCTGCCCATAGGGCAGAACACTCGACACAGCTAACGCGACGACCGCCAAGCGAGCGGCCAATCGAGGCGCCGAGAGCCGGGGCGGGGAGCAATCCGAGAGCCGGGGCGGAGAGCAAGCCGGGAGCAAGGCGAGAGGAGCAGGCCGAGAGCCGAGGCGGGGAGCAGGCCGAGAGTCGAGGCGAGAGGAGCAGGCCGAGAGCCGAGAGCCGAGAGCCGGGGCGGGAGGAGGGCGGCGTTAGCTTGGTTCCGTAATCGGCCCGGAGAGCTGATCAAAGGAAGAATCGGCGAAATCGGCGGCCGGAAATTTGAAAAGCGCCCGCAAGTCATTGACCTGCAGGCGCTTACACTTTTCTCTGTCGGGGTGACAAGATTCGAACTTGCGACCTCACGCCCCCCAGACGCGTACTCTAAACCTACTGAGCTACACCCCGAGAGATTTGCGCTTTGTCCTCAGGCCCTCCGGCCTTCGTTCCTCAAAGCGAGTGCAAAGTTAATGCTTTTTTTTCTTTTCTCCAAATTTCTTGAGATATTTTTTTAATTTTCCCTTATAATGAGAAATCCCCGCAGCCTTTCGGCCCGGGGAGCTATGGCTGACAGTGATTCAGTTTTTAAACCGGTCATGAACGCATCATACCGATCAATTTCGACGATAATCTTTCAGAAGACTCTGGAGGCGTTTGCGGGCGAAGAAGATGCGGCTCTTGACAGTGCCGAGCGGAAGGCCCATCTTTTCTGCGATCTCGCTGTATTTGTATCCGGCGATATACATCGTGAAGGGGACGCGATATTCCTGCGAGAATGCGTTGATGGCCACGGATATTTCCTGGGCGGCCATTGTGCCTTCGGGAGTGCTGAGGCCGGATTCCTGCGAGAGGTTGAGGTGGTAGAGGTCTTCGGTAGTGTCGATCACCGTGGCGCATCTCACCTGACGACGGTAGTTGTTGATGAAGATGTTGCGCATGATGGTGAACACCCATCCCTTGAAGTTGACGTTGTCAACATATTTCGATTCGTTGTCGAGCACCTTCAGCGTGGTGTCCTGTACGAGATCCTGAGCCGCTTCCTTGTTGGAGGTGAGCTGGTATGCGAAACTCAGCAAATTGCCCTGCAATCCGAGTAGTTTCTGTTTGAAAAGTTGTCTGTCAGCCATAATGGTGGAATCTTTATTTCGTTATTGTTTTCCGTTATTTTTTCGGGCCGTTCGAGATGAGTTTTAGAGGTGATCTTAAAGGTAACTTCTAATGTAACTTCTTGTCG
Source organism: uncultured bacterium (assembly GCA_905214735.1). Lineage (GTDB taxonomy): Bacteria > Bacteroidota > Bacteroidia > Bacteroidales > Muribaculaceae > Lepagella. The sequence continues at coordinate 20,985 of CAJMNI010000008.1, read as the reverse complement.
TCGGCCTTTGTAACATTAACACTTTTCGGAGGATTTCTGCCATCGATAAGAACGATTTTAACACTTTTTTCTCCAAAATATGCACATCCGGCTTTCTTTTCGACTGAATCAGCGGCGGAATCGGGCAAATGTTAAAACGAGCCGCGATTTTTTCATTGCGTCTTATGGCCTAATTTACGGGATTTTTGTAATTTTGCACCCGAAAATAGAAGATTATGACTCTGAGCATTTCTGAAATAGCCGGTCTGCTTGGACTGCCGGCTCCGCGCAACGAGGCTGAGATCGCCACCCTCCTCACCGACTCACGCTCGCTTGACAACAAGCCCGAGACAACACTTTTTTTCGCCATTCCGACGGCAGGCAACGACGGTCACCGCTACGTGGCGGGGCTCTATGAGAAGGGGGTTCGCAATTTTGTGGTCAACCGTCTTCTTCCCGAAATGAAAGATGCCGCCGACGCCAACTTCCTCGTGGTTCCCGACACGATCGGCGCCCTCCAGCAGATAGCTGCGCGGCGTCCCGACTTCGGAGGCCAAATCCTCGCCATCACCGGAAGCCGCGGCAAGACCACCCTCAAGGAGTGGATATTCCAGCTTATGGAGCCGCTGAGCGACATATCTCGCTCGCCACGCAGCTATAATTCCCAGATCGGAGTTCCCCTCTCGATGTGGGAGCTGAAGCCGACCACGGCCTTAGGAGTGATCGAAGCGGGCATTTCCCGCAGCGGCGAGATGGAATCCCTAGCGCGCTGCATATCTCCCGACACGGTGATCATCACCAACGTCGGCGACGCCCATTCCGAGGGGTTCGACTCGATGGAGAGCAAAGCGCGGGAAAAAGCCCGTCTGGCGGCGGCTCCAACCGTTAAAAACATTATCTACAACGCCGGCTCGCGCCTGATCGCCGATGCCGTCAAAGAGGCAGCTCCCGGAGCGAAGCCCTTTACGTGGGCACTCGCCGGCACTGAAGCCGCCTCCGACGCCGACATACTCCTGGAATTCATCTCCAAAGGGCGCGGCGAGAAGACAGTGCGCTATAACTATCAGGGGGAGATGTCGGAATTCACCGCTCCCCTCGAGACGGCAGCCGATGAAGAGAACGCTGCCCACGCCCTTGCCTTCATGCTTCTGAGCGGCATCGGCCGCGACGTGATCGCCACCCGTTTCCTCCATCTCCACAAGATCGGCACGCGCCTCAACGTCAGCGAGGGAGTCAACCACTGTTCGGTGATCCACGACTCCTACACCAGCGACTTCTCCTCGCTGCGTCCGGCCCTCGACTTCCTCAACAGGCGCCTGATGCCTTACCAGACCTCGACGCTGATCCTGAGCGACATCCATCACGAGACCGACTCGGCCGACAAGCTATATGCCGACGTCGCCGCCCTCGTGCGCCACGCGCGCATAGGCCGCTTTATCGGCGTTGGCTCCGCGCTGCGCCATTACAGCTCCCTATTCCCCGAAGGCTCCGAATTCTATCCCGACACCGAAACGCTCCTCTCCTCCCTGTCGCCGAGCGATTTCACCAACGAGGCCATTCTGCTGAAGGGTAGCCCCGAATTCAGATTCAACGACATCGCCGAGATGCTCGAGACCCGCAAGCATGAGACCGTGCTGGAGGTCAACCTCGACTCCGTCATAGCCAACTACAACTATTTCCGCCGCCAACTGCCGGTCGGCACCGGCATAGTCTGCATGGTGAAGGCGTCAGGTTATGGGGCAGGCTCCTACGAGATCGCAAAAACCCTCCAGGACTGCGGAGCGGCTTATCTGGCCGTGGCGGTGCTCGACGAAGGGATCGACCTGCGGCGCCAGGGAATCACCATGCCGGTGATGGTGATGAATCCGAAGGTGGTGAACTATAAATCGATGTTCGCCTACAGGCTGGAGCCGGAGATCTACAGCTTCGAGATGCTGCGCGACGTGATCCGCGAGGCCCGCAAGAACGGCATCCGCAACTATCCGGTGCATATCAAGCTCGACACCGGAATGCACCGCATGGGCTTCGTCGGCGAAGAGCTCCCCGAACTGATGGACATCCTCGAGAACACCGGCGCGGTGACGGCGAAATCGGTATTTTCCCACCTCGCCACCGCCGACTGCCCCGACATGGACGATTACACCGAACTTCAGCTCTCCCGTTTCAGGGAATATACCGACTATATGCTCTCGCGCTCCTCGCATCCGATTCTGCGCCATGTGCTCAACTCGGCGGGAATACTCCGCTATCCTGAGCATCATTATGACATGGCGCGCCTCGGCATCGGCCTTTACGGCGCCAACACGCTTCCGCCCGAGATGGAGCAGCCGCTCGCCGTGGTGTCGACGCTGCGCACCGTGATAGTGGCCATCCGCGACTGGGAGGCGGGCGAGACCGTAGGTTACGGCCGACGCGGCGAACTGAAACGCCGCTCGCGCATCGCCACGATTCCGATCGGATATGCCGACGGAATGAACCGCCATTTCGGCCGCGGCAACGTTTCTGTGATTGTCAACGGCAAAGAGGCTCCGACAGTCGGCAACATCTGCATGGACGCCTGCATGATCGACGTCACCGGCATCGACTGCGAAGTTGGCGACTCGGTCGAGATCTTCGGCCCCAACGCGCCGCTGCAGCGTCTGGCCGACTGCCTCGACACGATTCCCTACGAAGTGCTCACGTCGGTTTCGCCCCGCGTGAAACGCATCTATTACCGCGAATAACCAGCCGATCGGCAATAAAAAATCCGGCCATAAAAAAGAGCGGCTCCCGACAGTCGGGGGCCGCTCTTTTTTATGGCCGGATCAATTTCCGGATCGAATCATTTCTTGCGGAGACGCTTAGGAGCGGCATCCATCATGTCGTTGAGGTTATAGATCGCGTCGGCGCTGAATTCACCGGTGATCGCATTGCCGCGGTCATCCTTGAGGTTGAACTTGATCAGACGCTTGCCGTCGGTCTCGGTGGAGATCACGACAGTTCCTTCGGAGATGGCAGCCAAGACGCTCTGATAACCCTCCTCGTCGGTGGAATCGAGGTCGCCATACCAGGAATAGACCGGAGTGCGGGAGAAGCCGATAGTTCCGGGCACAAGCTTGAAGGGAGCGAACTCGTTGCTCACCTCGTATGTGCCGTCCTGGAGAGCCTCTGTTTCAGAGAAGACCATGAAGTTGAGATAGTCGCCCTTGTCGAAATCCGGGGTTGCGACGTAGAAGAGCACGTTCTTCAGGTCGGGAAGGATCTGGTCGGTCTCGTCGTAGAAGGTGAACGCCATTGTTTCCGGATTCCAGTCGAGCACATGGTTTTCCGTGAGTGTCGAGAAGGGACGCTGGGGCACGTCGGGATCCTCATTGTGGCAGAAGTTCTGAATCAGCGGAGATCCGGTATAGGAGCCGCGCACGTGGATGCCGTTGCTGGCGATCAGGTCGAAGTCGAACTGCGCGCCATTGTTGCTTACCGTCACCTTGCCGCCGACGAGAAGAGCCTCTTTGCGCTGACCTTCAGGAGAGGTATAGACGAGGTTGGAGCCGGTGATATAGATCGTGCCCATGAAGTCGGTCTCGGCGCCACGATTGAACGTGAAGGGGATATACTGGGAATTGATCACCGATTCGTTCCACTGCACCTCGTATGTGCCGTCGGCCACGCGCTGGGTAGGATTCATCGGATCGGCCACCTTCGGCATGTTGAGGTCGAGAGTGAGCCAATAGCCCGACTTGAAGATATTCTCCTCAAATTCGCCCTTGTAGAACTGCATGCGGATATCGGCAGCAAACGGATAGTACCAGTTGCCGTAGAAGCGTCCCTGGCCGCCGTCGTAGGTCACGTCGACATCCTCGGTGAATTCGGTCGATTCGCCGATGCCCTGGTCAAACTCGAGCGGGCCGACATAGCGGAAGTCAACCGGGCCGCTCATTGTGATGAGTTCCATGCGGATATCGTAGACGAGGCCTTCGTGGCGCACGTCGACCGTACCGTCGATCACCACAGCCGGAGCCACGCCGTCGGCGCCTGCCTCAATGCGGGTATACACGGCGCTCTTCGAGACGTTGAACGTAAGAGGCTGCGTGCCGTTGCCGCGGCGGTAATATCCGCCGGGGAGCACCGGAGTGAGCAGATTGGGTGTCTTCTCGGCAGTGAGCGCGAGGGCCACCTGCATTCCCCCTATTTTCGAGGGATCGCCGTTGGCGTCGGGCTCATCAGTGCCAAACTCGATGAAATAGCCGCCGAGGCCGTCGGCCTCCTGATAAGAGGCGCGGAGCTTATAGTAGGCATCATGATATTCCGGCATCGGCTGGAAGATCACGCCCTCAACGTTGGAAACGGGGAATGATGTGACTGTGCCGTCGTTTTCCTCCACCTGAAGGGTGGTGACTGTCTGGGCCGGAGCCATTGCGGCTGCCGCCAGAGCAAGCGTTGCGAATATATATTTTTTCATGTGGATTCCTTATCTGATGAATTTAAATGAATTCTTCCCTGCCTTGACGATATAGACTCCTTTGGGGAGCTCTGAGAGGGAAGCTCTGAAATTACCTGCTGCGTCGGTCTTGCCGCCGACCACAGCCATGCCGGCCATGTCGTAGACTGCTACTGTCTCACCCTCCTCAAGGCCTGCGATCGTTACGGCATCGCGGCTCACGAAGACGGTCATGTCGGCCTTCACGTCGGCCACGCCGCTCTCCTTCTCGGTCTTGCCGATAGTGAGGTTGACGATGTCGGCCATCGGGTAAGCGATGTGCTGCTCGATCACGTTCATCACGAGGTTCTCGCCGTCGAACGAAGCCACCGGCTCATCCTCAAATTTATATTCCACGTTCTCGCCGTTTTTCTGATTGACAAAAACGGAATAATCGTATTCCACAGCCTGGGCGGCGAAGCTCATCGCCACGGCTGCCAGGGCTAAAAATATTTTTTTCATAATTGATGTCGGAAGAGTTTAGTTGTTGAATGCCGGAGTGCCGGAGATTTTCCCTTTGAATGTGACTTTCAGGTTGGCGTTGTCGTCCATCACAAGTTCCATCACGATGTCATAGTCGCCGTCGGCGAGAGCCACGGTGATCGTGCCGCCTGCCACGTGTCTGTTGGAGCTGGAGGGCTTATAGATGTCGACATAGCTCTTGCCGGAGAATGTCCTGGGGGTGTTGTCGGCCGAGAATGTATATGTGCCCGGCTGGAGGGTGGTGTCGGAAGTCTGGCCGAAGAAGTCGATGGCCATCTCTGCCGACCAAGCCTTATCGTTGAGTTTCACATAGAACTCGCCGGGAGCCTGAGGTTTATCGTTATATTTCGCTTCCTCCATTACCAGAGAGAGATCTTCCACCGGCTCGGTAAATTCGGGAGTGCCTGTGATTTCACCTTCATTGAAGGAAAGTTTGACTTTCTGGCCGCTTTCGAGGGTGCCTTCGACCGAAATAGTGTATTTGCCTTCGGCGATAGCCACGGTCATGGTGCCTTCTTTGAAGCGCTCGGTAGCCCAGTTATTTGCTGCGATCATCACATAGCTGTCGGGGCCGAACGTGCCGGGAGTCTTGTCAGCGGAGTAAGTGTAAGTTCCTGCGGGGAGCGTCTTTGCCTCCGCGTCGGCGAAAATATTGAACATGCTCGACATTGTCCAGTTGACATCGTCGTCCATTCCGATAAGGAATCCGCCGGGCACCTGGGGCGTGGATGAATAAGTAGCCTTTGTTATCACGAGCTCCACGGGCTTCTCTTCGAAAGTCGGAGTGCCGGAGATCTTGCCTGAGTAGGTGATGGTGGCGGTGCGGGTGTCGACAAAGACGAGATTCATCGTGATTGTGTAATCCTCGCCTTCGCAAGCTACAGAGATTGTTCCGGAGGCCATTTTGTTGTTGGTGTGGTCGACATGAAGGTCGACATAGCTCTTTGCCGAGAAGGTTCCGGGAGCGTTGGATTCCGAATAGGTGTATTCACCGGCCGGAAGAACCGTGGCTTTGGCATCGGCGAAGAAGTCTATGGCCATCTCCACATTATAGTCGGCATCGTTGAACTTTACATAGAACTCGCCGGGAGCCTGCGGATTATCGTTGTATTTGGCCGCCGACAAAGCCATCGACAGAGAAGGCGCGAAAGCCGGGAGTTTGCCCTGATATTCACCCTTGACCACATCTCCGTCGGTCATCGTGAAATCAACAGCGATTGTATAATCATCACCGTCGCGGGAAACTGTCATCGTGCCGCTTGCGAGAGTCTTTGTCTCGCCGCCGACGCTGACTGTGGAATATGAACTCGGTTCAACACGATAGTCGCTTGTCGTGTCGACATTGTAAACTCCGGGCTGGAGGAACGTTGTCGCCGGCATATACGTGTCGAGCGCGAGCGCCACAGATCCATCGGCCGTGGCAAGGCTCAACAGAATGTTTGTGCCGTTATAAACATTGATCGCGATCGAAGTGAAATCCACCGACGGAACTTCGGGAGCTACCTCGGCAACGCGGATTTCCTTGACATAATCGGCGCCGAATTTATGGCTCAGGCCATCTTTATCAACGACGATAACACTCTGGGCCGACATACCCAACGGGGCAGCGGCAAGCATCAGAAGTAAGGCGTTTAGTTGCTTCATGAATTTAAATTTTGATTTATGTTCTCTTGATTTGTGTGTTGTAATATGCTGTTCTTTTTCGTAAGCAAAACATTCGTAGGCCAAACATTGGTCGGTTCGCCTCCAATGGGCATAGCTGTTCGGTAGCAAAGATAGTTAAATTTTCCAAATTATCAAGAATCAAACCCTAAAAAAACATGCAAAAATCTGAAAATTCATATCATTAACAGGAGATATTTATACAATATTCATCGAATATTTAAGATTAACTTAACACAAAAGGATGAGGCTGTGTCGTAATTAAGGTTTACGGCGCAGCCTCTGCCGGAAGCGATATCCGCTTTCCTTGATAAAAAATCTTAAACAATCAGTTAGGGGGTTGCCTCGCGAGGCATTACCGGCATTCGATCTTGATGTCGGCTGCGGCGGCGTCGACCAGGCGGCAGGCTTTGCCGACGGTTTCGGCCGTGGCGAGCATCACGCCGACGCGGCGGTGGCCCTGCACTTCCGGTTTGCCGAAGATGCGCATGTCGGTGCCGGGACGCGCGAGAGCGTTCTCCATGCCGCTGATCACGATGTCGCGGCTGTTCCCCTCGGCGAGCAGGGCGCGCGAAGCCGACGGACCGTAGAATTTAATCTCCGGAATGGGGAGGCCGAGCAGGGCGCGGACATGAAGCGCGAATTCCGAGAGATGCTGGGAAATCATGGTGACCATACCGGTGTCGTGGGGACGGGGCGAGACTTCGGAGAAAATCACGTCGTCGCCCTTGACGAAGAGCTCCACGCCGAAAATGCCGTAGCCGCCGAGTGCGTCGGTGATCTTGCGGGCGATCTCGCGTGCCTTTTCGAGAGCCACCTCGCTCATGGGCTGAGGCTGCCAGCTGCGACGGTAATCGCCGTTTTCCTGATAATGGCCCACGGGCTCGCAGAAAGATGTGCCGCCGATATGGCGCACTGTGAGAAGCGTGATCTCATAATCGAAATCGACAAACCCTTCGACGATCACGTCGCAGCCCTCCACGCGGCCCGCCTCCTGGGCCTCATTCCAGGCGGCGTCGATTTGGTCGGCGCTCTTCACTATGCTCTGGCCATGGCCCGAGCTGCTCATCACCGGCTTCACCACGCAGGGAAGGCCGATCTCCTCCACCGCCTTGCGGAATTCCGCCTCCGTGTGGGCGAAGCGGAACGTGGAGGTCGGCAGACCGAGCTCCACGGCGGCGAGATTGCGGATCTCGCGGCGGTTCATGGTGATGAATGTGGCGCGCGCGGTCGGCACCACGTTCCATCCCTCTTTTTCAAGAGCCACGAGAGTCGGAGTGGCAATCGCCTCGATCTCAGGAATGATATAGTCGGGCTTCTCCTCCTCCACTATGCGGCGCAGGGCGTCGCCGTCGAGCATCGAGACCACGATTCCCTTGTTGGCCACGAGCATCGCCGGGGCGTTGGCATATTTGTCGAGAGCCACCACTTCCACACCATAGCGCTGGAGTTCTATCGTCACCTCTTTACCAAGTTCGCCGCTTCCGAGAAGAAGAGCTTTCTTGCCGTTTCTGCTGAACGGACATCCGATTTCTACCATTTTTAATGAACTTTTTTATTGGAAAATGTTTTGCAAAGATAGGCAAAATCGCTTAATTTGCAAAATGGCCGCTTCCCCGCTTAGCCTCAGTCGGACTCGGCGGGGAAGGGAACAAATGTATATGAACCTAAAGTAAAAATAAGACAAAGACATGATTCAGGAAAGAAAAGCGGGCATTCTTCACGGCGTGCTCTTCATGGCGCTCTTCGCCTGCGCCGCCTTCTTCATCGGAGAAGCTCAGTTTCTGAAAGCCATCTCCTTCTCGCCGCTGATCATCGGCATCATCCTCGGTATGATTTATGCCAACTCCCTCCGCAACCATCTTCCGGAGACGTGGACACCGGGAATCCAGTATTGCTCTAAGCGCGTGTTGCGTCTGGGCATCATCCTCTACGGCTTCCGGCTGACATTCCAGCAGGTGGTCGAAGTGGGACTTCCGGGCATCACGGTCGACTGCATCATCGTGGCTGTGACAATCTTGGGCGGCGTCATGGTGGGCAAATGGCTCAAGATGGACCGCGACATCGCGCTTCTGACGTCGATCGGGTCGGGCATCTGCGGAGCTGCGGCCGTGCTTGGCGCCGAAGCCACCCTTCGCACGAAGCCTTACAAAACGGCTGTGGCCGTGGCCACCGTCGTGATCTTCGGCACCCTCTCGATGTTCCTCTACCCGATCGGATATCAGACGGGCATCATCGACCTGACTCCCGAGCAGATGGGCATCTTCAGCGGCAGCACGCTTCATGAGGTGGCTCACGCCGTCGGAGCCGGCGAGGCAATCGGCGGAGTGACGGCATCGACATCTATCATCGTCAAGATGATCAGGGTGATGCTTCTTGTTCCGGTGCTTCTGATTCTCGGCTGGTGGGCAGCTGCCAAGATGCGCAAGAGCCCGGCCGCAGCCGAAGGAGTGAAAGGGAAAGTTGCCGTGCCCTGGTTTGCATTCGGCTTCCTGCTGGTGATCGGCTTCAATTCGCTCAATCTCCTTCCGGAGGTTGTGGTCGGCTGGATCAACCAGTTCGACACCTTCCTTCTGACGATGGCCATGGCAGCCTTAGGCGCCGAGACAAGCTTCGACAAGTTCAAGAAGGCCGGCGTGAAGCCTTTCCTTTTGGCCGCCATCCTTTATGTATGGCTTCTCGTCGGAGGCTACATAATGGCGAAATATCTTGTGCCCTGCCTCCTATAAACGAGCAGGCAGGCCGCTGCCGGCGCGGCGGCAATCAAGAGAATGAAAAGATTGCAGGGGCGCTCCATTCCGGAAGCGCCCCTGCTTTCATTATGTCAGGTTAGATAGTTGGATATCAGTCGGTGATGGGCTGGAGTTTCACTGTGAAGTGGCGCATGAGCTCTGCTTCCCATACGATCTTTACACCATGCTTCACTTCGTGACGGCGGTCGTAGACGTTCTTGAGGGCGGCAGCGATCACGTCCATGTGGTTGTTGGTATATGTGCGGCGGCAGATGCAGAGGCGGAGGAAGTCGTTTCCGCCGAAGCGGTTTTCGCGCGTCACGGGATCACGGTCGGCGAGCAGATAGCCGATTTCGCAACCGCGGATACCGGCCTCGCGGTAAAGCTCTATGGTGAGCATCTGGGCGGGGAACTCCTCCTTGGGGATCTGGTCGAGCACCTTGTCGGCGTCGATGAAGAGGGCGTGGCCGCCGACGGGACGCTGATAAGGAATGCCGTATTCGTCGAGCTTGGCGGCGAGATATTCCACCTGCTTGATGCGGGTCTCGAGCATGTCGAACTCGGTGTTCTCGTCGAGGCCGACAGCGAGAGCGGCCATGTCGCGGCCGTTCATACCGCCATAGGTAAGGAAGCCCTCGAAGGGGATGAGGAAGCGTTTCGCTCCTTCATAGATATCTTCCCAGCGGGTAGCGATGAAACCGCCCATGTTGACGAGACCGTCTTTCTTCGACGACATCGTCATTCCGTCGGCGAGGCTGAACATCTCGCGGCAGATCTGCTTGATAGTTGCGTCTTTGAACTCCGGCTCGCGCATCTTGATGAAGTATGCGTTCTCGGCGAAGCGGGCTGAGTCGAAGAATACGCGCTTGCCATATTTGTCGGCCACCTTGCGCACGCCGCGGAGGTTTTCCATCGAAACGGGCTGGCCGCCGGCGGTGTTGTTGGTGATGGTCACGATGATGAAGGGCACCTTGTCGGCGTTCTTCGCCAGACAATCCTCGAGCTTCTTGAGGTCGACGTTTCCTTTGAAGGGAACCTCGAGCTGGGTGTTGCGGGCTTCGTCGACCGTGCAGTCAACGGCAAAAGCCTTGCGGCTCTCGATGTGGCCTTTGGTGGTGTCGAAGTGGGAGTTGCCGGGCACGATGTCGCCGGCTTTCACGAGGTGAGAGAAAAGCACGTTCTCGGCTGCGCGGCCCTGATGGGTCGGAAGAACGTATTCGAAACCTGTGATGCGCGTGATGGTGTCTTTGAGCTCATAGAAGGAGCGGGCGCCGGCATACGACTCGTCGCCGGTCATCATTGCGGCCCACTGACGGTCGGACATCGCGCCCGTGCCGGAGTCGGTGAGGCAGTCGATGTAGACCTGCTCGGCTTTCAGCATAAAGACATTGTAGTCGGCTTCTTTAAGCCACTGCTCGCGCTCTTCGCGCGTGCTCTTCTTGATGGGCTCTACCATCTTGATTTTCCATGATTCTGCAAATGGAATTTCCATGATATCAGCTGTTTTATTGTTGTGTTTTTGATTTTAAGGTTAGAGGAAATATTCCTGCTGATTAGAGGAGCTGTTGCTGCGCTCCGGCTAATTTTTTCCAAAGATAACGCTTATTTCCGAAATATACAAAAAATATTCTACTTTCTTCTAAAAATTTTTCCGGCGGCCTGTTTCTGCGCAATCAAACCAATGAATTTGCCGATAAACCCATCGCCGCCGGAAGACGTTTTAACTATGATATTTCCACTGCAAAATGCTATGAACAACACATCGTCAGCTCCAAATATATCATCTGCCGCTCCGGGGATGAGCCGGAGCTATTATTGGTTTCTCGTTCTTTATCTCGTGCTTCTGAGCGCGTTGGGATCATTTGTCAACGACATGTTTACTCCGGCGCTGCCGTCGATATGCCGTTTTTTCGGGACCACCGCCTCCAACGGGCAGCTCGGTCTGACATTGGGCATGGCCGGTCTCGCCATCGGCCAGATCCTGTTGGGACCGGTTAGCGACCATTACGGCCGCAAGTCGGTGCTGGCATATTCAATCGCGCTCTTTATCGCCGGCGGAGTGGCGATTGTTTTCTCGCGTTCGATCACGGCGTTCATCCTCTGCCGGTTGCTGCAGGGAATCGGGGCGGCCGGGGGATATTTCCTGGCGCGCACTGTTCCGGCCGACCTTTTCCACGGACGGCCCCTCGCCAAACTGATGGCTCTCGTCGGAGCGATCAACGGTATTGCACCGGCTTCGGCACCGGTGCTCGGCGGAATCATCGCCGACGCCTGGACCTGGAAGGGTGTTTTCATTGTCCTTTCCGCTTTCGCAGCGATCATCCTGCTTCTCCTCCCCCTCTTCAAGGAGTCGCTTCCGGCAGGGCGGCGCACCACCATCCCCTGGTACAAGACATTCCCCGGATATGTGCGACTGCTGAAAAACCGTCCGTTCATGACCCATGTCTCGCTGAAAGGGGTGTCGCTCGGACTGCTTTTCGCCTATATCTCCGCCACGCCATTCATACTGGAAGACCACTACGGATTTTCCCAGACGGCTTACGGCATAATAATCGGACTGAACGCGATCCCGATGGTGATCGGTTCGCTGCTGTCGCTGAAATTTCATCCTTTCAAGAAAGCGGTGACTGTCGGGGCGCTGATTCTGATTCCCTCCGTAGGGTTTCAGGCCTATGCCCTCTGGTCGATACATAATTTCTGGGTGTTCGAAGCCTGTGCGCTTCCTATGCTGTTCGCCCTTGGAATGATTTTCAGCGTCTCCAACACTCTTGCGATGAATGAAGGGCGCAGCCAGGCCGGAGAGGCATCGGCGGTGCTCGGTGTGTCGGGATATATAGTCGGAGGAATCGTGGCCCCGCTCGTCGGCATCGGCAACACGTTCCATTCCACAGCCATCGTCTTCCTCGCCCTTCTGCTGCTGATACTGATCACCTCGCTGGGCACCTACCGGCTTGCTCCCGACCTCGACAGCACCGGGACGAACGGGCAGCAAGAAAAAGCGGCCGAAAAGCCGAAAAATAATTGAATTTTTATTTCTCTTATTATCAAAACATTGAGGAGTAACCATCTATTTTTCTCGAAATTTTTCATCAAAATATTTGGTCAATTCGAAAAATCGTTATAACTTTGCACTCGCAAACGGGAAACAAGAGGTCTTCCGAAAGCAAACAAATACTCAGATACTTCTGAAGGGTGCGTTAGTTCAGCTGGTTAGAATACATGCCTGTCACGCATGGGGTCACGGGTTCGAGTCCCGTACGCACCGCCGAGGAGAGAGGAAGAGCAACAGTGTAAACTTCGGTTTCCTGTTGCTCTTTTTCGCATCCCCCGATTCCTCTCCACTAATTCAAACAGTCATGAAAATCCTCATCATCAACGGCCCGAATCTCAACCTTCTCGGAAAGAGATGTCCGGAAATCTACGGCACGGAGACCTTCGAAGACACCCTTGCCACCCTTCGCGGCGAATTTCCCGAGATCGAGATAGAATATTACCAGTCGAACAGCGAAGGAGGCATCATCGACGAGATCCAGCGGGCCGGTTTCGACGGCTCCTACGCCGGGATAGTGATCAATCCCGGCGCCTACGCCCACTATTCGATAGCGATAGCCGACGCCCTGGAGGCGATTCCCCTGCCGGCCGTGGAGGTTCACATCTCGAATATCCACGCCCGCGAGGAATTCCGCCACAAATCGGTGACGGCCCGCGCCGCCAAAGCGGTGATCGCAGGATGCGGCCGCCGCGGCTACGCCCTCGCCGTCAGATTCATCGCATCGCTATAATCCCGACCTGAAATGGACCTCGATCTCAACGATTATATTTCCGCCCACATCGATCCGCAGCCCGAAAGCCTCGCGCGGCTCGAACGGCTCACCAACATCCGCCTGCTCAACGGCCGGATGTGCTCGGGCCATATCCAGGGGAGACTACTGAAGATGCTCGTCGGAATGATCGACCCCGACCGCGTGCTCGAACTCGGCACATTCTCGGGATATTCCGCACTCTGCATCGCCGAGGCCCTGCGCCCGGGCGCAACGCTCGACACCATCGAATTCGACGACGAAATGGAGGATTTCATCCGCGAGGCATTCGCCTCCTCCCCCTTCGGCGAAAAAATCTCGCTCCATATCGGTGCGGCCCTCGAGGTGATGGAGCAATGGGAGCCGGAAACTTTCGACCTCATTTTCATCGACGCCAACAAAAAGGAGTATCCCGAATATTACGAGAAGGCTCTTCCCCTGCTGCGGCCGGGAGGATATATCCTGGCCGACAACACGCTCTGGGACGGACATGTGGCCGATCCGCAGTATGCCCGCGACCACCAGACGGCCGGAATAATGCGCTTCAACGACATGGTGGCAGCCGACCGGCGCGTGGAGAAGGTGATTCTGCCGCTGCGCGACGGACTAACGATTATCCGTAAACTAAAAGAGAGTCCCGCACGTTAAATAGACATGCGCCGGAAATCGGTTTCCGGCGGTAAAATATAAAGATATGGAAAGCAAACGTCAAGCAAAAATAGCCCGCCTGCTTCAGCGCGAGCTCAGCGAAATATTCCGCCGCCAGACAGCGGCCATGGGAAATGTGATCGTCTCGGTAAGCGCCGTGCGCGTAACCCCCGACCTCAGCATCGCGAAGGTCTACCTCAGCATCTTCCCGCCCGAAAAAAGCAACGAAATCCTTGAGAACATCAAGCGCCAGTCAAAGACCTGCCGCTACGAACTGGCCCAGGCCGTGAAGCAGACGCTCCGCAAATGCCCCGACCTGCAGTTCTATCTCGACGACTCTCTTGACTACGCCGAGAACATCGACCGTCTGCTCGGCCTCAGCCCGACGGCTCCCGCTCCGGAAGCTCCGAAGGAGTGATTCCGGGAATAATCGGGAGAATAGGCCGGATCTCCGGCGAAGGGAATCCGGATTTCTGAACAACATCCTCTAACTGATGAGCAAACCTCTGTCGGCCGCCATCGCCTGGCGCTATCTCAGATCAAAGAAATCACACTCGGCCGTCGGTGCCATTTCCACTGTGTCAATATGCGGAATGGCAGTGGCGACGGCCGCCATCATCTGCGTGCTGTCGGTGTTCAACGGCTTCATGGCCGCCATCTCCGAAAGGCTCGACACCCTTTCGCCCGACGTGATAGTAACTCCGGCCAAAGGGAAAGTCTTCGCGGAGGCCGAACAGCTCGCCGCGAAAGTGGCGAAGATAAAGGGAGTGGAGACCGCCACGCCGACGCTCACCGACAATGCGCTCGCCATCTGCGACTCGCGCGAGATGCCGGTGACGCTAAAGGGAGTTGACCGCGAGGCATACCGCCGCGTCACCGCCGTCGAATCGCTCATCAAGCCGGACGAGGGAAGCTATTTCAGCACCGGGGAAGGGGACGGGACAACGCCTCAGGGGATAATTTCCATCGGAACCGCCTCGCAACTCGAAGCCCTTCCCCAATCGACGATCCTCCTCTTCGCCCCGAGGCGTGAAGGACGCATCAACCCCGCCAATCCGGCAAGCTCATTCCTTACCGACTCGGTCTATGTGACCGGTGTCTACCGGTCGGAGCAGTCGGAATATGACCAGAACGGGATAATCGTCGATCTCGCCACGGCCCGCGACCTGCTGCAATATTCCTCCGAAGCCTCCGCCATCGAAGTGAAGGGGACACCGGGCACCGACGACGCCTCCTTGACCGCCGCCATAGCCTCGGCTCTCGGACCGGACTATGTGGTGAAAGACCGGCTCCGCCAGCAGGAGATGAATTTCCGCATGATCTCGATTGAAAAGTGGGTGTCGTTTCTGCTCCTCTTCTTCATTCTGATGATTGCGAGCTTCAACATCATCTCCACTCTCTCGATGCTCGTGCTCGAGAAGCAGAACAGCATGTCGACGCTCACAGCCATGGGGATGCCGGCGGGGCGCATCGGCTCGATTTTCGCCTGGGAGAGCATCTACGTCTCCCTGATCGGAGGATTGTCGGGGATATTGCTCGGCCTGGCGCTCTGTCTGCTGCAGCAGCATTTCGGATTCATCACCCTCCCCGGCGCTCCCGGCGCCACATATCTGCGGGCATATCCGGTGGAAGTCCACTTCTCCGACGTGGCGCTCACGCTCCTCCCGGTGGCTGTCATCGGCGCCGCCACAGCGCTCATCACCGCCCGATTCGCCAAAAGCCGCATAAAATAAGGCCGCAATTCAGCCAATTCAACCAATTTTATTGGCATTTTGTCATCCTATTTTCTGTTTTAGGGCAGATTTTTGGCATTTTTATCTCAATCCGTTGCACATTTCATCATTTTTCTTTAATTTTGTGCTGATAATCCAGAATTTGGATCAAACGTTAACAAAAATCAATACTACTGACTAAATTTAAACTCGGTAAGGGAAACTTCAACAATGGACAAATTAGACAATCTCGATAGGAAAATCCTGAACATCGTCATGGGGAATGCCCGCATGGCTTCGAAAGATATTGCAGTAAGATGCGGAGTGTCGCGCGCGGCAATCCATCAGCGCATCCAGCGCCTCATCGACATGGGCGTCATCACCGGCTCGGGCTATAACGTCGACCAGCACCGTCTCGGCTACAACACATGCACCTACGTCGGAGTGCGTCTCGAAAAAGGCTCGCTCTACCGCGAAGCCGCCAAAGAGCTCGAAAAGATTCCCGAAGTGGTGGAATGCCATTTCACCACCGGCCCTTACGGAATGCTCATCAAGGCCTACGCCTACGACAACCAGCATCTCATGCAGCTGCTCAACGACAAGATCCAGCATATTCCCGGCGTGATGGACACCGAGACGCTCATCTCCCTCGAACAGACCATCTACCGCCCCATCACCCTCGACACCACCGAAAAAGGGAAAGAGAAGGTGAAGAAGGAAGAAACGGAGGAATGACAAGAGACAACAACCCGCTCATAATTTTATGAATAAGGATAAGAAATATTTATATGTGATAATAGCCACGGCGTTTCTTGCCCTCGTGGCTTTTCTTTTTTTCTTTCCCGACGACATGGAGGGGCGCGTGCTTCAGCAGCACGACACCATGCAGGGAATAGCCAACGGCCAGGAGGGAATAGCCTTCCATGAGGCCACCGGAGAAACCACCCGCTGGACCGACTCCCTCTTCGGCGGAATGCCGAATTTCCAGATAGCCCCCTCCTATCCGGCCAACTCGCTGCTGTCGTGGCTGCAGGGAGCAACCATGCTATGGCTTCCCAATCCCGCCGGGCTGCTCTTTGCCATGATGGCCGGCATGTTTATTATGTGCCTGTGCATCAAGATGAAATGGCAGGAATCGCTGTTCGCCGCCGTGGCATGGGGATTCTCCTCATATTTCATTATCCTGATCGGCGCGGGGCACATCTGGAAGTTCGTGACGCTGGCCTATATCCCGCCGACAATCGGCGGCATCGCCCTCTGCTACAGGAGGAAATATCTCGCCGGCTCGGCCCTTGCCGCCCTCTTCGGCGCCCTGCAGCTGCAGAGCAACCACCCGCAGATGTCGTATTATTTCCTCTTCGTGATCGCGGCGATGATGATCGCCTGGCTCGTCAAGGCCATACGCAACCATGAAGCCGGGAAATGGTGCATCTCGACAGCCTGCGTGATCGGCGCCGGACTGCTCGCCGTGGCCGCCAACTCGGCAAGCCTCTACAATTCTTACGAATATGCCAAGGAGACTGTGCGCGGCCGCGCCACCGACCTCTCCCCGGCTCCCGGCACACGCCAGACCGGCGGCATGGACCGCGACGCCATCACCTCATGGAGCTACGGCGTCGACGAGACGTTTACCCTCTTGGTGCCCAACGTGAAAGGGGGCGCCACAGTCGCTCCCGCCGAAGGGCAGCTCGCCTTCGCTTCGGTGCTCGACACTCCCGCCGGAGAGCAGGTGAACCTCTCTCCCGAAGAGATGCAGTTCGTCTATCAGTTCCCGCAATATTTCGGCAACCAGCCGATGACCAACGGCCCGGTCTATGTCGGGGCTTTCGTGCTGATGCTGGCGATTCTGGCGCTCTTCATGGTGAAAGGTCCGATGAAATGGGCGCTCTTCGCAGTCTCCCTGCTCGCAATCCTCCTCTCGTGGGGACATAACTTCCAGCCCTTCACCGACTTCTTCATCGACTACATTCCGGGCTACAGCAAGTTCCGCGCCGTATCGAGCATACTGGTGATTGTGGAATTCACGCTGCCTCTGCTTGCGGCGATGTGCGTCAAGCAGATGTGCGACAACCGGGAGGAATTCATCAAAAACCGCTGGACGGTGATCACCGTCTTCGGCCTCGGGGCGCTCGTATGCTTCGTCGGCTGGGTGGCTCCGTCGGTGTTCGGACAGCCCTTCCGCGTGGATGAACTCGAAGCGCTCCAGCAGGCCGGAGCCTTTTCCGACCCGCAGTATTACGGCGTGATCGGCGCCATCCGCGACACCCGTCTCGCCCTCGTGAGCGCCGACTCACTCCGTTCGATGATCTATATCCTCATCGGCTGCGGCCTTGTGTTCCTCTATCTCAAAGGAAAACTCAAGAACAACACCCTGTTCGTCTGCGCCCTCTCGGCCCTCGTGCTCATCGACCTCTTCTCGGTCAACAAGCGCTATGTCAACTCCGACAACTTCAACACGCCGACCGACAACGAGACGATGTTCGAGATGACCGACGCCGACCGCGCGATCCTTCAGGATACCACCAACTACCGCGTGCTCGACATCCCCGGCATGGGTTCGGCGCGCTCCTCCTATTTCCACAAGACAGTCGGCGGATACCACGCCGCGAAGCTCACACGCTATAACGACCTGCTCGAGCATCAGATCGGCAAAGGAAACCAGAACGTGCTCGACATGCTCAACACCAAATATATCCTGACCGGCAAGCCGGAGGCGCCCGTGCAGCAGAATCCAGGCGCGCTGGGCAACGCCTGGTTCGTATCCGCGATCGACTATGTGGCCAACGCCGACCAGGAGATGGCCGCGCTCGATTCGCTCCCCGTCGCCACCAAGGCCGTGGCCGACAAGAGCTTCGAGAAGGTGCTCGGCAAAGCTCAGCCCAAGGCGGCAGGCGACACTATCTACGAGACGAGCTACCGCCCCAACCGGCTCACCTACAAGGCCCGCACGGCCCGCGGCGGCATAGCGGTCTTCAGCGAGATATATTTCCCCTGGGGATGGGAGGCTACCGTCGACGGCAAGCCGGCTCAGATCGGAAGGGTGAATTATGTGCTCCGCGCCCTCAGGCTCGAACCAGGACAGCATGACATCACGTTCACCTTCGATCCCAAGTCGCTGCGCGTCACCAACAATATCTCCGTGGCCTCGGTGATCCTTATCTATATAATCGCTTCGGCGGCGGCCGCCATCTGGATCGTGCGCATCTTCTGCCCCGACCTCTTCCCCTCGCGCCGCAAGAAAAGAGAGGAGAAGGAGGAAAAGGAGAGAGAAAAGGCAGAGAAAAAGAGAGTCGAATAATAATCAGGAATAACAGGAAACAGACATGGGACTGGCGGCATGGTATAAACGGTTGAGACACAGCTACGGCTACGGGGTGCATTCCCCGTATGCCTACGAGCTTGTGGAACGCGCCGTGTCGCCGGGCCGCTATTCCTGGTATGGCTATTACGACATCGACGCCGCTCTGGGCAACGCGGTGTTGCCCAGAGTGAGGCGCAACGCGAGGATGCTGCTGCGTCTCGCGGCGTTTCTGCAACCGCGCACAGTGTTTCTGCCGAGCCACAGCCATGCCGCCTTTCACGCCGCCCTCGAGGCCGCCGACTCCCGCATGAAAGTGGAGCGACACTCCAACCGGGCGGCCGAATGCAGGATGATATGCACCACCGGCGACTATATCCCGCTCGCCACCCTGAAGAGGCATCTCGAGCGGCCCGGACACATCGTCGCTCTGCGCGACGCCCCGGAAGGATGGGCCGGCCAGCTCTTCGACGGCATGAAGGAGGGGCTTATGCTCCGGGGCACCCGCAACGTGCTTCTGATCGCGCGCGAAGGGATGCACAAGATCAGCTACACCATCAATATCTGATATCCGATTGCAACATCTGATTGCAACATCAACTTCGGGAACAACTGCACACTATGGATTGCCGACCGCTGAAAGACCTGCGGCAGATCGCGGCAGATTTCAGCCGCTGGCTTCTGCTCGAACGAGGACTGTCGCAGCATACAGCCGCCGGCTACGGCACTGACGTGGCCCATCTCATGGAATTCATAGAGGCCGAAGGACTCTCGGCCGCCGATATGACCGGGGAGGATGTGTCGCGCTTTCTCTGCGTGCTTCATGACATGGGGATTGCCCCTCGTTCGCAAGCGAGGGCTGTGGCGGGAGTTAGGTCTTTTTTCAAATTTATGCGCATGGAGGGTTATCGCCCCGACGATCCCACCATGCTGATAGAGTCGCCTCAGTTGGGGCGGTCGCTCCCCGACGTGCTTAGTGTGGAAGAGATCAACGCCATGATCGCCGCGCTGCCGCCGGAGAAAGAGGAGACACCGCGCAACCATGCCATAATCGAGATTCTTTACGGGAGCGGCCTGCGGGTGTCGGAGGTGGTCGACCTCCGGCTGTCGCGCATAGATTTTGAGGAGGGATATGTGATCGTAGAGGGGAAAGGGAGCAAACAGCGGCTCGTGCCGGTTTCCCCCGTGGCCCTCTCGCTTATCGAGGAGTATCTGCCGATACGCAACGCCGGGCCTGTCAAGCCGGGCTGCAGCGACCTGCTCTTTCTCAACCGGCGCGGAGCCGGACTGACTCGGGTGATGGTCTTCTATATAGTGCGCGATGCCGCCGCCATGGCCGGAATAACCAAGAAAGTGTCGCCCCACACGCTGCGCCATTCTTTCGCCACCCATCTGCTGGAAGGGGGCGCCAACCTGAGGGCCATTCAGGAAATGCTCGGCCACGAATCGATCGCCACCACCGAAATATATCTCCACCTCGACCGCACGCGCCTGCGCGGCGAACTCCTGCGCCACCATCCCCTCTACCGTGACAAAACGCCCGAAATATAACGGAAACTGAGACAGCGAAATATTTCTTATTATAAAAGACACAACGAAAAAGGCACCCTCCGGAGAGGATGCCTTTTGTTGTGTCTTTGCGTTTATGGCTTCGGTTTAGAAGTTGTAGTAGAAACCGAAGGTCAGGTCGTTGCCCGAGAAGGAGAAACCGCCTTTGCGGGGCATGCCTGCATCGTAAGCAGCGTTGTTGGCGCCCTGATAACCTAAGAAACCGATGTGCGTAACGAAGCTGAACTTGTCGGTGAAGTTGATGGCGATACCGGGGCGGAGACCAACGTTCCATGTCACTGCGGTGTGGCTGTCGTCGTCTTTGTACTCGTATGTGCCGCAACCGATACCTGCGCCACCGTCGATGAAGAGCTGAACGAGGTTGTTGGATGTGCGGAAGTACGACCAGCGTGCGTAGGGATTGAACTCGAACATGTGGAGGTCGGTGTCAGTGCCGTTCCAGTGTGTGTAGTCATAGCCGATCGTTGTACCGATAGCCCAGCTCTTGTTTAAGTTGTAGCCGATCTCCGGGATGATAGAGAACTCGTTGGTGCTTACTTTTCCGTATTCAGTCTGCTGATCCTGATGCATGAAACCAACGTTACCGCCTACATAGGAACATTCAGAAAATAGCTAACTGATTATTTGTCAGATTGGTAGATTTTTA
>CAJMNI010000007.1 GCA_905214735.1 uncultured bacterium | reverse complement strand
GCCTGAGCGACTTTAGCTGACCTCCGGCACCGCCATTAACTGAATATCCCTACATAGAGGCCGTCTGCTTTTGCTGCGATGGCTGCTACAGCCATGAGAGCGATGGTAAAAATTTTCTTCATAATCATTTTTACTTTTGGGGATCCGACTCGGGGTTCAACTCAAGTGTCAGTGCAAGTATTTGCCACTTTTTGAGAGTAGCGAGTGTGTTTTCGAGTATTGCGAATACAACTTTGTGTGTTTTCTCCCTTTTGTCGAATCCGGGGTTAAAAAAACTATTTTTGTTAATTGCGTTTTCTTAGCTTTTGGTCGCAAAATTACGCACAAATCCTATATCCTCCAAATTATTTAACAAATTTCGCCCCAAATTCGACTAAAAGGAGAAAAAAATTCCGATCCCGCAAATGGGGACCGGAATTGTTTACAAATGTCAACTCTCTGATTTTCAGAAAATATTGCGCAATTTAAAGATTTTTTCTTAAAAAACCGAGAAATGATAGGCAATATTTCTCACGTATTTCTCTCCTTTTTTCAGTAACTGGGAGGGGAATTGCGGTTTGTTGGGGGCGTCGGGGAAACCCTGCATCTCGATGGCCACGCCGTCGTAGTCTTGAAATTCGCGGCCCTCTTTGCCGCGCGGCGAACCGGCGAGCCAGTTGCCGGTGTAGACCTGCACTCCGGGCTGGTCGCTGCCGACTGTGAGCATACGGCCGTTGGCGGAAAGGCGCAGCTGAAGGGCTTCAGCGTCGAAGCGGCCCGGTTCCCAGGCGTCGATAGCCCAGCAGTTGTCGTAACCTTTGCCATATTTCAGGGCGGGGAAATCCTCTTTGATGTCGCGGCCGAGTTGCTTCCACTCAGTGAAATCCATCGGCGTCCCGGCCACAGGGTCGAGAGTGCCCAGAGGGATGAGCGTGTCGTCGGTGGGAAGCCAGCGGGAGGCATGCATTCTCAGCTCGTGACCGAGGGCTGTGCCGCTCTCGGCGCCGCCGAGGTTCCAGTAGGCATGGTTGGTCATGTTGATCACCGTGTCGGCGTCGCTTTCGGCCTCGAAGCGGATTGAGAGGGTGTCGTCGTCGCTCCATCTGTAGGTGACGCTGATGGTGAGATTGCCCGGATAGTTCTCCTCGCCGTCGGGGGAACGGCGGGTAAACTTCACGCCGTCGGGGAGTTCCTCGACGTCCCAGATTCTGTTCTGGAAGCCGTCGGGACCGCCGTGGAGATGGTTGGGGCCATTGTTTATCGCGAGCTGATATGTGCGGCCGTCGACTTCAAGATGGCCCCCCGCGATGCGGTTGGCATAGCGGCCGGGGCATTTGCCGAGGCAGGGGCCGTCGGCCACATAGTCGGCTGCGCTGCCGTAGGAGAGAGCCACATTCTCGATGCGTCCCTCGCGGTCGGGCACTCCGACACCGGTGATTCCGGCGCCGAGCGACGACACCTCGGCCCATGAGCCGGAGGGATTCTCCATGCGGAAGATCTCCACCTCCCCTATCGGTGTCTCCTCTACTCTTTTCGTTATCTTCATCGCGCCGTTTTTTAGCAGACTTTTCTTGCGCCGTCGCTGATGATCACGTCGTAGATCATCGGTTTGTGGCCATATTTTGCCTCAAACTCCTTCACTGCCTTATCGACGAAGGCGTCGTGGAGATCCTTCTTCACGAGGTTGATAGTGCAGCCGCCGAAGCCGCCGCCCATGATACGCGAGCCGGTGACGCCGCAGTCGCGGGCCACGTCGTTGAGGAAATCGAGTTCCTCGCAGCTCACCTCGTAATCGTCGGAAAGGCCGCGGTGGGTTTCATACATCTTCTTGCCGACCGTCTCGTAGTCGCCGGCGTTGAGGGCGTCGCAGACAGCAAGCACGCGCTCTTTCTCCTCGATCACGAATTTGGCGCGGAAATAATCTTCGGCCGTGATGTCGGTGCGGATTTCCTTGAGCATCTGCATAGTGGCGTCGCGGAGAGTCTCGAGGCCGAGACGTTTGGCCACGCGCTCGCACGATTCGCGGCGCTTGTTGTAGGGGGAATCCTTAAGCTCATGTTTCACGCGCGAGTCGACCAGCACGAGCAGATAATCCTCGGGATGGAAGGGGAAGTATTCATATTCCATAGAGCGGCAGTCGAGGCGCATCAGGTTGCCCTCGCGTCCGAACACGCTTGCGAACTGGTCCATGATGCCGCAGTTCACTCCGCAATAGTTATGCTCGGTCGACTGGCCGATCTTAGCCAGTTCGAATTTGTCGATCGTGTTTTCGTTAAAGAGGTCGTTGAGCGCGAAAGCGAAGCAGCTTTCGAGCGCGGCGCTCGAGCTGAGGCCTGCGCCGAGGGGGACGTTGCCTGCGAAGACGGCGTCGAAGCCCTCCACCTTGCCGCCGCGCTTGATAATCTCGCGGCAGATTCCGAACACATATCTTGCCCAGCCCTGGCTCGGGGCATCCTCCTCGCGGAGTCCGAACTCGGCGTAGTCGTCGATGTCGATGGAGAAGACGCGCACCTTGTCGGTGCCGTTGGGGCGGATGTCGGCCATGATCACCTTGTCGATGGCGCCGGGGAACACGAAGCCGCCGTTGTAGTCGGTGTGTTCGCCGATAAGGTTGATGCGGCCGGCGGACGCGTAAAGCATGCCTTCGCCTCCGAATTTTTCATTGAAGACCTTTTCAATCTTTTTTCTCATTTCGTCTTTCATGTCTTTAGTTATGTTGTAGCGTTAGGTTGAGAATACGTAAGCTTTTACGTTCGATTATTTCACGTCGAGTTCGAGCGTGGCGGGCTTGACACCCTTGGCCGAGGCACGGAACGTGATCTTGCCCGGTTTGTCGCCGGCCTGGACGATCGCCGTAGCTGCTCCGCTGAAGAGATCCATCTCCGGGAGGTGGAAGAGGCGCAGCGACGTCGGATCGCCGTTGGCGGCGGCGCGGAACTTGCCGGCTCCCTTCACGGAGAACTTCACCTCGCGGGAGTCGGTGGGCACGATATTGCCATCCTTGTCGGCAACCTGCACCGTGATATAGACAAGATCTTCGCCGTCGGCGGTCATCGGGCGCTTGTTGGGGGTGAGCACGAGGTGGTCGGGCTTCCCGGCCGTGCGGATCGTTTTCTCGCCGGCCACGCTGCCGTCGGCGTTATAGGCCACCACGCGCACCTCTCCCGGCTCGTAGCGGGTGTCCATCCACATCAGGCGGTAGCGGTTCATCACCGAGGAGTCGTTTTTCTCGCGCATTCCCTGGCTCTTGCCGTTGATGAAGAGCTCGGCGCGGGGAGAATCGGTGTAGACAAACACCGGGGTCACTTCCCCTTCGCGTCCCTCCCAGTTCCAGTGGGGAAGGATATGGAGCGTATGGTCGCGGTCGTTCCATTTGGAACGATAGAGATAGTAGCGGTCTTTGGGGAGCGAGGCGAGGTCGACGATTCCGAACACGCTGGAGTGGGAGGGCCAGGCGTCGGTGTCGAAGGGGGTGGGCTCGCCGAGGTAGTCGAAGCCGGTCCAGACGAACTGCCCCATGTTCCAGGGCATGTCGTCGTCGGCTGCGAAGTCGATGTCGGGGAGGTTGCTCCAGGAGCAGTATTCGGTGTCGTAGCTCGAGCTCTGGTTGCCGGGATGCATCTTCATCGCCCCGATCTCCACGGGGAAGAAATATTGCCCGCGGCTGGAAACGGTGGATGCCGTCTCGGAACCGAGTAGGAAGTTCTGCGGCAACTTGCCGATGGCCTCGTTGTAACGGCCGGGCTTGTAGTTGAATCCGGGGATGTCGAGGGCGGCGGCGAATCCGTTGTTGACCACGGCGTCAAACTGGTCCATTCCGCAGGTCACAGGGCGGGTTGGATCCTCGCGGTGAGCGATGTCCTGCAGGAATTTCAATTCTCCGAGGCCGTCCTCGCCCCATTGCGAGGGCACTTCGTTGCCGATCGACCACATCACCACCGAGGGGTTGTTGCGGTAATGACGGATCATGTTGACCATATCCTTTTCGGCCCATTCGTTGAAGATCGAACCGTAGCCGTTGAGGCTCTTGGGACGGAAGCCCCAATCGTCGAAGGGCTCGATCATGAGCATGAGGCCGAGTTCGTCGCAGAGCTCCACGAGCTCGGGAGCGGGCATGTTGTGGGCGGTGCGCACGGCGTTAGCGCCCATCTCCTTCATCATCGCGAGCTGATGGCGGATGGCTTCCTTATTGACCGCCGCACCGAGCGGGCCGAGGTCATGATGGTTGCAGACGCCGCGGAATTTGATCTTCTCTCCGTTGAGGAAGAACCCCTCTCCCTCGATGGTCTCGACGGAGCGGATTCCGAAGCGGGTGGTGTATTGGTCGCAGGTCTTGCCGTCGACGATCACCGAAGTGACGGCGCGGTAAAGTTCGGGAGTGTCGGGACTCCAGAGCTGCGGCCGGTCGACGCGGAAGTTCTGCTTCATGTCGACGCCGGGATAGAATTTGTAAAGATGGGTGTCTGAGGCGACTTTCTCTCCGGCGGGATTGTAGATGTCGGTGGTGAGGGTCACCTCTTTACCTTTGCTGACACCGGCCACCTGCGTGGAGAGTTTTACTGTGGCGTAATCCTTGGCCACGTGGGGAGTGACGAGATAAGTTCCCCACACCGGGATATGGATCCTGTCGCGGTCGATGAGATGCACGTTGCGGTATAGCCCGGCGCCGGGATACCAGCGGGAAGACTGGGGTTTGTTTTCGAGCGACACTTCGACGATGTTCTCGCCGGGACGTGCGGCTCCGCTGAGGTCGGCCTCGAAGCTGTTGTAGCCATATGGCCAGAAAGCCACCTCTTTTCCGTTGACTTTCACGCGGGCGTTGCTCATGGCGCCGTCAAAAAGGAGCGTCTGCGAGCGCCCTGCGGTGTCGGGAAGCTGGAAGGTGGTGCGGTAATAACCTTTTCCTACGTAGGGAAGGCCACCGGTGCGGCCTGTTTTCCAGGTCTCTTCAGTCTCGCCGTTCTGCTCCACTGCAACTTTCTGAAGGTCGTTGCTGCGGTCGAAGGGGCCGTAGATGGCCCAGTCGTGAGGGATGCTGACGCGATTCCACGATATGGAGTCTTTGCTGAAGTTCCAGGATTTGAGAAGGGTGTCGGAGCGCGTTGCGCTGACGGTCGGAATGAGGGCGAGCGCGAGCGCTGTCGTTATGAGTTTATACATTATCTGAGTTTTTCATTTCAACGTTGCCCCGGGCAACGGAATTGCGGTATTCAACTTGTAAAGTTAACTAAATTTTCTAAAAATATGAAGTCAAAACACCAAAATGATATCAAACCCCGAGATTATGACATATTTTTATTATTCTCTGTTAAAAATGATTAATACACTCACCGCTCAGTGCTGAATTTGCGCAGGTCGAAATAATTGATTATATTTGTGCTAAAATATTGATAGTATTATGATGTTTGACGCGGATACTAACAATTTATTGTCAGTTTTAGACAACTTCACACTTGACAATGCGGAGGATATAGCGCAGCAGGTTTCGGAAGCGTTCCGGAAGCGGCGCGTGGAGAAAAACATCACCCGGCAGCGGATTGCGGAGCTGTCGGGAGTGCCGCTCTCGTCGGTGGCCCGGTTCGAGCAGAAGGGGTTGATTTCCTTTGAGTCGCTGATCAAACTGGCGATGGCTTTGGGTTACACTTCGGAAGTAAGGAATCTCTTCGGCGAACCCAAGTTCGGCACAATGGAAGAACTCGACCGGATCAGGCGAAAGCGCAACGACCGTCGCGCCTATCCCACCAAGAAAAAAGTATGAATCGCAACGAGGAAATGATATGGAAAAGACTGAAAAGCTACAAGTTCTGTTTCGTGGCCGACCGGTCGGCAAGCTCTCTTT
Organism: uncultured bacterium; assembly: GCA_905214735.1. GTDB lineage: Bacteria > Bacteroidota > Bacteroidia > Bacteroidales > Muribaculaceae > Lepagella. The sequence continues at coordinate 80,964 of CAJMNI010000007.1, read as the reverse complement.
AACGACCGACAACCGACTGAACGTTTTTGAATATGACAAATCATGGATTGTCGAGGGTTTCAGCATTTCTCCGATCGAGTTGCCGCTGAAGCCGGGCATATTCATCGCAAAGCCGCAACCGTTCCATGGCAATTTCGGGATATTCGAGGATAGCCTGCCCGACGGTTATGGCCGTTATCTGCTCCACAAAGCGTTGCTGCGTAAAGGGATCGATGACTCCGGACTGACCTCGTTAGACCGTCTTGCGATTGTTGGCGACAACGGCATGGGCGCACTGACATTTTCACCGGCGATAATTTTGGAACGCGAAGAGCAGATCGAAGATTTTGACAAACTGCAGGCGATTGCCCTTGAAGTGCTCAGGGAGCAACAGGACAACGATGCCGGGCTGCTGCTCTACAATAGCGGCAACAGCGGAGGCGCGCGTCCGAAGGCAGTCTTCTCTGATGCGGAAGGACACTGGATTGTCAAATTCCGACACACATACGATCCTTCCGATATCGGAATGCAGGAACATCAATATAACGAAGCTGCGCGAAAATGCGGAATAACCGTGCCCGATTTCCGCCTCGTCAACGGCAAATATTTCGCATCTCGCAGATTTGATATCGACGCTGACGGAAACCGGCTGCACACCGCCACGGCCGGAGGATTACTGGGACTCTCGCTGCATCAGCCCTTCCTCGACTATTCGAACCTTCTGACCCTGACAGGCTACATTACCCAAAACACGGAAGACGTGGAGCAGATTTACCGGCGCATGCTGTTCAACTACCTCACCGACAACAAAGACGACCATTGCAAGAACTTCAGCTTCTATGTGGTCAGCGACGCCGACACGGGAGAATGGGGATGGCGCCTCGCACCGGCCTACGACCTGACCCTCTGCACCGAAGGCTACAACGGCGAACATGCCACTTCAGTCAACGGCACTGGCAGACCCGCTCTTTCCGACTTTATTGCCGTCGGGACAAAGATAAAATTGTCGGAACGCCGCTGCCGACAGCTGATTGACGAGGTCAGTTCCGGCTGCGCGTCACTGACCAGATATAAAATTATCTGACCCGCGCCTATCAGACAATAAAGGGATAAGGAGAGGGGGCGGACGGCGTCTGCTTATTTTGCGGCAAAAAAACACCGTCATGTCAGACACAGATACTTATATCGTTACAGCGGAAGGGCTTGCCATTCTGGAGCGGGCCCGGGAATGCTGGCGCCGCGGCGCGGAGTTCCGCAGCCGACGCGAACGCTGCAAGCGCTTCACCTATGGCGACCAATGGAGCGACCGCCTCCAGGACGCCTTCGGCAACAGCGTGAAAGAGGAGGAGATGATGCTCAGCCAGGGGAATATGCCGCTGACCAACAATCTGATCCGCAGGCTGGTGAGGAATGTCCTTGGAGTGTTCCGCAACCGCTGGAAGGCTCCCGCGCCCGTGGCCCGCGACCCGTCGGAGGCGGCAGAAGCGGCCACAATCGCCAAGCTGCTGCAATATAACATGGAGATCAACCGGATGGAGGAGGTCTATTCCCGCACTATGGAGGAATTTCTGATCTCCGGCCTTGCAGTGCACAAGAAATGGTTCGGGCGGCGCGACGGGATAGCCGACTGCTGGACCGACGCTGTGCCGGGCGACAAGTTTTTCTGGGATCCTGAGGCCCGCGACATCCGAGGGTGGGATATCTCCGTGATCGGAGAGATCCACAACATGACGTTCGGCCGCATCTGCGCCTCGTTTGCCACTTCGCCGGCCGACTGCCGGAGCCTCGGCCGGATTTTCGGCGTGGATTTCCGCAATCCGCCGGCCGACCTGAGGTTTGAGCTCACGGAGGTCTGGACCCGCGAGCCGCAGCCTCTCTGGATTTGCCACGATCGGTTGCGGGGCGTGAGGTTTGAGGTGGCCGAAGAGGATTACGAGCGGAAAGTCGAGGCGGTCAACGCCTCCCGGTTGGCCGAAATCGGAGAGAACGCCCTCCTTATAGAGGCTCGCTGGACGCAGGCCGACCGCTGGCGCTATCATTTCATCGCCCCCACTGGACATGTGCTCGCCTCCGGAACGTCGCCCTACGCCCACGGCCGACATCCATACGTGGTGAAGGCCTACCCTTTCATCGACTCGGAAATCCACAGTTTCGTGGGCGACATAATCGACCAGCAGAAGTTTACCAACCGCCTGATTACAATGTACGACTGGATTCTCCGTTCATCGGCCAAGGGTGTGCTTCTCTTCCCGGAGGGGGCGCTTCCGGAGGGATGCGACATCAACGACATCGCCGAGGAATGGAGCCGGTTCAACGGGGTGATAGTCTACAGACCGAGAGCGGGAGTGCCTCAGCCTCAGCAGGTCAGTTCCAACGCCACCAACATCGGCATCACCGAGCTCCTCGAAATCCAGATGAAGATGATGGAGGATATATCGGGAGTCAACGGCGCCCTGCAGGGGAAGCTCGACAACACTTCGATGAGCGGCACGCTCTATAACCAGCAGACGCAAAACTCGCTGACCTCTCTGGCCGACCTGATGCGCTGTTTCGAGGATTTCATAATGCAGGGGGCGGAGGCCGATGTTTCCAACATCCGCCAGTTTTACACGCCTCGCCGCATCGAGGCGATCACCGGTGCGCATCCCGGACTTGCAGCCACTCTCCAGGCCGACCGCAACTTCTTCAGCACACCGTTCGACATACGTTTCCCGACCGTCTGACCTCCGGGCCACGAATCCGGGACAAGAATCCTGGCCGAACGCAAACCGAGCACTGCCGGCGTGGCGGCGTTGACCGCCGTCAGCGTCGGGTCTTTCAGCATCATTTCCGACAGGATGCGGAAAGTCTCGTCGGAATAGCCGTCGGCTTCATTGTTTTGCTTCGGGGCGGCGTTCTCGATGTTGAACGGCACCATCCAGTGGAATTTCTCGCGTTCTTTTTCAGCCGGGGCATAACCCTCCCCTTTCTGGGTGTTGATATGCACCACGATCGGGCGCGGCCAGTCTTTCACCTCGCGAAACGCCTCTTCGAGAGCTCGGGGATCGTTTCCTTCGGCCACATAGCGATAGTCGAAGCCGAGCGACTTGAAGTAGTTGTCGGAAGCGGTGCCGTTGGTTTCGCGCAGTTCACGGAGATTGCGGTAGAGCGAGCCGTGGTCTTCGGCTATGGCCATCTGGTTGTCGTTGACCACGACGATGAGGTTTGTGCCGAGGGCGCCGGCGGCGTCGAGGCCTTCGAACGCCACGCCGCCACTCAGGCTGCCGTCGCCGATGAAAGCCACCACATTATGCTTCTCGCCCCGCATGTCGCGCGCCTTCATCAGTCCGGCGCAAAGCGAGATGGAGGGAGAGGTATGGCCGGCGAAGAAGAGTTCCCACTCGGGTCGTGGCTTTCAGTATGAGGTCCGTCCATGCAGTCGAATCCTACATCTACCGACCAGAGAGGTGGTCGAGTCGACAGAGCCTCCAGAGCGCGGCCGACCCCGGCGGGTTACTGCGGGGACGCGGCGGGGGGGGACGCGGGGGGCGGAGATTTCGCTGTGTGGGATTTTTTTGCTATATTTGCAGTTTGATTGGCGCCGATCTTTCGCGCCCGTCTTTCTGTTGTTTCTATGATACCCGCCGGGAGTCCTGCTTTTAAGCATTTCCGCAGCGGGACCCAAACTTAATTACGCCCAAACTTAACCTTTATAACGATTATGTCACTTCCCGAAGGCGTGCGTCCGGATCTCCTCAATTATGACGACATACGGAAGATGGCCCCGATTTTCGACGGCCATCCGAAGCTCGTCGAAAAAATCATGCACTGGCTCATACTCGACAAGTGCAATAAGGTCCACAGCACGTATTGCTACACCACCGGAGTCCCCTTCGCCAACCTTCTGATCGACGACTGCTATAAGATCAAAAAACGCATCGACGGCGAAGAAGTGCTCGACCGGTTCAAAGAGAAACCCTTCATAGTGGTAAGCAACCATCCCCTCGGAGCCCTCGACGGCATCCTGCTGATCGACATCATCGGCCGACACCGCCCCGACTTCAAGGTGATGGTCAACCTCTTCCTCAACTATATCACGGCGATGCGGCCGAGCTTCATTCCCGTCGACCCGAGCCATAGCGACGACCCGGAGAAAAAGAAGGTCACCATGCACGGCATCCGCACGGCGATGGCCCACGTGCGCGAGGGGCATCCCCTCGGCTTCTTCCCCGCCGGCGCCGTCTCTAAAGTAGACCGCACCCTGCATATCTCCGACCGCAAGTGGCAGCCATCGATCATCAGGCTCATCCAGCAGCTGAAAGTGCCCGTGATCCCCGTCTACTTCCACAACCACAACTCCACCTTCTTCAACATCCTCGGCATGATCGACTGGCGCATCCGCACCCTCCGCCTTCCCCGCGAACTCTTCAACAAAACCGGGAAAGAGATCCATATCTCATTCGGCGACGTGATCGAGCCCGAAGAAATCGCCCGCCACAAAGACCTCGACGACCTCGGGAACTTCCTGCGGCAGAAGACATACGCGCTCAAATCGCGCCCATAACACCCAGTCAAATGGCAAAAAAAGATACGAAACTCCCGCTCGCCGAAGACCCCGCGGTGATCCAGGCGAAGCAGCGCTTTTCCATCGTCGGGAACTCGCCGCTTCTGCTGCAGGCCATCGCCCGGGCCATCCGCGTGGCCCCGTTCGACCTCTCCGTGCTCGTCACCGGCGAAAGCGGATCGGGCAAAGAATTCTTCCCCAAGATAATCCACCAGTTCGGTGCCCGAAAACATAAGAAATATATAGCCGTGAACTGCGGCGCCATCCCCGAAGGCACCATCGACAGCGAACTCTTCGGCCACGAAAAAGGGGCCTTCACCGGAGCCATCTCGGCCCGCAAAGGTTATTTCGAAGAGGCCGACGGAGGCACCATATTCCTCGATGAAGTCGCCGAACTTCCCCTCACCACCCAGGCCCGCCTGCTCCGCGTGCTCGAGACCGGCGAATTTCTCAAAGTCGGCAGCAGCACGGTGCAGAAAACCGACATCCGGATCGTGGCCGCCACCAACGTCAACCTGCTCGAAGCGGTGAAAAACGGCCGTTTCCGCGAAGACCTCTACTACCGTCTCTCCACGATCCGCATCGAAGTGCCCAACCTCCACGACCGCGGCGACGACATCCATCTGCTCGCCCGCATGTTTGCCTCCGACTTCTCCCGCCGCTTCATGACCGAGCCCATCACCTTCTCTCCCGACGCCGTGCGCGCCATGACGCTCTACCGCTGGCCGGGCAACGTGCGCCAGCTCAAGAACGTGGTGGAACAGCTCGCCATCTTCGACTCCGGCAGCGAAATCAGCCGCGCCCAGCTCCTCGAGATGCTCCCAATCGACCACACCGGACTCTCCACGCCGGCCACCATCCGCCATGACGCCGACGCCGACGCCGAGCGCAAAATGCTCTGGAACCTCGTGCTCAGCCTAAAGACGGAAATCGACCAGCTGAAGGAGATGATCGCCTCCACAACGAAAGGAAGCGTCAGGGGAATCACCCCCGAAACGCCCCTCTCCACCGTGACATCGCTCATAAAATATCCCGAAGCCAACGTGATCGACCTCGGCGACCCCGAGCGCAAAGAAGCCTCGCCGCTCGAAGAGGCCGAGAAAGCAGCCATCATCGAAGCCCTTGCGGCAAACGGCGGCGACAAAGCCCGCACCGCGGCCCAGCTCGGAGTCTCCACCAGGACTCTCTACCGCAAAATCAGGGAATTCAATATTCAGTCCTGATCAACGTTAAAAATATAGAATAAGACATTGATAAACCCGACTTTGAGAATAAACCCGACATTGAAAGCGCTCCAAAGATTCCGCCGTTTGTGCGTCCCCATGCTCGCAGCCGCCGCAATAGCAATGCTCGCCGGAAGCTGCGTGCCCCGCTACACGCTCAACGGTTCATCGATCAATTACGATCTCTACAAGACCATCAACATCGGCGACTTCCCCATCAGGGCCGCCCTCGTCTATCCGCCGCTGCAGCAGACGTTTGAGAACGAACTGCTCAACTACGTGTCGCGCAACACCCGGCTCCAGGAGCTCGACGGAAACAAAGGCGACCTCCAGCTCTCGGGCGAGATAACAGGCTATTCCCTCTCCCCGCAGGCCGTCGGCACCGACGCTTACGCCACCGAGACAAGGCTCACGATCACCGTCCATGTGAAATATACCGACACCAAGAACCCGGCCAACGACATCGACCAGACCTTCTCGGCCTACCGCCAGTTTGACGCCTCGCTGATGCTCACCGACGTGCAAGACCAGCTTTGCCAGGAAATCAGCCAGGAACTCGTAAACCTTATCTTCAACGCCACGCTCGGCAACTGGTAACATCCTGACCAAGAGCAGGCAACCCATCATCACCATGCAATCCGACCAACTCCAAGACTACAGCTTCGACCAGGCGCAGGAAGCCTTCGCGAAATATCCCTATTTCGTCTATCCGGCAGTCGCCGCCCTGGCCAACGCATCGGCCGCCCAGCGCCCCGTGCTCCTGAGGCGGATAGCCGCATGCGTCGGCGACGAGGCAGCCCTCCGCACCCTACTCGGCATCGACCCCGAAGAATTCTCATCCTTCTATCCCGACATGCAGCCTCCGGAGCTCTCCACCGCCGACACCATCGACTCCTTTCTCGAGCGATTCGCCCCCGACACTCCCCGGGTGGATGAAGCCAAGGAAGATATCATAGCAGCCCCGGCGATCGACTACGCCGCCATGATCGACGACGATGAGGAGGAAGGAGACGCCGAAGCGCCCGCCGACGCAACCTCCGACGCCATCTCGGCGTTCCTCGCCGCCGTGCCCCCGAAAACGCCACGCAAACACGCCCCGGCCGCCCCCGAGTCGGAACCCGAGCCGGAACCCGCCCCTATCCCCCACGACGCCAACCTTTCAGAGTCTCTGGTCAGAGTCATGGTCAAAAACGGCAATTATCGCAAGGCTTTGGAAATTATTACCGAATTAAGTTTGAATAATCCGAAAAAAAGTATTTACTTTGCAGACCAAATGCGTTTCCTTCGCAAACTCATAGCCAATCAGGAGCGCAAAGCAATGCATAACCCTTGAATCATAGCAAATAAAAATATGTATATTTTTCTTTCCATCCTTATCGTGATCGCAAGCATAGTGCTTATCGGCGCCGTGCTGATCCAGAAGTCGAAAGGCGGAGGCCTTGCTTCAGACTTCTCCAACAATAACCAGTATCTCGGCTATCGCAAGACCACCGACTTCATCGAGAAAGCCACCTGGTCGCTGGCCGCTTTCATCGTGGTAGTCAGCATCTGCGCATCTTTCTGCGTAAAGACTCCCATCAACGTATCGTCGATCCAGCAGCAGGGTCCGGCCCAGCAGACAGCTCCCGCTCCCGCTCCGAGCAACGCACCCGCTCCGGCCAAAGCTCCCGCAGCAGCTCCCGCTCCCGCAGCAGCTCCCGCCCAGACCCCCGCAAACTAAAAACAGAAATTGCCGGGCATCAAACAGCCCGGCGCAAAGATATGAAAAAGCCCGGAGGGATTCCCTCCGGGCTTTTTCATATTCATATCTTTATCAAATCATAATCCTTTATCTTCCGATTGTTTTGGCAGGTCGCGAAGATTCCTCAGCGTCTTGCCCACAGGAGCTTCTTCCGCAGCACGGTGGCGAAATCCGTGTCGGGACGGCGGAGCACCTTCACGCAGAAGGGGGCGCGCGTCACGGTGAGCCTCGACCCATTGCAGGGGATGGCGAAAATCCGGCCGTCGGCGCCTACATGGCATTCCTCTCCGCGCCCGGTGATGCGCAGGTCGACACGCGTATCGGCTCCGATCACGAGCGGACGCACCGTCAGCGAATGAGGCGCGATCGGTGAAAGAATCATATTCTTGAGAGTCGGCTGAAGTATCGGTCCGCCCGCCGAAAGATTGTAGGCCGTCGAACCGGTCGGCGTCGCCACGATCAAGCCGTCGGCCTGATAGTCGGCAAGAAAATAGCCGTCGACCTCAGTGCGGACGTTGACCATGTGGGTCGTGTCCCCCTTCACCACCGAGAGTTCGTTGAGCACATAGGGCCAGAAATCGTCAGGCACCCCGTCGCCCTCCACCTTGAGCACCATCCGCGATTCGGTCTCCCAGGCGCGCTCAGCAAGAAGATGCACCAGAATCGGAGCCTCCTCCAGCGAATAGGAGGCGAGGAAACCGAGATGGCCGGTATTGATGCCGAGGATAGGGATCTCGCGCGATCCCTGCCACTGCGCGGCGCGCAGAAAAGTGCCGTCGCCGCCGATGCTGATCACAGCCTCGGCGTCGTCGGGGCAATCGTCGACGACGACAGCTCCGGGGAGAGAAACGCCGTGCGACTCGAGATAGCCGGCAAATTCGCGGCTCACCATCGACTCCATGCCGTTTTGGGCAAGCATAGAGAAAAATCCTCCCAACTCGCCGAGATAACGCTCCTGGCGCTTATTGCCGTAGATTGCTATTTTCATCATTCTCCTTCTGCATCAGACGTTGAGATACGACTGCAGCCCCAAAAGGCGTTCCATCGCCACCTCGCCGTCCTGGTAATGGTCGCCCGAAGTCTCGACCACGCTGTATCCGTATCGCTCCAGGCTATGCGAAGCGGCCGTCGGATCAAGGCAGCGGGCCCGCAGCGTGACCCTCACCTTCCCCTCTTCTGCAGGCGCCGAGAAGAGGTCGACGAGATGAACGTCGGTGTCTTCCACAGCCCGCGCGATATGCGAGGCACTGTAATCGCCGGCCGCGCATTCTATCACTATCACCGAGCAGTCGTCGCGGGGAACGATCATTCTGCCCAGACCCTCGAGCATCGACGTCTGGTCGATCACCCCAAGCATCCGCGAGCCTTCAACCACGCCAAGCTCGCGGCCCGGCGTGTCGAGAAGACGCGGCAACACCTCCAGAACGGGCATCGTCCCCTCCACAGTGCGGAGCGGCGCGACCCCTTCAGGCCTTACTGCCGGTGACAAAATCTCTCTCGCTTTCATGTTTTACCCAGTGTTAGTTTATTCTTTGCTTATTTTTTCCTATATTTGCACTTGTAAACTCAAAGGGAGAATCTCCCGTTTACATTTACAACAATTTCAGGGCGCTATAGAAATAGATAACGCAAGAAGTGTTGATTTAATATGCAAATATACAATTTTCGTGCCATTCATTTACGGTTGGAGCGAAAAATTTGTTAAAGATACCATCATATAAGCTATGACCAGACTAAGCGTCAACATCAATAAGGTAGCCACCCTGCGCAACGCACGCGGGGAAAATGTGCCCGACGTGATCCGCTTCGCAAAAGATTGTGAAGACTTCGGCGCACAGGGCATAACCGTCCATCCGCGTCCCGACGAGCGCCATATCACCCACCGCGACGTAGAAATCCTCAAAGACACTGTCACCACCGAATTCAACATCGAGGGATACCCCGCGCCGGAATTCCTCAAGCTCGTGATCGACGCCTCCCCGGCTCAGGTAACTCTCGTGCCCGACGCTCCCGACGCCCTCACTTCGTCGGCCGGCTGGGACGTGGTGAACAACGCCGATTTCCTCCGCCCGATTCTCGCCACTCTCCGCAACTCGGGAATCCGCAGCTCGGTGTTCGTGGCCGCCGACCCCGTGCAGGTCAGAGCCGCCGCCGAAGCGGGTGCCGACCGCGTGGAGCTCTACACCAAACCTTACGCCGACAACTATGCCGCCGACCGCGAAGCAGCGATCGCTCCCTTCGTGAAAGCCGCCGAAGAGGCCCGCAAATCGGGCATCGGCCTCAACGCCGGCCATGACCTCAACCTCGAGAATCTCGAATATTTCCATAAGATGATTCCCTGGCTCGTCGAAGTCAGCATTGGCCACGCCCTGATTTCCGACGCCCTCTATCTCGGAATCAAGGAGACCATCCGCCGCTACCTCGCCTGCCTTTGTTAGGCGTTAGGCGTTAGGTTTAAAGTTTAAAGTTTAAAGTTTAAAGTTTAAGGTTTAGGGATCAAGGCTTTAGAGACTAACTAAACATTAAACATTCAACATTAAACATTAATCACTAAACATTCAACATTCAACATTAATCACTAAATCACTAATCACTGAAATAAGTATGACCGAACTGCAATTCTGGAAACTGATAATCGACGGCGGATATATCATGATCCCCCTCGCCCTGTTGCTCCTGCTGGTGATCTACGTTTTCACCGAGCGTTTCATAGTGATCAACCGCGCCGCCAAGGAAGACCGCACTTTCATGGACCGCATCCGCGAATATGTGCATGAAGGCGACATCGAGAGCGCCCAAAACCTCTGCAAGAAATCCGACACCCCCTATTCGCGTCTGATCGCCAAAGGATTGTCGCGTATCGGCCGACCGATGAACGACGTGCTCGTGGCCATCGAGAACACCGGCAACATCGAAATTGCCAATCTCGGGAAGGGATTCCCCTGGCTCTCCACCACAGCCGCCGGTGCTCCGATGCTCGGATTCCTCGGAACCGTGATCGGCATGATCACCGCCTTCTTCAACCTTGCCAACGCCGGAACCTCGGCCAACATCAGCGTGCTCTCGAGCGGTATCTATCAGGCCCTTGTCACGACTGTGGCCGGTCTGATCGTCGGCATCATCGCCCTCTTCGCCTACAACTACCTCGTGGCCCGCGTGAACCGCGTGATGAACTCCATGGAGGCCAAAACTATGGAATTCATGGATCTCCTTAACGAACCTGCCGCCTGACGACGCCTTCCAAACAGACAACTATGGCATTAAAAAGAAATTTCCAGTCGCTCGACACATTCTCCATGTCGTCGATGACCGACGTGATCTTTCTGCTGCTCATCTTCTTCATGGTGACCTCGACGATCATCTTCCCCTCGGCCATCGACGTCAACCTCCCCGAGAGCAGCGAGCAGACCACCGTCAAACCTGTGACTGAAGTATATATCGACCGGGACTATCAGATGTATATCGTGGCCGACCGCAACGATTCCACCAATCTGCTGTCGATCCCGAAGCCTGTGACCGAAGAGCAGTTGCGCGCCGAACTCGCCGCAATCCATCAGACCGACTCCACGCGGGCGATAGCCCTCTACGCCGACTCCACGGTAGATTACGGCCGCGTGGTCGGTGTGCTCGACATGGCTGCCCGCAACAACCAGCGCATGGTGCTCTCAACCCGCGCCAAGAGCCTCCCCGGCGAATAATGCAGAGATTTTGCAGATGAACAGCAACGACAAACGCAATAATAAAGACCGGTTGATCGCGGCCGCCGTCACGGCGCTCGTGGCGCTGCTCGTGGCGCTATATCTCATCTTCGGGTCGCTCGTCTACGACAGCACGCTGCTCCGCATGCCCCCCGAAGCCCAAGTGGCCACGCTGCAGGAGGACGAGCTCTTCATCGAGCCCGAAATCCTTGAAGACCAGACCAAGGGTGAGCCCGATGCCGTGGCCGACGACGAACCCGCCCCGCTCTATAAGGGCATTCCCGAAAAGGCCGAGGAGGAAAACACGCGCGTAGTGGAGCCGGGCAAGAGCAAGAAACCGGCGCCCCCCGAGCCCAAACCGATCACTCAGAAAACCGAGAGCCCCGTCAAGCATCAGGAGAACACGCAGACCGACGAGGCGCGTCAGAAAGCCACCTCGGCCCTGGCCGGCAAGTTCAAGGGACGCAACGGCAACAAAAACGGTTCGACCTCTTCCGGAGGAGCCGGAGGCTCCGGCGTCGGAGTGGCCGGAAATGTCCACGGTCGCAATTTCATCGGCTGCGACGCCCCGGTGGTGAGCGTCAAGCATCAGGTCACCGTAGTGGTCGACGTGACAATCAACGCCGCCGGCCGAGTCACCACAGCCAAAGCCCGCCGTGGCGGAGGCGCCGACGCAGCCACGCTCCGCAAATGCGAGCAGGCGGCACTGCGCACTGCCCGCTGGAGCTCCGACCCCGACACCCCGTCGGCCAAAGGCACCCTGACCTTCAAGATCCGCCCCAAAGTCTGACCTCCGGGCAACCCCTCCGAAGGCCGGCCGAATACGGCAAAATTAATCTCAGGCATAATAAATCACTGACCATCAAAATAAATCGGCCCGAACCGTCTGATGCGGTCCGGACCGATTTATTTCATTCCCTTGCGGGGAGAGGTTTATTTGTCGTATTTGGCGAAGTCTGCCTGAAGCATGTCGCCCGTCTCGATGAAGGCCTCGTGGAGCGCGAAGGAGGCGCGGAGATCGTGGGGCGTGTGGCCGCCGCTCTTCGAAGCGAGCTTCAGATAATCCCACATGAGCTCCTTATACATCGGGTGAACGCAGTTCTCGATGATAGTCTCGGCGCGCTGACGCGGATCTTTGCCGCGGAGGTCGGCGACGCCCTGCTCTGTGGCAAGGATCTTCACGCTGTGTTCCGAATGGTCTACGTGCGACACCATCGGCACGATTGTCGAAATCTTGCCTCCCTTCTGGATCGACGGGCAGGAGAAAATCGAAAGATAGGAGTTGCGGCTGAAGTCGGCAGAGCCGCCGATGCCGTTCATCATCTTAGTGCCGAGCACATGAGTGGAGTTGACGTTGCCGAAGATGTCGGCCTCCAGAGCCGTGTTCATGGCGATAAGGCCGAGTCGGCGCACGATTTCGGGGTGGTTGGAGATCTCGCCCGGACGCATCACTACTTTGTCGCGGAAGAAATCGATATTGTCCATGAAGCGGAGCATGGCGTCGTCGCTGAAGGTCAGCGCGCATGTCGACGCGAACTTGCACTTGCCGCGCTCCATCAGATCCATCACTGCGTCCTGGATAACCTCGGTATACATCTCGAACTGCGGGATGTCGGGATTCTCGCCCAGACCGTAGAGCACTGCGTTGGCCACATTGCCCACGCCCGACTGGATCGGAAGGAATTCCTTGGGAATCTTGCCGTTGCGGAGCTGCTCGCTGAGGAAATGGCAGATGTTGTCGCCGATCTTCTGCGTAAGCTCGTCGGGAGCGGTGAAGGGCTTGATGCTCTCAGAAGCGTTGGAGGGAACCACGCCGATGATCTTCTTCGGGTCGATCTTCAGAACCGACGATCCGATGCGGTCGCTCGGCTTGTAGATGGGGATCTCGCGACGGTGGGGAGGATCAAGGGGAATATAGTTGTCGTGGAAGCCACGGAAACTGTTGTGATAATAAGAGGAATATTCGATGATCACCTTCTTGGCCATCATGGCGATGGTCGGGGTCATGCCAAGGCCGGCGCCAAGGATGATTTCGCCGTTGGGGCTCATCTCGGTGGCTTCGATGATGGCCACGTCGATGTCGCCGTAGAATCCGTAGCGGAGATCCTGCGAAAGATGGCTGAGGTGAAGGTCGAAATAGTTCATTCCCCCCTTGTTGACAAGGTTGCGGGAGTCTTTGTGGCTCTGATAGGGAGTGCGGATACCGACTGCGTTGGCACGCGCAAGCTCGCCGTCGACATGATCGTTGGTCGACGCGCCGGAGAAGATGTTGATCTTGAACTCCTCCCCCTGCTCATGAAGCTTTTTGGCCCGCTCTGCGAGAGCCACTGTTACCACTTTCGGAGTTCCCGAAGCTGTGAAGCCGGAAAATCCCACATTGTCGCCGTTCTTTATTTGGGCGGCAGCCTCTTCGGCCGTGATGAATGGAATGCTCATTATGTTTCGGTTAGATTTAAGATTATCGCTTTATGCGCTTCGTGACTGCCGCCGGAATTTATTTTCTCGCGATTTTTTAGTAATTTTGGGAATTATTCCTGACGATGAGGCATTTTTGCCCCTCAATCACGAAACGTTGCACAAAAATAATAAAAATGTGCGAATAAAACCTAAATAATGTCTACATTTTTTTTACCCGACAACGATAATGTTTCAAAAAAGGGCTGCGAAGGCTCGAAAAAGGTTAGAATAGAGACCTACGGCTGCCAGATGAACGTGGCAGATTCCGAGGTGGTTGCGGCCATGATGCAGACCGCGGGCTACGAGCCGACCGACCGCGACGAGGAGGCGGCCGCAGTGCTTCTCAACACATGCTCCATCCGCGACAACGCCGAGCAGAAGATCCTCTCGCGCCTCTCCTATTGGAACGCCATGCGCCGCAAGTCGGGACGCCGACTGATAATCGGAGTGATCGGCTGCATGGCCGAGCGCCTCAAGCAGGATCTTATCGACAATCACGGGGTGGATCTCGTGGCCGGTCCCGACGCCTACCTCGACATTCCGCAGCTCGTGGCCGCGGCCGAAGCCGGCGAGCCCGCCATCAACACCGAGCTCTCCACCACCGAGACCTACCGTGACATTGTGCCCCGCCGTCTCGGAGCCGGAGTCGGAGGCTTCATCTCGATTATGCGCGGCTGCAACAATTTCTGCTCCTATTGCATCGTGCCTTATACCCGTGGACGCGAACGCTCGCGGGAGCCGCAGAGCATCCTGCGCGAACTCGCCGATCTCCGCACCCGCGGATACCGCGAAGCCACCCTTCTGGGCCAGAACGTCAACTCCTACCGCTACGCCGGCCCCGACGGCGAGACGGTGACTTTCCCCCGCCTCCTCGCCATGGTGGCCGAAGCAGCCCCCGACATGAGGATCCGTTTCACCACCTCCCATCCGAAAGACATGAGCGACGAGACTCTCGAAGTGATCGCCGCCCACAGCAACATCGCCCGGCATATCCATCTCCCGGTGCAGAGCGGCAGCGACAAGGTGCTCCGCATGATGAACCGCAAATACACCCGCGAATGGTATCTCGACCGGGTGGCGGCTATCCGCCGCATCATCCCCGACGCCGGACTCTCCACCGACATGTTCACCGGCTTCCACGACGAGACCGAGGAGGATTTCCTGCAGACCCTCTCGCTGATGCGCGAAGCCGGGTTCGACTCCGCCTTCATGTTCAAATATTCGGAACGCCCCGGCACACTCGCCTCGCGCGAAATGCCCGACAACGTCCCCGAGGAGGTAAAGATCGAACGCCTCAACCGCATGATCGCCCTGCAGAACGAACTCTCGCTCGAGAGCAACCGGCGCGACATCGGCAAGGAATTCGAAGTGCTCGTGGAAGGACCTTCCAAACGCGACCCGCAGGAATTTTTCGGCCGCACCTCGCAAAACAAGGTGGCCGTCTTTCCGCGCGGCGATTCACGTCCCGGAGAATTCCGCCGCGTGAAAGTCACCGAGGCCTCCTCCGCCACTCTCCGAGCCGAGCTCATCGGCGATTAATCTCAAGAGCTTGTTTCAGCCATTCTATAACATCAGATCTATGAACAAGACCCAACGCATCCTGCTGCTCTCGATAGTCTGCATCATCACCTTCTTCGTCAACAATCAGGTGCTCGTGCCCGACATCATGGAGTCGCGCAACATCATCACCGCCCGCGAGATGGCCCGCGGCGGCGACTGGATCGTCCCGACGATGAACGGCGAGCTCCGCCTCGAAAAGCCGCCGCTCCCCACGTGGGTGACGGCCATAGCCGAGATGGCGGCGCCCGACAACGTGGCGCTCCAGCGGGGCGGCGCCGGACTCGCCGCCCTCCTGCTCGCATTCTTCTTCTACAAGTATGCCTCGCGGGTGCTCAAGATTGAGCCGGTGGTGCCTACGCTACTGCTCTGCACATGCTATAACGTGATCCTGATGGGGCGCACCGCCTCATGGGACATCTACACCCACGCCTTCATGATGGGAGGGATATATTTCCTTGCCCGCGCCCTGCAGAAGGAGCGGCGGTCGTGGGGCGATTTCATGGGATTCGCTATCTTCACCGGGCTCTCGATCATGAGCAAGGGGCCGGTGTCGCTCTTCGCCCTCTTCCTCCCCTTCCTGCTGAGCTACTGCTATTTCTACCGCCCGAAAATGCGCGGCAAATGGGGCGCGCTGGGCGTGGCCGTCGTCGTGGCGCTCGCCATCGGCGGCTGGTGGTATCTCTATGTCCACATCGCCTGCGCCGACGCCTGGCAGGCCGTGATGGCAAAGGAGTCGGGAGCATGGCTCGAGCATAATGTCCGCCCATGGTATTACTACTGGAAATTCTTCCTCGAGACGGGTGTCTGGTCGCTCCTTCTGCTGCTGGCCATGTTCCTGCCCCTCGCCAATCCGTCGCGCCGCCGCAGCCGGAAATGGATGTTCGCCATGGGATGGATGCTCTGCTCGCTCCTGCTCCTCTCGCTGATGCCGGAGAAGAAACCGCGCTATCTCCTCCCGCTGCTCATCCCGGCCTGCTACGTGATGGGCTGCCTCCTCGCCTGGTGGCGCGAGAGCTTCCGCGATCCGGCCCGCGCCGCCCGCGCCGACAAGCTATCCTTCCGCATAAACTGCGGTCTGATCGCCGTGGCCGTCGCCCTCCTCCCCGTGCTTGCCTGGTTCTTCTTCGTGGCAAAGGATTACATGCCGATCCTCCCATGGACGATATTCTCGCTCCTATGCCTGGTGATCGCATACTATCTCGCCGCCGCTGCCGTTAAACTGAAACCGACCGGAATGGTCCTCGCCACAACGGCGCTTTTCCTCGTTTCGGAATGCATGGCGATGCCCTATCTGAAGAACATCATCAACAATCCGGAACGCCACAGCATCGAGGCCACCCGCGACATCCGCCGGCTCGACGGGCTGCAATTCTACAACATCGCCGCCGAACCGATCCGAATAGAGATGGTCTATGCCGCCGACCGCACGATCCGGCCCATCGACCCCGACACTCTCGGCCGCGCCCTCCCCTGCGTGCTCCTCACCCATGAGCCGGTCGGCAAAGCGCTTCCTGCCCGGCTGCTCGAGGGAGTCGACACCATCGTCATCGACCGTTACGACGACAACCGCCGCCCCAAAGGGACGCGCCGCTATCGCCGGGACATGATTTATTACGTCACCATTCTCCGATCCAAAACCGAGAAATAGATATGAAACCAAATAAAACCGCCGGCTACGACCTGACAATCGTGGTGCCGGTATACAACGAGGAAGACAACATGGAGGCTCTTGAAAAGCGCCTCGGAGAATTCCTCCCGACCTCCGCGCGTCCGGCCTGCGTGCTCTTCGTCAATGATGGGTCGGCCGACTCCAGCCTCGCCCGAATCAAGGAGATCTGCTCCCGCAACGAGCATTTCTATTATCTTTCCTTTGAGAAAAACTGCGGCCTGAGCGCTGCCATGAAAGCCGGAATAGATTACGCCGAATCGCCGCTCACCGGTTATATCGACGCCGATCTCCAGACCGCACCCGAGGATTTCAACCTTCTCCTCCCCTACGCCGACGACTTCACCTTGGTGATGGGCATCCGGGCCAACCGCAAGGATTCCGGATTCAAGAAACTCCAGTCGAAGATCGCCAACGGTTTCCGCCGCATGATGACCCACGACACGGCACAAGACACCGGCTGCCCGCTGAAGATCATCCGCACCGAAAACGCCAAGCGCATCCCCTTCTTCACCGGAATGCACCGCTTCCTCCCGGCTCTCGTAATGCTGCAGGAGGGAACGTTCAAGCAGATTCCGGTGCGCCATTTCCCCCGAGTGGCCGGAGTGTCGAAATATCATCTCTGGAACCGTCTGGTGTCGCCTTTCGTCGACTGCTTCGCCTATCGCTGGATGAAGAAACGCTATTTCAACTATCGCGTGGCTGAAACCGACCTCGAGATCTGATGAACGCCTGGATTATACTTGCCATCGGATTTCTGGCTCAGATTTTCTTCGCGGCGCGAACTCTCGTGCAGTGGATCATGTCGGAACGCGCCCGCAAGGTGCTCTCCCCCTCGCTCTTCTGGATCCTGAGCATCGCCGGAGCATACCTGCTCTGCATTTACGGCTGGCTCCGCGACGATTTCGCCATAGTGCTCGGCCAGATGATTTCATATTATATCTATCTCTGGAACCTGAAGATGAAGGGGGTGTGGAGAAAGATCAGGGTGCCCTGGCGCTATTTCACCCTTGGCCTGCTCGTGGCCACCCCCTTGGTGGCAATCACTTTTGTGGCCGGGAACGCGGCCGATTTCATCGACAAATTCTTCCGCAATGCCGACGTGCCGATGTGGCTTCTCGTGTTCGGTTCGGCGGGGCAGGTGATCTTCACCCTCCGCTTCATCTATCAGTGGCTCTATTCGATGAAAAAGGGGGAGTCGACGCTTCCGCTCGGGTTCTGGGTGCTCTCCCTTGTCGGGTCGCTCACGATCTGCAGCTATGGTGTGATCCGTCTCGACCCGGTGCTGATTGTCGGCCAGTCGTTCGGATTGGTGGCCTATATCCGCAACCTCACCATCCTGCTGGCCAACCGCAACAAGCGCAACCCGATATCGCGCATGGCCAAATAAAGGCCCGCGCGGCGAAATAAAAGATAATAAGTTATTATAGAAGGAAATAGCCTAAAGTTTCAGGCTATAGCGCATGTAGACCACTCCTGTGGCTCCGTATGAGAATTTCTGGCGGAGCAGCCCCTCGTTGAGAAATTGGCCGTGCGCTTCGTTGCTTATGCCGAAATCGAAATAGGCGGCTCCGGCAAACGTCTCTGTCATGAGCCGATAAAAGAGCGGGGCAAGGAGATTCTGTTCGCGTCCCCGGGGTGTGGTGGCGATATACTGCGCATGGGCCGTGTGCCCGCAGTCGTAGACGCAGACTCCGGCATCTGCCGCGCCGTCTAAGCCGGCTGTAAAAAAACGGATCTGCTTCGGAAACCTGCTTTTCAGAAGAATCATTTCCGCCGCAGTATGAACGGGCGCGACACCGTGGCGTTCGGCCAGGCAGGAGGCAAGCATCTCCATAAAGGCTGCAATCCCCTTCTCATCCTCGACTTCCCTTATTTTCACATTCATCCGTTCGGCTTTGCCCAGATGGCGCCGCTGCAGGGTGTTGAATCTCACGCCCTCCGCAAGCGCGGCGGCGGAGCTCAGGTTGCATTCCGACAGTTTCGCGCCGAGACGGAACAGAGCGTATATATCCTCGTCAGAGGGGCGCGTGGCATAAATTGCCGGCAACGGCTTGTAGTCGAGTTCTTTTATCCCCTCCGACTGCCATTTCTCCACCCCACCGGCGAATATCTCCAGAAGTCCCGCTCCGTCGAGATGAGCCTGCGGAAGGAGCCAGCCGCCGTAGGTCAGCCCCTGATGCGAATGGAGCGTCCCTTCTTCGTCGATATTCCCCGGAAGGAGCGCCATCAGCCGGTTACCCTTGAAAGCCATCCAGCTGCAGTCGGCAAACCGGTCGGAATGATAATCCATATATCCGCGCCGGAAGAGAAACGTAGCGTTGCGCGCCTCTTCCACAAAGGCGTCCCATTCCCTCTGCCACGAGGGCGAGTATCTTTCTATGCTGTAATCGGGCATTTTGTCAGGTTAAGAGTTTGCGTTGCAATGCATAAAGATTATCTTATCCAGGCCATCGGATCTTGCTTGTCGCGGTTTTTCCACACCTCGAAATGAATCGAGCCTTGCGAGGAATTCCCCTCTTCAGCGGCCACTGCGCCGAGTTTCTGCCCCTGGCTCACGGAGTCGCCGACCTTGACCGAGACTGAGGCTATGTTGCCGTAGACGGTATAATAGTTGCCGTGGTTCACGATCACAACGGTGTTATAGCCGGGCACTACGTAAACGCCCGAGACCTTTCCGGCATAAACGGCCTGGGCCGCCGCACCGACGGCGCACTCGGCGTCGATGCCCGGATTGTCGTAAACCACATTCGGCATATCGGGAAGTGCATGGCGCCCGAAACGGCTCGTAACCTTGAAACCGCCTGCCACCGGACGCGGCAGCCTTCCTTTCATTCCCTCGAAATTCTCAGCACCTTTGGGGACTTTGGTCCGCTGTGTGGCGGCGGTCGGTGCGTTGGCCGTTCCTGCCTCGCTCTTGGCTGGAGCCGACGCGGCGGCCGGGGCCGATTTGCGCGGTTTGCGACGCCGGGCCTGGGCATAGCTGTTGCCTGCCGACCCGACAGCAGCCGAAGCGGTTGTCGTTTCGGTTTTAGTTTTCTTTTTGGCTTTCGTTTTGGTCTTCGTTTTGGAAGAAGCCCGGGTCTCGGCCGGAGCGGGTTGCTCGTTCATGGCAAGGTTTTCCTGCTCGCGGACGGCCTGCTCTCTTGCGGCCTGCTCGCGGGCGGTTTGCTCTCTCGCGGCCTGCTCGCGGGCTGCCTGTTGCCGCGCAGCTTCCTCTCTTGCTGCCTGCTCGCGGGCCGCACGTTCACGGGCCGCCTGCTCCGAGGCGATCAGCGAGGCCACCTGACCGCGAAGACGGTTGGCTTCGGCCTGCCGCGAGGCGAGGTGCGAACGGAGCGCGGTGCCGTTGGCCTTGAGCGAGGCCACAAGGGCATCCTGACGCCCGTATTGCGCGCGCAGATCGCTCTGCGCCTTCTCCTGCTGACGAAGTGCGTTGGTCTGCATGGTCCGCGCCTGCGAGAGCGCCGTCTGACGGCGTTTTAAGTCGGTGACCTTGCCGCGTATGTCCTCGCTGCGGCGGTCGCGCCAGGCGGCAAACTGACGCAGCGAACGGACCCTATGCATCGCCTCCCGGAAATTTCCCGACGAGAATATGAACGAAAGGGCGGATCTTCCCTGCCGCGTGGCCCGCATTTTCTTGACAGCACGCAGATATTCGGCTCTCATGCCTGCAAGCTGCGCCTCCGCCGCCGAGATCTGGCTTTGCAGACGCGAAATCTGGCCGCCGATGGCATCGGCCTTCGCCTTGGTCTCGCTTACACGTTTCTGCCCGACCTCGATGTCACCCTGAAGCTTGCCGAGCGCCGTGAGATTGCGGCTCACTGCCGCGTCGTTCTCCCGGATGCTCGCCTCAGTGCGCTGAATGTCGCGCTGAACTTCGTTCTGCTGACGCTGCACGTCGGCCGACGTCGTTTGCCCGCTTCCGGATGATTTCTTTCCCGAATGTTTACCCGATTTCCGCCCGCTCTTCTTCCCGGACTTTTTCCCCGACTGTTTGCCACTCTGCTTTTTGCCGCTTTTCGATGATGCTTTCTTCCCTTTCTTAGAGGAGGTCTGCTCGGAAGCGGTCGGAGCGCTCCCTTGCTTTCGCGCCGAGGCGTCGCCGGAATAGCCGACGGCCATCAGAAGCGCAAGCGTTATGGTAGTGATTATGGTGACAGGAGTTTTCATAAGTTCGGGATAGTTCTATAATAAAACGGAAATCGGGGCTGAAGACGCCCTAATGATCAGTCTTAACTGTCAGAGCGACTTGAAGAAGTCGGCGATGTCGAGGCGCGTGTAGCGTTGTGCCAGACGGATGGGAGTCATTCGTTTCCCTCCCCATTTCACGCTGGTGAAATCGAGTTCGCCGCTGATCGTTTTCTTCTTATCCTTCAGGGCGAAGTTTATGTCGACACCCCCGTTGGAGTAATCGTAAAGCATCTCGAATCCGAATTTATGACGCAGCGATTCGATTTTCATCGATTCGGTCCGGCCGTTGCCTGCTGTGGTGTAGAGATAAGTCACGTCGACATCGTCATCTTTGTCGTTGACCGGGGTCACGCTCCAGCCTTCGGTCTCTCCCGGAAGGAGGTCTACCAGAGAGGCATTCTCCGCCGAAAGCTCGCCATGGCCGAACACCACGATTCTTGCAAGCAGGAAACTCTGGAGATCATCGAGGAAGTCGGGATAGAATTTGCGGAGTTTCTCGGTCGATTCCTGACAATAGGTCTTCTTCATCTTGTTGACGATGAGCAGGGAATCCTGCGTGAGCTGCAGTCGGGCCACCTCACCCACAAGCGGGGCGCGGGCGGAAATCTCGATGAGCGAGCCCTTTTCCATATACATTTTCACCGTCGGCGAGAGGGGAAGTTTCTCCTGACGGAGCTTGCCGCTGAATTCGACGTTGTTCCAGCCGACATATCCGCGCAGAATAGTGGTAAGGGCTTCATTCTCCACCCCTTCTGCGGCTCTCTTTTTCCCTTTGGCGGAGACGCCTGCAGCCATGGCGACAATCATCAGCGCCACCGTCAATAATCTAAATATGCTGTTTCTTTTCATTTTCATTCCGTTTATTCAGAAATTTCCTCCACCACCACTATCTCTCCATTTTCTCCATTTTCTCCTTGGGCATCGTCTGCTTTCTTATCCTTCTCTTCCGCTTTCTCTGCTTCCGGCTTTTCAGGTTCGGGCTGGGTGGCGGCGAGTTGGCGTGCTTTCTCCAGCTTTTCAACGAGGGTGGCATGGACCTCTTTCCCCTTCTCGGTCAGTTCGGCGCCGGCGTGAAGGTCAAGCCCTTTCTGATAGGCGTCGGCCGCCTCGTGGCCCCGGTTGGCGGCCATCAGCATGTCGCCGTAATGCTCGTAAAGGTCTTCCGACTCCGTGGAATTCTCCACCGACCCGTCAATCCCCTTCTTCTGATATTCGATAGCTTCGTCGAGACGTCCTTTCTTGAAGAGGATCCAGGCGTAGGTGTCGATATATGTGGGATTCGTTTTCTGATCTGTCTTCATCACCTCTTCCGCGAGACGGAGCGCCTTGTCGAGGTCGCCCCCGTCGGTGACGATAAAATAGGCGTAGTTGTTTTTCGCCAGCACATTGTCGGGGTTGAGCGTCAGGGCGTTGTCATAAGCGAGATAACTGCTGTCGGATACTTCGGCAGTGTGGTAGGAGTCGCCGAGCATGGTGAAAATGTCCGACATCCGCTCAAGCTCGTCGAGCGTGATGTTGCGGCGCAGCGAGCCGAGGTCGATCAGGGTGTCGGGATTAACCGTGGAGTCGATCTCATGGATCATCTGCCGGTAGGTGTCGTAGGCAAGCGAATAGCGCTTCGCGTTCATGGCGACAGCGGCATAATAGAGGCGCATCGAAGCGTCGGGAGCGATATGCTTCGCCGCGCGGCCGAAGGTTTTCAACGCCTCCTCCGGGCGGTCGTCGGCCACCTGATAAGACATCAGCTGGGTCCAGTAAGACTTGTTGTCGTTGTCAAGGTCTATGGCATAGCCGATTTCCTCCTCGGCCTCTTTGAAATTCCCTTTCGCAGCCGAATATCTGGCAGAGAGGTCGAGAATCCCTTCGTTATGGGGATACTGCTTGCGGAGCACGTTGAAGAGGGTATCGCCACGGCTCGTGTCGCTTTCGTCGTCGATAAGTTTCTGGAGATATTGCGAAAGAATGTTTGTCTTCTCGGCTACATCGAGGTCTTCGACGCCGAGCACCTGATAAATCTTCTCGTCATAGCGCACGGAGTCGCCGGCGGCGAGATACGCTTCAGCGAGAGCGATTTTGGGAGCAGATGCATCGGGGTCGATCTTTTCGGCTGCGAGATAGCAGAGCAGGGCGGAATCTTTCTTGTTGATAATGTCATAGAACGCCCCCTTGAGCATCACGCAGTAAGAATCGCGGGGATATTTCACAATCAGGCTGTCGGCCTGGCGCTTGGCGGCGAGGGTGTCGCCGGCGGCCATATAATACGACATCTTCCGGGTTGTCACGTTGGGATAAAAGCCCTCGATGCGTTCGTAGCGGCCGAGCACGTCGGCGGCGCGGGTGAATTCCCCGGCGCGGGCATAGACCTCGGCAAGCTGCACGAGCAGGTCGGTCTGCTGCGGGAAGAGTTCGACCGTGCGGTTGAGCACCCTCTCTGCCTCTTTGAGAGTGTCGAGCATTCCGGCCACATAGCCGTAATAGGTCGACTCATACATGTCGTTGGGATAGAGGTCGACATAGTCGCGCATCATTTCGAGCGAGCCGAGCATGTCGTCGGAATGCGACGGCACGCCGAGACGGAGCCGGCCGTAACCGCTGGCGGCCTCGGCATAGGTGGGGTCGGCCTGATATGCTTTCTGATAAAATTCGTAGGCGGCGTCGGAATGTTCGAGAGCCTGCTCGCGGGCTCCGAGCATATAATAATAGCGGGCTTTCTCACGGGCAGATTTCGGAACGTCGCGCTTCGAGGCGGCAACGGCTCCGAGAGCCACCATCGCCCCTAAAATCCATATCAGCAGTTCTTTTCCTCCTTGCTTCATCCTTATCTCTTTCTATCTTTGCTTCTCAGCCTCTATCTGATTATTTTTCTCCGGTGTGGCCGAAACCTCCGTCCTCGCGCTTGGTGCGGTCGAGTTCCTCTACGGGTTCCCACTCTACATGGTCGTAACTTTTCACAAGCATCTGGCAGATGCGGTCGCCGTCGGCAACAGTAAAATCTTCCGCACCGAGATTGATGAGGATCACGCATATCTCGCCGCGATAATCGGCGTCGACCGTTCCCGGAGTGTTGAGCACGGTGATGCCATGTTTGAGAGCGAGTCCCGATCGGGGACGTATCTGGCATTCATATCCGCGCGGGAGCTGCATATAGAGCCCTGTCGGTATCAGCACGCGCTCCATCGGGCGGATCGTCACCGGCCCGTCCGGAAGATATGCCCTCACGTCCTGGCCGGCCGCCTCCGGTGTGCCGTAAGCCGGCAGAGGATGATGACTGCGGTTGATCACCTTGACCTTTACTTTTTCCACTTTTATCTTTTTTTGCGTTTTCTTTTTAACGTCTGCCGGATGCTTTTTTCTTTTTCCCGGCCTGACTGCAGGGCTAAAAAAGGAAAAAAGGCTGCCCCGATGCGGAGACAGCCATACCTTTTTCCGTTGTCGCTCGGATTTAGCCCTCTTCGATTGCGTCGTTGGGGCAAACCGATGCGCAGCTGCCGCAGCTGATGCAGGTGTCAGGATCGATGTGATAGATCTCGCCCTCGGAGATTGCCTCTACCGGGCATACTGACTGACATGTGCCGCATGCGATGCATCTGTCTGTAATTACGTAAGCCATGACTTTTGTTCTTTTAAAAAATTATGTTCGGATATTTAAAGGCGAAGTCCTTCAGACTTGCTTCGTATAAAGAACTTCGTCTACAAAATTAAGGGATATTTGCGAGTAATACAACATTTTTCCTCTTTTTTCTCCGGATTTTTACTAATTTTATCCCCGTAAAGCCGCGAGGCTGCCGGAAATAAGGGTCTGTTCCCTTATCCGGACACTCTAAAAATGAAGAAGATATATGGACACTCCCCTGATTTCAATAGTAACTATCACATATAACGCCGCCTCCTGTCTGGAGCCGACAATGCAGTCGGTGGCCTCGCAGACATGCCGCGATTTCGAACATATAATTATTGACGGAGCCTCTTCCGACTCCACTCTCGAGATAGCGCGGAGATATCCCGACACCCGCATCCTGTCGGAGCGCGACAACGGGCTTTACGACGCGATGAACAAGGGAATCGGCATGGCTCGAGGGAAATACCTCCTCTTCCTCAACGCCGGCGACGCTTTCCATTCCAACGACGTTCTCGCGGCCTACGCCGACCGCTGCCGCCGGGGCGACGACATCATCTATGCCGACACGGTGATCGTCGACGCCGACCGCCGCATGACCGCCCCGCGCCATCTCTCCGCTCCGGCCGCGCTCACCGTCGATTCTTTCAAGCAGGGAATGCTCGTCTGCCATCAGGCTTTTATGGTGAGAAAGGAGATCGCGCCGCTCTACGACCTCTCCTATCGCTTTTCTGCCGATTATGACTGGACGATCCGGTGCATGCTCAACGGCGATCCGCGCCGCTTCACCAACCTTTCGATGATCGCAATCGACTATCTCAGCGACGGAATGACCGACCGCAACAAGTGGAAGTCGCTCCGCGAGCGTTTCCGCATCATGTCGAAATATTACGGTTTCGTCCCCACTGCTCTGCGCCACGTCGGCTTCTTCATCCGCAACTTCCGCCGCTGACTCCTCCGGAGAATAGCAAAGGCGCCCCGAAAAATGGCAAAAGCGCCCCGATTTTCGTTCGGGGCGCTTTTTATATCTGCCGGTCTCCGGTCGCGTCGGAGATTCCCTCTCATCAGAAGGGGAAGTTCATGCCGAGGTTGAATTCCATGTTGGAGTTCAGAGGCACACCCTGCTTGGCGAGCTTGCCCGGCGTGCGGTCCATGCCGACGAAGAGGTTGAAGCCCTTCTTGAGGCTCAGGTTGGCCATCCAGCCGAAGCCCACGCCATAGGTGCCTGCCACGAGGTTGACGCCCGCCGAGAAGATGTCGACCGGGTTGACGTTGGCGCTGATGCGGAACTCTGTGGAGGTGTATGGGCCGTTGATATAGGTGGTGTTGAGCACTCCGAAGTGGAGACGGCGGTAATAAGGAAGCTTATAGTCTACGCCGACGTTCATGATGGCGCCGAGGCCGCGGGTGTTGCTCCCCTTGTCGCCCATGTCGGAGAGCTGATAGAGGTTCTCGAGTCCGTCGCGCATGTTGTCCCATTCGTTTTCGAAGCTGTTGTCGGCATCGTCGTCGGGAGAGAACACAAAGGAATTTGAGTCGAACTCGCGCACGCCGTCGGTCGAGGCCAGCTTGGTCTTGCTGAAGTTGATGAAACCGAGGTCGTTGAAGGCGAGCGAGAAGGTGAAGTCTTTCCATTCATAGGTGGCTCCGAGATCGAAGGCGAGACCGAAACCGTTGGGGCCTACGCTGCCGCTGCCGTCCATATTCGCGCCCGACACGTAAGGACGGCCGGCGTCGGTATAGTCGGTCTCATACTGGAATTTGCCGAGATTGACCTTGAGGTCGCCGTTGGTGCGGGCGCGCCATGCGTCGGTGCCAAGTTCAAGGTTCGCCTCTTTCAGGTCGAGCTGGGCGCTGGCGATACCGATGAGGAATTTTATGTTGATACCGGCGCGAAGACCGGGCACCTGCTTGATGTCGCGCGAATGGCCCAACTGGATTTCGGCATAGCCGAGAGCCTGGGCCCGCACATCCTTGATATCGTAGGTGCGGTTGCTCACTCCCTCCTTGATCACCGAGAAAAGTGATTTGGGCAGATGGGCTTCGGCCTCGGCGCGGGCGCTGATGGAAACGGTGTTGTAACCGCCCCAAGCCTTGAAACCGCCGCTAAGAATATTGATCCTGGTGTTGAAACCGAGACGGTTCACGCTCTTGAAGCCGTCCATCGCTTCCGACACCGACACCTCCGGATTGGTGAAAAGCACCGTCTTCCCGCCCCGGTTGTAGAAAATCGAGGTGGTGTGGATATTGCCGTGCATCCCGATGTTGAGATTGCCGAGCACGGGCATCGACACGAAATTGCTCTCGTTGCCCATGGCGGGGTTCATCATGTAGCGGTAGGTGTAATTGTCGAGAAAGTAGCCGGTATACGTGTTCTGGGCTTCGGCAGGCATGAGTGCGGCTGCCGCTACTCCGGCGGCAACAATGAATTTTATATTGCTAAGTTTCATGATTCGGTTCGGTTAGAAGTCTTTGGAATAAGTGCCGCTTACTGTCACGCGCACGTTTTTGAATGTGATGTTCTGGTCGGGACCGAGAGGAGTCTCGTTGTCGCTCGAGAAAATGTAGGCGCGGATAAGCAGACCGTCGAGCTCGCGCACCTCTCCGGTGAGGGTGATCGTGAGATCCTGGTCTTTGGCGTTGGCTTGCAGCACGGTGCTCTCAACTTTGACTTGTTTGTTCACCTTGCCACCTACAGAAATCGGATATGAGGCGAGTTGGGCGCTTACGGGAGCGTCGTTGTCGGCCTTGGCGGTAACTACCATCTTCTCGATCACGAGGCCTTCCATGTCGTCGTCATACCATCCGTCGTCGGTGTCTTCATAGACCACAACCGAACCCTCTTTCAGGCCGAGCGGGGCAAGAAGCTCGTAATGTCCCTTCACGGGCTGGAGATCGCGGCCCACGGGGAAATCAACGGCAGTCTGCGTCGGAATGCCCGGATCGATGAGGTCTACGTCGATATAATCGGGAAGAACGGCCTGATCTTTGTATTGAGCGGGCACCGAAAGCAGGTTAGACAGAGAAGTATATTCGAGGAAGCCGAGATTCTCCGAGAAGCCGGCCAGCGGCACCACCTTCGTCCGGTCGGGGGCAAGCACGAAATTGTAGGGGCCTGCGACGCCCTTGTCGTAACCGATCTTGATTCTGCCGTTGTTGTCGGGA
Organism: uncultured bacterium; assembly: GCA_905214735.1. Classification (GTDB taxonomy): domain Bacteria; phylum Bacteroidota; class Bacteroidia; order Bacteroidales; family Muribaculaceae; genus Lepagella. The sequence continues at coordinate 53,122 of CAJMNI010000007.1, read as the reverse complement.
TTGAATGTCATGGCGGGAATCGGGGAGTTCTCGCGACGGGTTGTGAGACTAAAACCTGTCTCGCATCTCAGACGGTCACCGCCCACCGGGTTGTTGAGCCCGAGATAGAGCTGGGGATTGGCAATCTTGATGTCGGTGCCCTCCCCTTTGAGGAAGTCGGGAATCCCGGTGATATGGACGGGGGCGATGTTCACTCCCTCGATATGATAGTCGATGTCGCCCGTAAGAGCCGTCACGTCAATGTCCGAGAGTTTGTAGCCGACATTGAGAGCCAGCCATTTCGGAGCCTGGGTGCCGAGGTCGGCGAGGTCGAAGCTGAGCGAACCGGAATCGAGGCCGAGATTTCCGGTGAAGGCGAGCGTGTGGGCGTCGCGGTTATATTTCAGATCGGTGGCCGTCAGGTCAATCTTGTCGATTGAAAGGGTGATCTTGAAATTGTCTCCTTTCGGCTCGATATAGGGAACCGTGAGGATACCGGTTGTCGGATCATATTTTCCCGCCGAGAGGCTGGAGACTTTCATGTCCTTGGGAAGGATAAACTCCAGGTCGCTGAATTTGGCGTGGCTCATCGACATTCCGTCGAGCGTGGCCGTGATGGTCAGCGTGGTGTTGGCGGTTGTTAAAGCATCCATACCGAGAACGGAGTTGTCGATTCCGCCGGTGGTGTAATGGAACTCCGTGGCTGTCGATGGAATCGGAACATTAACCATTGTAGAGCGCGTTTTGGCGCTGTTGTAGGGAAGCTCCAGGGCGCAATAGGTCGGATTGATGTGGGGAGCGTCGAGATGGATGGCTGCAATGTGAATCGGGTCGGAATGGAATTCTCCGGTCTCCGACAGCGCGTAATACCGCTCGCCGTTAATCTCTACAATTTTGAAGTTCTCGCTGTCTTCGATGTCAAAAACGTCGTCAAGCTTCATCGCTTCGATGTTGATAGGCAATGTGAGATTGTCTATTTTCACTTCGCTCGTCGTGTCGACATCTGAAAGGTCGTAGTCGGAATCGATACATCCTGTCATTAACACGCAGGCAGAGCCTGCTGCTGCAAGTAATTTGAAATTCATTTGTTAGTAGGTTAGGGTTTCATTTCTTTCACAAAGATAGTTAAATTCCGCTAATCAGGCAAAAAAAGTGTCAAATAATGCTAAAAAACACAAACCGCCCTCCGGCGGCTGCATCCATTCAGCAGCTCCAGAGGGCGTGTTGTTACGGGAATTTATACTTTTGGATGAAATCTTATTGCCGCGACGCTTACATAAGCATTACCTCGAGCACATAGACCCCGGCGCCGGCCAGATAGCCGAGAAGAGCGGCGATGGTGAACTTCTTGAGATACCAGCCGAAGTTGATTTTCTCCAGACCCATTGCGATCACGCCGGCTGCCGAACCGATGATGAGCAGCGAGCCGCCCACGCCGGCGCAGTAGCTGAGGAACTCCCAGAAAATTCCGTCTTCCACGAAATTGGCCATGTAGCCGATCGACCCCGGATCGGCCACGGGATACATTCCCATCACACCGGCCACAAGCGGAACATTGTCGAAAATCGAGGAGAGGATGCCGAGCATCACGTTGATGATGTAGACATTGTGGACGGCATTGTCAAGCCACATCGCCGTGGCCTCGAGGATTCCCGAAGCATCGAGCACCTGCACTGCCATCAGGATTCCGAGGAAGAAAAGGATTGAGGGCATGTCGATGCGCGACACCACGTCGGGGAGACGGTGCTGTTTGCGGCGTTCGATGCGCTTGCCGTTATAGAGGATATCCGTGAAGAGCCAGAGCGCCCCGAGCACGAGGAGCATCCCGACGAAGGGAGGCAGATGGGTGATGCTCTTGAAAATCGGCACGAAAAGGAGGCCGCCGACGCCGAGGAAGAAAATCAGGGAACGGTCGCGGGTGGAGATGAACTCCCCGGCCTTGGCAGGATCGGGCTTGCGCGGGGGAAGGTCTCCCTTGAGCGAGCGTCCTATTATAAGGAGCGGCACTATCATCGCCACAATCGAGGGGATGAGCACACGTTCGATAAGGGCGAGGGCGCTGACATTTCCCTTCACCCAGAGCATGATGGTCGTCACGTCGCCGATCGGGCTCCATGCTCCGCCGGTGTTGGCCGCGATCACTACCATGCCGGCGTAGAGCCAGCGCTCTTTCTGGTCTTCCACGAGCTTACGCAGCAGCAGGACCATCACGATGGTTGTGGTCATGTTGTCGAGCACTGCCGAGAAAATGAACGTCACGAGGCAGATGATCCAGAGGAGTTTCTTCTTGCTGTGGGTGTTGATGTGGTCGGTGATCACGGTGAAGCCTCCGTGGATGTCGACAAGCTCAACGATCGTCATGGCGCCGATCAGGAAGAAGAGCGTCTGGGTGATGTCGCCGAGCGCCTCGACGATCTTGACGTCGAGAATGTAGTTGAGCGCCTGCGTGTGGAGGTTTTCGCCCGCCATCCGCGCATTCTGGGCTATATACTCCTGAAGACCCTCGCCGTCGGCCGCCGGAACGATATATTCGGCTCCGAGAGCATAAAGGATCCACAGCAACATGCCGAGCAACAGCGCGATCGCAGTCTTGTCGATCTTGAGCGGATGCTCGAGGGCTATCCCGAGATAGCCGATAAAGAAAAGACAAATAAGTGTTGTTATCATGGTGGTTTAGGTTATTGCTCTATCGGCAGGGGCAGCGGAGTGTCTCCGCTTGCCTTATCTTTTCTTAGACTTTTTCTTTTTCGACTTTCCTGAAGTTCCTTTCTTTTTGGAGGATTTCCCCGATGAAACCGAGCCTTTTTTCCCTTTCTTTCCTTTCGAGGGGAGCTGCAGCTTGTCGCCGGGATGGAGCTCGTCGCCCTTCAGATTGTTGGCTTTGCGAAGCTCTTCCACGCTGCAGCCATATTTCTTGGCGATCACCGTGAGGTTCTCGCCGCTCTTCACGCTGTGCGATTTCGGAGCTGCGGGCTCGGCTTTCTTATTTTTCTTTTTGTTTTTCTTGTTTTTGCTTGAATTGTCGGCTGAATCGGAATTCTTTTTGCCCGATTTCTTCGATGAATTCGAGGCTTGCTGCGGAGTGTCATCCCTCTTCGTCTGGTTCTGGGCGGTCCAGTTGTTCTGTCGGGGCGAGGAGTTTCCTGAAGCCACTTTCTTTGCTCCGTTGGCCTGGGCGATGTCGGAAGTGGTGGTGATTCTCAGCTGCTGGCCGGGACGCACTGCGTTGCGGCGGAGCGAGTTCCAGCTCTTGATGTCGTCGGTCGAGACCTGATACATCTGCGCTATGTCGGAAAGGCTTTGGCCTGCTTCGACCTTATGGGTGACTGTGACTGTGGCTCCGCCGCCGTTTTTCTTGGCCACCGGATGCTGGGCCACTGTCTGCTGCTGCGGACCGGTCTGAGTGGCGTCGGCCTCGAGCGGTTCATTCTCCTCCTGGCTCTCATTCGCGATTTCCTGCGCAACTGTGGCCGACGGCTGATCGCCCGGCTCGGCGTCGGTGCGACGGCTGTATTTCTCGCTTTCATAGGCAAGGATGTCTTCCTCGCTCATGATATAGGCGTTACACTGCTGCGAGGGGAGAATGAGGGTGTAGCGGTGTTCGGGTGTGCCGGGAATCACGTCGGCTCGGAACTGCGGATTGAGCACCCTGAGCTCTTCGATCGGAATGTCGAGCACATGCGAGATCTGCTGGAAATGCACGCGGTTGCCTACCTGGATAGTGTCGGTGACAAGCGGTTTGCTCGGAAGCACCGGAGAGATGTTGTGGTAGGGATAATAGTTCATCACATAATTGGCGGCGATGAACTGGGGAACATACCCGCGGGTTTCTGGAGAGAGGAAATAATAGATCGACCAGAAGTCGAAGCCGGGATCTTTCGGCTTGCCGCCGACCCGGCGGAGCGCCTTGTTGATCGTGCCGGGGCCGCAGTTGTAGGCTGCGATGGCGAGACTCCAGTCGTTATAGGCGGAATAGAGGTCTTTGAGATATTTAGCGGCTTTCTTCGAGGAGAGATAGGGATCGCGGCGCTCGTCGACCACCGAGGAGACCTCGAGGCCCATCCCCTTTCCGGTGCCGATCATGAACTGCCAGAGTCCGGCGGCGCCATGGCGCGAGGTGGCGGTCGGGTCTAGGCTCGATTCGATCACCGGGAGATATTTCAGCTCGAGCGGAAGGCCCTCTTCCTCCAGGGCCTGCTCGAAAATCGGCATATAATAGATTGAGAGACCGAGCAGAGCGGCCACCTGCTGACGTCCGCGGCTCGTATAGCGGTCGATATAGCTGCGCACTATCTGGTTGAACGGCATGTCGATCACCGTCGGAAGCTTGGCCAGGCGGTCTTTGATCACCTCGTCGGAGGTCTCGACGTCGCCCTGGCGCATATACCTGTCGTCGGTGGCGGTGTAATTGCGCATATACCAGCTCTCCATCATCCTCTGGGTGTCGGCTTCATAGCTTTCGGGGAAGACGATGTTGCTGTCGGTGATTTCGGTTTTGACGTCGAGGACTGTGCGGTTTTTGGCCGTGGCGGAAGCTGCCAGCGGGAGGAACGCCGCTGCGGCTATCGCGATTTTGAAAAGCTGTCGGTTGGTGATCATTGCTGTTGTTTTAAAAGGTGAGAGCCCAGTTGAGTCCGAAGGCCGGTTTGCCGTTGCCTCCGGGCTGCCGCATCATGGTCGGGGCCCAGTCGAGGGATAGGTCGGGAGAGATGTCGAAATGCGCCATAGATGCGTCGACATAGGCGTCGACCATGCAAAGCACATAGAGCGCCACGAGCCCGATGACGCAGAGATCGCGATAGCGCCGGTAATAATCCTTGCGGCTCTTGAACGTCTGTGTCACCCAGTTGCGGTCGAGATCCGATTCCGACACCGTCGGCGGGAAGAAATCCATATAGCTTTTGGAGTCGGGGTCGTTGTCGAGCAGGTCCCTGTATCCCTGGAGATAATCCTGGTATTGGTTGTTGTTCCACTGGAAGGCGTAGCCGAGTCCCATGAAACCGCCGATCACGATCGGGAGCTTCCAATAGCGGCGGTTGTAGATCTGGCCGAGGCCGGGCAGAAGAGCTGAGAGCCACACTGCGCGTGTCGGCGAGGGATTGAAGGGAATCTTTCCGTCGAGGCCGTAGGGATAATCGTCGGCGGTGACTTCTGTGGGAGGTATCGAGTCGGTGGCTGCGGAGGAGTCGGCTGCCGAAGCGTCGGCACCGGCGGCCGTTGGTTCCGGCACTACTATTTTGGCATCGAGATAGACGGTGGAATCCTGCGGGGCCTGAGGCGTTTGCCGGGCGGCCGGCAGCGGCGCCACGACACCCCTCGCATATTCCGCGGGAATCGAGAGCAACAGGCAGATCACCGTCAGCAGGATTTTCTCCGCCACGGTGGTCTTCAGGCCGCTTTCGCCGTTATGTCTCGATATCGGTGTCATTGCAGGCTGTCGAATGTTTTGATCAGGTTGTGAAGTTCGTCGTCGTTGGAAAAGCGGAACGTGATCGTTCCTTTTCCGTTTTCGCCCCGGGAGAATTTCACGGGGGCGGAAAAGCGGCGTGAGAGGTTTTGAGCGAATGCCTCATATTCGGGGGAAGGGGCTGCGCCGCGCGATTTTCCGGGGGCGTCGCTTTTGGAAGCTATCTCGCGGGCGAGTTTCTCGACGGCGCGCACCGAGAGTCCCTCTTTGAGTGTGCGTTTGTAAAGGCGCAGCTGCTCCTTGGGGTCGGCCACAGCGAGGATTGCCCGGGCGTGGCCCATGTCGATGCGGCGGTCGCGCAGGCCGAGCTGGATCTCTGCGGGAAGCTTGAGCAGGCGCAGATGGTTGGCGATGGTTGCGCGGTTTTTGCCGAGGCGCTCGGAGAGACGCTCCTGGGTGAGGCTGTATTTGTCGATGAGCTGCTTGAACCCGAGCGCGACCTCTATCGAGTTGAGGTCTTCGCGCTGGATGTTCTCTATCAGGGCCATTTCGGTCATTTCCGAGTCGGAGGCGAGGCGCACGTAGGCGGGCACGCTCGTCAGCCCGGCGCGGCTTGCGGCTCTCCAGCGGCGTTCGCCGGCTATGATCTGGTAATTACCGTCGGAGGCGAGGCGCAGAGTGAGCGGCTGCACGATGCCGAGCTCCCTGATCGAGGCGGCGAGCTCTTCGAGGCTGTCGTCGTCGAACGTGCGCCGCGGCTGGTCGGGATTCGGAACTATCCTGCTTATTTCTATCTCGGAGATGGCTGTCGATCCGTCGGTACGCACTTCATCGGTGCGTATCAGCGAGTCGAGGCCGCGTCCGAGGGCTTTTCTTTTGAGGGGTGTTGTCATTGCGGTTGGGTTGTCGGGGAGCGGAGGGTTGGTTTATCCTTTTGCCTTGGCCCGGTTGCGGGCCTTGAGCTCGCGGGCAAGCTGGGTATAGGCGATGGCGCCGCGCGAGTCGGGATCGTATAAGATCACGGGCAGACCGTGGCTCGGCGATTCTGAAAGTTTGATGTTGCGCGGAATCACTGTGGTGAAGACCATGTCGCCGAAATGCCCCTTCAGCTCTTCATATATTTGGTTGGCGAGGCGCAGACGGGCGTCATACATAGTGAGCACAAACCCTTCGATCTCGAGCGTCGGCTTCAGGCGGCTCTTGATGATGCGGATCGTGTTGAGCAGCTGGGCGATTCCCTCGAGCGCGAAATATTCAGCCTGCACCGGGATGAGCACCGAGTCGGCGGCTGTAAGGGCGTTGACCGTGATCAGGCCGAGCGATGGGGAGCAGTCGATGAGAACATAGTCGTAATTCCCGGCCACCTGCTGCACTATCTTCGAGAGCCTGTGCTCGCGGTCGGGTTTGTTCATCAGCTCGACTTCGGCGCCGACAAGGTCGATGCGCGAGCAGATGATGTCGAGCTTCTTGACCTGCGTCTGCATCACGGCGTCGGCTGCCGGATAGGAGTCGATCAGGCATTCATAGATCGTTGCGTCGCCGTCGCCCGGCTCCATGCCGAGGCCCGACGTGCAGTTGGCCTGCGGGTCGGCGTCGATCACGAGAACTTTCTTCCCGCTCTGAGCCAGACACGCTCCGAGATTGAACGACGTGGTCGTCTTGCCCACGCCTCCTTTCTGATTCGCTATTGCTATGATTTTTCCCATTGGCTATCGATGCGTTCCTCCTTTCGGCCGGACCCCATTCCGCTGCCGCGGAAGTATTTCCGCCGTCATTATAGGGTAATTTTTCGGCCTTTTGCGGAAGCCGTCTGTTTTAATTTGCAAATGTAATCAATTTTCGCCACATATCAGCACAGTTAACAAAAATTAAACCGGAACGAGCCGCCGCGGAAATGATCCGCGACGGCCCGTCTGAAACAATAATATTAACTCGATCAAAACATATATTGATCATGAAAGTTTTTCGGTAGCCTCCTTGATGCGGCGCATTGCCTCGCGGATGTTGTCGTCGGAGGTGGCGTAGGAGAGGCGCATGAAGCCGGGAGCGCAGAAGGCGGCGCCGTCGACGCAGGCCACGTGGGCCTCTTCGAGCAGATACATCACATAGTCGCCGCTCGATTTGATTTCGCGGTCGCCGAAACGCTTGCCGATCAGTTTCTTCACCGAGGGGAAGAGATAGAAGGCTCCCTGCGGACGGCGCGTTTCCCAGCCGGGTATCGTGAGGGCGAGGTCATATATCAGCTCGCTGCGGCGGCGGAAAGCGGCGTTCATCTCTTCGAGACACTGCTGCGGGCCTGTATAGGCGGCCTCGGCGGCTTTCTGGGCTATCGAGGATGCGCCCGATGTGTATTGTCCCTGAAGCTTCGTTACGGCCTTGGCTATGGCTGTCGGAGCGGCCATATAGCCGATGCGCCAGCCTGTCATGGCGTAAGCTTTCGACACGCCGTTGATCACTACGGTGCGCTCGATCATCCCGGGGAAAGTGGCGATGCTCGTCACGTTTCCGACGAAGTTGATATGCTCGTAGATTTCATCGGAAAGCACGATGATTTCGGGATATTCGCGAAGCACTGCGGCGAGGGCTTCGAGCTCTTCGGCGCTATAGACGCAACCCGACGGATTGCAGGGGGAGTTGAGCATGAGCACGCGGCTCTTGCCGGTGATGGCGGCGCGAAGCTGCTCGGGCGTGATCTTGAAATCGTTCTCGGGCAGAGTCTCGACCGTGACGGGCTTCCCTTCGGCGAGCTTCACCATCTCGACATAGCTCACCCAGGCCGGTACCGGGATGATCACCTCGTCGCCGGGATTGACCAGGGCGAGAAGGGCGTTGCAGAGTTCCTGCTTGGCGCCGTTGCCCACCACGATCTGATCGGGCGTATACTCGAGGCCGTTCTCTCTCTTGAGCTTGTCGCAGACTGCCTTGCGCAGCGACAGATAACCCGCAACCGGAGTATAGCGCGAGTAGTTCTCGTCGATGGCGCGCTTGGCCGCCTCCTTTATGAAATCGGGGGTGTTGAAGTCAGGCTCTCCGGCCGACATGCCGATGACGTCTACGCCGGCCGCCCGGAGCTCGTTGGTCTTCTGGAGCATCGCAAGCGTCGCCGACGCTGCGAGGTTCTCCACTCTCTGAGAAATGTGATTCATGATGAAGATTTGAAGTTTTTTTTTGATTATTCCACAAATATAAGCATTTATTTCCGATCCGGCAAAAATATCGCCGACTTCAATACTCACTATTCACTAATCACTACCTTCGCAGTCTTGCCGGCCCCCTTCACGATATAGATTCCGGCCGGAAGCGCGGGATCGGGCTCGCCTGCCTCGGCTGAGGCCACGCGCACTCCCGTGAGGGTGAAGTATTCGCGGGCGTCGCTCTGCGACGGAGCCTCCGCAGCGATGTAGGATACGCCGCTGGTGGTGCCTACTATGACGCTCACCGGGTCATGAAGCGGAATATAGCCGTCAAATGTCTCGGCTGCAAGGCATGCAAGACATTCTCCGCCTGTGAATCCCTGGGCCGTAGCGGCAATGGAGGTCTCCACATTGAAGGGAACCGATCCTCCGGCAGGGACGTCGATTGCATAATTGAGCGACACTGCGTTGACGTCGGTAAACTGGGTGTTGGCGAAAAGCACGGTCAGCTCGCTGAACCAGGGCTTGTCGTCGGTGCTCGTAAGCGTACCGCTGACTTTGAACGGATCGGTGAAGGAGACTTTAGAGGGGAAGGAATAGTCGCTGAACACCGGATAAGCCGGTTCCACTTTCACGAGCGTAGGCGTGGAAGAACTGCTGTCGTAGATCCATTCGTCGGCGGCGCAAACGCTGCAGGGAAGATCTTTCAGATCCTCTTCGTCGATGCCTCCTTCGGCATTCAGCTTACCATAGACTCCGTCGACGGTGTAGCGCCCGGCCGGCATATCGGCGGGGACTGTGAAGTCTACATTCTGGAAATATTGCAGCAGCAGGATCTCATCCGCGCGGGCAAAAGAGTAATATTTCTCTCCGTCGGCCGACGTGAAACGAAGGCCTATCACCGGATTGGTGAAATCGGCCGGCCCCATATTGTAGATTGCGCCGTTTTCCATTATGGTGCCGTCATTCTGGAGAGTGAGGTATAGACCGTCGGTGAAGAGGGCTTCGGTCCATTGGGAATTTCCCGTGCGGTCGGGGCGGATTCCTACCACAGCACCCTGCGAGAAGTCGAAGCCTGAGTTGGAGAGCGATCCGCCTATACCCTGCTGGTAAGGATCGAGGGCGTCGAGCAGGAAGTAGCCGTCGCTGACGCCTCCCCAGCCCCAGTTGATGTGGAAATAGCCGTCTTTGTCATAACCGTCGCAAACGAAGGAGTGGCCGCCCTGATAGCTCTGGCCGTCGTAGATCACCGGGCCGTCTTTCTGAAGCGTCTCGTAAATCAGGTTTTCCCAGTCTATGAGCTGGTAACAGCTGCGCTGATAGTAATGGAGTTGCTTGTCATATCTGAAATATTTGCCGAGGGCATTGGCCACGCGGGCGCTTATGGCGCCGCTGCCGCTGGTGCCGTAATTCATCTGCACGGAATATCCGCAGGCGAGCATGAGCTGGGCGACAGCGTTGCGCTGGTCGTTGGTGTAGCTCCCTTCATAACTGTCGAGCATCTGGTCCCACTTGAAGCTCATTTTCGCAAAATTGGCCTGCAGAGTGCGGCCGTCCCAGTTGTAGTCGATCGAGCCCTCGCCATGATCTTCGGGCCAGTTGTGATATTTCAGCACCTGCGCCATCGAAGTCGCCACGCAACCGGTGTAAGTCTCCTGCTGGTTTTTCTTGGGGCAATAATAATTATAGGGCATGTCCTGATTCCAGTGGGTGGACACGAGCGGAGAGATCGGCTCGCGGTAGGGACGCGACTTCTTGGGAATCTCGCGGCGCCCTTCCGACTTGCGGGCTTCGCCGATGCGACGGCTGAGGAAATCCATCCAATACTCCATCGAGGGAGCGAGCGAACCGTCGGTTGCCGTCAGATTTCCCTCGGCGCTATAGCCGAGAAGCGGCGTGGCCCGGTCGTCGGCCGATGCCAGGAGGAAACCCTCCGCCCCTTCGCGGCTGAAGAGATAGACCGTGGGAAGATTGGCGACGGAGTCGGCCTTGACGAGTCGGAATGATGCCTTTTTGCCGCGGACCTTCTGAGGCGCGGCGCCGAGAGCGAGCGAAAGGGCTTCTTCCGGTGACACCGGTTCCGCCCCTGCCGGAACGGCCGTGAAAAGCGCCGCAGCTGTCAAAGTGCCGGCGATTATACGCGTAATTCTTATCTTTTTCACACGTGTAGATCTATGAATTTGTTATGTAGTTTCTTTAATTGACTTTTTCGCAGCTTCACGAGCCGAGCTCGAGGATGGCCGGGACGATCAGTGTGATCGTGGTGTTGGGATCGAGCCGGTGACCACCTTCGAAATCGGTGAATTTCCCGTAATGCTCGAGATATTCCGGTTTGCCATTGACAACCTCGTCGAGCGTGCCGAAGAAGGCCTGAACCTGCCCGTCGGAATCGGGATTTTTCCCGATGATTCCGAACTTTTTGTCCCATTGCTTTGCCTCGGTCTGTTCGTATTTTCTGATGAGCTTCTTATTGACCTCGAAATCTTTCAGGCCGTCGAGACGCGGATTGTGGAAGGGAAGACGCTCCCCCTCTTTCTCGGCGAGCTTTCGGCTCACATGAAACGACGGATTGATCAGAATCCGGTTGAATCCTCTGAAAAGCTGGGCGAAGAATCCACCCATCGAGGTGCCGACGATTATGGCGTCGGGACGCAGGGTCGTGGCGAGTTTCCGAAGCTGCGACAGCGCCACGTCGGGCTGCACGGCCAGATCTGGCGAGATCACTTCATGTTTCGGCAGGGTGCGGCGGAGTCGCTGCGCCGTGGTGCTCTGCCCCGACGACTGCAGGCCGTGCAGATAGACCACCTGCTGCTTCTTATCTTTTTGGTTTCCCATTTTATTTCTTTTTCCAATAATAGAGTTTGTCGGAGGGACGCACCTTCTCGGGCACCGGCATGGAGAAGAGATCCCCTTTTTTCACCGATTCCACCGGCTTGAGGTCGACTCTCAGCTCTTTTACTGTGAAGATGAGCGCTCCCGTGGTCGGGCCGGTCACCACCACCTCGTCGCCGACATGCAGTTCGCCGGCCTCCATGAAAAATTCCCCTACCCCTATCTTGCCGAAATGCCTAATTGCCTTGGCGGCATAGACTTTCACCCTCGTCGACGACGAACCATATTTCGAGCTCCATTCACCGAGTCGTTGTCCAAGGTAATAGCCGTTCCAGAATCCACGGTTGAACACCTTCGAGAGTCGGGCATCCCATTTCTCGACAAGCTCCTGACTGTAACTGCCGTCGCATATCGCCTGCAAGGCTTCGCTGTAGCAACCGACTGTCTCGGCCACATATTCAGGTCCGCGGGCGCGTCCCTCGATTTTGAACACCCTCACTCCGGCATCAACCATCTTGTTGAGGAAATGAATGGTTTTCAGGTCCTTGGGCGACATGATATATTGATTTTCCACAGCCAGTTCATCGCCGGTCTCTTTGTCGGTGACGATATAGGAGCGGCGGCAAATCTGATTGCAGGCTCCCCGGTTGGCGCTGGAATTCATCTCATGCAGAGAGAGATAGCATTTCCCGCTCACGGCCATGCAGAGCGCCCCGTGGCAGAACATCTCAAGACGCACCGGCTTGCCGCCTGGGCCTTTAATCCCCTCGCTCTCAATATTGCGGTGGATTTCTCCGACCTGCTCCATGTTGAGCTCGCGGGCGAGCACCATCACGTCGGCAAACTGAGAGTAATATTTCACGGCTTCGGTGTTGGTCACGTTGACCTGGGTCGAGATATGCACCTCCTGCCCGATCTTGCGGGCATAGAGGATCGCCGCCATGTCGGAGGCGATGATGGCGGATATGCCGGCGGCGTGGGCGCGGTCGATGATCTCGCGCATCAGATCCATGTCGGAATCATAGATCACGGTGTTGACCGTCAGATATGTCTTTACCCCGTGTTGATCGCAGATTCCGACGATCTCTTCCATGTCGTCGGCGGTGAAATTGGCGCTCGAACGGGAGCGCATGTTGAGGCCCTCTATTCCGAAATAGACGGCGTCGGCGCCGGCGGCTATGGCGGCGGCCAGCGATTCCCGGCTCCCCACGGGAGCCATTATCTCAAAATCCTTGCGGTTCATATCATCTGGTTCTTTCACGCCGGGCTTCTCCCCGGACTCAGTCTATGCTTTGGGCACCGGGAACTGCCAGGTAATAAGTGACGGCGCCGAATGTAAGCGAGCGCCAGGCTGCCTTGCCAAACCCGGCCTCTATCATAAGATCTACCATCTTGTCGCGCTGCGGAGCGGCGGCTATGCTCTCGGGAAGATAGCGGTAGGCCCGTGAATCTCCCGACACGATCTGCCCCATCGCCGGAATCAGATAGCGCGAATAGAGCCGATACCCGGCCCGCGTCATGTTACCTTCCGGTTCGGAAAGCTCAATCACGCAAAGGAGACCGTCGGGTTTCAGAACGCGGCGCATCTCCCGGAGTCCTTGCAGCAGATGCTCGAAATTGCGCACGCCATAGGCAACGGTGATCAGGTCAAACGAGGCGTCGGCCAGCTTCAGGTCGAGCGAGTCGCCCTGCTCGAAACTGATATGCTTTTTCGCGCTTTCATCGGCTTTTTCCAGCTTTTCTCCGGCGATTTTCAGCATGCCGGCGGAAAGATCGACGCCGAGAATCCGGGCGTAGGGAAACCGGCGGTGGAGTTCAAAGGCCACGTCGCCGGTGCCGGTGGCTATGTCAAGGATCGAGAGGCCGGCGCCATATCCGCGATCGCGATCCTGAAGCCTTGCCATCACGGCCGATGCCGCCGACAGGGCTTTGTTGCGCCAATGGCGGTGAAGCCCGAAACTCATCGCAGTGTTCATGAAGTCGTAGGCCGGGGCGATGGAATCGAACATCTCCTCAACCTGCACGGCCTTGTGTTCCCCTTCGCGGTAGGGATTCACGAGCTCGGCGCCGCTGAGCTTTTCAGTGTCGCCGCCACCCGCCTCCTGCTGCGAAACCCGGGGTTCCTCCAATATCTTCTCTTTTGCTTCCTCCGACATTCTCTACAATTCTTTGGCGTAGCTGCGTCTGCGCCTGTGCTGCCGGGGATTGAATAGACTCCACTGGCTCTGAACCTTCGCGTTGGTCTCCATCTCCGGATTCGACTCGGCATATTTATAGCCGTTCTTTATATAATATTGCAGGAGGTCCTGGAAGAAGAGGGCGTTGACTCCCTTGTTCTGATAATCGGGATGCACGGCCACGAGCAGAAGGTCGACGCGGTCGTTTTTCCCCTTGAGCCCCTTCAGCAGGTGATACCACCCCATCGGAAGGAATTTGCCGTGGGATTTCTGCAGCGCGCGGCTCATCGAGGGCATTGATATGCCGACGCCGACAAGTCGGTCGTTGCCGTCGACCACGAGCGAAAGAAGATCGAGGTCGAGAAGGTCAAGATAAATCCCGATATAGTAATCTATCTGCCTTTCGGTCAGCATAGAATATTGATAAAGATCGCGGTAGGCGTCGTTCACAAGATGAAACAGCGCGTGGCCGTAATCCTCCTTGACTTTGCGGCGCGATTTATATTTCACCACCCGCAGGTTGTATTTCTGTTTAACCAGTTCGGCCATGCGGCTGAACCGCTCCGGGATTTCGTCGGGCACCTCCATCAGAAATTCCACCCAGTCCGACTCTTTCTTATATCCGAGACGTTCGAGATGCTCCGGATAATAAGGATAATTGTAGATGGTGGCCATAGTCGACAATTCGTCGAAGCCTTCCACCAGCATCCCCTCGTGGTCGAGGTCGGTGAAACCGAGCGGACCGATGATTCTGTCCATCCCCTGCTCGCGGCCCCACTCTTCGGCGGCTTTCATCAGCGCGGCCGACACCTCGGGGTCGTCGACAAAGTCGATATAGCCGAACCTGCAGAGACGCTGGCCGCATTTCTCGTTGACCTGACGGTTGATCATCGCGGCGATGCGCCCCACGGGCTTCCCGTCGCGATAGGCCATGAAATAGGCAGCGTCGCAGAAATCGAACGCCGGATTTTTCGAAGGCATCAGGGTGTTGACCTCGTCGAGCACGAGCGGCGGAACATAACAGGAATTGTCGGCATAGAGGTTTATCTGGAATTTGATAAACTTGCGCAGTTCAGCCGGAGTCGGATTTATTTTTTTGATTTCTAACATTTCGGGCCTTGAATAGAGGATGGCTCCTTTCCTTGGATAGATTTTACAGGGAATCTCTTCTGCGGGGTGTCTGCTATGCCGGCATCGGCCGGCGGCATTGGCGGAGCGGAATCGGATTCAGGCTGTTCATCGCATGGAAAGCCACACGAGAACGCCTATCATTATAACGATGAAACAGCAGATGATTATATAAAGTTGTCCGCTGCTCCGTTTTTCCATGTCGAGCTGAAGGTCGGGAACGGAGTAATACCCGCCCCCCTCGCACTTGCGGGCTATGCGGCGCAGGCGCGGAAGCGACGTGGGAAGATGGTCGAGCACTTCGTTGAGCACACGTCCGTAGCTCCGAAGATCCTCCTCCGTGTCGGCTTTCGACAGCGACGACTGCTTGGAATAGCCCACGTTGATCAGCTTCAGATTCTCGGTATATTCCGTGAAGATGATCGTCTCGGGAGTGATGGGGGCATGCACAAGATGCTCCTCCTGCAGATATTGCAGGGCGTCGAGCAGCTGGGTCTGAAGCCGGTAGACGATCTTCGGCGTCAGTCGCTTCTCGTCGATCAGGCGGCGCAGCGAGTAGCCGTATACGTCGTCGGTGATGATCGCCAGGCCCACTCCAGGAACCTCCTCGAGGTCGTTGACCATAACCACGTTGGGATGCGCCAGGTTATAACGCGTGTCAAACTCCTGCTCGAGCATCTTCCGATATTCCGGATCGTCGGCAAACTCTTTCTTAAGAGCCTTGAGCATCACCCATTTGCCATGCTTCCGCACGGTGTAGACGTCATAATACTCCTCTCCCCATTCGGGCAGAAGCGTAAGATCCGACCATTTCCCCGTCGGGTCGTTGATCGGAATTTTTTTCTCTTCTTTGCTTACGTAGGCCAGGCCTTCTTCTTTTTTCTGATTTTCCAAACCGTAGAAATTTGATTAGTTAGTAATGGTTAATAGGGGTTATGCTGTCGGCTCACACGGCTGACGGCCGAACCGGCCGGAGCGGCAGAACCGCTCCGACCGACCGCCGTTTTAGTCGATGATGTCGAAACCGGTGTATTTTCTCAGGCACTCCGGAACGATGATGCCCTCGGGCGTCTGGTTGTTCTCAAGCAGAGCGGCCACGATGCGGGGCAGGGCAAGCGCCGAACCGTTGAGCGTGTGGCAGAGATGCATCTTCTTGTCCTTGCCGCGATAACGGCATTTGAGGCGGTTGGCCTGATAGGTCTCGAAGTTGCTGACCGACGAAACCTCGAGCCATCTCTTCTGGGCTGCCGACCAGACTTCGAAGTCGAACGTGATGGCCGACGTGAAGCTCATGTCGCCGCCGCAGAGGCGAAGGATATGCCAGGGAAGTCCGAGTTTCTCGAGAAGACCCTGCACATGGCCTTTCATCTCTTCGAGAGCGGCGTAGGAATCTTCGGGACGCTCTATGCGCACGATCTCCACCTTGTCAAACTGATGCAGGCGGTTGAGGCCGCGCACATCCTTGCCGTAGCTGCCGGCCTCACGGCGCCAGCAGGGGGAATAGGCGCAATTCTTCTTCGGAAGCTCCTCCTCGGTGAGGATCACGTCGCGATAGATGTTGGTCACCGGAACCTCGGCGGTCGGGATCAGATAGAGATTGTCGAGGTTGACGTGATACATCTGCCCCTCCTTGTCGGGGAGCTGGCCCGTGCCGTAGCCCGAAGCCTCGTTCACGACAAACGGCGGCTCAACCTCGATATAACCGGCCTTCCAGGCCTCGTCGAGGAAGAACTGGATAAGAGCGCGCTGCAGACGCGCACCCTTGCCTACATAGAAGGGGAAACCTGCGCCTGTCACCTTGACACCCAGCTCGAAGTCGATGATATTGTATTTCTTGGCCAGTTCCCAATGGGGAAGGGCGTCTTCGGGAAGATCGGGCATCGGGCCGCCGGTCTTCTCAACCACGTTGTCCTCGGCCGTCAGGCCCTCGGGAACTGCGGCGCACGGAAGATTGGGCACTGTCAGCAGAAGAGCCGTCATCTTCTTCTCGCACTCTTCGAGACGATCCTGCAATCCTTTAGTGGCTCCCTTGATGTCGGCCACCTGCTGCTTCACGCTCTCGGCCTCCTCTTTCTTACCCTCCTTCATCAGCTTGCCGATCGAGGCGGCCAGCTTCTTCAGTTCGGAGGCATCGGAGTCGGTCTTCTGCTGAAGACGGCGGCGCTCTGCGTCGATTTCAAGGATTTCGGTTATCACGCCGCGGCCGTCGAATCCTTTTACGGCCAGACGTTTGATCACAAACTCAGGATCAGCTTTTATTGTCTGAAGTGTAAGCATCGTGCTTGATTTTGTTTCTTGTTAATAATCTTTCCCATGTCAATCCCCTCGGGACAATGCCGATGTCAAAACCGGCAAAGCGCGGTTTTATGCGAGCAGAGCCTTGACGGCTGCCGAAATCGCGCGACCCTCGGCGCGGCCGGCGAGTCGTTTGGAAGCCACGCCCATAACCTTCCCCATCTCTTTCGGACTCGTGGCCCCGACTTCGGCTATGATGGCGCGAAGTTCGGCGTCGAGCTCCTCGGCCGTGAGCTGCTTCGGAAGATACTCCTCGAGCACTGCCGCTTCGGCAAGCTCGTTGTCGGCAAGCTCCGGCCGCCCGTTCTCCTTATAGATATTGGCGCTCTCCTTCCGCTGCTTCACCATCTTCATGATGATCTTCGTGGCCGTCTCGTCGCTCAGTTCGCCGTTGGCCCCTTTCGCGGTCTTGGCCTCCAAAAACTCTTTCTTAGCGCCCCTGAGAGCTTCGAGACGCACCTTTTCGCGAGCAAGCATCGCCTTCTTGATGTCTTCGCTCACTCTTTCAAACAGATCCATATCTTTATCGTTTTCTCCCGGGCAAACGGGCGCATTCCCACCCCTTTCCCGGTCTATTTTTTGCTTTAATCCGCAAAAATAATCAATTTTTCTCATTTCCGGAAAATTTTGATTAATTTTGCACCTCATAATAAACCAATCACCGCGAATAAGACCTCGTGTCATAAAAAAACGCCTCCAAACAATTTTTGGCGATTCTCAACGCCCGAATCATGAAGGAACTTTTCAAATTTCTCAAACGATACGCCCGTCCCTACAAGGGGAATATCCTGCTGAGCATCCTCTTCAACCTGCTCACAGCCTTTTTCACCCTCTTTTCGTTCGCCTTCATCATGCCGATCCTGCAGATGCTGTTCCAGATCTCCAACGACCATTATCAATATATGGAGATTGGGTCTGCAGATTTCAAAGACGTGATGATCAACAATTTCTACTATTATGTCGAGACACTCATCTCCACCGAGGGGGCGTCGATGACGCTCGCCCTGCTCTGCGTGATCCTCGTGGTGATGACTTTCTTCAAGGTGATAACAGCCTATCTATCGGAATATTTCACCATCCCGATGCAGAACGGAGTGATGCGCGACATCCGCCAGGAGATGTATGACAAGATCGTGTCGCTTCCGATCGGTTTCTTCACCAACGAGCGCAAGGGCGACATCATGGCCCGCCTCTCGGGCGACGTGCAGGAGGTGCAGACCTCCGTCATGGCCTCCCTCTTCTCGCTCGTGAAATATCCGATCATGATCGTGGCCTGCCTCGGCATGATGATCGTGATCAGCTGGCAGCTCACCGTCTTCGTCTTCCTGATGCTCCCGATCGTCGGCTTCTGCATGGGGCTCGTCGGCAAGAAGCTCCGCCACAAGTCGCTGGCCGCCCAGAACAAATGGGGCGAGATCCTCGCCAACACCGAGGAATCGATCGGAGGCCTGCGCATCATCAAGGCCTTCAACGCCGAGAAGACGATGGAACGCCGCTTCGCCGAGCAGTGCGGCGAGCTTTACCGCATCCAGAACAGCGTGTCGCGCCGCCATGTGCTCGCCCACCCTATGAGCGAATTTCTCGGCACTTTCGCCGTGGCCGTGATCCTATGGTTCGGCGGCTCGCTGATCCTCACCGGCAATTCTTCGATCGACGCCTCCCAGTTCATCTACTATATGGTGATGTTCTATTCGATGATCAACCCCGCCAAGGAGCTGGCCAAGACTTCCTACACCATCAAGAAGGGCATGGCAGCCAAAGACCGCATCGACAAGATCCTCGACGCCGTCAACCCGATCACCGACCCCGAGCAACCCAAGTCTCTCCCCGCCGATGCCGGCCATAAGAGCAGCGTGACTTTCAAAGACGTCTCGTTCGCCTATAACGACGAGGAGCAAAAGGAGGTGCTCCGCCACATCAACCTCCGCGTAAATCCCGGAGAGACCGTGGCTATCGTCGGCCAGTCGGGTTCCGGGAAATCTACACTCGTCGACCTCATCCCCCGCTTCTGGGACATCCATGAGGGTGAAATCGAAGTCGACGACATCAACGTCAAGGAGCTGAGGGTGCGCGACCTCCGCTCGCTGATGGGTAACGTCAACCAGGAGGCCATCCTCTTCAACGACACCATTTTCAACAACATAGCTTTCGGCGTCACCGACGCCACCCCCGAGCAGGTGGAGGAGGCGGCCCGAATCGCCAACGCCCACGACTTCATCCTCGCCACCGAACATGGCTACGACACCATGATTGGCGACCGCGGCTGCCGCCTCTCCGGAGGCCAGCGCCAGAGAATAAGCATCGCCCGCGCCATCCTCAAGAATCCCTCCATCCTTATCCTCGACGAGGCCACTTCGGCTCTCGACACCGAGAGCGAACGCCTCGTGCAGGAAGCCCTCGAAAAACTTATGAAAGACCGCACAACCATAGTGATCGCCCACCGCCTCTCGACTATCGTCAACGCTGACCGGATCGTCGTGCTCAACCAGGGTGAGATCGCAGAGGTCGGAACCCACGCCGAACTGATCGCCAAGGGTGGAATCTACAAGCACCTCGTCGACATGCAGCAGGTCTAAATCATCATCATCCAGAACTCCCAATTCCGAAATACAATGGAAGAAAATCCCGATAAAGAGAAACTCGACAACGAGAATCTCGACAATGAGAATCTCAAAAACGAGAATCCTGACAACGAGCTTGATAAAAAGCAGACGCCCCCGGCAATCCCGCAGCCCCCGGTGAAAAGCAACGACGAAGTCTGGGCCGAAACCCTCGGCGTGAACTTCGATCCTGAAAAGGCTCAGGCTCAGGCCGACCAGCCGGCTCAGCAACCGGCTCAGCAGCCGGCTCCCGGCGCACCGCGGCCGGTTTTCGGCGGCTACTATCCCGCGGCGCCCGCTCAGCAGCAACAGCCCGGGCAACAGCCGGATATGCAGCCCGGCCAGCAGCCCCCGATGCCCCCGACCTATCTCTTCTGGGCCATCGCCGCGACTCTCGTCTGCTGCCTCCCCGCCGGTGTGGTGGCAATCATCTACGCAAGCTCCGTATCCACAAAATATTTCTCCCGCGATTACGCCGGAGCCGAACGTGCGTCGAAAAACGCCCAGATCTGGATCATCGTCTCGATCGTGGCCGGTATCGTATGGGGCAGCCTCTACATCCCCCTCTCGATTCTCATGCAATAACAGGCCCGAAGCCGCAACCCTCTCTCCGCAATGACAAAATCATTGAAAATCACCGCTGTGGCATTGGCCGCGACTCTCGCGGGGGCGATGACCGTGGTCTATTTCTTCGTCGACCCCGCGCAGTCGAAACTGATGCCCCGCTGCCTCTTCAAGAGCCTCACCGGATGGGACTGCCCCGGCTGCGGAAGCCAGCGCATGCTCCATGCCCTCCTCCACGGCGACTGGGCCGGAGCATGGCACGCCAACCCGTTCCTCCTCTCGATGGTGCCCTACATCTTGCTGCTCGGCTTCGTCTCCCTCTTCCGCACCCGCTACCGCAGGCTCTACTCCCTGCTAAACTCCCCGGCGGCGATCGCCGTGATCTTCACCCTGATGATCCTCTGGTTCATTGGCCGCAACATTTTCTGATTCACCCGCATGACGATTTTCATCATAGGATACATGGCTTCCGGCAAGACCACTTTCGGCCGCGCCCTCGCCCGGCACACCGGAATGCAGTTTATCGACCTCGACTTCTATATCGAGCAGCGCTATCGCTCAACAGTCTCCAAAATCTTCGCAGAGAAAGGGGAAGATGAATTCCGCCGCATCGAAAGGGAGATGCTCCGCGAGGCCGGTGAGTTCGAGGATGTGGTGATCAGCTGCGGAGGGGGCACACCCTGCTTCTTCGACAACATGGACTTCATGCTCTCCAAAGGAGTCACCGTCTGGCTCAACACCTCTTCCGACCGCATCACGACCCGGCTGATAGCCAACAATTCACGGCGCCCGCTGATGGCCGGTAAAACTCCGGCTCAAATCAGGGAAGAGGTCGACCGCGCCCTCGCCGCCCGGCTTCCCCACTACTGCAGGGCAGCCATCCATTTCCCTGGCGAAGAACTCGAATCATCGCGCCAGATTTCCCGCTCGGTCGAAGCCTTCATGCCCCTCCTCAACGACTATCGTCAACGCCCCGACGACAAAAAATAGCATAAAATTGCAAATAACGCGGATTTTCGCTAATTTTGCTTTATATACCGGTGTTTGCGGCGCTTCTCAGACAGACGCCGAAAACCCACTAACCATCTTCTAAACTATGACATCACATAAGAATCCGGCCTCTGCCGACAACGGAACAACTTCCGGCCCGACGGCAGCCGTCGAAACTCCCGACCTGCGGACTCAGCCCGCTTTCGGCATCATTGAAAAGCAAGCCCCCGGCATACATATAGGAATTGTCGGCAACTACGCCGACACCGACGAAACCAGAATGCTGCTCACTCCCGAAACATGCGGCATGCTTACTTCCGCCGGCATCAAAATCTCGATGGAAGAGGGAGCCGGAGTCGACATCAGTTTCTCCGACGAGACTTATGCCGAATATGGTGTCAAGATCGTCAGCCGCGAGGAAGCCCTGAAATGCAACACCGTGCTCTCCTACACTCCCCTGCGCCAGAAGGACGTGGAGAAGATGACCTCGGGAGCCACCCTCCTCTGCATGATGGAGCGCACCCTCTTCGACAAGCAGACCATCCAGGCCCTCCTCTCGAAGAAGATCACCTGCGGCTGCCTCGACAATATGTATTCCAGCCAGGACATCACGATCTTCGCCGACATCGTGGCCGAAATCGACGGCCGCGGAGCCATAATGTATGCCCAGGAGTCCCTCTCCTATCTCGGAGGAGGAAAAGGTGTGCTCCTCGCCGGAGTGGCCGGACTCAACCCCTGCGAGGTGATAATCATCGGCAACGGAATGGAGGCGATCGCTGCGGCCAACGCGGCTGCGGCCGCCGGCGCAAAGGTGGTGCTCATGGACAACGACGTCAGCTCCATCCAGATCGCCCGCCAGAGCTGCGACCCGAGAGTGGAGCTCGTGGCGATCCATCCCCGCGTGCTCACCAACCGCGTCAAGAGCGCCGACGTGATCATAACCTGCCCCACAACCCGCCCCTTCGAATTCCCGAAATCCCTCTCGTCGTCGCTCAAGGATTCGGTCTATGTGATCGACCTTAACGAGAGCCACCCCTCGATATCAGTGCCCCGCACGGTGACAATGGCCCTCTCCAACGTGCTCGTATATTTCTTCAACGAGATGGCTATCAAGGAGAACTTCCGCGGAATGGTGATCACCAACCCCGGAGTGCAGAACGGCATCGTCACCTTCGACGGCAAGCTCACCGACAAACTCATCGGATCTTACACCGGAATGCCGAGCATCGACATCCGCGTGATGATCTCCAGTACGAACTAATTAACGATTCATCCGGATTTCCCGCCCCTTCGCGAGGCGCGGACGCCCATTTTCTTCAATGGCTCAAAGGCGCCATCTCATTCATCTCGTTCCATCAAATCGCTGGGGGAGCCTCCAGCGATATGCCTGCGACATCTGCCGCCATTTCCTCAACAATGGCTGGCATGTGACCGCCGTCACCCGCGACGCCCGCGTGGTCGACGAGCGTTTCCGACGCGAAGGCATCACGCTGCGCCACGCCCCGCTACGCGGCCTGATCGACCCGACTTCGGCCCTCCGCCTCGCCCGCCTCTTCCGCGAAATCCCCGATAGGGAAGGCGTGATCCACGTGCACCGTTACCGCGATGCCTTCACTGCCCTTGTGGCCAAACGAATAGCCAAGCGCCACGACCTCACGATCATCTGCACCCAGCATACCGTCGAACCGGCCCACGACTCCCGGCTCCTCCGGCTGATCTACAACAAGATCGACGCCCATATCTTCGTATCGCACGCCGCCCACCGCGAGTTTTTCTCCACATGGGAGGGAACCGGTCGCTGCCCCATCCCCGAACGCAGGGTGCATTTCATCCCCAACTCGATCAACCGCGATTTCCCCTCTCCCCCGCCAGCCCCGGAAAAGGGCCCTGTAATTGCCATCTGCCATGGCCCCGTGGTCAGCGGTAAAGGGATCGAGACCGTGATCGACGCCCTCTCTTTCCTGAAAGGCATAAAGATGAGGCTCCGCATCGCCGGCCCCGGAAATCCCGATTATCTCGATACTCTCCGACGCCGGGCCATGAAACTCGGCGTGATGGACCTTATCGACTGGAAAATCGCCCCCGATATGGACTCCAGGCTCATCTACGAGTCGCACTTCGCAATCCATCCCTCTATCAAAAAAGAGGGCTTCGGAATGCCAAATCTCCACACCATGGCCTGCGGGCGCCCGCAGATCTGCACCACCGGCGGCGCACAGCCGGAATATCTCGAAGATGACAAGACCGCCATTTTCGTCCCTGCCGCCGACCCCGAAAAGATGGCCGACGCCATGAGAAAACTTATCGGGAATCCCGACCTCAGGGCCGAAATCGGCAAGAATGCCTACGAGGCATATACCGCAAGGCTCAGCTGGCCCGTTTTTATAAGAGAACTCGAAAAACTTTACGTGTAATCGTCAAAATATAGAATCTTTCAAAATGGAAAAGAATTCGAAAATATATGTGGCCGGACACCGCGGAATGGTCGGTTCGGCTATCGTTCGCCGGCTCCGCGAGCTCGGTTATGACAACATCATCACCCGCACCCACCATGAGCTCGACCTCACCCGCCAGGACGAGGTGGAGAAATTTTTCGCCGAGGAGAAACCGGAATATGTTTTCCTCGCCGCCGCAAAGGTGGGTGGAATCGAGGCCAACGACAAGGCTCCGGCCGACTTCCTCTATCAGAACATGATGCTGGAGATGAACGTGATCAACGCCGCCTGGCACAATGGCTGCCGCAAACTCGAGTTCCTCGGCTCGAGCTGCATCTATCCCCGCCTCGCCCCGCAGCCGATGCCCGAAAGCTGCCTGCTCACCTCGGCCCTCGAGAAGACCAACGAGGCATACGCCCTCGCCAAAATCTCCGGCCTGAAATATTGCGAGTATCTCAACCGCCAGTATGGCACGGACTATATCTCCGTGATGCCGACGAATCTCTACGGTCCCAACGACAACTACCACCCTACCCATTCCCATGTGCTTCCGGCCCTCATCCGCCGTTTCCATGAAGCCAAGGAGTCGGGCGCCGAGGAGGTGACTTGCTGGGGCGACGGCTCGCCGCTCCGCGAATTCCTCTATGTCGACGACCTCGCCGACCTCTGCGTCTTCCTGATGAACAACTATTCGGGCAATGAGACCGTCAACGCCGGAACAGGAAAAGAGGTGACTATCAAGGAGCTCACCGAGATCGTGGCCGATGTCGTCGGCTACAAGGGTCGCATCCTCTGGAACACCGACATGCCCAACGGCACTCCCCGCAAGCTCCTCGACGTGTCGAAAGCCACGGCTCTGGGCTGGACCTACTCCACTGAGCTGCCCGACGGCATCCGCCTCGCCTACGAAGATTTCCTCAACAATCCGATGAGAGCCGAGCGCTGATCTCCGTCCGCGCCGATTTCATCCCATTAATTCCCGGTTTCGAATGACTGACCGCATCAGCAGGACCCGCCGATATGTGCGCCGCATTGACCTCGCGACGGCATGGATCGTGTTTTTCCTGCTTCTGGCCACCTACTGGCTCACCGTCCCCCCGACGGTGAGCTATTGGGATTGCCCCGAATATGTGGCCGGAGCCTATCTGCTCGAAACCGGCCATCCCCCCGGCAACCCCACCTGGATGCTCGCGGAGCGCATCGTCACGATGTTTGCCCCGGGGCCTGAACACGTGGCCCTTGCCGTCAACCTCTCCAGCGGCATTTTCACCGCTTTCGCCGGCTTTTTCCTCTGCCGCATCATTTTTGCCGCCGCCTATTTCGTCACCACGAGGCTCCGCCGCCCGAAACCCCGCCGCAACCGGCACGCAAACAGAGCCGTTTACGCCGCCGGAGCCGCCTTGTGCGGTTCGCTCATCTTCGGCTGGGGAGATTCCGTATGGTTCTCCGCCGTCGAGGCCGAGGTCTACGCAATGTCGATCTTCATGACCGCCGTCTGCGTCTGGCTCATGGTGAAATGGGCCGCAATCCCCGACCGGGGCAAAGCCTGGCGATATCTTATCCTTATCGCCTATCTCTTCGGACTCAGCATCGGAATCCACCAGCTCAATCTCCTCTGCATCCCGGCCCTCGCGATGATCTGGGGAATCAAGCGTCGTCTCAGAAAACCCTCCTCCTTCATCCTCATCTTCTTCCTTTCGCTCGCCGCCGTCGGATGCGTGCTCGTCGGCATGATGCCCTCGACAATCGCCCTCGCCTCGCAGTTCGAGCTCTTCGCCGTCAACTCCCTCGGCTGGACACCCCTCAGCGGCGTCGCCGTCTATGTCCTCCTTCTCGGAGCTTCGCTGATTCTCGCCCTCGTCGTCACCGCCAAAAGCAACAACCGCGGCCTGATGGCGCTCGCGATTTTCCCCGCGATCTATCTCTCCGGAATATTCATTTTCAGCAGGCATTTCATGGTCGGCGCCGCTATCGCCATCCTCGCCTCCCTGCTGATGGTCCGCTCGGAGAATTTCTCGGCCCGGCGCCTCAATCTCTCGATGTGGATGCTGACCATGCTCCTCATCGGATACGCCTCCTACGCGCTCATCCCCTTCCGAGGCCATGTCACGGCTCCGGCCAACGCGCAGTTCCCCGACAACCCCTTCTCGTTCGCCGCCTATCAGGCCCGCGAACAATATGGCGCCGCACCGCTCCTTTACGGCAACACCCCCTTCTCGCGCCCGATGTTTGTGGAGGAGCGCGATCCGAAAACCGGAAAGTTCTGCTATAAGCGTTATCAGTGGACCAACGCCCACACCGAATACTCCCTCAACCCCGTCACCGGCGTTTACGATTCGGTCGGCAACATCCATCTCTATATGGAGACCCCGGAACTCAACATGTGGTTCCCGCGCATCACGTCGAAGACTCCGCTCGACCTGAAGATCTACGGCAACTGGCTCGGGATGGACACCACCACCATGACGCGCGTGAAAATCACGGAAGCCATCGACTCGGCCGGAAATCCCGTGGCGCGAGCCGACGCTTCGGGCCGGCGCGGAGATCCCCATTCCTACCACCCGACCTATCTGCAGCATGCCCAGTGGCTCGCAAGCTATCAGATCGGATATTTGTATATGCGCTATCTGCTCTGGAATTTCTCGGGCCGGCAGAACGACATCCCGGCCCAGGGAGAGGTGCAGAACGGCAATTTCATCACCGGTATCGCCCCCTTCGACGAGGCGATGCTCGGCCCCGACGAGCTTATGCCCGCCGACGCAGGCCGCGACAATCCCGGCCGCAACAGATATTTCATGCTCCCGCTCATCCTCGGAATCTTCGGCGCAGTCTGGCTCGCCGGCGCCCGCCGACGCGGTCAGCAGACCGATGCGATCACTTTCGTGCTCTTCATCCTTTCTGGAATCGCGATCGTGGTCTATCTCAACCAGTCGCCTTGCGAACCGCGCGAACGCGACTATTCTTTCCTCGGATCTTATTTCGCATTCTCTGTCTGGGTAGGTTTCGGCGCCCTCGCCCTCGCCCGCCTCTTCCGCTCGCCGCTCGATTATATCCTTCCGCTCGGAGTGGCGGCCTGGATGCTTGCCGAAAACTATGACGACCACGACCGCTCGGATCGCACCGTGGCCCGCGAAGTGAGCGCAAACACTCTCCGCTCCGTGGAGGAGCAGGCCGTGATTTTCGTCGACGGCGACAATTTCACTTTCCCCCTCTGGTATGCCGTGGAAGTGGAGGGTATCCGTCAGGATGTCAGGGTGATCAACCTCTCCTATCTCACAATGCCGAAATATGCCGCCTCTATGCTGCGAGAATGGAGGGCGTCGCGCCCCCTCGCCTCGCTGCTGAAAGGGGATGACATCTGGAAAAAACGTTTCGGCAACGTCGTTTTCGACCCGAAAAGACGGGATACCGTCGACGCCCCGGCCCTGCTGCGGTTTATCGAGGCCAATCCCGACTCCATTCTCCCCTGGAACGCGGTCAGGCTCCCCATCCCCGGAGAAGCTTCGGAATGCATACCGCTCCGCAATCTTACGAGATCGGGTCAGGGAACCACGCTGGAATTCCGCAAGCTCATGATTCTCAACTTCATGACCGCCAACGCCCTCTCTCCCCGTCCCCGGCCTTTCTATTGGCTGAGAGGCATGCCTTCGGGCCATCATCTCGGCATCTCGGGGAGCAACGTCCATCCCTGGATGTTCGGCATCACCGTCGACGGCCGCGCCCCGGAGCATTTCGACTCGCTGCTCATTTCATCGCTGAAGGTGATGACCACCCCCAACCCGCCCGGCACCAACCCCTATATGGACGAGACGCCGGCCCATCAGGTGGCCCACCAGAGGCTCGCGCTTGTCAGGGCTGCGATAATCCTTACCGGCCACGGACATATCGCCGAAGCCCGGAAGGCTATCCTCATGGCCGACAAGCCTCTCGGAGAGCATCCCCTCTCCTACGGCGCATATCTTTCCGACGACTCGGTCTTCTCGGTGCGCAAGCAGATGAGCAAGACCATGGTCATGGTGGCCGATTCAATGAGAAACCGGGGAATGGATGCCGCCGAAGCAACGCGACTCCGGAAACGCGCCGCCGAGCTCCTGCTCGTCGACTCGCTCCGGATCCGCCAATGGAACGAATACAGGAAGGCTCTTCCCCCGCGCCTTAGAAAAGCAATGGCTCCCCCGCAATAGCGGAAGAGCCTGACAGCTGCCGGCAATAACCGGGGCATTCTCCCGGGTAATAGTCCGGGGCATAGTTCGAGTCATAGTTCGGTGGCGACGTCGAAACATGGACACGCCTTGGCTGCGAAATCGCGATGGCCGTAAACTTTCGCCCCGCGATATTTCCTCTGCAATCCTTTTACAAGCTCGCGAAGCATGCGCCGCTGCTCCGGCGTGCGCGTGTCTCTGGGCGTCTTGCAATCGGAGGCCAGACCGCCCACATAGCAAACTCCGATCGAACGGGCATTGTGGCCCAGGCAATGAGCCCCGATTTCACTCTCGGGCCTTCCCCGCTCCACTCTCCCGTCGATATGCACCAGGTAATGATAACCTATCGTGCGGAAGCCTCGCGCGCGGTGCCACGCCGTGATATCGGCCACGCTGTGGTCGCGGCCCTCGGGAGTGGCACTGCAGTGTATTATGATTTCATCTATCTTTCTCATTCTCGATATAAAATTGTAAGTTTCTATTGATCATTTCGCCTTGTAACGGTAATCGACGCCAAACAAGGCTCCGCTGAAGGTCAGGATCTCGCCGAAAGCCACCAGCACGGAGCTGTCGATCTCCCCCTCGGGAGGGACGACAAACGCTGCAAGGAGCAGTCCGCATCCCAACGCCACGAGCGCCATGGCGCAAATCAATTGCAATGTAACTTTCTTCATTTTCTCAGTCGTTGTGTTCTGTCAATTCTTTCACCATAGAGGCGATTTTCGAGGCTATGTCGTAAAGGGCGGAGGCGGGGATGTCGATCATGCCGTCGACTATTTCAGGCGCTCCAAGATAACAGGCCGAAACCACGGTCGAGTCGCTGCCGGTGCCGAATATCTCGAGCATCTTCTCCTCTCCCGCTCCGGTGACTGCCACTGCGCCCCGCCGGCGCCTTCCCCCTTCCCGAAACCGGAGCTGATAAGCCTCTCCTCCGGCCACGAGCGCCTCCGACACTCCCCGGTCCCAGTCGCTCATGCGGAAATAGAGCAAGCGCAGGAAGTCATGCGGAAGCGGGAGCGCGGCCATTCTTCCCGACAGATGTCTCAGTCCGGCGACCGGAAGCCGGCTGCATTCGCTCAGCCGCGACGCCGGAAGCTCAGCGAGCACCATACGCGCCGCGTCAGGTAGCAGCATCTCTATCAGCGTGCGTAGTTCCGTCTCCGGATCGCCGTAGGTTACACGCTCGTCGAGTATCGCCTCGTTTTCATCGAGAAGCGCTATCACACGCTTCTCGATCTCTTTTACTCTGATTTTCATCTCTCAAATTCAGGTTTAGGCATTTCACGACAAGGCCACGATCCTCCCGGTGGCAAACCAGTTGCTTTTCCTGATGATCGCCGCCACGGCGCGGTTGCGCGTGGTGAAGGTGGCCGGCGTCTGGCCGAAGCCCGACATGCTCCCTCCGGTGAAGCTGACCCTCACCAGGCTGCGCCCTGCCGGAATCACCGCCACCCATTCCATCACTCCGTAAACGCCGAATTTCGCCGGAGTCTCAAGCCAACGCGACGCCTCAGCCTTGGGCTGCTTCGCCTGAGTCGCCGCCGGGGCCGGAGCCGGCGGGATGCCTCCGGAGCACCCCGCCGAAACCGTTTTCGGTCTGATATTCTTTGCTTTGCTATCCATTTCTATTTGATTTTAATGGTTGTCACGCTATTACTTCTCCCGTGTATTCGCTCCAGCGGGTCACCTCGCTGAGATCGTCGCCCATGCTGACCGTTGCCTTCCACATCTGGCCGGCGCGTGCCGACGCCGATATACCCGGACAGTCGTTGATCAGATAGAAGATGTCGCCGTCGGCTGCATTCTCAGGCGCAGTCTCGCCTTCCCAGATTCGGAAGCTCAGCGCATCCTGCACTCCTCCTTCACCTTCGCCGTCGATCCAGATATGACAGCTTCCCTTCAGCGCCAACGCGTCCCAGATAAGGATGCCGTTGCGGGTGGCCTCCTCGCCGTCGACCCGGTCGGAGAAACTGTGCTCGGCGCTGTAGACATAATGCACGAGCCTGTTCTCCCCGATGAGCGCGCCGGAATTGCTCCAGCCAAGGCGGTCGAGCGTCGGTTCACGCTTGATCTCGATGTCGCCGAAAACAGTGTGGAAGTTGGTCACGCTCCAGCCCAGAGGATTCGTCTTCGTGGTGATCTGGATCTCGGGATGCTTCGAGAAATCGATACACTGGATCTGTTCGAGCAGATTCTTTCCGGCAAGCAGCAGCGCCGTCTTGGGGACATCCTCTCCGGTGAAAAACATCTTGGCCAGGGCGATCACGCGCTCCACCGTCCATTTTCCCTGATGCTGGAGCTCGCGCTTGAACTGCCAGCGAAGACCTTCGGTACAGTAGACATACTGCATTCCCATCTTAGGCACGTTGACCTTCATCTTCCCCTTGCGCCCGGCCCAGAGAGTGCGGTTGCCGCGAACCTTGAAGTTGGCGATAGCCTGCTCGGCGATGATCGCCTTCGAGAAGGGGATGCGCTTCTTCTGGCTCTCGAAGTAATCCGACACAACCTGGTTCATGCCGCGCTTCTGAAGATAGACCTTCGCCGGCTGGGGAACGATCAGGTCGGGATCGACCTCTTTCTGGGTCTCATAGAGGGAGTTGGCCAGCACCACGCATTCCGTTCCCTTCGGGATGGCCGGTATGCTGCAGAATTCGTCGGATGCCGACGCACGCGGACCGTTGACAGCCCTCACCACCGGATTGTTGCTCGCCGTGTCGTAACCCACCACGAAGAGCATCAGCTCTTTGCCGGGTGTCGTGGCGCTTCCCGTTTCGCTATAACCGTCAACCCCCTTCACAAGCAGAGTGGAGTAAGGACGCGGCACCGACTGGTCTTCGGCACGCAGCGGAAGAACCGCCTGCATCGAATCCGACTTCTTCAGATCGCCCGAAAGATAGACCGAACTCTTCGGCTCGTCGATCATGTAATGCTCCACCTCCGGACTGTTAACCTTCACCCGCTTTGCGCGGAGCATAAGGTTCATCAAGGGAGTGTCGTCGGAATTGAACCGAAACAGTTCATCGTCGATATCGGTCTCGATCAGATTGCCGGCTCCTATGCCGCCGGTTCCCTCGGCAGCCGCCGACACAGTGGCGGGATCACCGGGCAGATGGCTTGCGACAACCGCACGACCCTCAATTGCATTTCCATTCTTAACTTTCTCTTCCATAATCTTTTAGTTTAGTGATATTGAATCTTTTAGTTTAAGATAAATATTGTTGATTTTTATGATGCGTAAATTAAGGATCTGCCACCAATGGAAGGTCTCTCCTTAATTTTGAAGCTGGTGTGGCCCTTCAGTGCCACAATCCCCTAAAACTTTAAACTTTAAACCTTAAACCTTAAACCGACCTCAAGCCTCTCTCGCCAGGTCGAAGATCGTCGATACTTTCGGCTTCGCACCCGCACCGCAGCCCGATGCATGGGGCACCCCGTCACTGTCAAGCATCAGGTCGGTAAGTTCGTCGATGCTCGCGTTGCGGCCTCTCAGTTCGCCGGCCGCATCAGCCTCTTCAAGCATCCGCTCATAGCTCACGGCCTTGAGCAGAGCATTGCGCGACTGCACCGAATAACTTCCCGCCATCCTGTCGCGGCAGATCAGTTCGCCAAGTTCCTCAGCCTTGGCAAAATCCTCCTCCGTCAAACCGCTTCCGAAACCGGCCGCCTCGCTGTCGCGGTCAAGTCCCAAAGGCCCCACCGCTTCAGTTTCAGTTTCAGCGTCAACCTTGTCTGCCTCGTGCTCAGCCTTGTCGGCCTCTGCCTTCTCAGTTTCAGCCTCGGCCTTGTCTGCCTCAGCTTCAGCCTTGTCTGCCTCAGCCTCGTCAGCTTCAGGTTCTATCTTCTCAGCCTCTTCTGTTTCTTCGCTCTCATCGGCAGGCAAATTCTGATCTCCCTCCGGCTGAGCATCATGGGGCTGCAGATCTTCCTGCTGCTTCTCCTCGGGCAGAGCCTCGGGTTTCTCTGTTTTCTTTCTTCTGAACATAGCCATAATATTTGTGAATAGATAATATAGTCGCGCCGCCATTTTTCCGGCGACAGCACAAAATTAGCCCCTCCGCAAAAGAGGGGCTTCATATCCATTTACAAAATCCAAAAGCAGCCGAAAAATCCGCAGGCCGGCTTTTACCGTGATAAAAGCCCGCGGTTTTATTCTGCAGGCCGGCTTTTACCGTGATAAAAGCCCGCGGCTTTTATTCTGCAGGCCGGCTTGACTGTGAAAATTTCCCGCGGAAATTTTGCCTAAACAACAGGCTCGCCGATATTCCGGAGCAGAATGAACTCCGGCTTCCCGGCCACGCTGTTTTTCTTGTCGTGGCCCATCAGTTCCTCGATTTCCTCGCGGTCTCCCTCTCCGAAAGGATTCGGAGCGTAATAGCGATTGAGAATCTTCTCGCGATATTCCTCAACAACTTCCGCCGGGAAACCGCAGCGGTCGCGGCTCAGCTCGAGCGCAACCATCATCCCCCAGGCCACGGCCGTGCCATGCCCCACGGGCGTTCCTCTCCTTGCGGCAAGGCTCTCGAAGGCATGCCCCGCCGTGTGACCGAAGTTCAATATCCTCCGCAAACCCTTCTCTTCGGGGTCGAGGCCCACAACTTCCGATTTGAACGCCCCGGCCCCGGCAACCGTCTCGCCGAGAAGCTCAGGCCGGAACGGAGCGTCGGGCTCGATCACCTTCTTCCAGAGTGAAGCCGACGAAATCAGCGCCGTTTTCACCACCTCGGCAAAACCCTCGATCGCCTGCTCGCGAGGCAACGTCGAGAAAAAGGCCGGCGCTATCACCACAGCCTCGGGCAAATGGAAAGCCCCTATCTCATTTTTCAACCCATGAAAATCTATCCCCGTCTTTCCTCCGATGGCGGCATCGGCCGCGCCAAGCACGGAAGTCGGCAGATTCACCGTGCGTATCCCCCGCTTGAAGCAGGCGGCCGCGAATCCCCCGAGATCGGTAACGACCCCTCCGCCGATATTGACAATCACCGACCGGCGCGTGGCCCCCTCGCTGCTAAGCCAGCTCCAGATTTCGGCCAAAGTGTCGAGATTCTTGCTCTCCTCCCCGGCGGCCACCACCTTTATCCCGGCGGCCCGGGCAGCAAACCGCCCGAGTTTCGGCAGCACGTCGCGCTCCACGTTGACGTCGGTGATGATGAAAAACTTGTCGGGACGCAACGACTCGACCAAAGCCGTGAGATCGACCTCAGGATTCTCGCTTACGATCAGACGGTTATCCGGTTCCGGCTGCGAAAGCTCCTTCTCAAGCCAGTCGGCGAATTCCGGCATCGAGCTGAAGATCATGTCGGCGTTCTCCTTCTCAAACTCACTGCGCGGAATCGGGCCCGTGGTCACGGCCACCGTGAAGCAGCCGGCCGCCTTCCCGGCCCTCACCCCGAGCGGTGCGTTCTCTATCACTATGCAGTCGGCCGGATCCGCCCCGGCGATTTCCGCCCCTTTCTGATATGGTTCGGGAGATGGCTTCCCGCTGACCACGTCATGGCCTGTGACCCGGTCGCCCGGCAGGAAAGCCCCGGGATAATCGGCGTTGATATTATCCAGAAGGGAAGCCTGGCCGCTCCCCGTGACAAGCACACGTCTCAGCCGGGCTCTCTCCAGCGCACCGAGCATCCTGTCGGCGCCCTCCATCGGTTCCTTCTTACCGAATTCGCGGAAATAGCGGCTCTTAACGGCATAAAGCTCCTTCGCCTGCTCGGATGTGACTCCGTGGCCGAACGCACGACGGAACAGCAGGTCGATCGTCGCCTCGCCGGTCATCCCTTCGTAAAGGTAAAACTCGTCGCGGTCGCATTCGACTCCCACGCTTTCCATCATCTTTTTCCATGCCAAAGTGTGCCATTTCATCGAGTCGTAAAGGACGCCGTCCATGTCGATGAGCGCCGCTCCGAACCTATTCAAAAACTTACCCATAGATTTTCCGTAATTTTCAATTTTCAGGGCCATTACCGGGCCGTTTGATTTCCGACCGATTTTTCGGCCGCTGTTTCGGCTGCAAATTTAAGTTTTTTTGCTAATTTTGCAAAAATGAAAGATTTCGCCAAGATATTCGCGTTCGCCGTTTCTTTTATGGCCATTCTGCTCATCGCCTCCTGCGGGGGCAACGATCCGTTTGATTCCGTCACCGGGCCCGAAGCAGAAGGAGCCGAAGGGTTTGAAGAAATGGCAAAGCCGGAGACCGGAAAGCCGGCCGACATTCAGCAAGTGTCGAAGGTCCCCGTTGATAACAACGGTTCCGACCGCATCAAGGTTTATGCCATCGGCAGGCTTGCCGACGTGTTCAACGACTCCAACAAATATCATTACGCAGTGGCCGAAAAGCTCGGCATCGCCCCGATCGCCGACATCAGCCAGGCTTTCTATACGCGCCGGCCGATCGTGAAGATCACGAGCAATCAGCTCTATGAGGTCGACGAGCTCACCCATTCTCTCCCCTTCCTCGTGCCGGAAGCCGCCGCCCTGCTCGACACCATCGCCCGCAATTTCATCGACTCCCTCGGTAGCCGCGGTGCGTCGGGATATCGCGTCAGGATCACCAGCCTGCTCCGCACTCCCGCATCGGTGTCTAAACTCCGCCGCGTCAACAGAAACGCCACCGACTCCAG
The DNA here is from genome assembly GCA_905214735.1 of uncultured bacterium. Lineage (GTDB taxonomy): Bacteria > Bacteroidota > Bacteroidia > Bacteroidales > Muribaculaceae > Lepagella. The sequence continues at coordinate 18,765 of CAJMNI010000007.1, read as the reverse complement.
CACCCATCAGTTCGGAACGACCTTCGACCTCTCCTACTCCCGCTTCCACAAGGCAGACCCCGCACAGCGCGACATCAACGACGGCGACCTGAAAAATCTACTCGCCGAAGTGCTCTACGACCTGCGCCGCCGCAACAAATGCCTCGTGAAGTTCGAAAGAAAGTCGGCCTGCTTCCACGTCACCGCCACCGGTCTCTGACCATCGGCTTCTCCCGGGGCTGCGTTCCCTCTCTCCCGAGAACTATCCGCTCCCCGAAACGTTTTATTCTTAGAAACATAAACCGAATTATATATAACCCGAAAAAAAATTATGGATAAATTAAGCTATGCCTGGGGTCTCGCAATGGGACGCCAGCTTATCGGAATGGGCGTCAAGGACATCAACTTCGAGGATTTCGCCGACGCCGTGAAAGATTCTTTCGAAGGCAAGGAGCCCAAAATGCCCATCGACGAGGCTCAGAAGGTGCTCAACGAGTATATGACCGACCTCCAGAAGAAGGCCGAGGCAAAGGCCCGCGAGGCCGGCGAGAAATTCCTCGCCGAGAACAAGATGAAGGAGGGCGTGAAGGTGACTCCCTCCGGCCTGCAGTATGTAGTTGTCAAAGAGGGCGAAGGCGCCATGCCGACCGCTGAAGACGAGGTGACCGTGCACTATACCGGCAAGCTCCTCGACGGAACTGTGTTCGACTCGAGCGTGAACCGCGGCGAACCCGCCACTTTCCCCCTCAACCGCGTGATCCCCGGCTGGACCGAGGGCGTGCAGCTCATGAAAGAGGGCGCGAAATATACTTTCTTCATCCCCTCCGACCTCGCCTACGGCGCTCAGGGTGTGCCCAATGCAATCCCGCCCCATTCCACTCTGATCTTCGACGTGGAGCTCATCAAGGTCGTTAAGAAATAATCTCCGCCAATCATGAAGAAGACATATATTTCTATGGCTGCAGCTCTCGTTGTGGCAGGCGCCCTCTCCTCCTGCGGCAACAAGAACAAGAGCGGCGAGCAGACCGCCGACACGGTGGCCGTGGAGGAAATCGTGACGGAAACCCCGGCCGACATGACCCTTACTCCCGACATAATCCAGGATATCGCCAAGATATTCTCCGACGAGTCGAAAAAGGCCGACGTCGCCACCGACTCCACCTACGCCGTGACTGCCTCGGGTCTCAAATATGTGATGGTGCAGAAGGGTTCGGGCATCGCGCCCAAAGCCTCCGACGCCGTGACAGTGCACTATACGGGCATGCTCACCGACGGGAAGGTGTTTGATTCGAGCGTCGACCGCGGCCAACCCGCAACTTTCCCCCTCAACCGGGTGATCCCCGGCTGGACGGAAGGTCTCCAGCTCATGCAGCAGGGCGGCACTGCCGTGTTCTATATCCCCTCTGAGCTCGCCTACGGCAAACAGGGAGCTCCCGGAACCATTCCCCCGGATTCCGACCTGATCTTCGCCGTGCAGCTTTTAGGCGTCAACGCCAACTGATCTGATTTTTAGTGAACAGTTAGTGAACAGTATGAAAAAACTTAATATCAAGGCAATCGCCGCAACTTCTGTTGCGACGGTTGCCCTTTTGCTCTCCATGTCGGCCTGCAAGGGACGCACTCTTGACAACGTGCAGCCTACGGGCGACACCGTAGAAGTTGAAATCGAGGAAGTCTCCGCAACCGATTCGACCGTGACCGTCACTTCCGAAGCGGGGGTTGTGACCCTTCCCGACTCAATCTGATCCATAGATCATGAAGCCTCAGGTTAAACCCAAGAAAGCTCTCGGACAGCATTTCCTCAACGACGAGCATATCGCCGCCAAAATCGCCGGAACCATCTCGGGCGCCGAACTCCCCGGCCATCCGGAATGGGGCGATATACCGGTGCTCGAAATCGGCCCCGGAATGGGAGTGCTCACAAAATACCTCCTCGAGTCGGGCCGCGAAGTCCGAGCCGTGGAGCTCGACACCGAGTCGGTCGGCTATCTCCTGCGCAATTTCCCTAAGCTCAATGTGATCGAGGCCGATTTCCTCCGCCTCGACCTCGCGCAGCTCTTCCCCGGCGAGTTCGCCCTCATCGGCAACTATCCCTACAACATCTCGTCGCAGATCTTCTTCCGCGTGCTCGATTTCAAGGAGAGGATTCCGGTGGTGGCAGGCATGCTCCAGAAGGAGGTGGCCGAACGCATCTGCTCCGCCCCCGGCACGAAGGCGCGCGGGATTCTCTCCGTGCTGCTTCAGACATGGTATGACTGCGAATATCTCTTCACAGTCGAGCCCCATGTCTTCACCCCGCCGCCCAAGGTGAGAAGCGGAGTGCTCCGGCTCACGCGCAACTCCCGCTCTTCGCTCGGCTGCGACGAAGCCGCCTTCAAGAAGGTGGTGAAAGCAGCTTTCGGCCAGCGCCGCAAGACGCTGCGCAACTCCCTCGCCCCTTTAATCGGCCCCGGCTCGAAGGCTGCCGCTTCGCCGCTACTCTCCGAAAGGCCCGAACGCCTGTCGGTGGAGCAGTTTATCGACCTCACCAACCTCATTTTCCCGCCTGCTGGGGTCTGATTCTGCTATTGTAAGACAGATATTCCGTTATCTCGCAAAAAATTATTAACTTTGCGCTTTAATAAGCTCTAATCAGCAACCAGAAATGAAAAAAGCACTCATCACCGGCGTGACCGGCCAGGATGGCAGCTATCTTGCCGAATTTCTACTTTCAAAAGGTTACGACGTTCACGGCATGATCCGCCGGTCGTCGGTCGATTTCCGCGAACGCATCGCCCATCTTGAAGGGCATCCCAATTTCCACCTCCACTACGGCGACCTCTCCGACTCGATGTCGATCCTAAAGGTGGTCGGCACGATCAGCCCCGACGAGATCTATAACCTCGCCGCCCAGAGCCACGTGCAGGTATCTTTCGATTCCCCTGAATATACCGCCAATATCGACGCCACAGGCGTGCTCCGTCTCCTCGAGGCCATCCGCATCTGCGGCCTCGCCGAGACATGCCGCTTCTATCAGGCTTCCACTTCGGAGCTCTATGGCAAAGTTGAGGAAGTGCCCCAGAACGAGAAGACTCCCTTCCATCCCTATTCCCCCTACGCAGTGGCCAAACTCTACGGCTTCTGGATCGTGAAGGAATATCGCGAGGCCTACAATATGTATTGCTGCTCGGGAATCCTCTTCAACCACGAGAGCGAACGTCGCGGCGAGACTTTCGTGACCCGCAAGATATCGCTCGCAGCCGCCCGCATCTCCCAGGGCAAGCAGGACAAGCTCTACCTCGGCAACCTCTCTTCGCTCCGCGACTGGGGCTACGCTCCCGACTATGTGGAGTGCATGTGGCTCATCCTCCAGCAGAAGAAACCCGACGATTATGTGATCGCAACCGGCGAACAGCACACCGTCCGCGAATTCTGCCAGCTCGCTTTCCGCCGCGTCGGCATCGAGCTCCGCTGGGAAGGCGCCGAGGAGAATGAGAAGGGAATCGACACCAAGACCGGAAAGGTCCTGGTCGAGGTCTCGCCCGATTTCTACCGCCCCACCGACGTGGTGAACCTCTGGGGAGACCCCTCGAAAGCACGCACCGAACTCGGCTGGGATCCCAAGAAGAAGACCTCTTTCGAGCAGCTCGTAAACCTCATGGTCGACCACGACGTGGAAAAAGTGGCCGTGGAGCGCGTTTCCGAAGAAGTTCGCACCAACCTCGTGGAATATCTTGAGAAAGGAATCGTTAAATAATTAAACTAACAATTCTGAAGTCATGAACATTCTCATCACCGGAGGCGCCGGATTCATCGGTTCGCACGTGGTCCGTCTCTTCGTCAACAAATATCCCGACTACCACATCGTCAACCTCGACAAGCTCACCTACGCCGGCAACCTCGCCAACCTGAAGGACATCGAGGACAAACCCAACTATACCTTCGTCAGGGCCGACATCTGCGACTACGACGAGATGCGCCGCATCATGGAGAAATATCAGATCGACGGCGTGATCCATCTCGCGGCCGAAAGCCATGTGGACCGCTCGATCCTCGACCCCTTCACTTTCGCCCGCACCAACGTGATGGGCACACTTTCCCTTCTCCAGGCCGCAAAGGTCTGCTGGGAAGCCCGCCCCGAAGGCTACAAGGGGAAACTCTTCTACCACATCTCGACCGACGAGGTCTACGGTGCCCTCGAGCTCACCGACCCGCAGGGTATCGAATCCCCCTTCACCACCACTGCCTCTTCGGCGCAGCATCACCTCGCCTTCGGCAAGGAATTCTTCCTCGAGACCACGAAATATAACCCCCACTCCCCATATTCGGCCTCCAAGGCTTCGAGCGACCATTTCGTGAGGGCTTATCACGACACCTACGGCATGCCGACTCTCGTGACCAATTGCTCCAACAATTACGGCCCCTACCAGTTCCCTGAGAAGCTCATTCCCCTCTTCATCAACAATATCCGCCACGGCAAACCCCTCCCCGTCTACGGCAAGGGGGAGAATGTGCGAGACTGGCTATTCGTCGAAGACCACGCCCGGGCAATCGACCTTATCTTCCATAAGGGAAAACCGGCCGAAACCTACAATATCGGCGGCTTCAACGAGTGGAAAAACATCGACCTTATCAAGGTGGTGATCAAGACCGTCGACCGCCTGCTCGGAAATCCGGAAGGAACGTCGGAAAAACTTATCACCTACGTCACCGACCGCAAGGGCCACGACATGCGATATGCCATCGACTCCCGCAAACTCCAGCGCGAGCTCGGCTGGGAACCTTCGCTCCAGTTTGAGGAGGGAATCGAGAAAACAGTCCGCTGGTATCTCGACAACCAGGAATGGCTCGACAACATCACTTCGGGCGAATACGAGAAATATTACGAGAAAATGTATTCCGGCCGTTGACCGGAATACATTTTCCCAAACAAGAAAAAGGCCGACTCACGTCGGCCTTGTTTCTTCAATTAAAACAACAATAACAACTTTTTCAGAACGCTTATAGCAGTATATCCTTTTGAGCGCGCCCTGCTTCCTGAGAAGCCCCGAATTAAAGCTCTATCAGCTTATCTGTCACCGGGTTATCGGGCGGCTGCTTTATCAAACCTTTCGATATTATAACAAAACCCGCGAAAAAAGGTTCTGATTTTTTTCGCTTTTTAGTTTTTTAATATCTTTTCGCAGCAAAACACTCTGACAGGCAAAGCCTTAGGCATTCTGCAAAATTTTCAAAATTTCTCTCCCCGTGAAAGAGCTCATCAACAAATACGTCTGGATCGTCGACACAATCACCCGCTACGGCGCCCTCACCCGCGAGGAAATCAACGACCTCTGGCAGAAAAACGACATCTCCGAGGGGCAGCCGATGCCGGCCCGGACCTTCTATAACTACCGGCGCAGCATCGAGGAGAATTTCCATATCGACATAAATTGCGACAGCGCCGGCCGATATTATATCGAGCAGACTTCGGAAAACTCCGGCAATCCGCTCGTCACCAAATGGCTGCTCGAGTCTTACGCCGTCAACAGCGCGATGAAGGAGGCCTCGATTCCCGCCGGCCGAGTGGAGGTGGAAGACGTCCCTTCGGCCCGAAGGTTTCTCCCGGTGGTGCTTTCCGCAATCGGACAGACCCGAAAACTGCGGTTCACCTACGCCGGATTCTCCAAATCCCGCCCCGAGGCCGGAATCCTCTTCCGCCCCTACCTCGTGAAGCGTTACAAGCAGCGGTGGTATATGATCGGACTCAAGGAGACGCCCGGCATGAAAAAAAACACCGACCAGAGCCGCGACATCCGAACCTATGCCCTCGACCGCGTCACGGAAATGGAGGCCGACAACGAGCGCTTCGAGTTCCCCGCCGACATGCCCCCGGCCGATTTCTTCAAGAATATCATCGGAATTACGGCCTCAAAAGCCGAGGTGCGCACCGTGAAGATCATCACAACCCCCACCCAGGCCAAATATTTCCGCGCCCTCCCTTTCCACGCCACCCAGGAGGAGAGCATCCACGACAACTATTCGGTTTTCACTTTCCGGCTCAAGCTCAACTATGAGCTCGTCCACGAACTGCTCGGATTCGGAAACGCCATCAAGGTCGTCGAACCGCGCGAACTCGTGGTGATGCTCCGCGAGCAGCTCGAAAACACCCTCAGCCTCTACGACGACCCCGACTCCCTCCCAAAATCCCAATAACCCCAAAACCTTAAACCCTAAACCCTAAACCCTAAACCCTAAACCCTAAACCTTAAACCCTAAACCCTAAACCCTAAACCCTAAACCTTAAACCCTAAACCCTAAACCCTAAACCCTAAACCTTAAACCTAAAAACCCTCTCCGCGTTTCTATATAAAAAGACTTAAACAGATATGGCCGATTCGAATTTTATAGATTATGTGAAGATCCTTTGCCGCTCCGGCAAGGGAGGCGCCGGAAGCCGCCACTTCCACCGCGCCAAGTATATACCCAAAGGTGGCCCCGACGGGGGCGACGGCGGCCGCGGCGGGCACATCATCCTCCGGGGCAATTCCCACATGTGGACACTCCTTCCACTCCGCTATCGCCGCCACATCTTCGCCACCAACGGCGAATCGGGAGGCGCCTGCCGAAGCCACGGCAAGGATGGCGAGGATCAGATTGTCGACGTACCCGTAGGCACTGCCGTTTTCGACGCCGATTCGGGCGAATTCCTCTGCGAGATCACCGAAGACGGCCAGGAAATCAACCTGCTGAGGGGTGGAAAAGGGGGCCTCGGCAACTGCCATTTCGCCACCTCCACCAACCGCACCCCCCGCTATGCCCAGCCCGGACAGCCGGCCCTCGAAAAGGCAGTCGTGCTCGAACTCAAGCTCCTCGGTGACGTCGGACTCGTCGGTTTCCCCAACGCCGGAAAGTCGACTCTCCTCTCCGCCCTCTCCTCGGCAAAACCGAAAGTGGCCGACTATCCTTTCACCACGATGGAGCCCTCGCTCGGAATCGTGGACTATCGCGGCGACCGCTCTTTCGTAATGGCCGACATCCCCGGCATCATCGAGGGGGCCTCGGAAGGGAAGGGACTCGGTCTCCGCTTCCTCCGCCATATAGAGCGCAACGCCGTGCTCCTCTTCATGGTGCCCGCCGATTCCGACGACATCATCCACGACTATGAGGTGCTCCTCCACGAGGTCAGGGAGTTCAACCCCGAACTCGCCGACAAAGGGCGCGTGCTCGCCATCTCCAAATCCGACATGCTCGACGACGAGCTCCGCGACGAAATCGCCGCAACACTTCCCACCGACATCCCGACCGTCTTCATCTCCGCCGTGACGGGTCAGGGAATCCCCGAGCTCAAGGATATCCTCTGGCGCGAGATCAACTCCGACGAAAACAAAGCCAACTTCACCATCACCCATCGCCCGCTCGACGTGCGCCACCGCGTGGAGGAGGAAGACAATTTCATCTTCGACCAGAAGGAGCTCCCCGACGAGGAAGACATCATGCCCGAAACCGACGAGGAATGGGAAGACGAGTTCTGGGACGAGGAGTCGTCGGTCAACGACAAATAGACCAACGATATTCAGAATGCTTCAGATCAATCTTCGCAAAATCCTGGCCGACCGCAAGGCGCCGGTGCCCGGCTTCGTAGCCCGTCTTCTCGAAAAGATCATCTGCCAGAACGAGCTCAACGCCACCCTGCGGGCCACAACCCCCTCTGAAGGCTCGGAGTTCGCCCGCCGCGTCTACGATTATTTCGACCTCACCCTCGAAATCGAGGGGCTGGAGACTATCCCCGCCGGCGAACGCTTCATCTTCGCCTCCAACCATCCCCTCGGCGGACTCGACGGAATAGGCCTCATCCTCGCCCTCGGCCCCAGTTACGGCGACGAAAACATCCGTTTCCTTGTCAACGACATGCTGATGCATGTGGAGCCGCTGCGCCCGGTGTTTCTCCCCATCAACAAATATGGGGCGCAGGGTCGCGCCGCAGCCCGGGAGATCAACGCAGCCTACGCCTCCGCCAAGCAAATCATCATCTTCCCCGCCGGACTCGTTTCCCGCATGGGGAAAGGGGGCGCTATCGCCGACCTCCAATGGCAGAAATCGTTTGTGGCGAAAGCCCTCGAATATGGCCGCGGAATCGTGCCGGTGACTTTCGTCGGGCTCAACCGCAAGCGCTTCTACCGCACCGCCCGCTGGCGCCAGCGCCTCGGCCTGAAAATCAACATCGAGCAGGCCCTCCTCCCCTCCGAACTCGTGGCCTCGCGCGGCAAAAAATTCCGCATAATCTTCCATCGGCCGATATCCCGCGCCGAGCTGGAGCGGATGAAGGCCGACGGCCTGTCGCTCGGACAAATCGCCGACCGCGTGCGCCAATTTGTTTATTCGCCAAATTCTCACTAACTTTGCAGTTGGTTTGCGGCCGATGCCCGGCGCCGTTCCGGACTCCGGCTCCAGTTTATTTATAATTATCTATAACAGTGAACACTAAGTATATTTTCGTTACCGGCGGAGTGGTTTCATCTCTTGGCAAAGGTATCATCTCGAGTTCTCTGGCGCGCCTCCTGCTCAGCAGAGGCTACAGGGTCACTATCCAGAAGTTCGACCCCTACATCAACATCGACCCGGGCACGCTCAACCCCTACGAGCACGGCGAATGCTACGTGACCGTCGACGGCCACGAGGCCGACCTCGACCTCGGCCACTACGAGCGCTTCACCAACATCCAGACAACCCGCGCCAACAACGTCACCACAGGCCGGATCTACCAGAGCGTCATCGACAAGGAGCGCCGCGGCGACTATCTCGGAAAGACCGTGCAGATCATCCCGCACATCACCGACGAAATCAAGCGCAACGTCAAGATCCTCGGCAACACCGGCGACTATGACTTCGTGATCACTGAAATCGGCGGAACCGTCGGCGACATCGAGTCGACGCCTTTCCTCGAGGCTGTGCGCCAGCTCAAATGGGAGCTCGGCAAGGACGCCCTCTTCATCCACCTCACATACGTGCCTTATCTCCGCGCCGCAAAGGAGCTGAAGACAAAGCCCACGCAGCATAGCGTGAAGATGCTCCAGAGCGTCGGCATCCAGCCCGACATCCTCGTGCTCCGCACGGAGAAAGACCTCCCCGCAGCAATGCGCCGCAAGGTCGGCCAGTTCTGCAACGTCGCCCCCGAGGCCGTGATCCAGAGCCTCGACCAGCCTACTATCTATCAGGTGCCCCTCCGCATGCACGAGCAGCACCTCGACGACATGGTGATCGAGTTCACCGGCGCCGACCCGCGCCCCGAACCCGACCTCACCGCCTGGAACACTTTCCTCCATAAGCTCCAGAACGCCGAAAAGATCGTCACTATCGGTCTGGTCGGTAAATATGTGGAGCTCCAGGACGCCTACAAGTCGATCTCCGAAGCCCTCATGCACTGCGCCACCTACCAGGACCACAAGCTCAATCTCGTATACATCCACTCCGAGAAGCTCACCGACGCCAACGCCGACGAGAAACTCCGCGACATGGACGGCGTGATCGTCGCCCCGGGCTTCGGCCAGCGCGGAATCGAGGGTAAGTTCGCCGCCCTGAAATGGTGTCGCGAGCATGACGTGCCGACTTTCGGCATCTGCCTCGGAATGCAGTGCATGGTGATCGAGTTCGCCCGCGACGTGCTCGGCCTCGAAAACGCCAACTCCACCGAAATGGACACCAAGACACCCTATAACGTGATCGACCTCATGGAGGAGCAGAAATCTGTCTCCAACATGGGAGGCACGATGCGTCTCGGAGCCTACAAGTGCGAGCTCCTTCCCGGCTCGAAAGCCGCCGAGGCTTACGGCTCGGCCGAGGTCAGCGAACGCCACCGCCACCGCTTCGAGTTCAACAACGATTTCCTGCAGGCCTTCGAGGAGGGCGGCATGAAATGCGTCGGACGCAACCCCCAGACAAAACTTGTGGAAGTGGTGGAGATCCCCGAAAAACGCTGGTATGTCGGCACGCAGTATCACCCCGAATACCGCTCCACCGTGCTCAATCCCCATCCCCTCTTCATGTCATTTATCAAGGCCGCCATCAATTATTCCGACGAAAAGGCTGCCAAATAATCCCCCGATATGGATAAAAACACCCTCAACGGCCTGCTGCTGATGTTCCTGGTGTTCCTCGCCTTCATGTGGTTCACCCCCAAGAACGATGAGCAGAAGCAGCAGAAGGCCCAGGAGCCGGAGGTCGCCGCCCAGACCCCCGTCAACACTTCGGTCGATTCCCTTACCGCCCAGGAAAGGGAATGGCTCGTGAAAAATATCGCTGAAAACGGCTCGCTCACCGTGGCCGAAAACGGCGTGCGCTCTTACCATCTCGACCAGAACGGCATCGACCTCACCCTTACGGGCGACTCTGTGGCCGGAACGGTGACCGTCGACGGCCGCGGCCTCCAGTGGGCCGACGTGGCCGCCGGAAACACAGCCGCCATGACCGTGGCCGAGCAGCGCAAGGCCGTGGAGGCCGTGCGCCAGATGTCGAACGCCCTCGGAAAATATGGCCGCTTCTCCTCTTTCCTCTCCGGAAAGGAGCAGACCGTGAAGCTCGCCAACGACGTGCTCTCGCTCGAACTCAGCGCACATTCCGGCTCGATCACCAAAGCGACCCTGCTCAAATATGATTCGGAATATAATTCCGACGAGACCGACAACACCCGCCATAAGGTGGTGATCTTCGAAGGCGACAAGAACACTTTCAATTTCCAGCTCCCCCTCCCCGCTCCAGTGGAGACCGCCGAACTCTTCTTCACCCCGAAGGTGACGAGCGATTCCACCGTGCTCATGGCTCTCGATTTCGGCTCGGGCGCCTACTGGGGTATCGAATATACCCTCCCGAAGGGCGACAGCTATGTGGTCGGCATGAAGATCGTGCAGAAGGGAATGGCCCCCATCGCGCAGAGCAACAACCGCCGCCTCGGCTTCTCCTGGGCCCAGGACATCCATCGCCAGGAGAAGGGCCGCATGTTCGAGGAGCGCAATTCCGGTCTCTACTATAAGTTTGCCGGTGGCTCTGTGGAGAATCTCTCCGAGGCCGACGACGACTCAGAGGAGCGCCAGGCGAAGGTGAAATGGATCGGCTTCAAAAACCAGTTCTTCTCTTCGGTGATGATCGCCGACAAGGATTTCAACTCGGCCGATTTCAGCTCGAAGGTGATCAAGGGCGCAGACTATCTCAAGTCGCTCCAGGCAGAAGCCGTGGTGACCGACTATGACTGGAACGCCGCCAACCCCGCCTCGTTCCATCTCTTCATCGGCCCCAACCTCTATCCCCTCCTCTCCGACCTCGACGATTCGATCTCGCCCGACGAAGACCTCAACCTCACCAAGCTGATCCCCCTCGGATGGAGCATCTTCCGCTGGATCAACACTCTGGTGGTTATCCCGGTCTTCAATTTCCTCGGCCAGTTCATAAGCAACTACGGCATCATCATCCTGCTGCTCACGATCTTCATCAAGCTGATCCTATTCCCGCTCACCTACAAGAGCTACAAGAGCCAGGCAGTGATGCGCATTCTCGCTCCCGACATCAAGGCGATCAACGAGAAATATCCGGGCAACGACAATGCCCTCACCCGCCAGCAGAAGACAATGGCTCTCTATTCGCAGGCCGGCGCATCCCCGATGTCGGGCTGCCTCCCCCTCTTGCTCCAGATGCCTATTCTCTTCGCGATGTTCTCATTCTTCCCCTCCTGCATCGAACTGAGAGGCCAAAGCTTCCTCTGGGCCCACGACCTCTCCGCCCCCGACGCAATCATCTCCTGGAGCGGAAACATCCCTCTGGTCACGAAATATTTCGGCAACCATATCTCCCTCTTCTGCCTCCTGATGACCGCCACCAACATCATCTATACCTACATCAACACCCAGAGCCAGGCAAGCTCCATGCCCGGCATGAAGTGGATGATGTATCTGATGCCGGTGTTCTTCATGATCTTCTTCAACAACTACGCCTCCGGCCTTTCCTACTATTACTTCCTCTCCCTGCTGATCACTATCATCCAGACCTACGCGATGCGCTATGTGATCAAGGAAGACGACGTGCGCCGCAGAATGAAAGAGGCTGCCAAGAAGCCTAAGAAGAAATCGGGCTTCATGGCGCGTCTCGAGGAAATGCAGCGCCAGCAGCAGGCCATGATGCGCGAGCAGCAGAAGAAGGGCGGCCGCCGCTAATCGCCGCTTACCGCTATGAAACAACTCAGGGCTATTCGCATTCTCCTTGCCGTCATCTTTCTGGCGGCCGCCGTGGCCTGCATCGCCATCGGGCCCCATTTCAACCCGATTGCCGCTGTCGCCGGGAAAGTCCAGATTGCGCTCTCTGCCCTGTCGATCACAATAGGAGCCACATTCGTGTGGCTCCTTGTCTCTTTATTGTTCGGACGTGTCTATTGCGCCACGGTCTGCCCCGTCGGCACTCTCTCCGATCTCTTCCTCCGCCTGCGCCGGCGAATACCCCGCCTCAACCGTCCCTTCAGCTATCGCCCGCAGTCGCGCGCCTCGATCCATATCCTCTGGGTCTACCTGATCTGCCTTCTGGTCGGCATCGGGGTGATCCCCCTGCTGATCGAGCCCTGGAACATCACGCGCAACATCGTCGGTATCTTCCGCCCCTCGGTGGCGCAGCAGGCCTGGATCGAAGTGGGGCTCGGAGCCGCCACAGGCATTGTGGCCGGAGTTGTCTCCCTCATCCTCATCGCTGCGCTCTCTCTCTGGCGCGGACGCGAGTTCTGCACTTCCTATTGCCCGATCGGATACGCCATGGGGAAGATCGGCGGCAAATCGCTCTATCGGCTTGAGATCGACCGCGACCTCTGCGACTCCTGCGGTCTCTGCGAGGATGAATGCCGCGCAAGCTGCATCAAGGTGGTGAGCCGCTATATCGACAACACCCGTTGCGTGCGCTGCCTCGACTGCGCCGCCCGCTGTCCCCGCCGCGCCATCCGTTTCCAGATCGGCCGCAACCGCCCCGCCACCCCTCTCTTCCGCCGGAAAACCCGCTCCGAGGTCTAAAGCCAGTCGCAAAGCCTTTCTTTCCGCGCTGAGGAGGAAGCCCTTTCCTCCTGCGCTGAGGCGGAAGCCGAAGAAAAAAGCAGAAGAAAATTAAACAGAAAGCCTGAAATGAAACAATATCTTGATCTGCTTCGCCGAATCCTCGACGAAGGCGTAAAAAAAGACGATCGCACCGGAACCGGAACAATCTCAATTTTCGGCCATCAGATGCGCTTCAATCTCGAAGAAGGTTTCCCCTTGCTGACAACAAAAAAGCTCCATCTCAAGAGCATCATCTATGAGCTCCTGTGGTTTCTGCGCGGCGACACCAACGCCCGCTGGCTGCAGGAACGAGGCGTAAGGATATGGAACGAATGGGCCGACCCCGACGGTGACCTCGGACATATCTACGGCTATCAGTGGCGTTCCTGGCCCGACTATAAGGGTGGAAGCATCGACCAGATCGCGCAGGCCGTAGACCAGATCAAAAACAATCCCGACTCGCGCCGGATTATCGTCAGCTCATGGAACGTGGCCGACCTCGACAACATGAATCTTCCCCCGTGCCATGCCTTCTTCCAGTTTTACGTGGCAGGCGACCGGCTTTCCTGCCAGCTTTACCAGCGGAGCGCCGACTCCTTCCTCGGCGTACCCTTCAACATCGCCTCCTATGCGCTGCTCACCATGATGATGGCGCAGGTCTGCGGATTGAAACCGGGAGACTTCATCCACACGCTCGGCGACACCCACATCTATAGCAACCACCTCGAGCAGGTGAAGCTGCAGCTCACCCGCGAGCCGCGTCCGCTACCGAAAATGGTGATAAATCCCGACGTAAAATCCATCTTCGACTTCCAATACGAAGACTTCCGTCTCGAAGGCTACGACCCACACCCCCACATCGCCGCCCCCGTCGCCGTCTGACCCCCCGTTGCCCGGTCGCCAATACCTGATTCCCGGTCTCAGCCTCTTGGTTCCCGGTCGCAGCCTCTTGGTTCCCGGTCGCAGCTTCATGAACGACTGCAAGCCAACGTATCGAGGAAGTTATCAAAGCATTGGTATCTGAACGTAAGAGTGAAAATCGAGGAAAATTTGCCAAACCGAAAAATAATTCGTAACTTTGCAATCCAGTCGACAGTCTTCGCGCAATGCGGAGTCCTGCAAAAGGAATCCCGCAGAGAAATCTGTAAGGAGAATCTGTAAGGAGAATCTGTAAGGAGAATCTGTAAGGAGAATCTGTAAGGAGAATCTGTAAGGATAAACCCAAAGAGAAAATCTGTAAGGGGAAAAAATAAGGAGAGATGGCAGAGTGGTCGATTGCGGCGGTCTTGAAAACCGTTGAGGGTCACACCTCCGGGGGTTCGAATCCCTCTCTCTCCGCAATATCACTTGATTATCAGTGATTTACGAGATTTACACCCAATTTTACACCCAAAAATGTAAGATTGGGTGTTTTCTTTTTGACTGTTCACAAGGAGGCATAGCTTTAATAGTATCGATTGTGTAAATGAGTGGACTGTTTCGAATAGTCAATAGTACTTGATTGTGCCTATCAAAGTCCCGACAATCGAGAGTTTGCAAAGAACCACAATGCCATGCAGTTCAAGACTGGCAAGATGCAAGGTGGATGCAGATGGAAACTGATACCTCATGACGAAGATGGTCTTACTGTCAGGGAGATAGCCACGGGCAATACCTACGAAGCCGTCAAAGCCGTCACAAAGCAAGGCAACAGAAAGCGATGGAGAATCCCATGGAACAACAAAACTGGTTGGCGATACTTTGAAGACAAAAACATCAAAGCCTGTCTGCCAAGGAAACTGATTGAGAGCCTTCCACTGGAAGAGCAGCATAAACGAAACAACGTTGAAGCTACCGTTTTCCAATACGGTTTTCATACACATAATGGCAAGACTCGATATCGGGGCTTGCTCAAACATCGTATGCATGCATATAGCAGATGTATGTGGATAAACCTCCGAAGGATGGTAATATTCCAGATTTCAACATTTCAAAGACCGACATTTGCCATTTTCGGGCCTATCAGAGAAGCTTTCGGCTCTTTCAAGGCAATTTCTCAAAAGATATTCACCAGAGGAGTCGATTGCTATGTTTCACTCAGAATGACCACACTGGTCAGGCTGAATTCAAAATATGTCCCTTTTTAAAGTGGACTCAGATAGAGATTATCTCATCGGCCAACGCTCTATATACCATTTTCTGAATTTCCAAATTTTAGTAGATTATTCTTTCGTTTTTATGTCAGTGTCACCATGTTTTCAGTGATGTGCTGATGCTTTTTTCTGATGTGTGTTTATTTTTTAGCTTTTGAGAGTTTAATCATCTCGGTGGGTGTGAGTCCGGTGATTTTTTTAAATTGTGATGTGAAGTTGCTTCGCGATTTAAATCCGAGCGATTCGCTGATGGCCTCGATGGTGAGGTTGTCGTAGTTTTCGTTGTCAGAGAGTCGGTGGCAAGCTTCTTTGATGCGAAAGTCGGCTAAGAAATTGTTGAAATTCATCCCGAAATGTTTGTTGATAACTTGCGAGACGATATATTTCTTTTCGCCCACTATCTCGGCGAGGCTGTCGATGGTGAATTCAAGGGCAAAAATCCGAGGGTCGGACTTCATAATTTCGGAAATTTTATCGGCCAGCTCTTTTTCCGAGTTGTCTATTTGATGAGATGGGGTAGAGGGTTCGGGGAGTTTCGGTTTGTTGAGTTTGGCCAGTTGGATGTTTTTCTCATAAAGAGCGTTGGTGTATCTGGCTTGCACTCTGTATCTCCACACTATCCAAGCGCCGAGAGCTAATACGATGGTAAGTGCAATGGCGAGAATGATAATTATGATGTGTTGAAAACGGCGCTCGGTGTTGATCAAACGAATTTGGTCGTTTAGTTTTTCCGTTTTGTAGAGCGATTCCATTTCCCAAATTGTTCTGACCTTGTTTATGTTGAGCACAGAGTCTTCGAGGTTGAGAGCGGTCTGATGATATGTGTTGGCCATAGCGGTGTCTCCTTGGCGTCTGAAATTTTCGGAAAGAATGCGTAGAGCGGGTATGCGAATATCGTTCATCGCATGAGCTTTTCCCAGCGAGTCGAGGGTGATAAGTTGGATGGCTTCGTTGCGCGTATCGCCTATTGTGCGATATGATTCAGCCAAAAGAGCGATGGCATTGGCCTTGTGTCTTTCGGGGTCGTATGATGTGTTGACCGCTTGAGGCATTTGTTTGAGGATGTCAATCAGTTTGCCGGTGTCATGGTTGAGTATATGCTTCATTGCGGAGTGGCAAAGTAGTGCATATTTTTTCATAGGCACTGAGTCGGCCAATAGCTCGGGTCTGAAGTCTCGGTGTATGTCTGAGAGCGAGTCGGTGTTGTTGCTCAATCCGGAGAGAGCGAGCAGGTCAGATAGCGCAGTGATGCTGACATATTGATTAGAGTCTTTCAGAGCTTGGTAGAAGGCCTTTTTGCTATATGATATAGCAGCTAGGGTGTCTCCGAGGCTGAAGTACATGTTGCCGATGTTGTGATACATCGGAGCGATGCGGTTGTATTTGTTGGACTCAGCTATTTCGAGAGCCTGTAAGAAGTGCTGGTATGCTTTGGGATAGTCTGAATAGTAGAGGAAGTAAATGTATCCCAGATTGTTGTATGCGCGGATGTAGTCTTCAGTGTTGGCCTTGTTTTTGTCGCGGTCGTATCTGCCTGTGATTACTGTATAGTATGTAAGGGCTTGCTCGGGGTTTCCGGCGTTGAGACAACTGTCGGCCATTCTGTTGATTTCCGCTAGGAATGTGTCTTTAAGGCTGTCATAGATTTCGGAAGAAGTGGTTTTGCTGCATCCTATCCAAATCAGAGCAACCGATATGATGGTTATGATTGTAGAGAAGAGTATGCGTCGTCGATTCATTGATGAGAGGAAAGTATGACCTGTTGGCGGAATTAATTTAGTGCATACTTAATTCTGCCAATGGGCTTGTTGTTAATGAAGTTTACGTATTGCAGAATGGTAAGTGCACTAATTTTGCCAATGATTCTGGCAAACAAACCATTCGTTATTTTCGCGTAGTTCCTGATGACCAAGAACTGGTCTGTAAGTTGTGAGAATATTGTCTCAATCCTCTTTCTTGCCTTTGCAAACGGAATGAATGTCGGTTTCCAATCCTTTTGGTTGAGCCGATACGGACACTCCAGTCTTATGTGTGCGGTTTCGAACAAGTCAAGCTGTACGTCAGCTCCAATATACCCTTTGTCACCATAGATGCTACAGTCGTGATAAGTATGTTTTACATCCTTCATATAATGGAGGTCAGCCACACTTGCTTTTGACAGATCATAGGAATGGATAGCTCCACTTAACCCACAGAGAGCGTGTGACTTATAACCAAAATAATACGTATTCTGCGAAGCACAGAAGCCGAAGTCGGGAGCTTGCGAGAAATTGCCGGTACGTCCCATCTTGCAACGTTTTCCTCTTGCAACCCTACAAACCTCTATCGGCTTGGAGTCAACAAAGAATTGTTCCTCTTCGCCATCCATTTCCATGGCAATCCGCTTGCGCAGTTCCTCACACAGACCTGCCGTTTTCTTCCTGCGGTCATTGAACTGTCTCCTTGATATGAGATTGGGAATGCTGTCCTTGTATTCTTGCAATTTATAGTCGAACAACCACTTCTCACTATCAATGCTCTCGGTCTCTGCCGTCAGGGATAGCGCCACCACTTCCAAATCCGAAAACTTGGGAACAGGACCACGACGTGGAACATTACCCGAATCATTGACGAGATTTTCAGAGAATTGCTTGCATATCTCAAGTATTTTGACGAATTTTGTATAAAGGTTGTACATACGATGGTTTGAACTTAATGTTTTAATCACCACTAAGTTACTAAAAATCAGCGATATGTACAACTTTTTACTCATCCTTAATTCCGCAACACTTTGATTTAACTTTATTTATAAGTTCCCGAGCAACAAAAAGTTGCTCAGGATTTTGCCATGTCAGATTTTTCACTTATCTTAGTGTTGCAAATCAAAACAAGCGTAAATCGTAACAAGACATGGCAAAGGTACAAATAAAATCTGATGCATAGTGTTCAAGCTCTTTACTGCAATTGAGATTGCCATTGAGATTGCTTGCGGATTTTAGGCTCATGTTTATCAACTTAAATTAATTCTGCCAACGGGTAAAGTATGAGGCGTGATGAGTATTGCAGATTGTTTATTCTTTTTGTGCGAAAATTCTTAGCACGGATGTATTACGACAGCAAAATTAAAAAAAATATATGTAAAATGCAAATTCAGATAAAATAAATGAGTGATTATTGAAGATTGTACGAATAAAATAAGCAAATTATATAATCATATGATTATTAGATGATCAAGGTGCGTTGGAGTGTGCTAATACGCAAATAATTGAGCTAATTTCTCAATAGAAACATAGATTTGTGAATAAATTTCAATAATGTATTACAGTAGTATTAATTTGCGACAGATTTTAATTTTTCTAATATTCATGACATGAAAATATTGTTTACTACTATGTTTTTTGGCATGGCCGTGACGGCATCGTTTGCCGAAGGTTCGCCCGGAAATGTGGAGATGATTTTGTCGGAGAATTTCGACAAAATTAAAAATTCGAGTGGCGGACTGATAGATTGTCCCTATTATCCGCGCAGTGAGTATGATAAGCTTATTCAGAAGGCTTATGAAGAATGGTTGGCCGCGGGCCATAATCCTAATGAAGAGAAGTATAGTACTCCCGAATTTCAGACCGGCGGAGCGCGGTTTTAAGACAAAGATAAGC
>CAJMNI010000006.1 GCA_905214735.1 uncultured bacterium | reverse complement strand
CTGAGCGACTTTAGCTGACCTCCGGCACCGCCATTAACTGAATATCCCTAATTTAAACACCTTTGATTCCGATTATTGTCATGCTCAAATGTTTACGAGCGGTGCCGACTTGGTAAATCAGGACAGATGGTTAGTGACAGTCAGCGGAGGCGGAGTCATTACCATTCACGACATTCGGACCGGCTGCTTATTAATGGAATGCACCATACAACCGCCCGGAGAATATGCGGCTTCAAACTTTACGTCTTCTATTTATTTCACGCCAAGCCATTTCTCCGAAGACGGGAAATATATTTACGGCCAATTGTCAGTTGATGATGACAAAAAATATATAGGCTACCAAATCCCGACACTCACTGATTTCATAAAACAGGCAAGAAAAGAATTTGCGAAATTCTGGAACGACTGATGATCGTAAGATTATGGTTGTCACTCCTGATAGCGCCGAAATTCTTAAAAGACGAACGGCCGCAAAGGAAATTTGGGAGAAGTTGGTCGGGCGGGTTGGAATGTCGGGGAGATTTATTATCTTTGCTTTTTATAGGGAGTCGCCTTCTGTTTCTTGGCTAATCTTCTGAGGCTTTTGTTTCTGTTTCGGAGGTTTCGCTTTTGCTTCTGTTTCGGCGGAATTTCCCCTTTTTGATTATCTAACTGAACGTTATTATGGGATTTCTCAATCTGCTTTGTAGCGCACCCAATTCTGCCGCCGGCGCGGCGGGCAAAACGGTTTCGGCCGATTCCATTGCCGGTTCATCCCACGCCGAGTCTATCGCCAATTATATGCACGGCTCCGTCAAGGAGCTTTTCACTCAAAACGGCATTGACGAGATATGCAATATCCCGGACTGGAGCGTTCTCGGCGATCTGGGGATGTGGAGCGCCATATTCGGCGCCGGATTGGTGATCCTGTTTCTGTTTTTCTCGTTTATCACCAAAAGGATTCCTCCGAATTTCCGCGATATTAGCCTGAAATTCTTTTTCTGGATAGTCTGGGTTTTCGGATTCGCGGTATATGATGTCGGTATGTGCACCGGCTCTTACGTGTCGCTGATCACCAACGCTCCGATGGCTATCATCTATGCCTTCAAGATCTTCCTTTTCGACAGCGACGTCAGCGAAATCCACGGAGTCTTCCACGAAAGCTGGGCGTATTCGCTCTGTTTCGCACTCGTGCATTTCTTTGCGGCCGTGATCAGCACCCTTTTCCTAATCAAATATTTCGGCTTCAATTTCTTATGCCGGGTCAAAATGTGGGGCGCAATCAGGAAGGCTGAGAAGACATTCGTGTTCTGGGGCTTCAATGGGCCGTCGGCACATCTGATTGAAAGCATTCAGGAAAAACTTGGCAAGATCCGGCATGGCAACTACCGCATAATTATTGTGCGGACAAATAAAAACCGCGAGGAATCGCTCGGCGAACGGACCGGTTTCGCTCGCATTTTCGATTTCCTCGCCATGCCTACAGCCGAGCTTGAGAAGCTTCAGAAGCTCCGCGTGCTCGTGACAAGCACCTACACCGACCTCTCTGCGGTCAAGACTACCGGCTCGTCACAAGACATCATAGGATCCGTCCTGAAGCTGCGCTCGCTGAGAAGGATTCTGCGGCGCCGCACGCGCAAGGAGATCCATTTCTTCTTCTTCTCCGACGATGAGAAAGAGAATATCCACAATGCCGCCCTGCTTCAGAACGACTCGGCTATCGGGCATTTCACTTCCAGGAGGGACGGGAAGGTCTATTTCTACTGCCTGGCGCGCCACAACAGCATCCATCGCGTGATAGAAGACCAGAACCCCTCGGCGCAGATCGAGGTGAAGGTGGTCGATTCGTCGCATATCAACGTGGAATTGCTCAAACAGAATGAGAAATACCTCCCTGCCAATTATGTCGACATTGAGGGCGACGCCACCGTATCTTCGGCGTTCAACGCCCTGGTGGTGGGCTTCAGCGAGGTGGGGCTGGATTCGGTGAGGTTTCTCTATGAATTCGGCGCCTTCGTGAAGACCGGAAGCACCGACGACTGCGTGATGAGATCCGACTTCCATCTCGATGCGGTCGACAAGAACATGTCGGATCTTGCCGGAACGTTCGTGGCCAACGCACCGGCCGTGAAGCCGGCTATGCCCTTCCTCGGCGACGTGGAGGACGGGTCTTCGCCAATAACACTCCATCAGATGGACTGCCGCAGCATCTGCTTCTACGAAAAGCTCACCGGCGAATGGATCGAAAAACTGAATTATGCCGTAATCGCCACCGACAACGACGAGCTCAACATCTCCCTTGGCGTCAGAATCCTTAAACTGGCCGCCCGCTATCGCAAGGATCTCTCGAAACTCTGCATCCTCGTCAGGGCTCACAACGATGAAGACGGCCATATCAGCCGTATCGCCGGATTCTACAACAGGCTGCTGCTCGCTCAGGAAGCGGCCGGAGGCATCGACTGCGCGAAATTTACCCAGGAGCGGGTAGAGTTTAACGCTTCGGCCGACGGTCCAAT
This sequence comes from uncultured bacterium, assembly GCA_905214735.1. Taxonomy (GTDB): domain Bacteria; phylum Bacteroidota; class Bacteroidia; order Bacteroidales; family Muribaculaceae; genus Lepagella. Next base: position 91,283 of record CAJMNI010000006.1, on the reverse strand, counting down.
CTACATCTTCGGGATGGACGAGAAGGTGTTTACCTACGAAAACATCATCGACGACTCCCTGAAGCAAAAAGCGATAGATTACAAGGAGAGATACGAAAACTCCGCCAATCCGAAGAAAAAGCCCGAAAAGCCCGAAGAAAAAGAAGAAACAGAAAAGGACGAGAAGAAAGAAGAGTTAACGGCCTGGGAAGAAAGCTACCGCGATCTGATGCTCCACCGGGTTCCGGATAATGAGCAGGGAACGCTCTTCAGTCCGACATTTGGCGCACTGATGAAGCTCAGGCGCACGCAGGGGCAAGACATGGCCAACGCCCTCCATGCGCTGACCAAAAGTCTCATCGCGCGCAAAGCCTTGGAGCGTGTCGGTCTGCCGGAATTCGACTGGAAATCGATCTCGAGAAGCGCTAAGGAGATTCTCTATACCCTTGTCAAAGGGAAAGAAATCAATCCGCAGATAGAGCGCATACTCAATGTGCTTGCCCAGACGGAGCATTTGCGCTGGAACGCCTCCCACGAGTTGCTCGGCTACGTGCAGGGCGGTCCCCTACCCTGCACATTGCGCGAAGGGGAGAGCACCTACAAGCATGAGATCAGGCTGCTGCATTCCTGTCTGACAACATGGCAGAATCTCAATCGCGAATCAAAGAGCTACGACTTCAACGTGGTAGACGTGGCGCTCGACATAATAACCCCTGAAAATCCCATCAAGGCAGGCACCCCCCCTGAAAAATCCAACAAGCCAAGCAAATGAAAAAATATATTCCGTCTCCGGCCGATACGGCCGATGTGAAACTTCCCGACGCCCTGTTGCCGCTCATCGAGGAAATGGCGCGTAACGTGCATGAGGTCTGGGCCCGGAACCGCATCAACGAAGGCTGGAGCTACGGCCCGGTTCGCGACGACGCCGCCAAAAAGCATCCCTGCCTCGTGGCCTACGACGACCTTCCCGAGAGCGAGAAAGACTACGACCGGGCCACCTCCCAGGAGACTCTGAAGCTGATCCAGAAGCTCGGCTTCACAATCTCAAAGAAATAAGCGAACCCGCAAAGAAAGCAAAACATAGGCTTCCTTCCTCGGCTTCCGCCTCAACACAACATCTTTCCTCGGCTTCCGCCTCAGCCCGCAGAAGCGGGAGCGGAGACGAATACGAATTGATCAAAATTTAACTCGATTATGGACAAGAGCGAAAGCGGTTTCCCTTCACATCACGATCTGCCTGAGTATATGAAAGAGAAGCTGATCATGAAAGAAAAGCAGCAGAGCTGCGCCCCAAATCCGAATAAGCATCCGAAGCGGGCTTTCTTTCATAACTATTGCTCACCAGGGCTGTATATGATCACCGCCACTACGCTCCCCGGGGCTCCGGTCCTTTCATCCATACCCGATATTTCTCCCGAAAAATTCAGGGAATACAGCATGATCATCCCCGATCTTTCACCGGCCGGAGAACTCGTGAAGAGAGAGATCCTCGACATAACGGCTCATCATCCTGAAATAAAGAGATGCGGAGACTCCGGCGCCGATTTCGGCCGATCCTCCGCATGCTTTTCGATCAGCGCACTGCGTCGAGCAGAATGAAGGCTCCCCAATATTCATAGTCGCGCCAGTCGGGATTCGACATGACTGCCGTTCTTGCCCGCGCAAGAGCTTTTTGCTTGTCGCCCTTCACGTCGGAATCGGGATCGAGCAGGTTCTTGTAGAATACGGTCATAAACTCGCATGTGGCGGCGTCATCAACCTTCCATAGCGACATCAGGATGCTGTCTACTCCGGCCTTCTTAAGGCCTCGCTGCAGGCCGAAAACTCCGTCACCCGACACTTCGCCGAGAGCCGTGCGGCATGCCGACAGGGCCACCAGATCCGCGCCGTGCAGATCGAGCGTCGATATTTCGTAGGCGTCAAGAACTCCATCTTCCACTCCCTCCGGAATGTCGTCTTTGTCAAGACGGACATTGTCGACGCCGGCAAAGAGCAGCCCGCTGTGGCTCAGCATTTCCCGTTCGCGCGCCAACGACGATGCCTCTTCGCTTCCATCGGCCGAGAGGCTTTCTGCCGAACCATCGTCATTGAGCCTGCTGTTGTAGAATCCGTGGGTGGCGACATGAATGATGCGTTTGCCTTTGCCGGAGATTGACTTGAAGGCAGCCTCGGTCGCATCCTTTTCTTTGAACAGATCGACCGAACCTCCACTGTTGTTGAATTTTTCGGCGGTGCTGCATATCTCAACGACTTCCGTCAGAGTCCCTTCGAGGGGAGCTATGCCATGCAGTTCGTCGCGAGTGCCTCTTTGGCGAACGATCTCCTCGGTGATATCCCGATATTTTTCGGCATCGGCTTCCATTTCATCTATACTCATGTCGAATGCCATTCCTCCGAAAAGGGCGATCCCCTCCCCTTTCGACTGCGGCTTGCGCGCGAGCTCGCGCGTCGACGACACTCTGCGGCAATCGTAGCGTTCCCACAAAAACCGTCCGTCGGACATCCGCGCATATTCCACCGGCAACGAGAAGAGCTCGCCATCGGGCGAGAAATATATCCTGTCGATGCCGGCAAGATAGGGCTCGAGCTTTTTCCAGATGCAATTGTAGAGATTGCCGAGCGAAACGTCGGTAAGCTCTTTTTCGGTGCATAACTCCACCTGCCGGGGCGCGGGCGTGGAGGAATCGAGAAGCAGGGCCAAGTATTTTACGTCGGGTTCGTACAGCACGCTGTCAAGCCCCAGCGTATTGACGAAAGCATTAGCGTCGTAACGCACGAACTCTATCGCCATCTCCCCCTTCTTGAGGCAAGAAGCTACCTTCTTGCTGTCGACGGCAAAGGGAGCCATATAATCCCCATATTTCTTCGATTCTTTGAGAATACGGGATTCGAGGGCATCGGCGAGACGGTCGCGTTCTTCCGGTTCGGTATAACCGTCGACTCCGGCATATTGCCGATAAAGATTCTGCAGCTCCGGGTCGCCCGATTCCTTAATGATCGTAGCGAGCGAAACCGATGAATTCAGCAGAATGCCGCGGCTTTGGAGCAGACAGTCGTAAAGCAGCTGCCATAGAGCCGGAGTGTCGTAAGATTTTGCCAAGTCAGGCAATATCACCCTATACCATGGGCTGACCTGTTGCCAATAGAGTTCGCGCCTCCCCTCCGATAGGGAATGGAAGGCCGTTGAGAAGCGTTTTTTCAGATCGTCAGTGACTTCTGCAGCAGCCGAGGCCACTTCCTCTGCCGGGCGTCCGCATAGGTCGAGGCTGAATAGACGGTTTATACCGACAGTGAGTACGTGCGAAATATCTGCGCTGGCATTTTCTGAAAGAATCTGAAACGCCTCTCCGAATCTTGCCGGCGATTCAGGATTGTCAAACCCCTCTAACACCGCCAGACCGTTAAGAGCAAGGGCATAGAGATCTGTCTGCTGCTTGCCGAGGCTTATGCATTTTCCAATCAGCTCTTTATATGTTGCCAAAGCCTGGACCGGATCTACCTCGGAAAGCACCTGCGATACATTATTGTAGGTGACGAGCACATCGTCGTTAAGATCCCCTTTCGACTCCATCATATCGGCAATATCTATCGCCTTTTCGAGATAAGAGATTGCCACATCGGGATTATCAGCATTGTAGACAGTGAGCATATTGCAAACTCTCAAGTGCTCTCGGCTGTTGGGAAGACTCTCCGCTATCATCTGTTCCAGTCCTGTTGCAATCTCATTCGCCTTGGGGACTTCATTCAGGTTGTAATAGAGCTGGCACACCTGCAGCAGGAAAACGACAATTGCGGAATCGTCAGCGAAAATAGCCTCCGGAGAGTCAAGAGTCAAGATTTTCTCCGCATATTGCAACGCCTTCGCCTGATCGCCACAAATCAGATTCATCCGGTAAAGAAACTTCCAGGCCACCGCCGGAGTATTGGAAGCAAGTCCATAATTCTGCTGCAAATTCATCATAAATTTCTCTCCCCATTGGTTCCCTTTTTCCGGATTGCCGATTTTGAAATAACAATAGGATATATTCTGATAGTCATCAGCTGCTTGAGGATCATACAAAAGATTGGTGGCAACTCGGATCGAGTCGGATCTCAGAAGATAGGTCAATGCCGTGTGGTAATTTTCCATTTCTAAATGGCAACATCCTATCATTCTGTTTATAATCAATCTGTCGACCATTTTCAAGCCGTCGGGGCCATTCGAATCCGGGGCAGCAATGACACCCTCATAAATTTCAATAGAATTCTGATATTTCCCTTTGTTATAAAAATCCAAAGCCTGCTCAAGCCTTTGATTCAATGAAGCATCAACCATAGCTGCAGCGTTCAGAACTCCGAATAAAAATAGCAAAATAGTAACAAACCGCATCATATCATTTATAAAAATAAAGAATTATTTACCTATTGCTTTGAGAATCTCATCGGCCGAAACCTGATAAGAAGTTTGCTTGCCCGACTTCGATCCTTTGTAAACGTATGATTGACCATATCCGTTTTTTGCAAAAGTATATGCATCAATCAATGCTCTCAGCTCGGTTCTCATTTTCAATACGTTCAGATAATTTTCTTTCATCATTGCCTGATTTGCAATCATCTGATCCATTGAGATAACATCCTCGTCTACAATCGCTGTCATCACATAATTATTACCCTCAAGTTTGGCTTCCACAATCTTCATCGCACCTACCTCCATCGGGAGAGTCGATTTTGTGCTCTCTATCATATAATCGGTCAGAAATTTATAATCAGGATCATTATCCAATGCTTTTTGAAGATCTGAAGGGGAGATTACGTACTCTCGAATCTGACCGGTGTGTGGATTTTCCAAGTGGTGCTTCACATACATATTGTTATCTGCAATATTCTCATACCATACGCCGGACTCAACACTAAATTCATTAAGAATTGCAATATTGTTAAGCAGATAGTTTTTAAACTTGATGCTGTTATCTGAACCAAGGTTTAAGGATCCAAGTCCATCGATAATGCCGTTGTAGACAATTGTATCGCCTGATACGGAAATCGACGTCATGGTGCCCATCATGCCCATCGACATCGGCATCTCGGCATTCATCTTAGCTACATCTTTCAAAATTTCTTCGCGATCAAAGGCTCCGGCTGAAGCGCTGATGGTGGCTGCAAGCGCCATCACGATTATTGTCTTGAGTTTCATGATCTTTCGTTTTTTGGTTATCGTTTATTTGGTTATCAATGTATAGCTTATATTTTTGGGAGAGCGGTTGATTACTTCTATCTCGACTTTGGTCGGCATGTCAGGCACGGAAATCTTCTTTTTCCGATAGCTTTTGCCCTGATGGAATTTCTCCGTGTCGTCGAAATGCCGGTCAAATCCATGCCGGTTGTAGGCATGAAGGCGCATTGTCACAAGACCTCCGGCCTCGGGAACTACTGCCACTGAAAGCCTTGAGGAACACTTGACCGTGAATTTCACCGAACTTCCCTTCGCCACATTAAAGCGGCGCGTAGTGACCTTCGAACCATCTCTGTCCACTCCACGGTCGCGAGTGAGCTTGGAACCATGGATGGCATCTTTCCATGTCTCCAGGAAGAGACTTTCCGATGAACCGGCGTAATCTTCGGGTCGTATCTCATCATTTATCTTAATATCGGTCGAGGCAAGGCGCTCCATTTCCCCGGCAATTGCGATTGAATCGCCATTGGCGACAGCATCGCGCACCGTCATCATCGACCCGACTATCATGTCGACTTCATCAGGTTCCTCCGACTCTTGAGCGAACGCGCCCTGAGGAAGCAAAATGGCCAATGCAAGCGAAATGGCCGTCATAATTCTACTGTTCGATTTTTTCATAGTTACAATTCATTTTCTTCATTACGGATCACTATGCGGAATCCGACTTTCTCATCCTTTTTATCTATTCCGAGCGCGCGCGTCGAAATGTTTTTCACATCCGAGGCAGGCGAAGCGTAATCACCGCCGCAGATTATCCAGCAATCCTCCCCGTTGTCGCCAGTGGCCGGAGAGTTGCAGAGCTCCGCGGCGTTGCCGTTCATGTTGAAAAGGTCGAGCGTGTTGGGAATTTTGCCGCTGTTGATCACCGGATGCAGCCGGTTGCCGGAGTTGGCGTCAAACCAGGCCACGGAGTCAGGATCGTCGCTTCCGGCGTAAACATATCCTGGATTATCTTTTCCACCTTCGGCAGCCAACCGCCATTCGTCGGCTGAGGGCAAATCGAAATCTATGCCCGCCATTTCATAGAGGGAGTCTTTGACCACCTCCACGATTTCATGATAATATTTGGCAGTGACGGGAAGGTTATATTCAGCGGCGGGGCAAACCTCTCCCATTATTGTGGCCCATTCGCCGCGCGAGAACTCCGTCTGGCTGATCCAGAGGTTATCGTCGAGGGGGCGCATGCGCATAAGCAGGGTGTCGATGGCGTGAAGCTGCGCTTCCGTGAGATTGGAACGCAATATGGGATGGAATTCGGTATGACGCTTCTCGATGTCAGCGCGCAGTGTTTCGAGGTGCTCCCGCTGCAACCTGTCGTCGCGTTGGTCGTTCATGCGGCCTACGATAAAAATTGCCACAACAGCCACAACAGCCACGAAGAAGACCGCAATGATAACAGCCAGTCGCTTCATCCAGCGGCGATGGGCATCCTGACGCTGTAGAGTCTCTTTCGCGGCATCGAAATCCTCGTCGCGATAGCCGGTTGGCGTTCTCGCGCCGACAATCGGCACTATGCGGTCACGGATCATCTGGTCGACCGTTGCGCCGAGCACCTGGCCGAAATATATCTCGGAATGCTGATTGTCGGAAACCGCCGCCCTTATCTTCTCAGGCACATCGGTGTGGATGCCGTCGAACTGCCCGTCGGGATTGACAGGGATGATTTTCTTGTCAAGCCTCACCGCCTCCGAAATCTCCTTGGCTACCCAATCTTCGGCATTTGCACATCTGTCGACAGAATCTTTAGAAAGCACAAAGATGAATATCGGAGCCGCAGCTATCGCCTTTTTGATCTTCTCGTTGAAAAGGCCGTCTCTCAGTTCGTCGTAATCCAGAAACACCTTATATCCCCTCTGCGCAAGCATCAGCTGCAGGATGCGCGCATACTGGGCTCCGCCATCATGACGATAGCTTATGAAAATGTCGTAAGATAATTTTTGAGCCATGGTGTCAGAGAAAGTTGTCGTATTCTCCAAAGTTAGAGATTTGTCAGCAAATCCGCACCATCGCTTGTGTTAATAAACGTTAACAGTTATTTGACGCGGTCGGGGTTGCGGGCTATGAATTCGGCCCATGATTTCGGGCCGCGCGCCGCTTTGGGCTTGCCGGTTTCGTAGAAGTGGGTGAGCGCTACGGCCAGGGCGTCGGTGGCGTCGAGCAACTTCGGCATGTCTTCGCTTCTCATGTGGAGAAGGGCCCGGAGCATGTTGGCCACCTGCTCTTTCGAGGCCTGGCCGTTGCCGGTTACCGACATTTTGATCAGCCTCGGGGCATATTCGCTGATGGGTATGTCGCGGTTGAGCGCCGCGGCCATGGCCACTCCCTGCGCCCTGCCGAGCTTTAGCATCGACTGCACGTTTTTCCCGAAGAAGGGAGCCTCGAGGGCCACCTCGTCGGGGAGATACTGGGTGCAGAGGCCGGTGACGCGTTCGTAGATGCGGTGAAGGCGCATGTAGTGGCTCTCGAACTTGCTCAGCTCGAGCACTCCGAGCACCACCACCTCCGGCTTCTTGCCGTTGATGCCGAGCACGCCATAGCCCATCACGTTGGTGCCGGGGTCAATCCCCATGATCACGCGCTCGTATTTCTTCACCCGCTCGTCGACCGTGACATTATTCTCCGTTTCCATCGGCTTTTTCCCTTAAACTTTAAACACTCTCTCCTCTCGGATCAGGAATCAATCTGCTCGAAGATGGAGCAGAATGTCATGGCGTTGGGGCCGAAATGCTCGGCGAATTCTTTTGCGATTGGTTCGAAACGGTCGGCGCGCCAGAGGGAGGCGGTTCCGAAATCGGGGAATTCGAGCTGGAAAGCAACACTCTGGGCCTCGGCCTGCTGGCAGTCGAGTCCTCCGGCTTCGCGCATTGTCGAGAGCCTCGGATTGAGCGCAGGAGGCGTCACGAGACGGTCTACGCGGGCCACGAGCCATTTCAGGAACTCCTGCTCGCGCTCCTTCTCAATCATGAAAGTCGCATTGTGGATAAACATGGCAATTCGGTTTTAGAAAGAAAAAACGGCATGCTTATCACTAAACACACCGCCAAAACAAAATTATGAAAAACATTAATCCATTTGAGAGCCTCTTGTCGGATTCGAACCAACGACCCCGAGATTACAAATCACGTGCTCTGGCCAACTGAGCTAAAGAGGCGAGTGGGTGAGCTATCTGCATCGCACCGCTCAACCCGCTACCCTTGCTTCGGTCAGGATCTGGGGGATTTCACGGGGAGCTGGTCGTGCAGGACTCACCCACTGCAAAATTACAAACTTTTTCTCAATCGGCCAAATTATCGGCGATTTTTCGCTCTTTTTTCACCTCGGCAAGACTCCGGGCAAGACTCCGGGCAAGACTCCGGGCAAGAGAGGATCCGGAGGCCCTGAGCGGGATTTTCAGAGGCGTTCCAGCACCACGCGGTCTACGATCGCATGGTTGGTGGCGATGTTCATGTTCTCGTCTTCAGGGAGATATTCGATGGTGAGAGTGTGGCGTCCGGGCGTCATCGGCACGCGCACGCTGCTGCTCATGCCCCAGTCGTCCCAGTTGGCGACTCCTCGCTGCGGCATCACGATCGTGCCGACCTTCTCTCCGTCGACTTTGAGCGTGCGCACGGCGGCTTTGTTTTCGGTATTGACCGGGCCGTTGCCGTTGGCATAGCGCAGAGTCACGGAATAGACAGGCATCGTCGATGAGAGCGGATTGTAGTTGCCGGGCACTTCGACCTCCACGCTCACGGGAGCGGAATTGCGGTCGAGTTCGGCGAAACCGCCGTGATATCCCTTGATCGGGGCGGCGGGCTGATAGCTCACCTCCGGAGAGGTCATCGCCGTTTTCTCGCCTGGCATTTCGGCGACGATGGCCAGACGGTTGCTGCGCGGCTCGGAGGCGAATCCCTCGGTGCCGTCGGAAGCTACGCCGATCACCTGCCACTCGCCCTCGGTGAGGGCCGGCCAGGAGGTCTCGTGCGTGCGACCTACCTCGCGACCGTTCTGCAGCACAATATATTCGCCGATATATTCAATCGGATTCCACTGCAGCAGATTGTTGACGGGCACATTCTTGCCGGCGAGTTCCGGAGAATTGGAGAGCCATGCCGCGGGGGTAAGCGGAGCCTTGAGGTTGGGGCGTCGGTTGAGTTTCATCGGAGCGATCGGCTCGTTGGCCATCTCCACGCGGATGTCGCCACCCTTGGCGAGCAGCTTGGCGGGAATCACGCTGCCGGGCTGATAGCTTTTGCCGTTGAACGTCAGCGAACGCACCTTGTCGCCATAACCGCTCACCGAGATGGAGAGTCTTCCGCCGCGATAGGGGAAATTGCTGAGCGTGCGGTCACCCTTCAGAGCCTCCGGCACGAAAGGAGCGATCCGCAGGCCGTCTTTCTCGAAATGGATGCCGAAAAGGATCTGCTGGGTGAGGGCGATATTGCCCGAGAGCGACCAGAGCATATTGCTCGAGTTGAGCTCGGTGTAATAGTCGCCGTTGTCGAGATTGAAATTCTCCTTGTTGGTGGCGAAAAGGGCGGCGGGGCGGAAAATGCTTCCGATACCCTCCATCACACCCTGCTCGTTGCCTGCCTTTGCCTGGGCGAGCGTCCAATAGGAGCCCACGAAGGGCCAGAGGGCGTTGTTGTGATAGTTGGGCATGTCGGAGATCTGCGGATAGAATATGGCGGCTCCGAAGGGGGTCTGGGGCACATTCTGCGACATCTCCTTCTGCCGATCGGCCGGGGCAATGTCATAGAGCACGGCCAGCGCCGAGCCGAGAGTCTCCTCGCGCGGGTTGAGGATCTTGTTGTCGCGGCCGTAAGTGTACATCGCATAATATCCCTTCTCCGGCATATAGAAAGTTTTGTCGATGGCGGAAGCGAGCTCCTCCGAACGGCGGGTATAGTCGGCGGCTGCCTTCTTATCCTTGAGCACAGAAGCCATCTCGCCGAGACATTTCAGGGCGGCGGCATACATCACGTTAGTGCCCATGGCCTCGCTCTGCGATATGTCGGCGGTCTGCATCCAGCGGGGATAGCTCTGTTCGCGCCAGTCAATGAAAGAGGTCTCCCCTTTCACGAGGCCGGCCTCGCTGCGCACCGTGGCGTCGTCTTTGGCGATGGAGCGCACGGCGATCGGATAAACCTTCTTCAGCCAGTCCATGTCGCCGGTCACCTTATAGACTTCCCAGGCGGCGAGCACCCACACCATGCGGTCGGTGGAGATCGGCCATGCGCCGCCCGAACCGGTGTCCTGGATGATCTGCCCCGAAGGATTGACTTTCTTCATCAGCGAAATCATCGAGGCCTCGGGCTGGAGGGCAGCCATGGAGAGGATGATCGAATAGCTCACGTCGCGGGTCCAGACTCCGGCCCATTCCTTCCCGGTGCGCAGGGTGGTGTCGGGTTCGACGGCATTGACCATCTCGTCGAGGCCCATGTTGTAGATGGCCTGATGAAGCATGTTTTCCGTAGTCAGCACCGGATATTTCTCCAGGCCGTTGACGCGCTTCCATTCGGGGAGCACGGGCATGAAATAGCCGGGGCGGCCGTGGTAAGTGCTGCGGATATGGTCGGGCGATTCGGCCCAGGCCTTGAACTCGTTCTGATAGATTGTATCGCCGCTCCAGCGATAGGCCGAAGTTTCAACCACTGTTCCGCGGCCGGCGGCGCTCATGCCGGCGGCAAGGAAACCGATCCCGGCCGCCACGATAAGAGATTTATGCATTTATTTATCGGTTAAAAAGGTAGTTATTCATGATAGATTTCGGAGGGGTCACTCCTTGCGGCGGCGGTTGCCTCCGCGGGAGCGTTTCTTCTGCTCGTGGCGTTTGCCCGGTTTGCGCTCGTCGAGGGGTTTGTTGGGGTTCCCTTTGTCGTCGATGAGGGCGAAGTCGAGCTGTTTGCGCTCGAGGTCGGCGCGGGCCACCTGCACCTTCACCTGGTCGCCGAGAGTATAGCGCACTCCGTGACGGCGGCCGATGAGGCAATAGTTCTTCTCGTCGAAGTCATAATAATCGTCGGCGAGGTCGCGGATCGGCACGAGACCCTCGCACATCGACTCGTTGAGCTCCACATAGAATCCCCATTCGGTCACGCCCGAGATCACGCCGTCGTAGATCTCTCCGAGGCGGTCTTTCATGAATTCCACCTGCTTATAGCGGATCGAGGCGCGCTCGGCGTTGGCGGCGAGCTGCTCCATGTCGGAATCGTGGCGGCATTCATCCTCGAGCTTGAGCTTGTCGGAGCTTCTGCCGCCCTCGGCATAGCGGGCGAGCAGACGATGGACCATCATGTCGGGATAGCGGCGGATCGGAGAAGTGAAGTGGGTGTAATATGGCATCGCGAGGCCGTAGTGGCCGATATTGTCGGTGGTATAGACAGCCTTGGCCATCGAACGGATGGCGAGGATCGAGAGCATGTTCTCCTCCCCTTTTCCCTTCACGTCGCGGAGCAGACGGTTGACGCTCTTGTTGATCTCGCGGCTCGAGCCGTCGGTGGCGAGCTTATAGCCGAAGCGCTGGGCGATAAGGGAGAGGTTGCCGAGTTTCTCGGGGTCGGGATTGGCGTGGACGCGATAGACGAAAGTCTTCGCCTTCTTCCCTTTCGGCACCTTTCCGATGCTCTCGGCCACCGTGAGGTTGGCGAGAAGCATGAACTCCTCGATGAGTTTGTTGGCATCTTTCGACTCCTTGAAATAGACGCTCACGGGCTTGCCGTTCTCGTCGATCTCGAAGCGCACCTCTGCGCGGTCGAACTCGAGGGCGCCCTGCTGGTAACGGCGGCGGCGGAGCTCCTTGGCAAGCGAGTTGAGGGTGGCCAGCTCGCGGGCGAACTCACCGTTCCCGGTCTCGATAATCTCCTGGGCCTCCTCATAGGTGAAGCGGCGGTCGCTCTTGATCACCGTGCGGCCGATTCGCGAATTGACCACGTTGGCCTTCTGGTCGAGCTCGAACACTGCGGAGAAGGTGAGCTTCTCCTCGTCGGGACGCAGGGAGCAGATGCCGTTGCTGAGGCGCTCGGGGAGCATGGGGATGGTGCGGTCCACGAGATAGACGCTCGTGGCGCGTTTCTGGGCCTCTTTGTCGATCACCGACCCGGGGCGCACATAATGGGTGACGTCGGCGATATGCACTCCGACCTCCCAATTGCCGTTGGCAAGCTGGCGGATCGAGAGGGCGTCGTCGAAATCCTTGGCGTCGCGCGGGTCGATGGTGAAGGTGGTGACGCCGCGGAAATCCTCGCGCTTGGCCACCTCCTCTTTTGTGATACCCTCGCTGATCTTCTCGGCTGCTTTCTCCACATTTTCGGGATATTTGTAAGGGAGGCCGAACTCGGCGAGGATGGCGTGCATCTCGGCGTTGTTCTCCCCTTTCGCTCCGAGGATGTCGAGGATTTCGCCGCGCGGGTTCATCTCGTCGTCGCGCCAGCAGGAGATGCGGGCCACGGCCTTGTCGCCGTTCTTGCCCCCTTTGAGCTTGTTGCGCGGGATGATGATGTCGGCGGCGAGGAATTTCGAGTCGGTCACGAGCGCCGAATAATTCTTGTCGATCTTGATTGTGCCGACAAACTGCTGCTCCTTGGCCTCCACGATCTCTATCACGCGGGCCTCGGGATCCTGGCCGCGGCGGGCTGCCGAAACAACCACGCGCACCTTGTCGCCGTTGAGGGCATGCATCGAGTTGCGCTCGGCCACCATGATCTGCTCGTCGTCGATCACCACGGCGTTCTTGCCGTTGCTGCGGCGCACGAAATAGCCGATATTCTCCGTGCCGCGGTTAGCTTTCGCCTTGTATCTTCCGAGATCCACCTCCACGATGTCGCCGATGGCGGCGAGCTCGTCGAGGATGTTGATCACATCCATGCGCAAAGGCCGGCTCTCGGCGCCGATGCCAAACGCTATCTGCTTATAGTTGAAGCTCTGCTTGCTGTGCGACTGAAGAAACTCCATCACCTTGTCCTGAAGCTCCTCAAGGCGGCGACGGCGCCCGCTGCCGCGGCTGTTATCTCCCTTTTTCATATCTATGCTGTTTTCCTGATTTCTATCGTAATTTACAAATATAAGAATAATTGCCGTCTTTTCAACGCGCGAGCCTCAAAAAAACGGCGCCTATACTGTTTTATAACAACTTTTGGGCCGATTTTCGTTAATATTCTCAATTATTTCGTATATTTGCTTTCAAAACCCGGTTGCCGGCTATGCCGCAGCAGGGAAATCCGACAGCAAACAATAACCCTAACCTAAATCCGAGAATGAGAAAGACCCTCTTACTGGCGCTCGCCGCAGCCTTCGCCCCGGCAGCTTTCGCCACCTACATGCAGGCTCCCGCCTTCGACGGCGCCGAGCCCGAGAATCCCGATTCGACGGGCTTCACTTTCACCGACATCAAGATCAACCCCACCACTCCCGTGAAAGACCAGAACAAATCGGGAACATGCTGGGCGTTCTCCGGCCTTTCGACGCTGGAAGACGACGTGCTCCGCAAAGGAGGTCCGGAACTCGACCTCTCGGAGATGTTCGTGGTGCGCAACGCCTATATCGACAAGGCGAAGAAATGGATGCGCATGAACGGCATGATCAATTTCGCCCAGGGAGGATCATTCGGCGACGTGCTCAACATGACGGAGCTTTACGGCGCCATGCCCGAGGAGGCTTATACGGGCCTCAACTACGGCGAGGAGAAGCATTCGCACTATGAAATGGCCGACGCCCTCGAGGCTTACCTGAAGGCCGTGCTCGCCCGCGGACAGAAAAACAGCAAGCTCTCCACCGCCTGGCTTCCCGGCTTCGTCGGAATCCTCGACGCATATCTCGGCCCTGTGCCCGAGACTTTCACCTACAAGGGGAAGAGCTACACTCCGAAGCAGTGGGCAAAGGAGATGGGAATCGAGCCCGAGAAATTCATCAACTTCACCAGCTATACCCACCATCCCTTCTACGAATGGGTGACGCTCGAGATCCCCGACAACTGGGCATGGACCAAGAGCATGAACGTGCCGATGGAGGAGATGCAGGAGCTTGTCGACACGGCTCTTGAGAACGGATATAACGTGATGTGGGCTGCCGACGTTTCCGAAGGCGGCTTCAAATGGCGCAAAGGTTTCGCCGTGCTCCCCGACGAGACGGAGAAAGACATGACCGACTCCGAGCTCGCCCGCTGGGTGAAGCTCTCCGACAAAGACCGCGAGGATGAGAAGTTCAACATCAAGGGCCCGGTGAAGGAGAAGACCGTCACTCAGGAATCGCGCCAGAAGAGCTTCGACAACTTCGAGACCACCGACGACCACGGAATGGTTATCGTCGGCACGGCCAAAGACCAGGAAGGCAACAAATATTACAAGGTTAAGAACAGCTGGGACACCAACCAGATCTACGACGGATATTTCTACGTTTCCGTTCCCTACTTCCTGGAGAAGACCCTCGGCGTCGGCATCAACAGCGACGCAGTTCCCGCCAAGATAGCCAAGAAGCTCCCGAAATAAGAGGCTTCCGACTTAACCCGAAACAAGAAGCGGATTCCATCCGCCACGAACGAACAAAAAATCCGGCCGCGCAGCTACGCGACCGGATTTTTTATGTTGATTGTCTGCCGGAGCTTCCGCTGTTTACTGATGATGGAAGTGGTTGTAGACGAGTTGGGCTTTTGATTTGCCTATAATCTGCTGAATATCTGACAGTTCTGCTTCACGCAGACGTTTTACGCTCTTGAAATGCTTCATGAGCGTGGCGGCTGTGGCGGGGCCTATTCCTTTTATACTGTCCAATTCGCTGACTGTCTGCGATTTGCTGCGGCGGTTGCGATGATGGGTGATTCCGAAGCGGTGTGCCTCGTCGCGCAAGGCCTGGATCACCCTCAGCGACGGCGATTTCTTGTCGAGATAGAGCGGAAGCGTGTCGCCGGGGAAATAGATTTCCTCCAGGCGCTTGGCTATGCCGACAAGGGCGACTTCGCCGCGGATACCCATCTCGTCGAATGCCTCCACAGCCGAACTCAGCTGCCCTTTGCCGCCGTCGACCACCACCAGCTGCGGAAGCGGTTCCCCTTCGGCCATCATGCGGGTGTAGCGCCGGTGGAGCACCTCTTTCATCGAGGCGAAGTCATCGGCTCCCACCACGGTCTTGATGTTGAAATGGCGATAGTCGCGCTTCGAGGGTTTGCCGTTGCGGAACACCACGCAACTCGCCACCGGGTTTGTGCCCTGGATGTTGGAGTTGTCGAAACATTCGATATGCCGCGGCTGGGCGTTGAGCCGGAAATCAGACTGCATCCGCGTCATCAGTTTGTCGACAGCGCGGTCGGGATTCAGCTTTTCGGCCATCGCCTCGCGGTCGTTCATATACTGCGTGGCGTTGCGGACACCGATGTCGAGCACCCTCTTCTTTGGCCCTCGCGAAGGAATGGTGAAGGTCACGCCTGAGAACTTCACGTCGGGTTCGAAAGGCACAAGAATCTCCTCGAATTTGCGGCCGAACCGGGAGGCCACCTCCGAGATAGCCATCGACAGAAGTTCTTCGCGGGTGACCTCGCTGTCGCGTCTCACAAACTCGAGATTGAGACTTTGCGTCACTGCTCCGCGGTGGAGATGCATGAAGTTGACAAAGGCGCGGTCTTCATTCTCCACATAGGCGAACATGTCGACGTCGGGGGTTGAGGTCTCCCCGATCACGCTCTTCGCATTATATTTTCTGACAATCTCATATTTCTCCTTGACCGCCTGCGCCTCCTCGAATTTCCAATTCTCGCTAAGCCTCTCCATTTCCGCCAAAAGGGAGTTTTCAAGCTCTACGGTTTCACCGTTGAGAATCTGGCGGACCTTCGCGATATATCCTGCATACTCCTCGGGAGAGATAAGGGCGCGGCAGGCCCCTCCGCATTTCCCTATGTGATAATCGAGGCAGAGGGAGTATTTGTTGCGGGCTATGCTTTTCTCGTCGAGGGAGTGGCGGCACGACCGGAGCGGATAAGTTTCGCGGATCAGTTCGAGTACGGTCCGCGCCGCCTGCACGTTGCTGTAGGGGCCGTAATAGCGCCCGGCCACGGAGCGGTCGCGGGTCATGAATACGCGCGGATAAAGCTCTCGCGTCACCACGATCCAGGGGTATGACTTATCGTCTTTCAGCAGCACGTTGTAGTGGGGCTGATACTCCTTGATCATGGCGTTCTCTAGGTTGAGGGCCTGCTCCTCGCTCTCGACCACGAGGAAGCGCATGTCGACGATGCTGCGCACGAGAAGGTTTGTCCGCGTCGACTGATGCTGTCGGTTGAAATATGACGACACGCGCCGTTTGAGCCTTTTCGCCTTGCCGACATAGATCACCTTGCCGTGGCGGTTGAGATACATATAGACCCCCGGCGACTCGGGAAGGGAGAGTATCTTCTCGCGCAGATGGGTCCCGGGCCGGTTTTCGCGGATGTCGTCGCGCGTGCGGTCAGGCTCTATCTCGATGTTGAAAGTGCCGAGTTCATCGATGTCTCTGCCCCACCCTGCGAGCATTCCGGCCACAGCATCCGGTTTCGTCATATTTTCATTCATATCCATATTCGCCATAACGGCATTTCCATATTTGCCACAATGGGCACCTGCGGAATGCAGATGCCCATTTTCAGTATCGTAAAAAAACTCCGATGAAACCGGAGTTTCAGATTCGGTTAATATTTAAGAAGCGATGTCACCTCGCAGTCGGCGGGAAGATGCTTGCGTCCGTTGAGAGCGGTAAGTTCCACCACGAAGTTCACATAGATTTTCTTCGGGTTCATCGACTTTACAAGGTCATAGCAGGCGGCCATTGTGCCTCCCGTGGCGAGCAGGTCGTCGTGGAGCACTACAACGTCGTTCTCGTTGATCGCATCGGAATGGATCTCGATTGTGTCGACGCCATACTCTTTAGCGTAAGCTTTCTTGATCGTGACCGAGGGGAGTTTTCCCGGTTTGCGAGCCGGTACGAAACCGCATCCGAGTCGGTAGGCCATGATAGATCCGCCGATGAAACCGCGCGATTCTATGCCCACCACCTTTGTCACGCCTTTATCTTTGTAAAGTTCGACGAGGGCGTCGCCCATGGTGTGGAGAGCTTCCCCATCCTTGAATAGAGTCGTGAGATCGCGGAACACGATTCCCTTCGTCGGGAAATCGGGAATGTCGCGGATGTACGTTCTGAGTTCTTCAATTTCCATTTCTTCAATATTTGTTGTTCGGTTATTTATTATTCTTCTTATCTAATGGTTCTCCTCTTCTCTCTGCAGCTCTTTGCGGAGGGCGTCTGTTCCACGTGAAACAAATCCATCCTTATCCGTTTATTTTATGCAAGTTGCAGAAGAGGTTTCCACGTGTTAAAGTTAATCATTCTTTCCGAATCCTGCAAGAGCTCCTTTGTCACATTTGCCGACAAAGGGTCAGCGGCCGAGCATGATCAGGAGGACATTTATGTCGGAGGGAGAGACACCGGGGATGCGCGAGGCCTGCCCTATCGTGGCCGGACGGATTGATGTCAGCTTCTGCCGCGATTCGGTGGAGAGCGCCGCGACACTCATGAAATCGAAATCCTCGGGGAGCTTCACATAGTCGAGACGTCCCTGCTTTTCGGCAAGCTCTCTTTCGCGGTCGATATAGCCTCCATACTTTATCAGAATCTCGGCTGCCTGCACTATCTCTTCCCTTCTCTCCTCCTCTATCTTGGAAAGACGACGCGAGAGCTCGGGAACAATCGTTTCAAGATTGGCGAAGTTCAGTTGCGGACGTTTAAGCAGTTCCAAGAGCCTTACTGAGGCTGTGAGCGGCGACGTACCGAGCTCCTGCAACGCCTCATTCAATTCCGGAGTGGCTTTCACAAGGCGGGCGCCGCACCACCCTATCAGCGCGTCGCGGTCCTCCTTCTTGCGGAGCATTAGATCGTAACGTTCCTGCGTGGCCAGACCGATCTTATATCCGATTGGCGTGAGACGCATGTCGGCGTCGTCCTGACGCAACAAAATGCGATATTCGGCCCGGGAGGTAAACATGCGGTAAGGCTCGTCGACACCCTTCGTGACGAGGTCGTCGATAAGTACGCCGATATACGCCTCGTCGCGACCAAGCACCAATGGTTCTTCTCCGCGACAGCTTCTCGCTGCGTTGACACCCGCCACGAGGCCCTGCGCCGCAGCCTCCTCATAACCCGTCGTACCGTTGACCTGACCCGCGAAATAAAGCCCTTTCACAAGCTTTGTCTGCAGGTCGTGGGTGAGCTGCGTCGGATCGAAATAATCATATTCTATGGCATAGCCGGGACGGTAAAACTGCACGTTGGCGAGCGCCGGAATCTTCGTCAGAGCCTCCACCTGCACCTGCCAGGGCATCGAACTGGAGAAGCCGTTGATGTAATACTCCTCGGTGGTCTCACCCTCCGGTTCGAGAAAGAGCTGATGCGATTCCTTGTCAGCAAATGTCACGAGTTTCGTCTCGATGCTCGGACAGTAACGTGGACCGATGCTTTGAATCTGACCGTTGTAGAGCGGCGATTCGTCGAGACGGCTCGTCATGCATTCGTGGACCTCCGGATTGGTGTGGACAATCCAGCAGGGACGCTGCTTCAGCCGGCGCTTCACCGACGGGAGGAAACTGAACTTCTCAAAGGGATCGGAATCCCCATCCTGACGTTCGGCAAGCGAGAAATCAATCGTTCGGCCGTCGATTCGAGCGGGCGTACCGGTCTTCATTCTGCCGACCGTGAAACCGATTCCCATAAGCTGGTCGGAAAGTCCCTCTGACGCATCTTCAGAGATGCGTCCGCCAGGAACTTTCACCGGCCCGAAATGCATCAGGCCATTGAGGAATGTGCCGGCCGTCAGCACGATTTTACGGGCATGGAACTCGAAACCGAGCGTCGTAACCACACCGCGCACCTCCCTCTTATCCTCATTGAAAAGGAGTCTCATCACGCTGTCCTGGAAGAGCGAAAGGCCTTCTACGGAGTCAAGTTCCTGACGCCAGCGGTCGATATAGCGGCTTCTGTCAGACTGCACTCTGGGCGACCAGACGGCGGGGCCCTTGGAGCGGTTGAGCATCCGGAACTGTATGGCCGTCTCGTCGGCGATGATACCCATGCTGCCGCCGAGCGCGTCGATTTCGCGCACGATCTGACCCTTCGCAATACCACCCACAGCGGGGTTGCACGACATCTGGGCCACGCGGTTCATATCTTTTGTTACGAGAAGGGTAGCGGCTCCAAGACGTGCGGATGCAACCGCCGCCTCGCAACCTGCGTGACCTCCTCCGATCACTATCACGTCAAAATCAAATCTCATCTTTCACTCCTGATATTGTCGAGCAGCCTTAGGGCCGCATCCTCATGACTTTCCATAATTTCCCGTTCGCCGGGGCCTTTGTCGTTGATTCCGCAAAGGTGAAGCACGCCATGGATGATCACCCGCAGCAGTTCGCGGTGGTAGTCGGCGCCGAGTCCGGCGGCGTTGGTGGCCACCGTGTCGAGCGAGATCACCATATCGCCGCTCACGCGCCGGGGCGTGGAATAGTCGAAGGTAATGATGTCGGTGTAATAGTCGTGCTGAAGAAATTCCCGGTTGGTCGCAAGAATGGTCTCGTCGTCGCAGAAGAGATAGGAGAGACGCCCGGCTTCAAAACCGTGCGCTTTTACCACCTCGCCGATCCAACGGACCAGCAGCGGATAGTTGAGCTGCGGAATGTCTACCTCCCGGGCTCGGAAAGTTATCTTAGCCATAGTTGAACATTATGATAAAATCAAACTTACAAATATAACGAAAAAGGGTGAATATTCCGAGAGTGGAAACGGTTTTATACTCGTTAACATTCATAAAGATATTTTTGCATTCGGTAGCAAAAACAGCTATTTTCGCACTCTTGTAGATAAATAATGCATTATTTTGCACCGCAGTCAAGTTTTCGGCATCTATTTCAAATTTTTCTTACGAAATGTTGACAAAGGACATATCTCGCTTATATTTAACTGCTTAAATCCGATCAGCCCTGATTTTAAGGCTCTGAGAATCGGTCAAAAAAAATTTCGCGGCTGATTATGCGCGAAATTTTGCAACTCAAATTGAATTTTTCAAGTCGAGAATCTCTCCCCTCTTTCTATTGCGGAAAAATTTCTTTAATGGTTTAGCCGGCGCGGAAAAAGGAAGATGATCGAGAGGATGATCATTGCGCCGAGTGCCCACGGGTAATAGAGATAAGGGAAAGGGGAGGCGGGCGAGATTCCGGCGAGGGATGTGGCGAGGAGTGTCTGAGCACCGTAAGGAATCAGGCATTGCACCACACACGATGTCGAGTCGAGCAACGAGGCGGATTTGCGCGGGTCGATGCCGTAGCGTTCGGAGATGGTGCGCGACAGCGATCCGACGGTGATGATGGCCACGGTGTTGTTGGCCGTGCAGAGATTCACGATAGCGACAATGAAGGCGATCATTGCCTGCCCTCCCCTACGCCCGGAAACGTGGCCTGAGAGCGTCTGCAGGATAAATTTGATTCCGCCCGTCTCTTTGATGATGCCGAGCATGCCGGCGGCGAGAAGAGTGATGACGATGAGGTTGCCCATGCCGTCGATGCCTGTTCCGGCAAAGGAGGCCATGTCGATGAGGGAGTGCCCGCGGATGGCGCCGAGGATGATTGCCGTGATTATTCCGAGGGTGAGCACCACTGTTACGTTGATGCCGGCGACTGCCGTGGCGATGACTACGATGTAGGGAAGGATCAGCAGCCAGTCGGTAGGGCCGGGTGCGACAGTGGCGTGGCTTTCGGCTCCCATGGCGATGTAGACGCCAAGGGTAATGATGGCCGCCGGAAGTGCAATCCAGAGATTGGCTTTGAATTTGTCGGACATGTTGCACCCCTGCGAGCGGGTGGCGGCTATCGTGGTGTCGGAAATGAATGAAAGATTGTCACCGAAGAAAGCGCCTCCGAGCACCACGGCCACAAAGAATGGTACTCCCCCGCCCGACGAACCGGCTATCTCCACGGCCAGTGGGGTTAGCGCCACGACGGTGCCAACCGACGTACCGATCGAGAGCGATATGAAGCAGGCGGCGAAAAAGAGCATCGGGATGACCATCGCGGGCGGGAAGGCGCGCAGGGCGACATTGACCGTGGCGTCGACTGCCCCGATCTCCTTTGCAAGGTTGGCAAACGCACCGGCGAGCACGAAAATCCAGATCATATAGAGGATGTTCGAATGTCCGGCGGCGCGCGAGAAAACCTCTATTCGTTTGGCGAGGGGTCGGCCGTGCATCACCACCACGGCCCACATCGACGCCACCACGAGAGCCACCGAGATAGGCATCTTGTAGAAATCGCCGATAATCACGGAGACCGCCACGTAAAGAATCAGGAAAAGTATGAAAGGGGAGAGGGCCAGCCATCCCCTTGCGGCCGAAATCCGGCCGCCGTCGGTTATTGTTTCGCTCATGTCAGGTTTTATTCCTTAATCGAAATGCAATATAATGTTATAACGGCTGTTTCCCTTCTCACGTATGTTGATCATCTCTCCAACGCTCCTCATCCGCAAAAAAGAGTAGGGCGGAAATGAACAAAAAAGGGACGGTAAATATTATATTCATAGAACATCTGAATAAACTTATTTTTATATACTATGATCACAGACAAAATCAAGATGGCGCCCAACTATGCCAAGGAGGATGCCGATATTTACGCATACGCAGAAGTAGATCTCAAGAACCTTACGCCGGAGCGCGTGTGGAGAAACCTCATAAACATTTCAGCATGGCCGCGTCTCGACAGCAGGATTGTCGACATTCAGTTTGAGGACAATGCCCAGACCGATCCCCATCTTTTCGACAAAGCCGAGTTCAACTTCGACCTTGCCTCGGGTGAGAAGGTTCACGCCGTGGTTATCGACGAGGTTCATCCCAAGGATGACCGCACCGCACGGCTTGCCATCAGAGCCACAGCCTTTGAAAACTGCGATGAGAAATACACGTTTGTCATGGAATTTATCGTCGGCGTACCCGACCACAAGGGAGATTTCATGATGGCGACGGCAGTATCCGTAAAGGATCCGAGTCATCCGAAAGATGGCGACGCCCTTCGTCAGGAGCTTCTCGACGCCATGCTTCGCCTCGGCGAATACAGCCGCAAGCACGACTAAAGCAATCCCGACAGATATCAGCCGTAATCACGACATACAATCAAGGCAAACGCGACTGATTAAAAAAGATATCTAAAGAAGGTGGAATAATATAGGCACCATACTATAAAAAGCACACATTCTTTCGACAAGGAGACCGACCCCAAATCGGCCTCCTTGTTTTGTGTGGGCATTGTGTTGCCGACAAGATCTCCGGTAACGCAACAACAAGAGGGAACACGCAACAGCAAGGATAATCAAACCCGCCCAGCCAGCAGGGAGGGCAGCCTCCTCACTATAACCACCATTCACTAATCACTACACTACACACTATTCACTATTCACTATTCACCATTGACTTCCTCAGAGCTGTTGATTCCGGAGAAAGTCTCTTTAACTTCTCAAAATTCAAGGAATATTAAAATTTTTCCTTATATTTGCACGTTGACCCTTTTGCGTTCCCTCTAACCGGCGCTAAAAGGGGGTTCCATCCCTTGAAAAGGGTTCTAATGTAACGACACAATCAACACAATAACCGACTCAATAACAGATACAATAACAGACACAAACAACATTATATATGAATAAAATTTTATCCACAACTGCAGTGGCGATGATGGCTATGGCAGGTGTGTTGCCGGCTTCAGCAGCCTCAGCCGCGACAGCCGCAACGACATCAGCCGCATTGCGCCAGCGCCTGCAACCCGGCATCGAAACCACCGACGCCGCCAACGCTTTCCGATTCATGCCTGCCGCCCGCGCCGGCAAAAACAGCATCGGTCAACTCCCCGTCGCCGCGGCCCGCGCCAAAGCCGCCTCCATGCGTCCGGCAGTCTCTACTGCAAAAATAGGGGAGATCTCCCCTATTTCCCTCCCCGCCGCCGACATGACAGGATATCTCGACGCACCCGACGGCTCGAGCTATTTCTACACCATGGACTACGACAAGGAGAGCATCGAGCATGAATATTTCACCGAGACAATCATCAAAGGTTATAAGATCGACATCTACGACCGGAACTTCCAGCTGATCGGCTCGATCGAAGATTCGATCACCCTCGGCGAAAACGAAACGAAAGTCGCACAGGTAGAAGTCGCCACCCTCGTCACCAAGAAATTCTTCAACATCGACAACAACATCGAAGTGATGGTGGCCATCGCCTGCAACACTCCCGAATTCACCAACACCTACCGCACGGCAGCCTACTCCGTCAAGCCCGGAGAGACCACAACCAAGAGGATAGCCGAAATCGAAGGGTATTACGTAAGCAGCGTCAACACCGCCCCCGACCAATGGGCCGAGCAATATTACCTCACCTTCCTCACCGAGAAAGAGACCGAGACCCCCATGGTCGGCGCAGTGCAGAACGTGGCCGACTACAACTTCACCACCTATAAATTCGCAGGCTACGGCGGAATGGGCAACGCCGTGCTCGACATCCGCGTGCCGATGATCGCCGTGAGCGGAGAAAACGCCATCCCCTTCATCTCCACGATGAACGACGGGCTCCCCTATTTCGCCGTGAACCGCATGAAATACTGCTGGTTTGAAAACCCCTACGATTATGAGAACGAAAACCCCACGGCCGACAACGAACTGATCATCGACATCTACACCATGCCCTCGCAGTGGGGCTCGGCAGTGGAGAAATACTCCACCACCACCATTCCCTCGCAGGCCACGGCCGACGACCGCTATTTCCTCTATCTCGGGGCATTCTCCTACAACGACGACCTGAGCTTCGGCCGCTACACGACCGACAACCTTCCCTCGCTCATCATCACCACCGAGCATTATCTCTACGGTTCGGACGACTATGACTATGACTTCGACGTCTGCAGCGCCGCGCCGAAAGGGGAGACCGCCGAGACCGAATTCCTCATAAACCTCGCTTCCCGCACAATGCGCGGAACCTTCATGGCCGACATCGACGGGTTCGACCCCCAGGTGATGTTTATCTTCTCCGACAACGACGAATACCGCTACGACTTCGTCAACCTCATCACAGGCGAAACGGAACACTCCATCCCCACACGCCTCGAAAACGGCCTCTACTTCACCACAGCGGCCGAGAGAGTCGCGCTCGGCGACGGCTACTGCTATGCCGCAGCCCAGACCAACGGCAAAACCGACGCCGACGGAAACGTCTATACCGAAGTGGCCTACGTCAACCCCGACGCATCGATCCACCATGTCGACCGCCTGAACATGGGGAAAAACGTGGACTACGCCACTGTCTACGTAGCCTCCGACGCCTTCTCCCCCTACATCTTCAACCTCGACGACAGCCGCGAATATATGGTGCTCGTGAAGCGCCGCGAAGATGCCAATTCCTCAAGCAACCATGAAGAGCTGATGGTGATCAGCGCCGACGAATCGAAAGCTCCACTTCTGCAGCTCCTTCCCGACGAAGAGCGCGGTGCCCTCTCCACCGTCTATTTCGCCAACCTCGACAGCGAAAAGCCCTCGCTCGTGGCCATCTACAACAAAGACTCGCGTCTCACCCTGACGAGCTACGACCTCCCCTTCTCCACATTTGAAGAGGGCGACGGATCGCTCGACAATCCTTACCAAATCACCTCGCTCGGAGGCTTCGGATATATCCGCCACGAACCCTCGGCCCACTACGTGCTCGCCAACGACATCGACGCCGACGGAGCAACCCTCGAGCAACCCTCCTTCGATTTCCGAGGCACATTCGACGGCCGGGGACACTCCATCTACGGCTTGCGGATCAACGGCCGCTCCATCTTCCCGACAATCTCAACCCAGGAGGGGAGCGCCGACGGAATGGCTTCCGTGAGAAACCTCAACCTCATCCGCCCGACGATGACCGCAGCCGAATCAAACCAGGGAATCGTGGCAGGCAAGGTTTACAACGGACGCCTCGCCAACATCCATATCTTCGACGGCACTCTCGCCGGAACCGAATCGACCGGAGGCATCGCCGGAGCCCTCTATCAGCAATCGCATATCGAGGCATCATCCTTCAACGGCGCCATCTCATCCGACGGCTCCGCAGGCGGAATCGTCGGATTCACCCGCACCGCCTCCTCAATCAAAGCATGCGCCTTCTCCGGCTCGATCAGCGGCTCGGCTGACGTCGGCGGCATCGCAGGCTCGCTCCAGTCGAACAGCGACCTCGCAGCCGACTGCCATGTCAAAGCCGACATCACCGCCGGCAACACCGTGGGCGGTATCGCAGGCTCCTCCAACCACGCCTCGATCCGCAACTGCCACGCAGAGGGCACAATCGCCGCCACCCAAGCCTCGCAATGGGGCGGAGGCCCGAAACTCGGCGGCATCGTGGGCGACCTCTCCCCTTTCACCGCCCTTGAAGCCGACGACGCACCCGAACCCAACATCGCCATCGAGAACTGCTATGTCAACTTCTCCTCGATGACCGACTCCACCACCCCCGGCGAAGAGACATTCCCAGGCGAGAACGACACCTTCCACCGCATAGCCGGCCGCACAGCCATCAACCATGAGCAGGATCCCGAAAACCCGATCGGCGAAGAGGAGGGGATGCGCGGCAACTACGTGAGCAGCGCCATTCAGAAAGTCAGCGAAAGCATCAGCGACGCCGACAACACCTCCGAAGGGAAAAGCATCGACCCGCTGCAGGCCGACCGCGAATTCTTCACCTCGCTCGGATTCGCCTACGGATACGACAGCGCCGAGCCCTGGAGCATGACCGGATCCGAAACCGCTCCCGCTCTCTGGTTTGAAGGAGGGTTCCTCGCCATCACTCCCGCAAAGGGAACCGTGAACATCGACGAAGAAACAGTTCTCTCCCTCGAACTCATCGGCGAAGAGATCACCGAAGAGATGCTCGGCGGACTCACGCTCGACTTCGACAACGAAGAGATCGCTGAGATCACTGCCATGGAACTCGCCGACAATCATCATATCGCCGTCACCGTGCGCGGTCTGAAAGAGGGGAGTGCCGTCATCACAGCCGGCCTCAACGGCAAGACCGCCAAAGCCGAACTGACAGTCAGCAAGCCCAGCGGCGTGGAGGAAACAGAGATCGTCGTTCCCGGCATCTCGATCTCCGGCAGAATGATCTCCGCGCCCTGTGCCGAGATCGAAGTCTTCGACACCTTAGGCCGCAGAATTGCCCGCGGACACGACTCGCTGACTCTGCCCGAAACCACCGGAGTCTGCATCATCAGGGCAACCGGCAGCGACGGCAACGCCAAAGTGATCAAGAGAATCATCCGCTAAATCACGGACAACCACAATCGCCGAAGAAGGGCGGCTCCAACCGGAGTCGTCCTTTTTCTATCCCAGAAATGCCGAAACTCCCCCTGTAGATAAATTTTTTTCGAGGAAAGCGATTTAAAGATGTAAATAATTTACAAAAAATAACTAACTTTACAACCTGAAACGCACGCGCGCGCAACCACCGGCCATCCACTCCGGCCCACAAAGCCTGCACCGACACCCTAACTCAGTCTTTTTCAGGCTGCAACACTGCGTGATCAGATCTTTCTCTCACATCCCGGCGCCGCAGCGCCGTAAAGCCACATCAGCGAGCACAATGACAAGCGAAACCTATCATATCCCCGCCCTTCTTCCCGAAGTGATAAAGGGACTGGACATCAAGCCCGACGGCACTTATATCGACGCCACCCTCGGCGGCGGCGGCCATTCGCGCGCCATTCTCGCCCGGCTCGGAGACAACGGCCGACTCTTCGGTTTCGACCGCGACATGGATGCTTTCGACAATGCTCCCGACGATCCGCGATTTACATTTGTACATTCCGACTTCAGATACATAGGCAACTTCCTGCACTTTTACCATGCCGGAAAAGCCGACGGCATACTCGCCGACCTCGGGGTGTCGTTCCATCATTTCGACGACGCCGACCGCGGATTCTCATTCCGCACCGACGCCCCCCTCGACATGAGGATGAACCGCAAAGCCGAGAAAACAGCCGCCTCAGTGATCGCCGAAGCCTCGAAAGAGGAATTGGAAGAGATATTCAGGCTCTACACCGACCTGAAACGCACCGGAGCCCTGGCGCAGGCAATCATCGCCGCGAGAGAAGCCGCTCCGGTCGAGACCACGTTCCGCCTGGCCGAAGCAGTGAGAAAATCGATCAATCCCCGTCAGGAGAAGAAAGACCTTGCGCAGGTGTTCCAGGCGCTCCGAATAGTGGTCAACGACGAGATGGGAGCGCTCAAGACGCTTCTCACGCAGAGCCTGAAGGTGCTCAAGCCGGGAGGACGGATCGCCGTGATCACCTATCACTCGATAGAAGACCGTCTCGTGAAAAACTTCTTCCGCTCCGGCAACTTCCGCGGAGAGATGGAGAAAGACTTCTACGGCCGCGCCGAAACGCCCTGGATTGCAGTGACCCGCTCTCCTATCGTCCCCTCGGAAGAGGAGATCGAAAGAAATCCGAGAAGCAGAAGCGCCAAACTGCGCATAGCGCAACTGAAAGGGGAGTGACGACATGCCCCTCCCCGACCCGACACTCATGATTTCAATTTCAAGATGGCTAAAAAAAGAAAAAACGACATAGATTCCCCCGCAGCCTCCAAGAAGAGGAAAGCCGAGAAGCAGGCAGGCTACAGCTGGGTGAAAGAATTCCGCTACGGACGCTCGATTTCCGTGGAATTCTTCCGGCAGAACGTCTGGCTGATGCTCGTGATCCTCGTCTCGGTGATCGCCCTGATCGGACTCCGCTACAAGACCAAGACCCGGATGGCGGAAATCCGCAAGCTCAACACCGAGCTCGAACGCGCCGAGAGCAACAAGCTGCAGGAGAAATCGAACTATATGACCCTGATCCGCGAATCGGAAATGAAAAGGCTCGTCAAGGAGAAAGGGCTCGCCCTTGAATTTCAGGAGCAGCCTCCCTACGAGATTATCGACGATCAGGAGAAATAGCCGCATTCAACAGCCCGTCATCAAAATCAAATAAACAGTTCGGCAGAACGCAATCATCAACATCAACAGTTTTCATCATCATGTAACCGATAAACAGAAGATCAGAGGAAGGATATGGCAAAGCAGAACAACAAGACACACATTCTTTTCCGCTACGGCATCATAACGATAGGATTTATCATATTCGCCGTATTGCTGCTGGGGAAACTCTTCGCCACGACAGTGGTGGAGGCCAACGCATGGAACGACCGGGCCCGCCGCGAGCTCTCGGCCGTCGACACCATTTCGCCCGAAAGGGGGAACATTCTCTCCGACAACGGCAACATACTTGCCTGCAACCTGCGCGTCTACGACATCAAGCTCGACCTGCGCCACAACAAGATAAAAAACCTGACGGCCATCCCCTGGGCGCAGATCGACTCCCTTGCCGACTCGCTCGACGTCTATTATCCGCGCCGTCCCAACATAACGTCGGCTCCGGCCGACACCTTCAAAAAATATTCCTGGCACACCAAGCTCAAACGCGAATTCGAGAAGCCCGACAGCGTCAGGAAGCGTGCCCTCGTGATCGCCAAGAAGAAGAGCATGGAGGATTTCAACCGCATCCGCAACTTCCCCTTCCTGCGCGACTTCACCGGAAAGGGAACGAGGATCCCCGTCTACGCCTCCAAGCGCAACGTCAGGATGTATCCCTTCGGGCGCATGGCCTACCGCAGCATCGGCCGCGTCAACGAGACCGCCGACAGCCACGAGATCCACGGCTATTCCGGTCTTGAAAAAGACCTCGACTCCCTCCTTTACGGCAAGCCCGGCCTGGCCAAGAAAGTGGCCCTCACCAACGGCATCGCCAACTGGGTGTCGACTCCGGCCGTGCGCGGCTACGACATCCACACCACCATCAACATCGACCTGCAGGACATGCTCGAAGAGGAGCTCCACAACATCTGCGCCGAAGCCGGCGCCGAATGGGGCACAGCCATCCTGATGGAGGTCAAGACCGGCGAAATCAAGGCCATATCCAACATCGAGCTGCTCGAGGACGGAACCTACGGCGAGGCGCTCAACCGCGCCGTGCTCCCCTACGAGCCGGGGTCGGTGATGAAGCCCATCTCGCTGATGATCGCCTTTGAAGACGGTCTGGTCCATTCGGTCAACGATGTGGTGGACTGCTCCCCCTTCATGCGCACCTCCGACCCCCACGGCGGCGGAATGAAGACCATGAAACAGGTGATCGAGCAATCTTCCAACACCGGCATCTCGCGCGTGATTTTCCGCGGATATGCCCAGGATCCCGCCAAATGGCACGACCGCCTCGAAGGCCTCGGATTTTTCGAGCCCATCAGGTCGGGAATCGCCGGCGAATGCACGCCGCGAATCCGCAAGCTCCTTCCCAAAGATTCCAAAGGGAACAACATAACCCTCACCGCCCGCCATCTTGACCTCGCCCGCCAGGCCTACGGCTACAACACCGAGCTTCCGCCTCTCTTCACCCTCTCGGTCTACAACGCCATCGCCAACGACGGCAAATATGTGAGGCCACATCTCGTCAGAAGCCTCATCGACGAAAACGGACGCGACTCGGTGCTCAAGATCAGCTATATCCGCGACTCCATCTGTTCGAAGAAAACGGCCCGGATGGTGCGCGAATGCATCAAGGAGGTGGTATGGGGCGAACACGGCACGGCGCGCCTCGTGCGCGACGACAGGGTGATGGTGGCCGGAAAGACCGGCACGGCTTATCCTGTGGAAAAGGGCGTCTACAACACCTCGAAGCGCCGCTACGCCTTCGCCGGATTCTTCCCTTATGAGAATCCGCAATACAGCTGCATCTGCCTCGTGCTCTCCGGAGCCGGCAACTCGGCCAACCGCACGTCGGGGCAGGTGGTGAAGAACATGGCCATCAAGATGTATTCGCGCGGCCTGCTCAACAACGCCTCGACCTATACCGACAAGCGGGCCGGGACGACGCCCGTGGTGGCCGCCTCGCTGCGTTCCGACGGCAACAGGATGGTGAGCATGGTCGGCGCCGGCAGCATGCGCCGCATCGCCTCCGACATCGCCTCGCGCGGCGGCCAGACAGTCCCCAACGTGGTGGGATATGACGCTCCCTCCGCAGTGAGGATTCTTGAAGAGAGGGGACTCAACGTCAGGATATACGGCGCCGGATACGTGACCGAGCAATCGATCCCCGCAGGCACCATATTCCGCCGCGGAGACAAAATAAAACTGAAACTCAAAGTATAAACCGGCAGCGGCGCTGCGGCGCCGCTGCAGAACATCTATAAAATTATCGAATCATGACAATGAAGTTGACAAAGCTTCTTGAAGATATAGAGGCTCTGGAGATCATCGGCAATACCGACAGAAACATCGTCGGTCTGGAAAGCGACTCCCGCAAAGTGGGGAAAGAGGGGATGTTTGTGGCTGTGAGAGGCGTCACCACCGACGGCCACAAGTATATACCCGTCGTGGCGAGCGCCCATGTGGGGGCGATCGTGTGCGAAGCCCTTCCCGCCACCCTTGAGAACGGCATCACATATATCCGCGTGGCCGACTCGGCGGAGGCTCTCGGACGCCTTGCTTCGGCATGGTTCGGCCATCCCTCCCATAAGCTGAAGCTCGTCGGAGTGACCGGCACCAACGGAAAGACCACCACCGCCACCCTCCTCTACGAGATGGCGAAATTCGAAGGCTACAAGGCCGGACTTCTCTCCACGGTGTGCAACTACGTGATGGATCGCGCCATCCCCACCACCCACACCACTCCCGACCCGATCACGCTCAACGAGCTTCTGGCCGAAATGGTGGAGGCAGGCTGCGACTATGCCTTCATGGAAGTGTCGAGCCACGCCGCCCAGCAGCGCCGCATCGCCGGCCTCAAATTCAAGGGAGCAGTGTTCAGCAATCTCACCCGCGACCACCTCGACTACCACAAGACGGTGGAGAACTACATGAACGCCAAGAAAATGTTTTTCGACGGCCTTGATTCCGACGCTTTCGCGCTGGTCAACGCCGACGACAAGGCGGGAATGTATATGGTTCAGAACACCAAGGCGCATGTCTACACCTATTCGCTGCGCAGCGAGGCCGACTTCCGCTGCAAGGTGGTGGAGACGCGACTCGACGGCACTCTGCTCCAGCTCAACGGCCACGACGTGGAGGTGAGGTTCACCGGGCGCTTCAACGCCTATAACCTCACGGCGGTCTACGGCGCCTCGATCCTCACCGGCTTCAAGGAGGAGGAAGTGCTTGTCAACATGAGCCGGCTCGTGCCTGTGGCCGGGCGTTTCCAGACATTCCGCTCGCCCAAGGGAGTCTACGCCATCGTCGACTACGCCCATACGCCCGACGCCCTGGTCAATGTGCTCGACACGATCCGCGAGATTGTCGGCGCCGGAGGCAAGGTTACCACTGTGGTTGGCGCCGGAGGCAACCGTGACCACGGCAAGCGCCCGATGATGGCCAGCGAGGCCGCATGCCGCAGCGACCTGCTCATCCTTACGAGCGACAACCCCCGCAACGAGGAGCCCGACCAAATCATCGCCGACATGAAAGCAGGCCTCACGGAGCAGGAACTTCGCCGCACGCTCTGCATCACCGACCGCCGCGAAGCCATCCGCACGGCCGTCAGGATGGCCGCCCCCGGCACGGTGATCCTCATCGCCGGAAAAGGGCATGAGCCTTATCAGGAAGTCAACGGCGTCCGCCATCACTTCGACGACCGCGAAGAGGTGCAGGCCGCCTTCGAAGAATAATCGATTTAGACAATTTCAACACAGAAAGTTATGTTCTACTGGCTGTTCGATCAACTGGACTTCACATTCCCGGGCCATAACCTGATGAGCTACATCACGTTTCGCGCCGGCATAGCCTTCGCGTTCGCCCTGCTCATAGCGCTCATCTTCGGACACTCCGTGATCCGTCGCCTGCAGCGCATGCAGATAGGCGAGGAGGTCAGGAACCTCGGTCTCGAGGGGCAGATGCAGAAAAAAGGAACGCCCACGATGGGCGGAATCATCATCATCCTCTCGATCGTGGTGCCCTGCCTGCTGATAGGGAATCTCTCCAACATCTACATGATTCTCATGCTCACGGCCACCCTCTGGATGGGAGCCATCGGCTTTCTCGACGACTACCGCAAACTCAAATTCCATAACAAAGACGGCCTGAAAGGGAAATACAAAGTGACCGGACAGGTGGGCCTCGGCCTGCTCGTCGGCATCACGATGTGGCTCTCCCCTTCCATCCGCATGAGCGAGAATTTCGAGGTGGAGGTCTCCCCTACCCACGAAACGGAAATCGTGGTGAGCCAGCAGCAGATAAAATCGCCGCAGACCACCATCCCGTTTGTGAAAAACAACAACTTCAACTATGAATGGCTCACGTCGTGGATTCCCGACAAGCAGGCCGCCGAGACGCTCGGCTGGCTGGTGTTCGTGATGGTGGTGGTGTTTGTGGTGACTGCGGTCAGCAACGGCGCCAACCTCACCGACGGAATCGACGGCCTTTGCGCGGGGACTTCGGCCATCATCGGGGTGGCCCTCCTGATAATGGCTTATCTGGGGGGCAACGTGATCTATTCGAGCTATCTCAACATAATGTATATCCCCGGCTCGGAGGAGATGGTGGTCTATGCCGCCGCCTTCATCGGGGCGCTCGTCGGCTTCCTCTGGTATAACGCCTTCCCGGCCCAGGTCTTCATGGGCGACACCGGAAGCCTTATGCTCGGAGGCGTGCTCGCGGTCTTCGCGATCCTCATCCGCAAGGAGCTGCTGATCCCCCTGCTCTGCCTGGTCTTCTTCCTCGAAGACGTTTCGGTAATGATGCAGGTGGCCTACTTCAAATACACGAAGAAGAGATATGGCGAAGGGCAGCGCATCTTCAAGATGACCCCGCTCCACCATCATTTCCAGAAAGACGCCGACCCGACGATGAAGGTGAAATGGAATCATCCGATCCACGGAATTCCGGAGCCGAAGATCACCACGCGCTTCTGGATCGTCGGCATCCTTCTGGCCGCGCTCACTTTCGTGACGCTGAAGATCCGCTGATCGGAGGAGAGAGACTTATAAAACTAACTTTATTCAATTTCAGACAATTA
This sequence comes from uncultured bacterium, assembly GCA_905214735.1. Classification (GTDB taxonomy): domain Bacteria; phylum Bacteroidota; class Bacteroidia; order Bacteroidales; family Muribaculaceae; genus Lepagella. The sequence goes on along the minus strand of CAJMNI010000006.1, from coordinate 58,006 downwards.
ACCGCACTTATATAAAATGGCAGAAAAATTAGTGGTGCTGGGCGGAGGCGAAAGCGGCGCGGGAGCCGCAGTGCTCGGCAAAGTCAAGGGAATGGACGTGATCCTGAGCGACATGGGGAAGATCCCGGAAAAATACCGCCGCATGCTGCAGGATGAAGATATACGTTTCGAGGAGGGGGGCCACACCGAAAGCCTTCTTCTCGACGCCGACATCGTGGTGAAGAGTCCCGGCATCCCGCCGACAGCCCCCCTGGTGAAGAAATTCATGGAAAAGGGGACGCCCGTGCTTTCGGAAATCGAATTCGCGGGCCGCTACACCGACGCCCGCATGGTCTGCATCACCGGCAGCAACGGGAAAACCACCACTACCCTACTCACCTACCATATTCTCCGCAAGGCCGGCCTCGACGTGGGGCTTGCCGGAAACGTCGGCAAGAGCCTTGCCTACCAGGTGGCCCGCGAAGACCATGAGATCTACGTGATAGAGCTCTCGAGCTTCCAGCTGGAGAACATGTATGACTTCAAGGCCAACATCGCCGTGATCATGAACATCACGCCCGACCACATGGACCGCTACGACCACAAGATGGAGAATTATGTGGCGGCCAAGTTCCGGATTCTCCGCAACCAGACTCCCGACGATTACTTCATCTACTGGCAGGATGATCCGATCGTGAAGGCCCAGATCCGCAACATCCAGGTGGAGGCGATGCAGCTCCCCTTCAGCGAGCACAAGGAGCCCGACAGCCACGCTTACGTGGAGAACGGAATCGTGAAATTCGACACTCCGATGGAGGTATGGGACATTCCGCGCGACAAACTCTCCCTCTCCGGCCTTCACAACCTCTACAATTCAATGGCGGCCGGACTTTCCGCCTCCATCCTCAAGATCAAGAAAGACACCATCCGCGAGGCTCTTATGGATTTCGAAGCCGTGGAGCATCGCCTGGAGTTCGTCCGTGAGGTCGACGGAGTGAGATGGGTCAACGATTCAAAGGCCACCAACGTCAATTCCACCTGGTATGCGCTCGAAAGCATGAAGACGCCGACAGTGCTGATTCTCGGCGGCAAAGACAAGGGGAACGACTATTCGGAGATCGAGGAACTCGTGTCGGAAAAGGTTCGCGCCATCGTCTGCATGGGTAAAGACAATGCCAAGCTGCTCGACTTCTTCGGGGGCAAGGTGAAAGAAATCCGCGACACCCATTCGCTGGAAGATGCAGTGGCGGCCTGCCGCGAGCTCGCTCAGAAAGGGGACACTGTGCTCCTTTCGCCCTGTTGCGCCAGCTTCGACCTCTTCTCGAGCTATGAAGACCGCGGCGACAAATTCAAGGCCGCAGTGCGCGCCCTCAAAGAGAAAAACGCCGACTGACACGCCGGCCTCACAAATCTAATGACCAAGAATCTTATATGGGAGAAAACGACGAAATACTCGGGGGACTCGACATCCGCGAGACCATCGACGGGCGACCGGTAGCCGCGAGAAACGGTAGCCGGCCAAGCCGGACTGCGGGTGCCACGGCTGCTTCGGCTGCTACTGCTGCTTCCGACAGCAGGGCCGCCGTAAAAAAGCCCGACCCCAAGGCCAGCAAGAAATTCAACCGCCCCGACCCTTATATCTGGGGCATTTACATCATGCTCCTCGTGATCAGCGTGGTGGAACTTTTCTCCGCCTCCAGCACTGAAATCAAGGGGGAAAACGTCTACGGTCCGCTCATCCGCCACGTGATCTTTCTGGTGATGGGCCTCGGCATCGTGCTCTGGCTGCAGCGCACCCCCTACACGATCATAAGCAAATTCGCATGGGCCTTCGCCATCCTGTCGCTGGGATTGCTGCTGCTATCCTCCTTTATCGGCGAGGAAATCAACGGCGCCCAGCGGGCCATCAACATCGGAGGCTTCACCATCCAGCCGGCCGAGATCGTCAAGCTCTCGGTGGTCTGTCTGCTGGCCTCGATATTGGGTAAGAACCAGACGCCCGGCGGAGTCACCACGAAAGGGGTGATCGTCGCCGGGATAGTGGTCGTGGTGTTCGGTGCCTGCCTATGGCGCAACGGTCTGACCAACACCATCCTGCTGATGCTCGTGAGCATCTGCATGATGCTGATCGGAGGCATCCAGTGGCGCAAGTTCTTCACCGTGATGGGAATCTACGCCATCGGCGTGGCCGCTCTCGTGTCGATCAAATATGTCACTCCGAGCACCACCGAGTTCGACCGCGTGGAGAAAGAGCAGCAGCTCATCAGGCAGTCGGGAGCCGGGGGCGCCCTGGTCGTCGGTGAGTCAGACGAAGGTGTGAACCGCACCGGCACCCACAAAGGGCGCATCACCCGCTTTATAGAGGGCGTCAACCCCGACGATCCCATCGACGACTATAACCGTCAGGTGATCTTCTCGAAATTCGCCCAGGCCAACGGCGGCCTCTTCGGCCAGGGTCCGGGCAATTCGCGCGAGAGCGCGCGCCTGCCCCTCGCCTTCTCCGACTATATCTATTCGATCATCGTCGAAGACACCGGATTTGTCGGCGGAGCGCTGATCCTGTTGCTCTATATGCTTCTCGTGGCCCGAGCGGGCCGAATAGCCTACAAATGCTCCCGGGCTTTCCCGGCATTCCTCATCCTTGGCTGCGCCGTGATGATAGTGCTTCAGGCATTTGTCCACATGGCGATCGTCACCGGGTTATTCCCCGTGTCGGGACAGCCGCTCCCGCTGATATCGAAAGGGGGAACAAGCGTGCTCGTGATGTCGGCGGCGCTGGGAATCATGCTCTCCGTGAGCCGATTCGCCGCCCATTCGAAAAACAAGAACGACGTGAAGGAGGAGATGAAGACTCTTCCCGACGACATGCAGGCCGCCAACTACAGCGGCACCACTGCATAAAATAAAAGACCTTGTGTCACAAAGAAAAATGACTGACAACAAACCGAAAATACTGATCAGCGGCGGCGGCACGGGAGGGCATATCTTCCCGGCCCTGTCGATTGCCAACGAGCTCAAGGAGCGCCTCGGTGCCGACATACTCTTTGTCGGAGCCGACAACCGCATGGAAATGGAAAAGGTACCGGCCGCAGGATATCCCATCAAGGGCTTGCCCGTGGCCGGGTTCGACCGCAAGCGTCTCTGGCGAAATTTCGGAGTGCTTCTGAAGCTTCGCAAGTCTCTCGCGATGGCCCGCCGCATAGTGAAGGATTTCAATCCCGACATAGCCATCGGAGTCGGCGGCTATTGCTCCGGACCGACCCTGAAGGCGGCGCAGCGTCTCGGCGTGCCCACGCTGCTCCAGGAACAGAACTCCTACGCCGGAGTCACCAACAAGCTCCTCGGGAAAAAAGCCCGCGCCATCTGCGTGGCCTATGAGGGAATGGAGCGCTTCTTCCCCGCCGACAAGATCGTGATGACCGGCAACCCGGTCCGCAAAGACCTCCTCGCCAAAAAAGCCGACAAGGAGAAAGCCCGCGAAAGTTTCGGACTGAATCCGAAGCGGCCTACGGTGCTCGTGGTCGGCGGCAGCCTTGGCGCCCTGACGCTCAACGAGAGCATCGAGCAGGGCCTGCACGACCTCAACGACCGCGGCATCCAGCTCATCTGGCAGACAGGCAAGAATTTCGGCGACCGCGGCCAGCAGGCAGCCAAGGGAATGAAAGGGGTGGTGGTGACCAAATTCATCACCGACATGGCCTCGGCCTACGCAGCGGCCGACCTCGTGGTGTCGCGCGCCGGAGCAGGCTCGATCAGCGAGCTCGAGCTCCTCGGCAAACCGGCCATCCTCGTGCCTTCGCCCAATGTGTCGGAAGACCATCAGACGAAAAACGCCATGGCTCTCGTGGCCAAAAAGGCGGCGCTGATGATTCCCGACGCCGAGGCTCGCGAGAAGCTCGTGGCCGAGATCGTGAAAGCGGAATCCGACCCCGCTCTGCTTAAAGCCCTCAGCGAAAACATCAGCAAATGCGCCCTTCCCAACAGCGACAGGCGCATCGCCGACGAAGTGATCAAGATTCTCAAGAAGTAAAATGGAAGATAAAGAGATAAAGAGGATATATTTTGTGGGGGCCGGAGGCATCGGCATGGCCAATCTTGTGAGGTATTATCTGCGCCACGGAGTGCCGGTGGCCGGTTACGACCGCACCGAATCGCAGCTCACCGACCAACTGACGGAGGAGGGAGCCGAGATCACCTACGCCGACGACGCGGCGGCGATCCCGGAGGCTTTCCGCGACCCGGCCACTACGCTCGTGGTCTACACTCCGGCGGTGCCCGCCGAAAACCGCATCCTCTCCTTCTTCAGGGAGAGGGGATTCGAGGTCGTGAAACGCGCCGCCCTCCTGGGCCGCATCACCCGCTCGACGCGCGGCATCTGCGTGGCCGGAAGCCATGGCAAGACCACCACGAGCTCCATGATCGCCAACATCTTGCGCGACACCGAGCAGGGGTGCACAGCCTTTCTCGGCGGAATCCTCCGCAATATCGGCAGCAATCTCGTGCTGCAGGAAAATTCCCGCTATAGCGTGATCGAAGCCGACGAATACGACCGCAGTTTCCATCAGCTCTCCCCCTGGACGGCCGTGGTCACATCGACAGATCCCGACCATCTCGACATTTACGGCGACGAGGAGCATTATCTCGAGGCCTTCTCGATCTTCACTTCGCTCATTAAGCCGGGCGGGAACCTGATCATGCACACCGGCCTCAAATTCAAGCCCGACGTAAAGGAGGGAGTCAGGGTCTACACCTACGAAGGAGCAGCCGCAACCGACGCCGACCTCAGGCCGGAAAAGGGAAGCGGTGGATCTAAAAAGGGGCACGCCGACTGGTGGGCCGACGACGTGCGCATCGGCGACGGCCGCATTCTCTTCACCCTGATGGGTCCCGACGGACTGAAGATAGAGAACCTGAGCCCGGGAGTGCCGGTGGAGATCAATGTGGAGAATGCCGTGGCGGCAGCCGCAGCGGCAATACTCGCCGGGGCCACACCCGACGAAGTGCGCCGCGGACTCGCCTCGTTCAAGGGAGCCAAACGCCGCTTCGAAATCTGGCTCGACGGCCGGAAGGGGGTCGAGGATGGCCCTGTCATCGGCCCGGTGCTTATCGACGATTACGCCCACAGCCCCAACGAAGTCAGAGCCTCAATCCGCTCAGTCAAAAAGCTTTACCCCGGCAAAAAGCTCACGGTGATCTTTCAGCCCCATCTCTACACCCGCACGCGAGATTTCGCACCCGATTTCGCCGACGCCCTCAGCGAAGCCGACGAAGTCATCATGCCCGAAATTTATCCCGCAAGGGAACTTCCGATTCCGGGAATATCGACTTTCACGATTCTCAACGATGTAAAAAGCAGAGAAAAAAGATATTGCGAGCGAAAAGATTTGCTCGGGTTGATAAAAAATAGTAATTTTGAAATTCTGATGACATTGGGGGCCGCCGACATCGACCGCATGCTCCCCGACATCAAAGAAGCTCTCGAAAGCTGAAAATCTCCTACGGAGACAAATACACAGGATGGCTACAAAACGGAACACAATCATCAAATGGACGATTCTGACGCTTCTGGTCGCCTACGCGTGCTGCATCACGGTGTGGGCCCGGCAGGAGGCGGCAAGCCATGTCTGCACCGGCATCGAGGTGAGCGTGGAGGGCGACGGCCTTGCCGACGCAGCTTTGCGCCGGCCAATGGACTCCGTGATCAGCCGGGGAGTCCTGCTCGAGCTTCAGAAATATCCCGGCAAGATCGTGGGCTCACCTTTCAAGGCGATCAACACCCACGACATCGAGAAATATCTCCGCCGGCTCTCCAATTTCGAGACAGTCAACTGCATGCTCGCCTCCGACGGAAAGCTCTCGGTCAGAGTGGTGCCGATGGTGCCGGTGATGAGGGTATTTTTCTCCGACAATTCCTACTATATCAACAAAGACGGGAAGCATATCGACTCCAACGCGGAGTTTTTCAACGATGTCCCGGTGGTGAGCGGCCGTTTCACGCGGCGTTTCCGGCCGGTCGACGTGCTGCCGCTGATCCGCTTCATCAACGGCGACCCGCTGCTGTCGGAGATCACCAACATGATAGTGGCCAACGATCCCGACAACCTGATCATCGTGCCCCGAATCACGGGACATGTGATCAACTTCGGCGACACCACGCGCCTCGAGGAGAAAAAGCATGCCCTGGAGCTCTTCTACCACAAGGTGCTCCCCTACAAGGGCTGGGCCGAATATGACACAATCTCGGTGAAGTTCAGAGACCAGATCGTGGCCACCCGCCGCGACAAGACGCGCCTTAACGTTCCGGAGGAAGACACCGAAGAGATCGACCTCGAGGAGGCCACTCTTCCCGACGGCGGCAACGCGACAGCGATAAGGCAATCGGCCGACTCGGCGGCTGCGACGGCTCCCGCCGACACCAACAACCACAAGAAAACGGCGTCGAACGACGCTCCCAAAAAGAAGCCATGATGAATGAAGAGAAATATGTAGCGGCCGTAGAAGTCGCGAGCTCTAAAATAATAGCCGTCGTGGGCCGGGCCCACGAAGACGGCCGGATGGACATCATCGCCTGCGACCAGGAGAGATGCATCGAAAGCGTGAGATATGGCGTGATCCAGAATCTCGAGGAGACCTCCATGAGGATCGCCCGCATTCTGGAGAGGCTCGAACGCAAGCCGGCCGTCACTCCGCGCAAGATCTCGAAGCTCTTCGTCGGGCTTTCGGGCCGCTCCGTGCGCAGCATCACCACTGAGGTCAAGATGATCCTTCAGGAGGAGACGGAAATCACCGACCGCATCCTCGGGCAGCTCCGCGACCAGGCCCTCACCACAGCCGTGGACAATTCTCTCGAGGTGGTCGACGCCATTCCGCGCATCTACCGCATCGGCAAGCAGGAGACCACTTCTCCGAAGGGAATGATCGGCAACCAGATCACGGCCACGTTCGACCTGATCGTCTGCCGCCCGGAGCTCAAGCGCAATCTCTCGCGCACGCTCCAGGAGAAGCTCAACATCCCGATAGCAGGTTTCATCGTGACCGCTCTCGCCACAGCCCAGATTGTGCTCAAACCTGACGAGAAGCGCCTCGGCTGCATGCTCGTCGACATGGGGGCCGAGACGACCACCGTCTCAATCTATAAAAACGGCCACCTGCTCTATTTCACCACGCTGCCGCTCGGAGGCCGCAACATCACCCGCGACCTCACATCGCTCGGCCATCTGCTCGAAGAGAAAGCCGAAGAGATCAAGATCACCTCGGGCAACGCATTTCCGCGCGAATCGCCCTCTACGCTCAATGTCAACGGCGTCAGCATGGCCGACGTCAGCAATCTCATCGTGGCCCGCGCCGAGGAGATAGTGGCCAATGTGATCCAGCAGATATATTATGCCGGGCTCACCGAAAAAGAGCTTCCCGCAGGCATCGTCTGCATCGGAGGCGCTTCGAAGCTCAACGGCATCACCGACCTGATGAAGCAGCTCACGAGCATGACCGTGCGCCGGGGCGACCTTCCGCAATATATCAGGGTCGACGACACCAAATGCCTCAACTCCGAAATTGTGGAAACGGCCGGAGTCCTCTACGCCGGAGCCATGAATTCCGACATCTCCTGCCTTGAAATTCCTCATAAGGAGGAGCTCCCCGTCACCGGAGAAGCCAACGAAGAGGAGCGCCTGCAGGAGGAGACAAGAAGCAGGAGCAGGAAGAAGTCAGGAAAGATGTCGAAATGGGGCGAGAGAATCGCCAAGTTTTTCAGCGGTCCCGGAGAAGACGACTCCGATCTTATTGAATAAAAGGGGGATAGAACATGGAAGATAAAAGATATTACGATATAGACGATGCTCAGGAGATGAGCGAGTTCAACGATGCGTCGCAATTTGCCCACAGCGACCCGACCGGAGCGATCATCAAGGTGATCGGCATCGGAGGCGGCGGAGGCAACGCCGTCAACTACATGTATCAGCAGAAGATACGCCACATCAATTTCGTGGTCTGCAACACCGACCGGCAGGCGCTGTCGATGTCGCCTGTGCCGACGAAGATCCTGCTCGGCAAAGACATCACCCACGGCCTCGGAGCCGGCAACGTGCCGGAAGTGGGGCGCAAATGCGCCGAGGCGAGCCGCGAGGACCTTGCCGCCCTCTTCAACGACGAGACGGAGATGGTGTTCATAACCGCCGGAATGGGAGGAGGCACCGGCACGGGAGCCGCTCCCGTGGTGGCGCAGGTGGCGAAAGAGGCCGGAATGCTGACGATCGGCATCGTCACGGTGCCTTTCATGTTTGAGGGGGAAAAGAAAATCATAAAGGCTCTCGACGGCGCCAACGAGATGAAGAAACATGTCGACGCCCTGCTGATCATCAACAACGAGAACCTGATCGATCTTTACAAAGACCTCAACTTCTTCAACGCCTTCAGCAAAGCCGACGACACGCTTGCCAACGCTGCCCGCTCGATTTCGGAAATCATATCCGAACCCTGCTACGTCAACGTCGACTTCCAGGACGTCAAGACCACGCTCAAAGACAGCGGATCGGCCATCATAGCCACGGCGATGGGAGAGGGGGAACACCGCATCTCCGACGCCATCAAAAACGCCCTGCATTCGCCGCTGCTGAAAGCCCACGACATCACCACCTCGAAGCGTCTGCTCTTCAAGTTCATGTGTTCGAAAGACTCCAAGAACCCGATCCAGGCCAAGGAGATGTCGGAAATCACCGCCTTCACCTCGAAACTTCCCTCGAGCATCGACGTGAAATGGGGCATCGGCGACGATCCCTCGCTCGAAGACAAGGTGAAAGTGACGGTGCTCGCCTCCGGTTTCGACGTGACAATCCGCGAAGGGAAGAAAGACGACACCATCGTGATGAACGACACCCCTCAGGAAGCGCCCAAGCCTCAGACAAGCAAGTCGCAAGACGAGGAGGTGATCGCCGAAGTCTATGGCCGCGACAAGCTGCGCACGCAGAAGATCGACGCCATGAAGATGAAATATGCAGTGCTGAAACCCTCGCAGTTCGACGACCACGAGGTGATCGCCCTGATCGAACGGACGCCGGCCTATAACCGCCACGCCTCGTTCAACGCCACGCTCGACAAGCTCAGCGACGGCGACGGACTTCCCCAGCAGCCGCAGAAAGAGGAGGATTCCGGCACATCGGCAATCATTTTCTGACCCCGGTCCGAAATTCCCGCCGGCACTGCAAATATCAACTCCGACACTAAAAATCACTTCAACAATATTTTTTCACCTTACAACACGCACACAGTAGCTAACGAACCCGATGGAAAACAGCTTTTCAATGGTGGCCAAGACCTTTCAAGGGCTTGAAGACGTGCTCCGCGACGAACTCATCTCGCTCGGGGCGGGAAACGTGGAAATGGGCACCAGAATGGTTAGTTTCGAGGGAGACCTCGAAATGATGTACAAGGCAAACCTCTGCTGCCGCACCGCCCTGCGGATCCTCAAGCCGATTGAGAAATTCACCGCCTACAATGCCGACGAACTCTACGACATCGTCCGCGAGATCGACTGGGAGAAATATATGGACACCTCGACGACGTTTGCCATAGACTCCACTGTCAACAGCGCCGATTTCACTCATTCCAAGTTCGTGACCTACCGCGTGAAAGACGGCATCGTCGACCATTTCCGCGACAAGAGCGGCGAACGGCCGTCGATCAGGGTGGCGGGAGCCGACATCCTTTTCAACGTCCACATCCAGGACAACCGGGTGACGATCTCGCTCGATTCGAGCGGCGAACCCTTGTCGAAGCGCGGCTATCGCGCCGAGCAGACGGAAGCGCCGATCAACGAGGTGCTCGCAGCCGGAATCATCATGAAGACCGGATGGCGCGGCGACTGCAATTTCGCCGACCCGATGTGCGGCTCGGGAACTTTCCTCGTGGAGGCCGCCCTTATCGCCGCCAACATCAACCCCGGAATCTACCGGCAGCATTTCGCCTTCGAGAAATGGCCCGACTTCAACAAGGAGCTTTTTGAAGAGCTCTACAACGACGACAGTTCGGAACGCGAGTTCGCCTTCAAGATCTATGGCGGCGACATCGACCCGGAGGCCGTGGCAATCGCACGCAAGAACATCAAGTCGGCCCAGGTGGAGGAGATGGTGGAGCTCACCTGCCGTCCGCTCGCCGACTGGACCGACAATCCCGAGCCTGGAGTGATGGTGATGAATCCCCCTTACGGACAGCGCCTCAAGCCCGACGACATTTCCGAGCTCTACCGCTCGATCGGTTCGTCGCTCAAGAAGAATTTCCCCGGCTGGCACGCCTGGATCATCGGCCTCGACGACGAGACTTTCGACAACATCGGGCTCAAGCCGTCGATGAAGATTCCTCTGCTCAACGGCAGCCTCGAATGCATGCTGCGCGAATATGTGATGTTCGACGGCAGTTATTCCGATTTCCGGGCCGAAGGAGGGCGCGTGAGCCACTTCGGCGAAGGAGAGGAAGAGGAGAGAGGTCCGCGCAAGATGCGCCGCCTCAGCGACGACGAATGGAAACGCGAGACCCGCAAGTTTGGCGGCCACGACAAATATAAGAAGCCTGACCGCCGTGACGATCGTGGCGACCGGAGCGACCGCAAGCCGTTCCGCCGCGACGACCGTGGCGACCGCAAGCCATTCCGCCGCGATGACAGGGAGGAACGACGCGATTTCCGTGACGACCACCGTGACAACCGCAAGCCATTCCGCCGTGACGACCGTGACGACCGTGGCGACCGCAAACCCTTCCGCCGCGGAAACGACCGCGGGCCGAAAACCGTGCCCAACCGTGGCCCCAGGATTTCTGAAGACTTTTCGAAGGTGATTTCGCCCGTGCATTTCCGCCAGAGAAAGAAACGGGAAGAATCTGAAGAGGATTGATGTTCACGAGCTACCGACGCACCACGATGCCCGGCCAGGGCGTTCTCTTCGCGGCTATTCTCATCGCAGCCGTAATGAGCGCCGTCGGATTCTTCTCCGGCCCTCAGACACAGCTCTCGGGCCGGATGGGACTCTGCCTGCCCTCGCCCAATCTCTGGCCGTTGATCCCGGAGGTGTCGTGGACTCTCAACCTCGCCTTTATCGCCCTGACAGCTTTCGGCCTCTATCTTGCCAACAAAGCATATACGTTTATCCCGAACCCTTCGATCGTGGTGATCTCGGCCTTCGTCGTGATGTGCTGTTCGAATCCCTGGATTTCGGGGATGCTGACATCTTCGGTGATTATGGCGGCGGTCAATCTATACTGCATCTCCCTGACATTCGGCTCCTTCAAGGAGCGAAATGCCTCGCAATGCTTCTTCCTTATCGCCACGATGCTGTCGATCGGGTCGATGTTCCAGTATGCCTTCGTGTTCATGGCGCCGGTCTATATCGCGATCGGAATCACTCTGAAATGCTTCCGCTTCCGCGAACTGTTAGCCTTGCTCATGGGGCTCGTGGCTCCCTACTGGGTCGGCATCGGACTGGGCCTCATTCCTCTCGAATCAATCAATATCCCGACCTTCACCAATCTCTTCGAGGGATATTCCTCGAAGATGGAGCTTTTTTCCGGCATTGTCAACCTCTCGGTGACGGCACTCTTCGCCCTGCTCTTCGGGCTCAACAACCTGGTGAAACTCTACGCCGGCAATTCGCGGCGCCGCCTCTTCAACACGAGCCTCAACCTGATGGGCTTAGCCTGCGTGGCGATGATGGCCATCGACTTCAACAACATGACGGCCTATATGGCCACGTTCTATATGATTGCCGCAGTGCAGTTCGCCAATGTATTCGCCCTCTGGAACGTGAAGAGCTGGAAAATATGGCTTCCGGTTGCGGCGGCCCTGTATGGGGGATTCTTCACGGCCTCCGTGGCATGACTCCGCCGGCAAAAGCATCAAACGCATCTTCCGCGATATGAAAATAATAGTAGACGAGAACATACCATTTATCAAAGGACGCCTTGAAGCGGTGGCCGACGTGAGCTATGCCGACCAGTTCGGATTCACGCCCGAGAACGTCAGAGACGCCGACGCGATCATCATCCGGACGCGCACCCGCGCCAACGAGGCTCTGCTCGGAGGCTCGTCGGTGAAGCTCGTGGCCACGGCCACGATCGGCACCGACCAGATCGACATCGAATGGTGTCGCGCCAACGGCATCGCGGTGGAAAATTCCCCCGGCTGCAACGCTCCGGGAGTGGCGCAATATGTCTGGTCGGCCATCCTTCGCAAGGGGTTCGACCCGCAGCGCCACAAGCTCGGCATCGTAGGCTGCGGCAATGTCGGCAGCATCGTCAGAAGCTGGGGCGAGCATTTCGGCACCGAGATCCTGATCAATGACCCTCCCCGCAAAGAGGGGGGATATATCGACGACTATACCGACCTCGACACTCTGCTGTCGAGCTGCGACGTGGTGACCCTTCACACTCCGCTGACGCGCGATGGCCGCCACCCGAGCTATCATCTGATAGGGGAGCGGGAGATCGCGCTGATGAAGCCGGGAGCGATTCTCGTCAACGCCGCCCGCGGCCCCGTGGTCGACGGCAACGCCCTTAAAGATGCCCTCTCGCAGCGCCGCATCCGCGCGATTGTCGACACCTGGGAAGGTGAGCCGAAAATCGACGCCTCCCTTCTCGACCTCACCGAATATGGCACTTTCCATATCGCCGGATATTCCTATGAAGGTAAACAGCGCGCCACCCGCATGGTCCTCGAAGCCGTGGAGCGCCATTTCGGCGTGGAAATCGACAAGGAGGGGCTCGCCGGGGAATACCGCCAACCCGCCGGTCTCTCGGAGCAAATGATCCTCGACTCCTACGACCCGGCCGATGATGACGACGCCCTCCGGATAGCCCCCGATAAATTCGACCGCCTGCGCCACGATTACAATTTCCGCCACGAGGCAGGATGCGGTGAAACCGACAAGAACTGACCATGGCCATGAATTATTCCAAAAGATTCTATGTGGTCTGGGTCGGCCGCGAACCGGGGATATACACAGACCTCAACGACGCCCTCGAGCAAGTTGACGATTATCCCGGAGCGAGCTTCAAGAGCTTTGCAAGCGCCGAAGAGGCAGCCGAAGCGTTCCGCAAGGGGACAAGGAGCTCCGAAAAGAGAGAGCTGACCAATCTGCTTCACGGCTCGCAACGCGCCGCCGAAGCCTCTCTCGAAGCCCAGCGGGCCAACATGCCGGCTTCAAACGCCCCCGACTATATGAGTTTCCCGGAAATCGACCTCAACGGCTGGGCCGTCGACGCCGCCTGCGCCGGGAATCCCGGCAGAATGGAATATCGCGGAGTGGAACTACTTACAGGCCGAGAGCTTTTTCATGTCGGACCTTTCGAGAAGTCGACCAACAATATCGGCGAATTTCTCGCCATTGTCCATGCACTCGCCCTCCAGCAGCAGCTCGGCGAAATGCACACCATCTACAGCGATTCGGTGACGGGAATGGCTTGGGTGCGCAACCGAAAGGTGAAGACCACCATCGCCCGCACGCCTCATAACGAGAAAAGCTTCCGGATGATGGAGCGCGCCCTCTCCTGGCTCAACACCCACACCTACAGATGCAAGATCCTGAAATGGGACACGGAGAAATGGGGGGAAGTCCCGGCCGACTTCGGCAGGAAATAAGGGAGGCCTGCCTCGCCGCCGGAGCAGTGGCGGCAGGATTTGCCGCGGCCGTTCCGGTCGATGACGATTGCTGGCAAAGCTATCTGGAATTTGCCCAAAGCGACCGCGTCGCCGGCATGGATTATCTCCGCAACCACCTTGACATCCGCCGCGACCCGCGTCTTCTTCTCGACGGGGCCAAAACGATTGTCACCTTGGCCTTCTCCTTCTGCCAGCCGAAAAAGCGTCCCGCCTCGTTTCCCCGCATTTCAGCCTATGCCGGAGGAGAGGACTACCACGACGTGATCAGGAAGCGTCTGAAGGCCGCTATCGCCCCTTTTTCAGCCACCGGAGACGGGTTCAGGATATGCGTGGACACCGCTCCGATAGCAGAACGCTATTGGGCGCGGAAAAGCGGTCTTGGATTTATCGCGAGAAACGGGATGCTGGTGGTGCCCGGAGCTGGAAATCAGGTGTTTTTAGCCGAGATTCTCACCACGCTCGAGCTTGAGCCCGACCGGGAGCTGACCACCGGTTGCCTTGACTGCGGCGCATGTGGGAAAGTATGTCCGGCCGGAGCGCTGAAAGCCGGAATAATCGACTGCCGCGACTGCCTGAGCTATCTCACCATCGAGCACCGCGGCCCATGGGACAGCAGGGGAGTGGCCGCTATGTCGACCCGGGCCGGGAAGGAGACTCTCTATGGATGCGACCGCTGCGTCACGGTCTGCCCCTACAGCCGGGAAGGCGATCCGGAAAAGACGCTTCCCGAACTGCTGTTCAGGCCGGAAATGCTGACGCTCGACGCGGCCGGGGCCCGGAGTATGGATGAGGAGGAGTTTCGCGAGATGTTCCGCCGCTCGGCCGTGAAACGCTGCAAGTTCGAGGGTTGGCAACGCAACGCCGCCAATCTTGGCAAAGAGGTCGGCAAGAATGCCGGTGACGATGCCGGCTGAAAAAGCAATATATTTTTTTCGTCTCCGTTTTGTTCGTAATATGGGGGGATTTGTGTAAATTTGCAGTGAAATGGAAACATATCAGTCAGACATCCCCGCCCCGAGGCCCACTCTTCGCCTCACTCTTCGCAAGGAGGAGCGCCTGCGCCTGCGCACGCTCGTGGACTCTCTTTTCAAGGAGGGGAAGACCATCTATGAATTCCCTCTGCGGCTCACATGGCGCGCCGTCACGCAGGAAGACCTCGACGGAATGTTTTCGCATGGCATCCCCGCCGGCATAGGGGAGATACAGATGATGATCACGGTGCCGAAGAAGAAGCGGCGCCGGGCTGTAGACCGGGTGCTGATTCGACGTCGTGTCCGCGAGGCTTACCGCCTCAGCCGTCTGCCGCTGAAAGAGGAGATAGCGGCTCTCGGAGATGTCCGGTCGCTTCAGCTCGCTTTCGTCTATCTCGGCGAAGATAACGCCCCCTATGCTGAAATCGAGGCGAAAATGAGACGTCTGCTCGCCAAGCTTGCCAAGAAACTGCAAAAATAAAACAGGAGGAGCCGCAGGGCTTGTGCCTCAAAAAAAGTAGGAGTCGCAATGAACGCGAAAACCGTAATAAGAAAGATCGCTATCCTGCCGATAAGATTCTATCAGGGGGCGATTTCGCCAATGCTTCCGCCATCCTGCCGATACACTCCGACTTGCAGCCAATATGCCGTGGAGGCAATCATGAAATATGGTCCGCTGAAGGGTGGCTGGCTCGCCATAAAGAGGATATGCCGTTGCCATCCCTGGGGCGGAAGCGGCTATGACCCCGTGCCCTGAGCGAATAGCCGACAAATAGCCTCTGAGCGGAATAAAATCCACGCAGGCGAATAAACAAAACGCCGCCAATTAGTTTTATAATTATATAAACCCTATCAAAATTGCTTTATCATCCGCACTTATAGAACTTAACTAAACCCCACTCACTAATCACTCTTCACTAATCACTAATCACACTTCACTATCATGTTACTGGATATACATACACATCATAAGCTTCCGCAACCGGAGGCAGTCTACGGCATTTGCGTAGGCGAAGAAGAAATCACGTTCGACCCCGGACAGGCCTACAGCATCGGGGTGCATCCCTGGACAGCCGCCCGCATGTCGGCGGAGACCGACGCCGACATCACCGACGAACTTTTCTCACAACTTGAAAAAGAGGTGGAACGCAAGGAGGTTGTGGCGATCGGCGAATGCGGGGTAGACCTTGGCCCTCAGGGAGGCCCGCTTTTCAAGCAGATGCTGCTGTTCAGACGCCATGTAGAGCTTTCGGAGCGGATCGGCAAACCGCTGATCATCCACGATGTCAAGGCCCACGACATCATCGCCGGCGCCCGCCGCGACCTGAAACCGGCCCAAAACTGGGCAATCCACGGTTTCCGGCGCAACGCCGCCACCGCCCAGATGCTTCTGAGAGCAGGTTGCTACATATCCTTCGGCTCCGAGTTCAACCCCGAGGCACTCCGCGCCATGCCCCTCGACCGCATTCTGGCCGAAACCGACAACGACGATGTGACAATCGAGCAGGTAATCAACCGCATCTCCGGCACGCTCGCCGAAGAGATGCACGACCGCATCGCCGAAAACACACGCCGTTTCCTCGGCCTCTGATAGACCCCGTTTTCAATCAAAATCTAAAACAATATCATCAAAATGAAAATAAAATTCGCCATTCTCTCCATGCTTCTGGTGATTGCCGGAAGCGTTTCGCAGCTCAGCGCCCAGGAGGCGCAGGATCCGACAGCAGGCCTGCAGCCGCTTTCCCTCGAATATTCCGGCTGGGAATTTCAGGTGCCCCCGGGCGCCACAGTGACACGCGACGCCCGCATGACCATCACCTATCCCGGACAGTCGCTCTTCGGCATGTCGCTCGTCAACCAGGAAGTGAGGGGAAGCAATCAGAAACGTGCCTATGAAATGTGCCAGCGTTCCGCAAAAGAGTTCCGGCTTGAGAATCCCAAGGTGGAGAAAGTCAGCATTTCCGGGGCGAAAGGGGCCAAAGCCACAGGCCGGTCGGAAGGCGTCGACGTGACGATTCTCATCCTGCCGACCAACGACAACGAGCTGACAATGGTCATCATGGCCGATCCCGAGCGCTCGGGCGCCACCGAAGCCGTGATCAGCTCCCTGAAACACTAATTCCCAAAAAAGAGACCGCCTTCAGGTCTAAATCTAACTGAACGCGCTCTTTATAGAGATTTTTTTATTAAATTTGCGCCATTATGGTAACGTTAAGAAATTTCTGCGTCGCTTTAATGGCGCTTTTTACCGTTATGAGCGCTTCGGCGCTCCGTCTCGAGAAAATCAGTTATGGCGATTTCTCCAATTGGGTGACACGCCATATCACCGAATCGAAAGTGATCGGTGGAAATAAAAAAACCGTCTATGCCATAGGCCCCACCAAGACCATCAACGGCAATGTGGCCTATTCCAACACCGGCGGTTCCCCCTGGGCGTCGAGCAATGTCTATGCCAAAGTGTCGGGAGTGGTGAAAGCTTCCAACACTGTAGAGCCGGCCATAGTCAACGGCAACAAGATGGCCAAGCTGATGGCGAAGATGGAGCATGTGAAAGTGCTCGGCCTGATCAACATGGACGTGATGGTGGCCGGAACCGTCTTCCTCGGCAAGGTGCGCGAGCCGATATCAAGCACCAAAAGCCCATATTCGAAGATGGAAATGGGGATGAAATATAACAAGCGCCCGGTGGCTCTGGTGTTCGACTATAAAGTCGACATGCCCAACGTCAACACGCGCGTCCGCTCGTCGGGCTTCGGAAGCAAGAAGACCCTCTCGGGGCGCGACAACGCCGAGGTCTACGTGCTTCTCCAAAAGCGATGGGAAGATGCCAAGGGAAACATCTACGCCCACCGCGTCGGCACCGGCCGCGAACGTTTCTCCAAGACCACTCCGCTCGTGAAAGGCCACGCCCTGAAGATCCATTACGGCAATATCACCGGCCAGTCTTTCTACAAGCCCTATATGGGTCTGCTCGACGGAAAGAAGGCCTATTACGCCTACAATTCGAAAGGCAAGCTCGTGCCGGTGCACGAAGTGGGCTGGGCCGCTGCCAACGAGACGCCCACCCATGTGCTCGTGATGGCTTCATCGAGCTGCGGCGAGGCATACGTCGGCACCGAAGGGCTCACCCTCTACGTCGACAACTTCGCTTTCGGTTTCTAAGAGGCTGCGCCGAGGTTCGATTTTCGGCCGCAGCTCTGCAAGCATTCCCTCTCTCCTTTCAGCAAGCATCCGCTCTCCCTGACGACAAAACATGACAAAGATAGCAATCATCGGATATGGCAAAATGGGCCATATCATAGAGCGCATCGCTCTCCAGCGTGGCGACACTATAACCTGCCGCATCGACAAAGATAATCTCTCCGACTTCGACACCGAGGAATTCCGCAATTCCGACGTGGCCATCGAATTCACCACTCCCGCCACGGCGGCGGCCAACATCGAGCGCTGCTTCAAAGCCGGCGTGCCTGTGGTCTGCGGCACTACGGGGTGGGTTTCCCTTCCCGCTCCCGAAGACCCGTCGATGACAATGCTCGACTTCTTCCGCCGCGAGGCCGAAGAGGGAAGGGGCACCCTTATGTGGGCCTCCAACTTCTCGATCGGCGTCAATGTCTTCATGGCGCTCAATTCCTATCTTGCGCGGATCATGAACCGACTGCCGCAATACGTTCCCTCGCTCGTCGAGACGCATCACATCCACAAGCTCGACCATCCTTCGGGCACGGCGGTCACACTCGCCGAAGAGATCGTGGAGGAAACCGGCCGGATCTCCGGCTGGAAAGAGCCGGCCGAAGGCAAGCTCGGCGAAAATGACCTTCCCGTCAGCTTCATCCGCCGCGGAGAAGTGCCCGGCATCCACACCATCGAATGGGATTCCCCCGTCGACTCCATCACCATCACCCACTCAGCCAAATCGCGCGAAGGATTCGCTCTCGGAGCCGTAATGGCCGCCGAATGGCTCTCCGGCCGCAAAGGCTGGCATCCCCTCTCCGAAATGATGGAGAGCATAATCGGATAAAACTATGGAACAAAACAAAGAAAAAGATACAGAACTGCATAAAACTCCGCAGAAAGAGGCCGAGCCCGGAAAAGCCGACACCTCTCTCTCCGGCAGACTGAAAAGAGTCAAGAAAACGCGCTGGATACGCTTCTCGATCGTGTCGGCGATTTTCTTCATTTGGGTGGTGCTGATGGGAAATCCCTGGCTCGCGCTGCTCTGGCTTCTGCTAATCGACATCTACATCACCAACTATGTGCCCTGGGGATGGTGGAAAAAAACGAAAGGAGCCACACGCACGATCATGGCCTGGGTCGACGCCATCGTCTACGCCCTGGTGCTGATCTATTTCATCTACGCCTTCGTCGGGCAGCAGTATGAGATTCCGTCGAGTTCGCTCGAGAAATCGCTTCTTGTGGGCGACCGTCTCTGGGTCGACAAGACCGTATACGGCGCCCGCGTGCCTCAGACTCCCCTGCACTTTCCTCTGGCCCAGCACACCATGCCGATCATCGGCACCAAGAGCTATTTCGATTATCCCCAGCTCGCCTACCACCGTCTGCCGGGACGCCGCTCCGTGGAGCGCGGCGACATCGTTGTGTTCAACTATCCTCAGGGCGACACCGTGGCCCTGAAGGTGCAGAACCCCGACTATTATCAGATTTGCCATGCTCTGCGCGCCAAGGGAATCGACGATCCGAAAGCATATATCGAACGCAACCGCGAGGAGTTCGGTGAGCTTGTGGTCCGTCCCGTTGACCGCCGCGAGAACTATGTGAAACGCGCCATTGGCCTTCCGGGAGAATGGCTCGACATCCGCAACGATTCCGTCTTCATCAACGGCCGTCCGATCGCTGAGGCCGAAAACGTGCAATACAACTACATCATCCCCGTCAACGGCCCGATCGACACGGAGAAATGGCAGGAGCTCGGCGTGCGCCTCGACGACATCGCCGGATATCCCATGCGCAACGAATATGCCGGCTTCACCTTCTACGACGTGCCTCTGACGCGCAGCATGAAAGCCGAGCTTGAGAAATGGCCCGAGGTGATAGGCCCGCTCCAGCGCGAGGGGGAGAGCAACTTCCTCGATCTCGGAGGCATGTTCCCGCTCGGCAACAACTATGGCTGGACCCGTCCCGACATGGGGAAGATATGGATTCCGAAGCGGGGAGTCACCCTGCATCTTACTCCCAACAACTATCCCATATATGAACGCGCCATCCGCACCTACGAGGGAAATACCCTCGAACGCCGGGGCGACAAGTTCATCATCAACGGCAAGGAAACCGAATATTACACCTTCAAGATGGACTATTACTGGATGATGGGCGACAACCGCGACCGCAGCCTCGACTCGCGCTATTGGGGTTTCGTGCCCGAAGACCATCTTGTAGGCTCTCCGGTTCGCATCCTCGTTTCGGTCGACAAGGAGAAGGAATGGCTTCGCGACCTCTTCAACGGCAAGATCCGCTGGAACCGCGTGCTCCGCAATCCGAATCCCGACTATACGGATGGAAAATGGAAATGAACCCCGACGGGAAGCCTGAGCCGCTGATCTGGCCGTTTGCGGCCTCGGCGGGATGGTGGCGAATTTATGTAGGAGAACTTGCGGCCGGATTTCCTCCGGTAGAGGCTGCCGCCCGGGCCTGTCGGCTCACGCATACCGCCGGGAAGGATTTCGCGCGGGCGACGATCTCGGGCGATGTCAGGCTTGCAGTGCCTGTGGAAGGAGGAGCGCATCTTCTCAAACGCGGCTTCGACCTGCCGCTTTCCGACCATGGCAAATGGCGCCGCGAGCACCTCGGAGCCTGGCAGGCCGCTTACGGCCGCACACCTTTTTCTGAGCATCTGATGCCGCGAATCGCTGCCGTCTACCGGCTCTCCGAAGAGCAACCGATGACCCTCGGCCGTTTCAACCGCGAGCTCGCACAAGTGGCAGAATCGTGGCTCACGGCCGAAGGAGTGCTTGCCGACATCGCGGCGCAGCAGGAGCGTCTCGCCCCCGTTTTCGACAGCACGATAGCAAAAGTTAACACTGAGCGTTCAATTTTTGACGCTATTTTCCGTTTGGGAAAAGAAACGATATTCGGCATTTTCCATCCGTAGGCCCATATCGCGCCTCAGGCTCCGGAAGCCATCAGTTGTTTCTTGACATGACCGTAAGCATCAACCATATAACCTTCACGAAAATCCTCGGCCGGCTGCTCGCTACAGTATTTGCCGGGCTTTTCCTGCTCCTTTCCGGAGCGGGGAGCGAGGCATTCGCCCTGGAAGAGGAGCCGGAACTGCGGGTAAAGGTCAAGGCTTATGAAGGATACACGCATATCATCGACCAATATGGCGACACTTGCCGGCTGACGTATATCCGCGAAATAGTGGTGTTCCCTCCGCTGAAATTCAAGAACAAGAAGGAGGAACAGTTCTACTGGCGCACGGTTCGCGACGTGCGGAAAACCCTTCCCTACGCGAAACTGGCGTTTGCCACGCTCTGCGAGACCTATGAGTATATCCAGACCATTCCCGACAAGAAAGAGCGCGAGAAACATCTCAAAACGCTCGAGAAGGACATTTTCCAACAATATAAGCCGGTGGTGAAGAAAATGACCAAGACTCAAGGGAAGGTGATGCTCAAGCTCATCAACCGCGAGACCGACCAGACCGGCTTCAACATCGTGAAGGCATTCTTGGGGAGTTTCCGGGCCGGATTCTGGCAGACGTTCGGCCGCTTCTTCGGCATCAACATGCGCGCCGGGTTCCATCCCGAGAAAAACAAAGAAGACGCGATCATCGACCGCGTCGCCACCCTCATAGAGCAAGGCGCCCTCTGACGGGCCGAGACCTCGCGCCGCAAAGCCTATACGGGATTATAAAATTTTGAGAGAATCCTCATAAGGGGTTTTCCTCCGGCGATGGAGAGGAAAGCCCCGATTTTATTTTTCAGACGCACCCGACGATCGAGCAGGCTTTCCCGCCGCTGGCCTCTGATTATGCGCCAGCACCGCTCTTCGAGATCCTTTTCCCTGACGCCGTGGCGATACATCAGCAGCAGGAAATTGAAGTGGGCGCTCATGCGGCGGTCGAGCGCCGCGGAGAGAAGTTGCGGATGATTTTCCGACATATATCCGACGATCCTGTCGGTCACTGTCAGCGCGTCGGCGCGCCGCAGGGAAAACTTGTGCATGTAGGAGGAATCATGCTGCCGATAGCCGTAGAGGGGCGAGCCGTAAACCGCGACTTTCTCGGCGGCGAGCCAATAGCGATAGAATATGTCGAGGTCCTCGTAGCGGATCGTCTCGTCGTGAAGTATAGCGGAGGTTATCTCGCTGCGGTAAATCTTTCCCCAGGGAGAATTGTCGGCCGGAAAGGTCTGATAAAGGGCTGCCTCTACAGCCGGCACGGATCTGTCAATCCGGTAGCCGGCCTGACGAATATCGCCGCAGTCGCCGGTTGTCGCACCCTCTGCCCCATGGCCGAACATTCTCCGGAATTTACGACCGCCTCCTCCGCGAAACCGCAGGTAAGGAGCCATGGAAATTTGCGCCTCGCCCCTTGCCAAAGGGGGAAGCAACAGCTCGATAAACCGTGGATGGAGCAGATCGTCGGCATCCAGAAACGACAGGAAAGGAGCCGAGGCGGCGGCCACTCCGGCATTGCGTGCTGATGAGACACCGCCGTTTTCCTTATGGATCACCCGGATGCGGCTGTCGCGGGCGGCATATTCGTCGCAAATGGCCGGCGAGGAATCGTCGGAACCGTCGTCGACGAGGATAAGCTCCCAGCGCGAATAGGTTTGCGCCAATACGCTTTCCACGCATTGGCGCAAATATTTCTCGGCCTGATAGACAGGCACGACAATCGCTACTTCGGCCTCTTTCCGTTCTTTCGAAGCTGTCATAGGCCTCAGGGAATCACACTGTCAGGATTTCTTTCTCCTTATCGGCGAAGATCGAGTCGATCTTCTTCATAAATTTGTCGTGGAGCTTCTGCACGTCGGCTTCGGCATCTTTCTCGGCGTCTTCGCTCAGCCCCTGCTTGATCTCCTTCTTCAGGCCTTCGATTGCCTCGCGGCGGGCGTTGCGCACCGACACCTTAGCATTCTCTGCCTCCCCCTTGCTCTGCTTCACGAGCTGCTTGCGGCGGTCTTCCGTGAGCGGCGGGATCGAAAGACGGATCACCTCGCCGTTGTTCTCCGGCATGATGCCGAGTTCGGAATTGATGATAGCCTTCTCGATCTCCTTGAACATCGACTTCTCCCAGGGCGTGATGGCGATGGTGCGGGCGTCGGGCACGGATACGTTGGCCACATTGGAGATGGGGGCCTGCGAGCCGTAATAGTCCACGCGGATGCCGTCGAGCAGACGGGCGCTTGCCTTGCCGGCGCGGATATGCGAAAGAGTGTCATCGAGATATTCCACTGCGAGCTGCATGGAATCTTCGGCATTCTGGAGATATTCTTTAACTTCCATGATATTGCGTTTTTAAATTGATTTTCAATAGATCTTTGCCGCGACTCACACTGTCACGAGCGTGCCGACGTTGTCGCCGCCGAGCATTTTGCCGAGATTCCCTTCAACGTCCATGTTGAAGACATAGATCGGCATATTGTTCTCTTTGCAGAGGGCGGTGGCAGTGAGGTCCATCACCTTCAGACCTCGGCCGAGCACCTCGTCGTAGCTGATTTCGTCGAACTTGGTGGCCGTCGGGTCTTTTTCGGGATCGGCTGTATAGACGCCGTCAACGCGCGTCCCCTTGAGCATCACCTCGGCCTCGATCTCGATGGCGCGGAGAGCGGCTCCGGTGTCGGTGGTGAAATAGGGATTTCCTGTGCCGCCGGCGATGATGGCCACTTTCCCCTGCTTCATTGCCTCGATAGCCTTCCATTTCGAATAATACTCGCCGACCGGATACATGTTGAGGGCCGTGAAGACCTGAGCCGGCTGGCCTGCCGCCTCGAGAGCCGAGGAGAGGGCGAGGGAATTTATCACAGTGGCGAGCATACCCATCTGGTCCCCCTTCACGCGGTCGAACCCTTTTGACGCGCCCGAAAGGCCGCGGAAAATGTTGCCGCCGCCGATCACGATGCCGATCTCGACGCCCGAGTCGGCCATTTCCTTGATCTGGCGTGCGTAAGAATTGAGCCGGGCAGTGTCGATGCCGTGGCCCGCTGAACCGGCAAGCGACTCGCCGGAGAGCTTCAGAAGGATGCGCTGATATTTCATTTTGTAACAGTTATCTTGATTTGAAACTTAAAAATTCGATAGAATGCGAGGCTCCGATTAGCGGGCGGAGCCGCCACAACTATCAAAATTAAGAAAAATATCTGACAAAATGAAATAATCGGCCAAAAACAGCAAAAAACGAGCAGAAACACCCGCCGAGAGTCTTCATAAAATTCCAAGGAACGAAAAATCGCAATGGGATTATGTGAGAACGATTAATAATTTTTGAGTCGTTGGCGTTTTTATTATGGGGGAATTACCCAGAAGAAAAAATCGCTAATTGAAAAATGCTGATGGAGAAAAATACAGAGAAAAATATAGATAAGGCTGCAGAAAAAAATGCCGGTATGAAGGCGGGGGGACGGACCTGAGCCGTCCGGACGACAACCCTCCGGCTCCCAGCAGCCATGGTTTTGACGAGAGCAAACCTGTCGGGGAGCTCGACATAGAGGATATGCGCAAGGCGGCTCGTTATCACGGCGGAGAATGTGTTTCGGAGTCAATGACCCGGGGCGACATCCTCACCCTGCTCCGCTGGCGCGACGCCGACGGCCATGAATTCGAGGCCTCCCCGGCGAGCGTGCTCTTTGGCGGCCACTGGGGATAGTAAGAGCGTCGACTTTTCAGGATTTTCCGGCTCTCAGGACCGCTTATCGGGGCGGAATCGGGCTGCGCGAGAATAATTTTGGCGATTTATTCGCGAATATGCATATTTTTTCATATCTTTACACTTTGAAGCCGGGCTGCGAAGTTTGCGGCCTGAATTATTACGGATTATCATCGCGATAATCAGGATTTTTCATCATGATCAATCAATAAGCATTAAGCAGTATGAATAAAAAAATTCTTTATCTCGCTCTGGGAGTTGCCGTGATCGGCCTCTCCGGATGCTCGAAGAAACTGAGCCAGTTCAAAAGCAGCTATTTCAGCACGACGCCCACTCCTCTGGAGACAGTAGGAGAGAATGTGCCGGGCACTGTTCGCGCCACTATTCCGCCGAAGTTTATGGTGAAAAACGCGCGCGTCACAGCGACTCCCGTGATCCAGTGGAGCACACTGAGCGGCAGCAACGGCGAGGCAATGGCCCAGCCGGTGCTTTTCCAGGGTGAGGATGCCCGCGCCAACGGCCAGGTTGTAAGCTACGACAACGGCGGCACAGTCTCGATCCCCTTCTCGATCGCCTACCGCCCCGAAATGGCCAAGAGCGACCTCTATCTCGATTTCTCCGTCGACCAGAACGGCAAGATCTATTCCCTGCCGCGCGTGAAAGTCGGTTACGGCGTTGTCGCAACCTCCACTCTCGCTTCCGCAGCCACGGCTTCTCCGGCAATCGCCCCCGACGATTTCCAGAAAGTCATCACAGAGAAATATACGGCCGACATCCACTTCCTCATCAACCAGGCCAACATCCGCGCCAACCAGACGGGCAAGGCTGATTTCGTAGACCTCAACAAGATTCTCCAAGAGGCCAACGCCGCTCCCAACAAGGAGATCGCCGGCATCACGGTCAATTCTTACGCTTCGCCCGAAGGTTCGCTCGAGTTCAACACTTCGCTCGCCGAGAAACGCGAGAAAAACACCACCAGCCTGATGGAGTCGACCCTGAAGAAAGACAAGATCACCGAATTCGGCGAACTAACATCTTCGTTCACTCCCGAAGACTGGGAGGGCTTCCAGAACCTCGTGGAGAAATCGAACATCCAGGACAAAGACCTCATCCTGAGCGTGCTCAAGATGTATCCCGATCCGATGGACCGCGAGCGCGAGATCAGAAACCTCTCATCGGTGTTCAACGAACTCGCCGACCAGATCCTTCCGCAGCTCCGCTATTCGCGCGTGCAGGCTCAGATCAACACTCTCGGCAAGAGCGACGTGGAGCTCATCGAGCTTTTCAACACCGACCCCAAACGTCTCACTCAGAACGAGATGCTCTATGTCGCCACTCTGACCGACGACAACACCAAGAAGCTCGAGGTCTACAACACCGCAGCAGCCATCTTCGACAATGACTACCGCACCTACAACAACCTCGGCGCCAGCCAGTTTATCGCCGGCGACTATGAGGGCGCGGCAGCCAACTGGCAGGAGGCCCACCGCCTCAACCCGCAGGCCAAAGAGCCCGAGATGAACCTTGGTCTCATCCAGCTGATGAACCATAATTACAAAGAGGCCAACGAGATGCTCGGCAGCGCCGCAGGCGTTCCCGAATCGGCCGACGCATTCGGCGTTTACTATCTGATGCAGGGCGACCTCCAGAAGGCCATCAATTCCTTCGGCGACGCCAAGACCAACAACGCCGCTCTCGCCCAGCTTCTCAACAAGAACTATACCGGCGCCAAAGAGATCCTTTCGCAGGTTAAGACTCCCGACGCGACCACATATTACATCACGGCCGTGCTCGGCGCCCGCACCAACAACGAAAACATGGTGATGAACAATCTGCGCCAGGCAGTGAAGCTCGACAAGAACCTTCTCAAACGCGCCCAGAACGATATGGAATTCGCCAAATACAACCTCAGCTATCTCTGATCCGGCCGGATTCCGACCGACACTAAAAAGGCGGCTCCTTTTCACGGGAGTCGCCTTTTTTATGCCTTGATATCTTGTCAGCAAGTATATCTTGTCAGTGGGCCTTGTCAGTGGGCCTCGAGCCAGTTTTCGCCCACTCCGCATGAGGCTGTGAGTTTCACACGGCCCGAATAGGCCTCCTGCATGCCGCGCTCCACTATCTCCTGCATCTGCGGCAGTTCGTCGGCCACGACATTGAAGTTGAGCTCGTCGTGAACCTGCATGATCATCTTCGACCTGAGGCCTCGCTCCTTCATCTCGCGGAAGATGGAGATCATGGCCATCTTGATGATGTCGGCGGCCGTGCCCTGCAGCGGGGCATTTATGGCATTGCGCTCCGCATATCCGCGCACCGTCTGGTTGCGGCTGTTGATGTCGGGAAGCAGACGCTTGCGCCCCATGCGGGTGACCACATATCCCTTCTCGCGCGCATGTTCGATCGACTCGTCCATATATTTGCGCACTCCGGGGAAGGTGGCGAAATAATTGTCGATGATTTCCTTGGCTTCGGCGCGGGGAATGCCGAGCCTCGTGGCGAGTCCGAAGGGGGATATGCCGTAGATTATGCCGAAATTGGCCGTCTTGGCCTTGCGGCGCTCCGACTGGCTCACCTCATCGGCCGGTTTGCCGAAGATGCGTCCGGCGGTGATGGCGTGGATGTCGCGTCCCTCGCGGAAGGCCTCGAGCATGATCGGATCGCCCGAGAAATCGGCCATTAGGCGGAGTTCGATCTGCGAATAATCGGCCGAGAGGAAGAGGCATCCCTTGTCGGCGATGAAGGCCTTGCGGATTCCGCGTCCCTCCTCCTCGCGCACGGGGATGTTCTGCAGGTTGGGCGCCGACGAGGAGAGCCGTCCGGTGGCGGTGACGGTCTGGTTGTAGTTGGTATGCACCTTCCCGGTGACAGGATTAATGGCAGCGGGAAGGGCCGTGAGATAGGTGGAGAGCAGTTTTTTCAGCGCGCGCCATTCGAGGATCTTGCCGACCACCGGATGCTTGTCGACAAGCTTTTCGAGCACATCCTCGCTCGTGCTGTATTGTCCGGTTTTCGTTTTCTTGGCCTTTGCGTCGAGCTGAAGCCGGTCGAAAAGGATTTCTCCCACTCGGGCCGGAGATCCGATGTTGAACTCTGTGCCGGCCATCTCGTAGACCTCGCTCTCTATCACGCGGAGGCGCTCCTCCATTTCCGCGGCGGCGGCATTGAGCGCCGAGACGTCGAGCCTCACTCCGGCGATCTCCATCGATGCGAGCACTTCGACAAGGGGGAATTCCATCTCGTGGAGGAGCTTTTCCATCCCCTCGCGCTTCACGTTCTCCTCGAGCGGAGCGCGCAGGCGGAGCGTAAGGTCGGCCTGCTGGCAGGCCCATTCGGCGACAGCGGCGGGCGAGACAGGCGTGGCCTGGCGGCGTCCCGACTGCTTCTGAGCCACAGGCTGCGGAAGGGGGTCGAAATGCAGATAGGTCGAGGCGAGCGCATCGACAGTGTGTCTTGTTTCCGGCTGGACCACATAGTGGGCGAGCCCTATGTCGTAGAAATTCACCAGCGCCGGGGCCTTGTCGGTGCGCAGGCGCGAGGCGATCACATAATCTCTTTTTGCATTGGCGGTGACCTTTAGCAGGTCGCCGCGCGTCATGGTGTCGAGAATCAGGGCGAGAGCCTCTTCGCCGACAGGGTCGGGCTCGTCGAAAAGCGTGAGCGCCGGTGCGACCGGCACATAATATGCCTCTCCGGGCGCCGGAGCCACGGCCACGCCGCGATATTCGGCACCCATGTCGTTTTCCCCTTCGGCGTATATGAAAAGAGCTGTTTCCGAGGCCGACTGCAACGCTTCGCGCATCCGTCGGAGGCTCTCCTCCGAATCGACCATCAGATATTCGGCAGGCGAGCCGTCGGCTTTCTCGAGCTTTTCGAGGCGCCGAGGCTCCTCCGAAGTCTCCGAGGCCCCCGGAGCGCAGTTGTCTGACGCCTGAACGCTCCCGTTGTCCTCGGGCGCCGATGTCTTACCTTCGGCTGCGTCGAGGCGACGGGCCACTCTCTCGGCGAGGGTCTTGAACTCAAGCTCGCGGAAAATGGCGAAAAGCTTGTCGCGGTCCACCGGGTGCAGCTCGAGCTGCGAAGCGTCGATGTCGATGGGGACATCGGTGCGGATTGTGGCGAGGAATTTCGAGAATTTGATCTCTTCGGCGTTCTCCTCAACTTTCTTCTTGAGCGCCCCTTTGAGGCTGCCGGTGTTTTCAAGAAGGTTTTCCACCGAGCCGAACTCCTTGATGAGCTTCACGGCCGTTTTCTCGCCGACTCCGGGACATCCGGGGATATTGTCGACCTTGTCTCCCATCAGGGCGAGCAGGTCGATCACCTGGCGGGTGTTGTCGATGCCATAGCGGGCGCACACCTCCTCCTCGCCGCGCAGTTCGAAATCCTGCCCGCGATAAGAGGGCTTGTACTGGAGCACGGAGGGGCTGACCAGCTGCCCGAAATCCTTGTCGGGCGTCATCATATAGACGGTGAAACCCTTCTTCTCGGCGCGCTTGGCGAGGGTGCCGATCACGTCGTCGGCCTCGTAGCCGTCGACCTCCACGAGCGGGATATTATAGGCCCTGACGATCTCCTTGATGATGGGGACGGAGAGTCGGATGTCTTCGGGCGTCGATTCCCGTTCGGCCTTATAGCGGTCGTAGGCCTCCTTGCGGAATGTGGGTCCGGAGGGGTCGAAACAGACGGCTATGTGTGTGGGCCGCTCCTTTCGGAGGAGCTCCTCGAGGGTGTTGACGAAACCGAACACGGCCGACGTGTTGAAGCCGGCCCGGGTGATTCGCGGCATGCGGATCAGGGCGTAATAAGCGCGGAAAATCAGCGCGTAGGCGTCGAGCAGGAAAAGACGTTTGTCTGACATAGGGCAATTGGCGGGAGAGGGAGCGGGGGTATGTATGAGGGTTTATTTCCCTTCTATCTTCTGGATTATCATCTGGGGGGTGATTCCGTAGAGGCAGTGATAGTCTCCGCGGAAGCAGGGGCGGTCGCCGAAGACGGAGCAGGGGCGGCAGGTCATGTCGAGTTGCACCACGTCGCTCGTTTTCTGCTGCCAGCCGAGGAATCCGGTGTAGGGATGGGTGGCTCCCCACACGCTGACCGTGCGGAGTCCGACGAGCGAAGCCAGATGCATGTTGGCGGAATCCATCGAGAGCATGGTGTCGCAATGGCTTAGGAGCGAGAGTTCGGGGCCGATGCCCAGCGAGGCGGCCGCCATATTGATCACCGGGCCGGGATATTTGATGGTCCATTCGTCGATCAGGCTCGCCTCCTCCTTTCCGAAGCCGAACACGAAAATCTTATGGTCGGGTTTGGCGGCGAAATGTGCGATCACTTTCTCGAGGAGCTCTGCGGGGTAAATCTTCCCCTTGTGCTTGGCGAAAGGGGCGACGGCGAGCCAGGTCTCTCCGGGGCGTTTTGGAGGGGAGACGCGGCTGAATTCGGCGGAGTCTCCTTTTCCGGCGCCGTAGAGCGACTTGAAATCGTTGGCGAGGGCGACTCCGGCGCGCCGGAACGCATCTTCATAACGCTGCGGGATGGGGGTAAGCTGCACGAGCACCTTGTTGTTGCGCCGCGTCAGCTCCTTTTTTGCGCTCCGGCCTTTGATGAGGCGGTGGCATTCGACGCCGCTCATTCTCAGGAAGAGGCGCAGGAGCTTGGTGCGGACCACGTCGTGAAGATCGACGAAGAGATCGATGTCATAGCGCTTCCTGAGGGCTTTTGCCAGACGCCGCAGCCCGGCCGCTCCTTTGAAATTGTCGAGGTTGACCGGGACAATTGTCAGGTTGTCGGGATGGTTGATGAAAACCTGGGCAGGGTGATGGCGGGTGAGGAAATAGAACTGCGTGCCGGGATTGGCGTAGCAGGCGTTGTAGACCGAGGGGAGGGTCATTGCCACGTCGCCGAGCGCCGAGAAGCGCGCCACGAGAATATTTTTCGGGCGATTATTTTTTTGCATAAAGCACCGGGTTGGTGGCGGGGTCGTTATACATCTTCATCTGCCTGTAGACCTTCATATATTTGCGGCCGGCGCGGATGTCGTCGAGGAGCTGGTCGATGGCGAGGGTGAGGTCGCGGCGCTGCTCAAGAAGCACGTCGAGCTTGGCGGCGCAGCGGGCCTTGTGGTCGGCGTCGGCGTCGGCGCGTTCGGTCTGCTCGCGCATGTGCCAGATCTTGAGGGCGAGAATCGAGAGGCGGTCGAGGGCCCAGGCGGGGGATTCGGTGTTGATCGTGGCGTCGGGAAGGGGAACGACATCCTTATAGAGGGATCTGAACCAGGAGTCGATATCCTCCACCATGTCGGTGCGCACCTGGTTGCTGCGGTCGATGCGGCGCTTGAGTTCGAGTGCCTCCACCGGGTCGATGCCGGGATCGCGGATGATGTCTTCGAGGTGCCACTGCACGGCGTCTACCCAGTTCTTTGCATATAGGATCGCCTCGATCGAGCCCTCTTCATAGGGGTTGCAGACCGGGGTGTCGACATGGTCTTTCACATGGTATTCGGCCACGCTGCGGTCGAACACTTCGTTGGCGTGAGATGCAATGTTGTTCATCGTGTAAAAAGTGGTTGGACGATTATTTTTTCAAATGTAAGTAAAATTATTCATTTGACAAAATTTATGGCTTGTGTCACAAAAAATGTCACAAAAAAACGGCTGCCTTCACAGGCAACCGTTTTTTATCGTACTTACATATTAGAACTACTAATTAGAACTACTAATTAAGCTGAATTTTATAGTTTTTGACGCCGCGCGGGGTGTTGATCACGAGCATGTAAACGCCGCCATCGAGGCTTGAGAGTTTATGCGAACCTCTTGCGTTCTCGTTGATCATCATCTTTCCGTCGAGCGAATAAAGCATCACGGAAGAATAGTCGCCGGTGACAGTCAGGGTTCTTCCGTCGAGAGTGTAGTTGACGTCGGCTGATTCCACTACATCAATTCCCGAAGTCGTCACGTCGATATCGAGAGTGGCGAGGGGCGAATAACCGGAAGTGTATACGCCGCGGACACCCAATGTGTGACGTCCGATTGACATGCCGTTGATCTGCCAGGAAGTTTCGGAGGTTTCTCCGACTTTCACGCCGTCGAGATACACCTCATAAGCACCCTGCTGTCTGGGCATTTTCTTAGGAGTCCAATAGGGATTCTCAAAGAGCGAAGCGAGACCGAGGCGCACATTGTCGATGAAGAGGACTCTTTTATTCTCGGATATGCAGTGGATGGTCACATATTTGGCTGTTGCGGGCACGTCATAGCTGAATTCGCTCCACCATCCGTCGACCGAACGGTTGTCGTCGAGCCAGATGAAGTCGGCGGGTTCGCAGCCGGTTTCGGAATAGCCCACCTGGATTGTCTCCGGGAAACCGCCGTCAAGGCTTTGCGCGAAGAAGTTGAATTTCACAGGCTGGGTGAAGTAAAGTCTCGGAGAGATGAACCAGTCGTCGTTGGCTTCTCCGAAGGAAGCGAAGTCGGCGAGCATCTTCTGTCCGGCGTAGGGATATATTCCCAGTTCGTCGCAGGCCGGATCTGTGGCATAAGGATTGAAGACGATGAAGGCGATGGGACTGAACGCTCCGGGCCAGTAGTAGCTGGAGAAGCCGCCTGTTTCGCATTCGTCGCCATCGATATATTGCCATCCGAATTTACCCGGGGAGTTGATTTCGAAGTCGGGATGATCTTCGAATCCCTCCTCAATCATGTCGGGGAAGTTCCAGATAAACAGGCGGTCTGAGTCATATTCGCCCTCCGCGATAGCCTGAAGATTGGTCGGAGCAGGATGCTCTTCAGCAAGATTAATTGTGACTGAGTATGAATTTTCAGAGGTGAGGTCAAGCTGCTTCTCAACAGTGGCAAAACCGGACTTGCCTACATAGAGAGTATAGTTGCCCTTCCATACCGGAGAAATCTCAACAATGCCCGATGCATCGAAGTCAGCGGTATAGTTATGCTGGCCGTCGGCGGAAGCGAGGTTATAGTAAGCCCCTTCGGCTTCGCTCTCCGGAGTGTCGGTGATCACAGTGATCTTAAGTTTCGTCTCCATATTGCGGCCGAGGATGTCCGACTGGCATAAAGAGGATTCCTCGCCACCGGCATAGACAGCCTTCACGCCATAGCGGTATACGCCCTGGGGAAGCGCGCTCCATGCCTGGTCGGCATATTCTCTGTCCTTGATATCGGAAGCGATCTGTGACCATTCGATCTGATCGGGATCGGCATTGTCGATTGCGCGATAAACGTTATAGCGGATGCGGTCTTCAACCGCTTTTTTCGGAGCGGGAGCGCTCTTCACCTCGTAGTCTTCGGGGAATGTGTAGACTTCGGGAGCAGCGATGTCGGCCGACTTGACTGATTTCCGCTTTTTCCAGAGGGCTTTGCCGTCGCCGCCATAGGGAGCGGCCACGCTGCGGAACGCGAAGTTGCACTTGAAATCCGTATCGTCGAGATATGCCCACTGGCCGGTGGTATAGTCCATGCTGAAGCAGTTCACCCCGAGCACGAAGTTATCGCCGTTGTCGATTGAAAGGCTGACAAATCCGCTGTAAGCGACGCCCATCATATAGCCGTTGGGGCAATCCACGGGAGCCGGAAGAGCATATTCGGTCCATACGTCGTCGGTCACCGGTACATAACTTTCGTGATAAAGCACCTTGTCGGTGGGATTTCCATTTTCGTCAAGGTCTATAATATAGACATGGACACTGTAATGGGCAGGATCGGTCACTGTAGATGCAATGTGGAACTTGCAGCCATACACCACCGAAGGAGTGCGGTTGATATGTCCGAAAACTGAATTGCTTGTGCCGGAAGAGGAGCCCAGGCATTGAACAAGATTACCGTTGTCGTATACGATGTCACGGGGATCGCCAAGCGGCGCCATCCATTTCACGGTCGAAGACTCGTCGGACTGCGAGGCCACAACCTTATGGGGAGCCTTAAGGTTGTCATTGAGGGTTATGTCGCCGAAATCCTTATCGGCATCGAGATCGAAGGATGAGCTAAAGCTCAGGAGGTTGTTACGCTCTATAACCAGGCTATAGCCGGTGTGGGCGTAAATGGCGGGAATCTCGAATGTGCCGTCGGCCGAGGTAGACGCGGAATAATTGTTGTAACCGCTCACCGTTACCAGGGCATCGGTTACAGCGTCACCCACAGCGTCGATAACCCGGCCTTTGACCGAATGCTCGGGAAGGGCGGTGAGTTGGATATCGGTAGTTCCGGTGGTCAGCTCGACAATGTCAATGCCGGCGGCGGCATCCTCATATCCGACAGCTGACACAGTGATGTCATGGTTTCCTGCGGGTAGATATTCGAGCAGATATTCTCCTTTTTCATTTGTGATGGCGGTGTATTGGCCGTCGGCAGTAGCGACAGTGGCGTTGGCCACGGGCTTGCCGTTGCAGCTCACGACTCCCTTCATGCAGCCGTCATGGTCTTCCTCCAGGCGGATATTGCTCAAGGTGAGGCCGAAATAAGGCTCCACGGAGCGATGCACAAAGCCGAAGTTATAGTCGCCGTCATTCTTTACCACGGGGAGCGAAGCGCGGAATGTTCTGACTCTGTCGCTGTAGAATTCAAATTGTGTGACGCTGTCCTGCTTCTGAGGAGTAGGCTCGCTGCCGAAACTTACGGCGAGAATCTCTCTGACATTCTTGTTGCCGGGGAGAGCGTCGAAAGTCACCTTGTAGTGCTGGCCGCCTTTCAAAGACACTTTCGGGGAAATGAAATAGTCGTGGGCGGGCATCTGATAGATGTAGCTGTATTGCGACTGCGCGCCGGCGGCGGGCCAGCTTGTATAGGTCCAGGTGTTCTCGTCGCCATTGCCGTCGATCACTTCCCAAATGTCGAATTCCTCCTGAGAAGCGAACTCGAAAGAATGAGGAGCGGCTATCGCAGGGCCGCAGACAACCTTGTCGGAAACGACCTCGATTGACTCTCCTCCTATATTCTTGGCCTTTACGGAATAAGAATAGCGGCCGATTTCGGCTATGGTATTGTCGACGAATTCCGAACCGTGGCAATCGGTGGCTACTGTCACACCGTCGGAGCGGGTGATTTCGAACACGAGCGAAGAGAGATCGAGATAAGCATCGAATTTGCCATGGTCGGGAGCCTTCCAAGTCAGCTTGGCGCCATATCCTTCGGGCGCGAGCGTAAGATCGCTGACCGGCATAGGAATACCCTGTCCGACAAAGACGGTAATCACACTGCGGTCGCCCTGACCGGCTTCATTATGACACACTACCTTGTATGAATATAGATCGCTCGACGGAACATTGTCGTGATATGTCATCTTCTCGCCAACGGCGGGAGAATCGAAACTCTGGAGCAGCTCGTTGTTGCGATACACCTCCACTTTGGTGATTGATTCGAGCGTGCCGCCACGGCCAAAGGTCTTGGTCGGGTTGGTCCAGTTCAAGGTGATGCCCTGAGCACCTTCGGGATCGGGGGTGGCCTTAAAGTCGGAGACCTTGGCGGGGGCTCCAGCGGAAGCGACAGTGAAGGGTATATAGAAATTACCCATCAGGCGGCTGTCGCTGAAGATGCCCACCTGTTCTGAAGTCGCATCCTTGATATTGATCTTGCGAAGTTCCTCATATTTGTTCACCCAGGTGTAAACATTCCAGTAAAGATCATTGGTGTCGTTGTCAAACGCGA
Source organism: uncultured bacterium (assembly GCA_905214735.1). Taxonomy (GTDB): domain Bacteria; phylum Bacteroidota; class Bacteroidia; order Bacteroidales; family Muribaculaceae; genus Lepagella. The sequence goes on along the minus strand of CAJMNI010000006.1, from coordinate 22,939 downwards.
GAGCGGTGGAATACATTATCGCCAATTCGGGATTGAAATCGAGGTTCCCGACCAATGTGCATTCGCCGCTGACCTTGTTGACTTTGTAAAGACGTCCCCAATAGGAGACACCATACATTTCACCATCATAATTGACAGCGATAGCCTTCATGAAATCTTCGCTGTCATATTCCTCGTTTCTGATCATTCCGGAGAATGTCATCAGATTGGTGACATTACCTGTCTCAAGATCGACGCTCACAAGGCCGTCGCCGCCCATCAGACCTGAAAGTGCGTATACGGTCTTGGTCTGGTAATCATAGGTGGGAGATGAGAAACATACTCCCTGCGGACTTGCGCCATAATCTTTCACGAGGGTGACGTTGCCGTCTTCCGTATCATAGGCATAGATGCCCACCGAGTCGTAGCCATAAATCTGCTGCACATATTCAAACCAATAGAATTTGCCATCAAGCATTATTCCGGCGCCTATGGAATTGCCATTGGTGAACTGGTGCACCATAGAGTAGGTCTGCGGAGCGGCGAGATCATAGTTTACTATGCCGGTCTCCGCCGACGGGTTGTCAAGCTGTCCGGAGAGCAACGACCATACAGTCTTGGATTCAGCCGAAACTCCGAATGCCATGGCCGAAGCAATGCATACCGCCGAAGATATGGCTGCCCATTTTTTCGATATGTTCATAACATTAACAGTTGTGATTTGTTAGTATTTCAGTTTATTAGGGAATCATAACAAAACCTTGACAGCTTTCTGAGCGCCATCGGCCGCTACGGCCACGACGATATGCTGTCCGCTTATCCCGTCGCAGTCGAGGGCTGCATCTGTCGACGAGCCGCTGAATGAAGCCACACATCTGCCGTCGAAGGATAACACTCGGAGCGATACAATCGGGGAAAGCGATGATGCCGAGACTCTGCCGTCTCTTACGACCAGTCTGATTTCAGAAGCGTCAGCCTCGCAGCCGTCAACTCCGCCGGGATTGAAGAAATCGCTGAGAGGGAGTTTTGCCGCATTGATTATATCGCCATATTTGGCGTTGATGAGCAGCACGGCCAGCACGGCGTTGGCATCTTCGCGGATTGTTTCGGGCATGGCGATGGTGGTTTCATAAGTGATCTCCTCGCTCTCCTTGATTCGAGCAGGAACACTTCCTTCGATTCCTTCGAAGCCGTCGGATATGTAGCGGGCCACATCCTGATACCACATCTCGGCGCCGGGAATAGTGGAGGGGCGATTTTCAAAGCCGCCCATCGCTCCATTGGCGCCGTCGGCATAATAGTTGTTCTGTTCCCAGCCATTATATTCCTCGGGATTGCCCTCCTCGTCGTAAAGAATGTCGCCGCAATGCACGTTGTTTTCAACAATCACGTAGCAAAGACGTAAATCTGCATCCTCTATGTCGCGTGCGCTATATAGCGAAGTGCGGGCGGAGATGGTTCGTTCCTTTGCATCGACGTCGGCCGTAAGTCCGAGCCCGATATAATGGTCGCGCAGCGTCGCCAGGTTATAATATGGAAGCAGGTTGCCGGGGTCTCCGGTAAGGGTTATCTGGCGGTTGACAGTGCAATGTGGATAACCGCGCATGCTGAATTTTTCGAACAGCCAGTTTGTATACCGGGGATAAGCCATGGGGTCTTCCCAGATTGCAGTGCCGTCATGAACGGCGATGCCGAGGAAAGAATCGCCATATTTGGCATTCAGGTTCTCCATGTTCGCAATTCCTCTCACGCAATAACCGCACCATGTGCCTGTGACTTCCTCAGCCACGATTGTGCGAGTATAGGCTGAAATCTTGCATTGGACCGAAGAGGTCTCGCCGTTGGATTCGACTGTCAGCAGATAGGGCAGCGTCTCGTTTTTGGCGATTTCAATCTCGCTTTCAAAGGAGAAGGGCGTTTTGCCGCCGGCCGTCACCTTCTTGTCAAACTCACGGGAGTAAGTCTGGCCGTCGCCGAAACGATAGCTGATTGTGAACCCCTCCACATCGGAAGCCGAAGTGTTTGAGACCACACCCGAAACCGTGACGGCTCCGGGCTTCTCGACAACTCTGGCCATCGTGGAAACCACCTCGAGACAGGGCGGCACCCCGGCCATGAGATCATCAATCCAGAGAGTGTGGCAGTCTCTGGTATTGTTGACAAAGGCGATATAGAGAGTCTTGCCGTTATAATCGGCCAGGCTGACTTCATGGTCAGTCCATTCATTCTTCTCTGCTGCTATGGAGAAGAGAGGGGCCGATTTGTCAAAATCGTCGGGAGCGTTCCCTTTGTCGGAGACATATACGGCATATCCGTCGCGATAATCCTTATCTCCGGATTTGGCTTTCCAACGGAGCACGGCGCTCCCGGAGGTTATCTTGACGGCGGGCAACACCATCCAGTCGTCGGACGTTCCGGGCTTGCGATACCAGGATGTGCTCCGGGCGGCCATATTGCCGCCTTTATCTTCAGCCACTATCCAGGGGATATCGATGTCGAAGCCCACATTCTTCATGTCGATAGAGGGTTCGTTCCGGTCGAGGTCATAAAGTTTGACCTCCTCGGGAAAACCGTCGCTAAAGTCGCAACTGAACGTGGTCTGTTGCGCTAAAGCCGGCATAGTAGCCACGGTCAACAAAGCAGTACAGATAAAAAATCTCATAATGCAGATATTGTAAGTTTGATTATTTTTATGCCCCAAAGTAAATAAAATAAAATGGAAAAATAATGTCACAACACCCTAAAAAACAGGCCTGTTAGATTTTGTCTATATGTTTCGGAAGGAATTAGTGTCTTAAGGGTGCAGCGGATGAGGTCGGATCAGATGTCGCGGATGAAGTCGTCGAGCGAATCATCTTTGGAGAGGCCGAGTTTTTTGCGGATGCGGTAGCGGTTGGTGTTGATGCTTGCAGGCGAAACCGAAAGCATCGAAGCGATATCTTTGGCGCGCATTCCGATGCGGAGATAGGCGCAGAGGCGCAGGTCGTTTTCCGTAAGTTTATCAGAGGCCTCCTTAAGCTTGGTAAAGAAATTGGGATGCACTGAATCGAAGTGCACCTTGAAGCGGGTCCATTCGTCGTCTCCCCGGAGGCTGTCGCTAATCATGGCGTTGATCTGACTCACATACTCCTCCGGAATGGTGCGGTTTTCCGAATATTGCTTAGTGAGCTCTCCAATCTGCTGAAGCACGTCGTTCTTATTTGAGAGAAGCAGCACCGAAGAGCTTATCTTGCAGTCTTTCTGCTTTATGTCGCGTTCGAAATTTTCGAGATTGAGGCGCTTGATGATCATCTCCTGCTCAAGATTGGTGCGGAGTTCGCGGTTTTCGATTTTGCGCAGCTTCACTCTCTGGAGAATGTAGATGAGAACCGCGCCGGCGCCGAGGAGCACTATCACGAGCACCAGCAGGATGATATAGAACCTGTTTCGGGCGTTCTTGTTTTCCTGCTCCATATCGGCGATCTGGGTTTTCTGGCGCTTGATGGCCTCGCGAGCCCTCGCTTTCGGAATCTCGGCTGCCTCTAGAGTGGCCATCTCGCGCTCCATCCCCTCTATGCTTTTTTTCAGATATTGGTAAGCAAGCTCATGGTCGCCCTTGGCTTCATAGATTGTGGAAAGCAATCCGTAAAGATCTTTTTCCCAATATTCGTTGTGGAATTGCCGGTTTATTTTTTCCGCTTTTTTCAGTATCTCCAGAGCCGAATCCGTCTGACCTTTGAACATTAGCGTCTGGGCACGCCTTATGTCGAGCATTATTTTCAGAAGCAAATTATCAGGCAACATTTCGGCAATCATTTTCTGCCCCTCGGAAATATACTGAAGCGCGCTGTCGGGCATATTCCGGGAATTGAACAATGACGCCATCTTGTCGTAGGCCTGAACAGTCATCCCCGGATCATCTCCCCCTTCGGCTATGGATTTGCGGAAAAGGCGTAATTGCTCTTTTGGAGATTTTGCGAAAGTGGCCTCGAAATAATAGATTCTGTTGGATGGATATCCGGCCTTGCGATAAAATGTGTCGGCAAGATGGATCTCCTCCATTGCAAGATCAAGCTCGCTGATATTGAAATAGTTAAGCCCCATGAGAAGATGGGCGTTGCCGAGAAAGTAATTGTCTTCATATTTCTCGAATACGGGAATCGCTTCCTGAAGGAGCTTATATGTCACGAAATAATTGCCAATCCTGTCGTTGTTGCCGGCAAGCTGATAGGATATGCAGGCGCGGTCATAATCATATTCTTCCGGAATGGCATTGCGGAGTTTCTCCAGTCTTGAAATGCAGTCCTCGGGCGAGGCATTGATCTGGTTTACCCGGATATTCCACAGTTCCGCTCTCGCTTTAAGCACAGCATTATTGCTTTTTGCAGCAATTGCTTCAAGTTTCTTGACGTTGTTGATATTCGCAGTGCTCTTTACTCTGTTGAACTCATTTGAAAGCACATCTCGGGCTATCGAGTCGAAAGTGGCGTCGACCGTTTTGAAATGACACGTAACCGATTTCCCTTTCTCCAGAGCCCGCGCCCGCGGAATCGGGAAAAGCATTAATATGGCCATAAACAGTATAATACGTATGGCCTGTATGTATGGATTGAATCTGATGTCAGGCATTTGCAAATTGTAAGGACTGTAATATCTATTGCAATAATTTGTAAAATTACAGAATCTTTTTTCAAAATGCAAATAAAAAGAACACCTCTGTGATTCTTTTGTTCATAAACCCTCATCATTTCCAATCCTCTCTACCGCCGGGCGCGGGCCTTTTTCATGGTGCGGACGATGGTTATTTCCGATTCGGGATAGGGGGGGTCGCCCGTGATCCGCAGCATATAGACGGAGTTGGCTTTGCTGTCGGAGGTGGTGAGGATCATTGTGGTTTCTCCGTTTTCGCGTTTCGAGGAAAACTTCCCTTTGCTGCTTTCCTCTTCGAAGACGTTGAGGAATTGCTTGTAGATCTCACCTCTGAGCCTGAGCCGCTTCACCACCTTCCTTACATTTCCGGTCTCGGAGTCACGTTCCACAGCCGAAGTGAACGAACTTCTGCCGGTGGCCGAATACTGCTCTACAAGCCGGTCGATTTTATTTTGCGCAGTGGCGGTCGCCATCATCGCCACCATCATGCACATCAGCAATATAAAGCGTTTCATCATCATCATTTTTACTGGTCTAACAATTCTTCAATGCGGGCCCGTTCTTCGGGATCGCCGATATGAGTGAGCAGTTCAGCTTCGATTTCATCGGCAGAGGGTTGCGCCGCCGCTTCGCGTTTAATCTCTTCCCCTTCCTGAAGCGTCTGCTCGATATAGGGCTTTATGTCGCGGAGATTGTCGATGCGGTTGCCGTTGACAATCATATAGCTTCCGCCGTAGCGCATGTCGAGCTGACGATATTCATACTGTCGCATGGCTGCATATCCGCCGAGGAAGAGCAAAAGCGAGGCGGCGATGCCGGTTACCCATTTTCGAATCAGCCGGCCACGCTCTGTTTTCGCGGGCACGGGCTCGGGAAGCATGGCCAGATCGGCAAACATGCGCCGGTAACGGGCAAGAGATTCCGGCACATTGCCGCGGCTGAAAAAGGCGTAAAGCTTTTTCTCTTCGGCGAGAGTGGTATCCCCGTCGAAAAATTTCTCTATCAGCTCTCTTATTTGTCGCTCTTTCATATCGGTCGGTTGAGATATTGGTCACGTATGGATTTCCGCGCCCTGCTCACGGTCTGGCGGAGCGCGGTCTCGCTGCTGCCTGTCAGATCGGCGATCGCCGCGTAGCTCATCCCGTCGATGTGACGGAGGCGGAACACAAGCTGCTGGAAAGCGGGCAATTCGTCGATGCAACGCATGATGCGCTCCAGATTTTCCTCTTCGCGCTCATCCTCCTCGTCGCTGCTTGTCTCAATTTCGGAGATGTCGCCTGCAGGGCGACGGCGCCGCCTATAAGAGCAAGCCATGTTTCGGGTCACGACCCGGGCGAGCGTGTCGATCGGTTCGCGAAGCTGCGGACAGAGGAGCCACAGTTTCAGCAGCACATCCTGCACGATATCCTTGGCCTCGTCGCTATTGCCGATGATCTTGGCGGCGATAACGATGAGGCCGGGGCGCAATTGCGAAGCTATCTGCGGGAAATCCTCAGGTTTCAAAATTTATTCAGTTTGCTGCAGTCTATCTTGCTGATGCCGTCAGAGTCGATAGTGGTCTCGTCGGCTGTGCCGGAGACGGAGATCCGGGATACGCCCGAATTGCCGACGCTTAGCTTTCGGCAGTCCACATCAAGGCTGACCGTGGCATTCCCCGAATTCTGGAAATCGAGGTTCCCTCCGACAAACTCGATGGAGTGTTCTCCGGCACCGTCGTTTATGAATTTCAACATGTCGCCTTTCAGTTTCATATCGCCGCGCAATGCCCCGCAGTTGTTGATGGTCAGGGCTTTCCCCTTGACATCAACCGATCCTTTGATAGAGCCGCCGTTATAAAGGCTGAACTGACTGGCGTCGGCTACGGCCAGCGATGTGGTGAGCGCTCCGTTGTTGGATATGTCTATATCGGGACATGATGCCGAAAGGGTGTCGGTAAGCGCCCCGTTGTTGTCGATGCTCATTTTGTTTGCCTTCAATTTCGTCGAATATCTTAGGGAACCGCTGTTGGCGCATTTGAATGTGCCGATATTCATTTTGTCGACATCGACCGTCATGGCGCCGTTGTTGTAGATGCCCAGCCGGTCTTCCTTGATCGAAGCGGCATATAAATGGAGAGCGCCGTCATTGCTCACTGTCTTGAGATAGGGGAGGGTGATCCATACGTCGGCACCGGCACCGGCATTCTGGCCTCGCCGGCTTTCAGGATTCTCCACTTCCATTTTCAGCGTCTTGCCGCTGACGGAAAGTTTGAGTCGCCATCCCTCGGCATGTCTTACGCGGACACTCTGCCTGTCGCCTTGAGTGAAATGGATATTGACTGCGGCGTCATTCTCGATGGCGTCGAAACTCGGAAGCGACACGCTCTCCACTCTGTTGCCGGAGGCGCGGCTCGACGCCTCCTGACTTTTGCAAGCTGCCGCGTTGAGCAAAACCAATACGGCAGCCATGATAGTGATGAATCTGTTAATTTTCATAACCGGGAAGAATTAGTTTATTCAAAATACGCACCCGCCCCCCGGTTTGTGACACACAGCCCGCAAAAAAAAATCGAACGCTATATAATTTCTCACGATTTAAAACGTTGTATAATTATAATAATCAGCGTGTTAATTAATCGGAGATGAGAATAGTTATTCAGCGGGTCAGGGAGGCGTCGGTGGCGGTAAACGGCGCTGTGCATGGCGCGATTGGCAAAGGGCTGATGGTGCTCGTCGGCGTTGAGAAAGATGACAGCGACGAAGACGCCAAGTGGCTTGCCGACAAAACGTGCGGTCTGAGGATATTTGACGATGCCGACGGAGTGATGAACAGATCGGTGCTCGACGTCGGCGGGGAAGTGCTGTCGATCAGCCAGTTTACTCTGACCGCATCGACGCGCAAAGGTAACAGGCCGAGCTATATCCGGGCAGCCGGACACGAAACGGCCATAAGGCTATATGAATTATACAACCGGCTGATAGGGGAGCGTCTGGGGCGGGAGGTGCCGACGGGCGTCTTCGGAGCCGACATGCAGGTGAGCCTTGTCAACGACGGCCCGGTGACAATCATAATAGACTCCCGCCTGCGCGAATAATCCGGCCCCGGATCGCCAACAATTTGAGAAATCATACATAATCGGCCAAAAAAAAATTGAGAAAACGACAAAAAAGCCCAATAATTTGAGAAATCATACATAATTGGCCGAAAACAATTTGAGAAATCGACAAAACTGACTATTTTTGTAAAAAAAATATCAGTATGCCAATATTCAAACGGAAAATATACGATCAGCTACTTGATTGGAAACGGTCTGCGCAAAGAGTTTAACGAACTGAAACGGGGAATAATCAGATGCCGGGACTACATCTTCAACTTCCTTGAGAACCCGGACATACCCTCGGACAATAACGCTTCGGAGCGGGGAATCCGTAAACTGAAGGTCAAACAGAAAATATCTGGCTGCTTCCGATCGGATACCGGTGCTGATGCCTTCCACGCACTTCACTCCATCGCAGACACGGCCTGGAAAAACGGGCAATCCCCTCTTGATGCTATTCTGGCACTCGTTTAATTAGACGAGGCGACTCTTTATTGCTTTTCCTTTCGCTGAATAGTTACATCAGCCAGCGACACATATAAAAAATGTTAAATCTACTCTGATTTTTGGGGTGCCTATTTGGGGTACCCATTTTTATGGATATAAGAAAACCCGCTGAATTTCAGCGGGTTAATTCTTACTTTTGCGGAGAGGACGAGATTCGAACTCGTGGTAGGAAGGTATCCTACGTCAGTTTAGCAAACTGGTGGTTTCAGCCACTCACCCACCTCTCCTGGTTATATGTCTGCAGCGGCATTTCCCGCTTGCGACTGCAAAGTTAATATCTTTTTCCCGATTTCCAAAATTTTCCCAAAATTTTTTATTAATTTTGCTTTGGCTTTGGATGCCCCGGCTCCCCGTGGATGTTCCCTTGGCCGTTTGTGTACTGTCTAATACTATCAATTACCGGTGGCCCCCGTTGCGGCCACAACAACAACTTAACTTATCTCATGAGGCTTAAAAAGTTGCTTTCCGCAGCCTCGGCATCTGTCGTTATGATGCTGACGCTCTTCACTGCGGTTCCGGCCGAAGCGGCCGTCTACTATTTCGACAACAAAGTGATGAACTGGTCTTCTCCCCATTGCTACGCATGGAAAAACAACAACCCGGTCACAGACTCGTGGCCGGGATCCGTTATGACCAAAGTAGGGGAATCAACAATCTGGAAGTATGAGACCAACCAGGCTCTCGACGGCATCATCTTCAACAACGGTAGTAATGAAAACCAGACCGACAACCTTACTCCGGTCGACGGCCACGTTTACACCAAAACCTCGTCTAAAAACAAAACTGGACAGGATTCCGGCAAAACTTACGAACAATACATTTCGGGCGAGAACCCCGATCCCGATCCTGACCCCGATCCTGACCCCGACCCTGACCCCGACCCTGACCCCGACCCTGATCCCCAGCCCGGCAAATATGTCTACTATTTCGACAACAGTTCGGCCAATTGGTCAGATGTGTATGTGTATCTATGGAACGGCAGTGGAGAATCCTCCGACAAACTTGCCGGAGCCTGGCCAGGCACAAAAGTTACAGAAACCGTGACATCCCCTAAGGGGTATACGCTTTATAAATTCACCTACACCGGCTCTTACGCCCCCCAGAACATCATCTTCAACAACGGCGGCAACGGCAGCAAGACCGAAGACCTCATTGCAATATCGGACAATGTGTATTATAGTGGTATGAATAAAAACGATACGGGCCGACCCTTCGCCACATATCAAGGCTCCAATGGAGGGGGCGGAGGAGTGAGCACGCTCGGCGCTGTGCAGAGCTACAAGCTCACTGACAATATCCTTACCGTCACTTCAGAAAACGGCACGTTGACTCTAACGGCTTACTCCCGCGACATTGTAAAGGTATTTCCTCTGCCAACGGACGCGTCGCCCGCCACCGAACGCAAGTCGATCGCTGTGGTGAAAGAGCCGGAGACAGATCTTGCGATCACGACCACTGAGGCCGACGACAAGCTCACTATGAGCATCGAGGATGGTGTCACTGTCGAAATTAACAAGAGCAACTCCACCCTGACTTTCAGCAAAGACAACAACATTCTACTCCGGGAAAAGGATGGACTGAAAAATAAAATCGGAAATATCTCAGCCTCTTTCCAGGGGATGAACGATTCCGGTTTTTATGGTGGCGGCTACACCGGCGGCAACTCCAACCGCAAGGATAAAACCATCACTATGGACAACCATCAGCAGTGGGGATATTCCATCGACGACGCCAATCACAACATCTGCATCCCGGTGATAATCTCGACCAACGGCTACGGCATCTATTTCGATTCGCAGTATCGCGGCGCCCAAATCAAGTCCTCCTCTTCCGGAATCACCTATTCGTCATCTGCAAGAAACCCGATAGCCTATTATTTCCTCGGCTCCGGCACGATGGAAAGCGCCGTCACAAGTTATGTCGACCTCACAGGTCATCAGGAGCTCCCACCTTTCTGGGCTCTCGGCTACATCACTTCGAAATATAGCTTTGCTTCCCGCTCGGAAGCTGAGGAAGTGGTTAACAATACGAAAAACGCCAATCTCCCGCTCGACGGAATAGTTTTCGACATCCACTGGCAAGGTGGACAGGGGAGCGGGGGCGCCGGCGGCATGGGTTATCTCAACTGGGGATCAGCCTACAGCAATCCCCGCGAGATGATGAAGAACTTCAGCGACAAACATGTAAAAACCATCTGCATCACCGAGCCCTTCTTCAACTCCGAAAACACCGGCGACAACTACAACACACTGAAAAACAATGGATGGCTTGCCGATGAGAACACGAGCAACATGGGCTGGGTCGGAAACACTGTCGGCCTCATCGACGCGACTAATCCCGACGCACTCTCCTGGATGTGGGATTTTTACAAAGCGCGCACCGAGGAGGGTGTCGAAGGATGGTGGCTCGATCTCGGCGAACCGGAGCAACACGACGGCGACTCACGTCACAAAGGGGGCACGGTCGACGAGGTTCACAATGAATTCGGCAACCTCTGGACCGAGTCTGTCTACAACGGCATGAAGAACGACTTCCCCGACAAACGCCGTTTCCTTATGCCGCGAGCCGGCACAGCCGGAATGCAGCGTTTCTCCACCTTCCCCTGGACCGGCGACATCCAGCGCAGCTGGAGCGGTCTGCAGGGCCAGATCCCGTCGCTCATCAACGGCTCTATGTCAGGCCTCGGGTATCTCGGCTCCGACGTAGGCGGTTTTGCAGCCAATGCCGGATTCAGCACCAATGCCGAGCTTTACGAGCGCTGGGTGGAGTTCGCCGTTTTCTCCCCGATGATGCGCACCCACTCCGCCACCAGTCCGATGCCTTATCTCAGCGACTATAGCGGACAGCTCGACAATATCCGCCGGATGCTCAACCTCCGCTACAGCTATCTTCCCTACATCTACACCAACGCCTACACATATACCACCACAGGGCGTCCGCTCTGCCTCCCCTCGGCATTCTTCGACGAGAACCCTTCAAGCGAGCTGATCAGCAGCAAGACGCAGTTTCTCGCCGGGCGCGACATCCTCGTGGCGCCGGTCGTCAATCAGGGTTCGCAAAACGCAAGCGTCACCTTCCCCGAAGGAAAATGGTTCGACCTCAACCAGGCGGAAAAGCAGACCGCGGCCGGCGGATCGTCGGAAGCATGGAATGTCTACAGCGGCTCTGCCACCTATAACGCTCCGCTCGGAGTGCTTCCCCATTTCGCCCGCGCCGGCTCGTTCGTGACCCGATATGCAGCCGACAGCTACACCAGCACCGCCGAAATCGACCGCACGCAGCTCCGCGTGGATTATTTCTACGACCGCGAGACAGCCATGGCCGGCGCCACCACAGGCCGCCTCTATGAGGACGACACCACAACTCCCGATCCTATTTCCGACGGCAACTATCTTCTCACAACCTTCACGGCCACTTATAAGACGGAATGGGACGCGCCGGTGATCAGCATCGACTCCGAAGGGAAGCTCACCGACGGGATGCCACAGTCGCACAGCATATTGCTCGCCATCAACAACTTCACGCTTTCCGACAGCGCCGAACCGCACTTTGTCACCTACATTGACGGGCCTGCCGCAGAGAGAAGATCCCTGCCGCAGCGGAACTCTTCCAACACCCTCGACCGGGTGTCGTCGGCCGAAGCGCTCGACCGGGCCGAGAGCGGTTATTACAACGACAGCGCTCGCAACCGCCTGCTCGTCAAGCTGCCGGCGCATTCGCCGCTTGCCCGCACAGTCCTCGATCTCGGAGGCGACGGAATAAGCACCTCCGTAGTGGAAATCGACGCGGCCCGCATGTCGCTCCGATATGAATCGGGAATCATTTCCTATCAGATCCCCGAATCGGCCGAAACGGGAAGGCTCGACATATACTCCGTCACCGGTGTCTCGGTCATGGCCGCCGAAAACCTTGCCGCCGACGGGACCGTCAGCCAGATCGAAGCCGACCTGATGCCGGGCGTCTACGTAGGCCGCCTCGAAGCCATAGCCGCCGACGGCGCCCGCGCTTCGAAAAGCATCAAGTTTATCGTAAAATAGTATAACCAAAAATTCCCCGGGCCGGGCATATCGATTCGCGAAGATATGCCCGGCTTTATTTTCTAATTACGGCGAAATTGTCTATTTTTGCAGTTTGATAGCAATCACATCAGCAATCATCAACTCCGATATATGAAGTTAGAAAGATTAATCACGGCAACAGCCGTCGGCATCGCCCTCACGGCCGGCGCGCAAAACGCCATCCTTCCGGAGCGTTTTTCACCGCTCGCCGAGGGATATATTGAGCGTGCCCGGGCTTTCCGCGCCGATGCCAACTACGCCGGCGTGATCGACCAGCTCGACATCGTGGCCACACGCGGAATCAAGCTCACTCCCGAGCTCGCCGGAGAATGCATGTATATGCTCGCCGAGGCTTATTACGAGCGCGGTTCCGAGGAATGCCTGAGCCTGCTCATCGACTTCCGCAGAGATTATCCCGCCTCGCCCCTTGCTCCCGAAGCGGCGATGGCCATAGGCGACTTCTATTTCTTCCGCCATGACTGGCCCGACGCCCTCGAAGCCTACAACGACGTCGACGACGCCCGCCTCAACCGCGACCGCAGCCTCCTTCTGCGTTACCGCAAGACCCTCTCGCTCATCAAGACCGGCCATTATCAGGAGGCCCGTCCGCTGCTCCGCGAGCTCGGCGAAAACTCCGCCTACAGCACGGCCGCCAATTTCTATACCGCCTATCTCGACTATATCGACGGCGACTTCAACAGCGCCTACGACCGCTTCGAGCGCGTGCCCGAAGGGGAGAAAGGTCTCGAAGCCGCCTATTATATGGCGCAGATCGAATATACCCGCAGCCAATATGGCAAGGTGATCTCGCGCGGCGTCAAGCTGCTGAAATCCGACCCGGTGGCCGAACTCGTGCCCGAGACGCAGCGCATCGTCGGCCTCTCTTATTTCAAGGAGGGCGACAACGACGCCGCGGCCCGCTATCTCGACGCCTATCTCAAGGCGGCCGAGAATCCGGCTCCCGACGCCCTCTACGCCTCCGGAGCCATCGCCTATGCCGGGGGCGACTACGACCTCGCCGCCTCCCGCTTCTCGAAAGTGAGCGGCATCAATTCCGAGATAGGGCAGGGGGCTCTCCTATATCTCGGACAGTGCTATCTCCACAGCGACAATCCCTCGGCCGCAGCCATGGCCTTCGAGAAAGCCGCCAAAATGAACATCGACAACCGAGTCACCGAGTCGGCGCTATATAACTACGCCGCTGCCGTGACGCGCGGCGGCAACGTCCCCTTCTCCTCCTCGGCCGGTCTGCTCGAAGACTTCGTGAAGCGCTATCCGAAATCGGACTTCGCTCCCAAAGTGGAGTCGTATCTGGCAGCCGCCTATTTCAACGAGCACAACTATCAGCGCGCCCTTCAGGCGGTCAACGCCATTCCCTCTCCCGACAGCAAAGAGCTCCAGCTCAAGCAGAAGATACTCTTCGAGCTGGGCACGGAAGCCTTGGCCAACGGTCGCGCGGCCGACGCCGAGCGCCATCTCGCCGCGGCCGCCTCGATGAAGCGGCAGGACAGCCGCCTGGCCGCCCAGTCGTCGCTCTGGCTCGGCGACGCCCAATATGCCCTCGGGAAATTCGGCGACGCCGCCCGCAGCTATCAGAATTTCCTCGACGCCGCCCCGCGCTCGGAAAACACCGCCCTGGCCCTCTACAACCTCGCTTACGCCCGCTATAAGCTCGGCAGATATGCCGCCGCTGCCGAGGCCTTCTCCAAGGCCTTGGCCACAAAACGGAATCCCCTCTCGCAGCGAATGGCCGACGACGCCACGATCCGCTGCGCCGACTGCTATTATTACACCGGCAATTACTCCGAAGCCTCGGCGCTCTTCACCCGCGCCATCAGCGCCGGAGCCGCCGACACAGACTACGCCCTTTACCGCCGCGCCGTGATCCGCGGTCTCACCGGCGACAACAAGGGGAAAATCGCCGACCTCACTCTGATCGAAAGCAAATTCCCCGACAGCCGCTGGATGCAGAAGACGCTCGCCGAACTGGCCGACGTCTATCAGGTCACCGGCCAGTCGGACCTTGCCGCCGACACTTATAAGAAACGCATCGGCACCGGCGCCGAGATTGACATCGACGAGCTTTTCCGAATGGCCGCCGCCATGCATTCCGCCGGGCGCTGGGACGACGTGATCGAAGTGACAGAGCGGATCCGCCATGCCGACGACCTCACCGCCGACGAGCTCGCCGACATCGACCTTTACGCCGCCGACGCCCTCGCCGCCAAAGGGCGCGGAGCCGAGGCCGAGGAAATCTACCGCCGCCTCGCCGCTACCCCCGCCTCGCTCTCAGGCGCCAAGGCAGCCGTGGCCCTCGGCGAGCTCCTGCTGAAAAACAAGCGATATGAGGAGGCCGAGCAGCTCATGACCGACTTCACCGATGCCGGCACGCCCCATGAATACTGGCTCGCACGCGGATTTATCGTGCTCGCCGACGTCTACACCGCCCAAGGCAAAGGATATCTCGCAAAGGAATATCTCATCTCCCTGCGCGACAATTATCCCGGCGACGAAAGCGATATCAAGCAGATGATCTCATCACGCCTCAAAAAACTGAAATAATGAAACTTTCACGCAATATACTCCTTCTGCTCCTCTCGGCGTCGGCCCTGCCGGCCGCCGCCCAATACGACCAGACCATCCAGGTGGAAGGCAACTACGTGCCCGAGTTCATTCCACGCGACCGGGTGGCCGTCTTCCCGGCCCGCGACAAGTTTACTGTCGAGTCGGTGCCTCTCGACTATTCCACGCGCGGCGTGGCGGCCGCCTTCGTGCCCCAGGCCCTGCCGCTTCCGGCCACCGGCTGGCGCGACACGCGCCTCTCCGACCGCACCCGGGGATATGTGGCCCTCGACATGGGGAGCTACCTCAACGCCTCCCTTTCGGCCGGCTACCGCTTCATCGACACCGACAAATCGACCTTCGGAGCAAGGCTCCAGCATTGCTCCACGTCGCTCTTCCATCCGCATCTCTCGGAGGCCACCGACAACGTGCGCCGCGAGCTCTACGACGAGACTATCGGCCTCTACGGCAGCCATATCTTCGACGGGAAAGGACGCCTCGACGCCTCCCTCTCTTATCATCTCGGCTGCTTCAACTATTACGGCTACGCTCCCGTTGACGCTCCGGCCGGCGGGACCCTCGACGCCCCGACGCAGACGCTCAACGACATCGCGGCCCGCGTGGGCTGGTCGTCGCCCGCCGCGCTCGACAACATCACATATTCCGCCGCTCTCGGCGCCCGCTATTTCGGCTACCGCGCCCTTCCCCTCCCCGGCGATGAGCACCTCGGCGGTACGCGCGAGACCGACATCAGTCTCGAGGCCGGAGTCAACTTCCCGACCTCCGCGAGCTCGGCGCTCGGCATAGACCTCGACTCCCGCCTGCTCGTCTATGACTCGGAGATCGCCGACATCCGCAACTACGGCCTCGTGTCGCTGACCCCCTACTACCGTTTCTGCCGCAGCAACGTCAACATCCGCCTCGGCGCCCGGCTCGACTTCGCCATGAACTGCGGTCCGCGCTATGACAAATACTCCACGTTCCACGCCGCTCCCGCCGTGACAGTCGACTACAAGGGAGGTCCCGTGGCCCTCTTCCTCCGAGCCCTCGGGGGCACCTCGCTCCATACTCTGGCCGGCGGCGCCGAATGGAACTATTACCAGATGCCGGCGCTCCTCTCCACGCGCCCCGTCTACGCTCCCCTTGACCTCACCGTCGGAGCCGGGTTCGGCCCCTTCTCCGGCTTCAACGCCGGAGTGGAGTTCGGCTGGCGCATCGCCCGCGACCAATGGCTCGGCGGCCTATACATGCCGATGCTCAACGACCCCGACTTCGGAATCGCCGACGCCCGCAGGCTCGCCGGCGCCGACTATTGCGGCATGCTCGACGACGAGATGCGCATCGATCTGTCGGGCTATACCATAGGGGTGAACCTCGGCTACGACTCCGGCCGCTATTTCAAGATCACCGCAAAAGGGAACTATCAGCCCCAGAGCGGCAAGAATTCCTATTTCAACGGCTATGACCTTCCCCGCTGGACCGCCGACATCGAGGCCGAGACCAATCCCTGGTCGACGCTTCGCTTCAGACTCGGCTATGTCTACCGCGGAGTGCGCAGCTGCGGCGGCGAGCGTCTGCCCGACATCACCAATCTCAACTTCGGCGCTTCCTACGGGATCACCGACCGCTTCTCGGTGCGCATAGACGCTGTCAACCTCCTCTGCCGCAGCGTGCAGATGCTCCCGGGACTTCCCACGGAGCGGCTCTCGCTCTCCGCCGGAATATCATGCAAATTCTGACCGCGCGCCGGGGGGTAAACATTAGCCTCCCCGGCGGCGTTTAAAATATGGAATGCCCCGCCGGAACGCCGGCGGGAGGCATTTCCGACCCTCATTGATATGACTATGGACAATCCTGCTCTCACACTCGAATATGCCAACGAAGATGACCGCGCCTACGGGCTCGCGGGGATGGCCATCTCCGTTGCCGCTCTCGACGCCATCGACAAAATAGCATCCGTCTCGCTCGACGCCGACGGCCCGATGGTGACTTTCTCCCACTATTATTACTTCTGCGGCTCGCCGTCGGTATCGCCGAAAGCCTCGTGGAACCACACGCTCAATAATTTCTATCTCACCTCGGCGATGGTGGTGTCGAATGTCATGGCCCGCTCGCTCGTAAGGCTCGGCCGCGAGATTCCCCGCGACATCATGAACCGCGTCCACGACGAGATCGACGCCGAAGGACGCGACTCCTGCTCGCTCGAAGCCGACGAAATCGACCGCATCTACCGCAAAACCACCTCCTATATGCAGCGCATCTTCGGCAACCCGCGGCTTCATCCCGCCATCGAAGACTTCGCCCGCACCCTCTCGCGCCGCCGCAGCATGAGCGGCACTGAAATCTTCGACGAGCTCCGCGCCCTCCGCATCCTCTGACCTAAACTTGCAGATTTGTGCAGTTTGAAAGGGTCAAAACTTGCAGATTTGTGCAGTTTGGAAATCCAAAACTTGCAAATTTGTGCAGTTTGGATTATATTTGCCCTTAAAATCAACAGATTATGAATTTTGTCAAAATATTAAGCGATCAAAGAGACGAAATTCTGAATTTCGACCCCTCTGTGCTGGTAAAGCGCAAGGAGGAAGGGCAGATAAATCTTCACAGCAATCTCGCCCAAGTTGTAATCGGAGTGAGACGCTGCGGCAAATCGACACTGTGCAAGAAAGTTCTGGTTGAATCAGGTATGCAATTCGGTTACGTCAATTTCGACGACGAACGGCTCATAGATCTGAAACCATCCGACTTCGACAGCCTGCTCGAGACCCTTTACCGCATCAACGGAGAATTCCGTCATCTTCTGCTTGACGAGATTCAGAACATTCCGCGATGGGAACTGTTTGTCAACCGCCTGCTGCGGCAGGGCATGAAACTTCTGATCACCGGAAGCAACGCCAACCTTCTCAGCAGCGACCTGACCACTCATCTGGCAGGACGCCACAACGAGATCAGGCTCTATCCTTTTTCATTTTCCGAATATTGCGAGGCAAAAAGAGTTGATGTCACAG
Source organism: uncultured bacterium (assembly GCA_905214735.1). Classification (GTDB taxonomy): domain Bacteria; phylum Bacteroidota; class Bacteroidia; order Bacteroidales; family Muribaculaceae; genus Lepagella. The sequence continues at coordinate 5,123 of CAJMNI010000006.1, read as the reverse complement.
GCCTCTCCACCCGGAGCGAAGCCCTCAGACAACGCGCGTTAGACCAATATCTTTTCGCGGGAGGCTTCCCTGAAATAACAGAAGGGGAGGAGCCGCAGAGCTATGCTTCGTCGTTGCTGCATACGATAGTGTACAAGGATATTTGCGCCCGGCATAAGATCCGCTATAAAGAGAGGATCTGGAAGCTGGCCAACATGGCAATCGACCGTTTCTGCCAGGAGATTCCGTCATCAGGGCTCGCAAAGGAGCTTGACATCAAGTCGACGCATACAGTTGACAATTATCTGAAATATCTGTCGGACGCCTTTCTGATATGCCCGGTCAACAAGTTTTCATGGAAGAGCGCGGAAAGAAGAAGCATCGCCAAGTCATACACAATTGACCTCTCGTTTGTCTCCAGTCATGAAGCTGCGCTGCAAGGGGAGGCTTTGGGCTGGCGGCTGGAGAATGTCGTCGCCCTGGAATTGCTCAACAGAAACGACAAAAAGACCGACCGGCTCTATTACTATCGAAAAAGCCGGGAATATGAGGTGGATTTTGTGGTGGTCGAGCGTGAAAAGGTAAAGGAATTGGTTCAGGTCTGCTATGATTTCCGCAATCCGTCGGCCAAACTCTACCGGCGGGAAATCAACGGACTTCTGCGTGGGGCCGAAGAATTGCGCTGCGCCAACCTCACGCTGGTCATCATGGAGGGGGAGGAGAAAGTTCTGGAAGCAGGCGGAAAAAGGATAAAAGTTTGCCGCGCCGCCAACTGGCTTTCCGGAATTTTTGGAGCATCAGGGGAATCTTTGGAATTTATTTATTAATTTTGCATTAGAAATGGAATCGGCCTCCGGAGAGGGGCGCGATTCCGGTTCATTCCGACTATGCAGCCCATTATCGAGAAAATAGATCCGGCCCTTATCAAAGCGGAGCTTACCGCCGACAGGTTTCTGCGCCATTCCAACAAGGGAGACAATGAAATATATGTGGTCGACGCCTTCAACGCCCCCAACACTATGCGGGAAATCGGACGCCTGCGCGAGATTTCCTTCCGCGACGCCGGTGGAGGCACCGGACTTTCATGCGACATCGACGAATTCGACACCATGCCTGTGCCCTGCCGGCAGATGATCGTCTGGAATCCGGAAGGGGAGGAGATAATCGGCGGCTACCGCTTCATTCTCGGCGAAGACATAAGGATGGAAAACGGGGTGCCCCGGATAGCCACCTCCCACATGTTCCGCTTCTCCGACCGGTTTCTCCGCGACTATCTGCCGGAGACAATCGAGCTGGGACGCTCTTTCGTGGTGCCCGCTTACCAGACCACTCAGAAAGACCATCCCCGCCCCAAGACGATCTATGCGCTCGACAATCTCTGGGACGGCCTCGGCGCCCTCACGGTGAAATATCCGCAGATCAAGCATCTCTTCGGCAAGGTCACCATGTATCCCAACTACGGGGCTGAATGCCGCGACCTTATCCTCGCTTTCATGCACAAGCATTTTCCCGATCCCGACAATCTGGTGGTGCCGATCACGCCGCTTTCGAGCCGCGCCGACACTCCCGAAGTGATGAATCTTCTCTCGGGCACCGATTTCAAGGAAGACCTCCGCATAGTCAACTCGTTTGTGCGCGCCCACGGGCGCCGCATTCCGCCTCTGGTCAACGCCTACATGGCCCTTTCGCCCACGATGAGGATGTTTGGCACGGCGATCAATACCGAATTCGGCGATGTGGAGGAGTCGGGAATCTTCCTGACCATAGCGGAAATCTTCCAGGACAAGAAAGAGCGCCACATCGACACATATTCCGAATAAACAATGGCTACAACCCAGACACTCACCGTAATGATGCTCGGCGGATCGCGCCGCGTGTCGATGGCCGATCTCCTCAAACGCGCCGGACAGCGCCTCGGCTACAATGTGAAAATCGTGGCTTACGAGCTCGACACCGAAGTCCCCATCGCCCTCGAGGGGAAAGTTGTGAAAGGGCTGCGCTGGGAAGATCCGGCGGTGCTCGACGACATAGCCCGCGTGATCGGCGAATATGGAGTCAACATCATCCTTCCCTTCGTCAACGGCGCCATGTCGACGGCGGCCCTCTGCAAGGAGCGCTTCCCCGAGGTGTTCGTGCCGATTTCCGATCCGGTGGTCACCGCCCGAATGTCGGACAAGATCGAGGCCGCCCGCGCCTTCAAGGAGGCCGGACTCCCGATCCCCCGCACATATTCGGTGATCGACAACGAGATGCCGGCCATAGCCAAGCCGCGCCACGGCGGCTCGTCGCGCGGAATCAAGATCTTCCACGACGTCGACGACCTGATGCAACTCCCCGACATCGACAATTATCTTCTTCAGGAATATATCGAGCACAGCCGCGAGTTTACGGTCGACTCCTACGTGTCGCAAAGCGGCGAGATTCTGGTGACCGTTCCGCGCGAGCGCCTCGAGGTGATGGGAGGAGAGTCCACGCGCACAATCACGCGAAAGATTCCGCAGCTCATCGAGGAGACGCAGCGGGTGGTGCGCCATTTCGGCTTCACCGGCCCGGTAACCGTGCAGTTCCTCTACGACCGCGACCGCGACCGCTATACGATCCACGAGGTGATTCCCCGTCTGGCCGGAGGAGTGATCTGCTCCATCTACGCCGGCGCCCCGATCCCCGACTATATCCTCCAGGAGGCCCTCGGCATCAGCGTGACCCCTTGCTCCGGCTGGGCCGACAAAGTGCTCATGGCCCGCTTCCAGAAAGAGGCCATCTTCTTCAATTCAGACCATTGATTCAGAAATCAAAACACCCCGCCGGAACGCCGGCGGGGCATCTAAGAATATTCAGAAATGTCATTAAAATGCGGAATAGTGGGTCTCCCCAATGTGGGCAAGTCCACCCTTTTCAACTGCCTTAGCAACGCCAAGGCCCAATCGGCAAACTTTCCTTTCTGCACCATCGAGCCCAACGTCGGCGTGATCTCGGTGCCCGACGACCGCCTCACGCGGCTCGTGGAGATATGCAATCCGAAAAGCATCGTTCCCGCCACGGTGGAGATCGTCGACATCGCCGGCCTCGTGAAAGGGGCCTCGAAAGGGGAGGGCCTCGGCAACAAGTTCCTCGCCAACATCCGCGAGACCGACGCCATTCTCCACGTGCTCCGTTGCTTCGACGACGACAACATCACCCATGTCGACGGCTCGGTCGACCCTGTGCGCGACATGGAGGTGATCAACTATGAGCTCCAGCTCAAAGACCTGGAGACGATCGATTCGCGCCTTGCCAAGACCGAGAAGGCCGCCAAGGCCGGCGGAGACAAGTCGGCAGCAATGCAGCTCGAGGTGCTCCGCGCCTACAAGGAGGCTCTGGAGCAGGGAAAACCGGCCCGCAGCGTGGAAATCGAAGGAAAGGAGGAGCGCAAGTTCGCCCGCGACCTCTTCCTGCTCACGTCGAAGCCGGTGATGTATGTCTGCAACGTCGACGACGCTTCGGCCGCCACAGGGAATGAATATGTGGAGCGAGTGCGCAAGGCCATAGAGGGGGAGGATGCCCGCCTGCTCGTGGTGGCCGCCCGCACCGAGAGCGAGATCGCCGAACTCGACACCTGGGAGGAGCGTCAGGAATTCCTGCAGGAGATGGGACTGGAGAAGAGCGGCGTAGACCGTCTTATCCGCGCCGCCTACGCGCTGCTCGACCTCCAGACATATTTCACCGCCGGACCCGACGAAGTGCGCGCCTGGACCTTCCTGCGCGGCACCAAGGCACCTCAGGCCGCCGGAATCATCCACACTGATTTCGAGAAAGGCTTCATCCGCGCCGAAGTGATCAAATATGACGATTATGTCTCCCTCGGCAGCGAGAAAGCCGTGAGGGAGGCAGGAAAGATGGGAGTCCAGGGTAAGGATTATGTGGTGCAGGACGGCGACGTGATGCACTTCCTCTTCAACGTCTGATCACCAGGGGGCGTAGCCCACGCGGTCGTAGACGTAGGTCTCCGTGCGGCCGCCAGCTGTCATCCACTGCATCATGAGCGTGTTGTTGTCGGGGAACCAATAGTTGGTGGTCTCCGCGCTCCCGTCCTCATACTGGATGTTGATCTGATAGCGCGACGCGCCCGAGTAGGAGTTCTGACACCAGTATCTCATCCGCTGCGAGTATTCGTAGCCGTTCTGCAGATAGAAGTATTCTCCGCGGCCGTTGCCGTGGAAATAAAACCAGTTGGCGTCGTCGGGATGAACCGGATAGCTGTTATACTGTATCAGCTCCCAGTAGCCGTTGAGACGCGAGTCGTAGAAGGTGTCGTTCCAGCCGCTCGGGGGATAGTAGTCGCCTCCCCAGTCATCATACCAGGGATCGTCGTCGCAGGATGTGAGGCCGAACGAAGCGGCCAGAAGAGCCATCCCTGCAAATATTCTGAATGCTGCCTTTTTCATATCCGTGATGTTTTCCGGCGCGTCAGTTAGCGCCGCTTGCAAATTACCGGCGCGTCAGTTAGCGCCGCTTATAAATTAAACCGATGAAAGCGGAAAAGGTTTAATCCGGGACTCTTCCGCAATCATCCCTCCGACGCACCGTTCAGGAATCAGAACTCGGTGAAGCAGAAGGGGAGAAGGGAGGCAACCGAGGGCATCACCACCGTTTTCTCGCGGCCATACATGATCACCAGGATCGGGCCGTAGAGGTTCTCGTATTCCAGCAGGGCCTGGCGGCAGACGCCGCAGGGGGAGATGGGGGAGTCCTGGAAGCATTCCTCGTCGGAGGCGTCGGCAGGCTTGTGCTCGCGCGTCCAGGCTGCGATGGCGATCTTTTTCATCGCCACGCCGGGATAGAGCGCCGAGGCGTGAAAGCAGGCCGTGCGCTCCGCGCATGTGCCCGCTGAGAAGGCGGCGTTTTCCTGATTGCTGCCGAGCACTGTCTCGCCGTTGGCCATCAGAATGGCCGCTCCTACATGAAATTTCGAATAGGGAGCATGACTGGTCTGAGTCATCCGCTTCGCCTGCTCCACGAGCCTGCGCTCGTCGTCGGGAAGCTCGTCGAGCTGAAATTCCCCGAATTCAGTGATTATTTCGCGCTTTTTCATAATTTGCTGTTTTTCCTTTTCAATACTTCGGTTATTTTTTTAGCGGCTCCGAGGAGCCGAGTGTTTAATCCGT